>DATAZR010000130.1:0-54621 GCA_036271955.1 Acidobacteriaceae bacterium
GCCAACGATTGGAATGTGCACATGGTGGCAGGCATCACGCTGCGCATCGATGGCATGTATGACGAGGCGCTGGCGCAGTTCAGCCACGCGCTCAAGCTGAATCCGGCGAATGCGGCGCTGCTCTATAACCATCGTGCGCGGGTGTACCAGTATCGCAATCAGCTTGAGGTTGCGGAGGATGAGCTGGCCAAGGGGTTGGCGCTGGAGCCGCAGCATCCGCTGCTGCGGACTTCGTCGGGCTATCAGCAGATGCGGATGGGCAATCTGCACTCGGCGATTGCGATTCTGGAAGAGGTGATCCAGGACGACGACTCGATGCGCATTGCGGTGCCGACGCTGGCGCTTTGCTATGTGCAGGTCGGCAACCGGGGGCAGGCGGCTTCGCTGCTGAAGGATGAAACGCTGGCAGCGGCGGAGGCAGACAGCGAGATGGCGTACCGGCTGGCCTCGTATTTTGCGGTTGAGGGCGATGCCAGCGAGGCGCTGCACTGGCTGCGGCGGGCGATCTATCTGGGCAATGAGAACTATCCGTGGTTCTCGAAAAATCCGGCATGGAACAATCTGCGGACGAATTCGGACTTCGACAGGATTCTTGAGGATTTGAAGAAGGCTTACCGGAAGAATCAGAAGATCTGGTCGCGGCTGCTGGAGCAGGTGCATAGCGAAGGGGAATAGTACGTCCTTTACCAAGCAGGATGCCGTCGCATAATCTCAGCCATGATTCCTCCGGCGAGAACTGCCGGGAAAATTACTGCACTCAACGTAGACAGGAAATTCACAGCATCATTATTCAGCCATCCCTTGCGTTCAAGAGTGACTCCAAGCAGGCTGTCGAAGAGCAGGCCAAAGATTCCGCAAGCTGTGCCCAGGCATATTGAGACCCAATAGCCAAGAAACTTGTCTGTTCCACGCATGGCCCAGAATCCGACAGTCATCACTATCAATGCTGCGATAGATCCCGCGAAGGTTCCGGTCACGGTTATTCCGCCGTCTGTGCCCTTTGGCACTCGGCGCATTGTGGTGATCAGTCTCGGTTCGCCACCGAAGACCTGTCCGATTTCAGAAGAGACAGTATCGGCAGCTGCCTCTGAGAGTGCCGTTAAAGCTGCAAATGTGACTATCGCCTGGAGGGATGGCAGCAAGATTCGTTCAGGTGAAAATGCTGAGATTGGCATTGAAGCAAACAACGCGGAGGCGCCTATATTTGCGGCAACTTGTGCCGCGTTTCTGCCGCGTTTACTTTCGCCCGTACCGAGCTTTTCCTTTCTTGATTTGCCGATCTTGGTGGCGGCGTAGGTCAGCAGGAAAACAGCTAGCAGGGGTAGCAGTCCGCCGTGAAGCCAGCTGGTTGCGTAGGGATAGCGTGCTGTGTTGTACATCAGGCTGGCAGTGATTGCTGCTCCGGTGGCTGCCGCTGCGGGAGTTCCGGCCTTCATACGCCAGACGATCAGGCCGAAGGCTGCACTGATGCCGAGGGTTGTCCAGGCGACTACCGGTGCGTTCTGGGCCCAGAAAATGGTTTGGAAGAGAACGCTGAGCGCAGTCCATGGGACGACGAGGAGCAGGATGGCTTTGGATTGCCATGCCAGGGCTGGATTCTCTTCTCGCGACACTTGGCGGCTACCTCGCAGGGGAACGGTGTGTATTGCAATTGAACGGTCTGTATCTAAACTCTTTGGATTGCAGCCTGGATGCCTGAGCAGGACTCAGAGTACCAACCATCTGAGCCCGTCCGCGTCCAATCGAGGATACCCGTTTGCGCAAGCCTAGTGATTTACAATCGACCAGTAAGCAGGACAACTACTGAATGAGCGAATTCTTCCAGCAATCCGTCTCGGCGCGTGCATTTCATTCGAGCCGTTCAGCCTCAAAAACTTTCATCCACGGTAGTTTGATTCTGGGCGTTGCAGGCGCTGTGATCGGCCTGGCCGGATGCGGCAGCAACCTGCGGCCCACGGTGACTCCGATCGTAGGCACAGGGCCGGCTTCGCAGCCAGGCTCGTATGCATTTGTAATCTCGGCTCCGACCTCTTCGCCGACCGTGCAGGGCTACGGCACAGTGATCGATTACGCAGGCGACACGGTGATGGCGACGGCTCCCATCGGGCCGGGACCTCAGGCCTTCGCTCTGAATGCGGGAGGGTCGGAGGCCTGGACGGTGAACGTGGACGGAACGGTCTCGAACATTCCGGTCTCGACGCAGTTGCAGGAGAAGCAGATTGCCTACAGCACGCTGAATGAGATTCCAGCGGTGGGCACGCCGACCGATCCGGCAGGGTTGAATCCGGTGGTGGCTCTCTATGGCGGCTCGCTGGGCCTGTATGCGCTGGATGCCAACCTGAATGAGCTGGATGTGCTGACCGGCTCGCCGGATGCCTTCAAGCTGGATGTGCCGGTGGATCAGTCTCCAGTGACCATGGTGCATATAGCAGGTGCGTCGCGCGCCTTTGTCGTCGCTCAGAACATTCCCTATCTGACGCCTTTCGCAATTCCCGGCGGCGCCACGGTAGATGGCGGCGTGGCCTGCACGGTCGCCCCCCATTCGGTGGGAACCAAGGGATTTGCCGATGGCGTGGAGACGGCGACCTACACGATTTCTTCACATATTCCGGTGGGAGTCTGCCCGACCTATGCGATCGGCAGCCCGGATACGCGGCGCATCTTCATCCTGAACCGGGGCGATGACACGATCTCAGTGATCAACAGCCAGTTCAACACGCTGGACCAATGCACGCCGTTCCTGAACCAGAACGGCCAGACGGTCACCTGCCACGCCTGCCTGCCGCTCTCGACGGCGGCGATTTCGCCCACATGTCCTGCACCGCCGAATGGCACCGCGGGGATGCCGGCGATCGCGGGGCCAGTCTATGCGGAGTTCAACCCGGCGACGCAGCAGATTGTGGTTTCCAACTACGACGGCAACACGGTGAGCATCATCGATGTGGCGCTGGATGTCTATGGCAACGACAGCAACACCTATGACTCGGCAGGCAATGTCAACGGAGGCTTCGGCACGACGTACACGGTGCCGGTAGGCAAGAATCCGGCGTCGGTGACGGTGCTGGCCGATGGCAGCCGGGCTTATACGGCCAACCAGAGCGACGGCACGGTGTCGGTGATTAACATGGTGAGCCACACGGTGGAGACGACGCTGCCGGTTACGGGGAATCCGCGGACTGTGGTTTCGACGCAGAATTCGCTATACGGCAAGGTATACGCCGTGTCGCCGAACAGTCCCTACGTAACCATAATCCGAACCGATCAGGACATTATCGATTCGACCGTGCTTCTGCAGGGCAATGCAGTGGATGCGCGGATTACTTCGCCGAGCACTTCAACCTCAAACGCCAATCTGGTAAGCAGGCTTCCGGGTGCGGGACAGCCATGCAACCTGCCGCCGAGCGCGTTTTCGGGCGCGGCGCCGGTTACACTGGCCAACTGCAAGGCTCAGGACCCAAGTCTGCTAACCTCTGCAACGCTGTCGACTGCGGTGCGGAAAACGAAGTAGCGCCTCGAAGAAGATACCAACAGCAAAAGGCCAGTCCCATTGGGACTGGCCTTTTGCTGTTGAGCTGAGCGCCGGGACTGCTACTGGCCGCTGAGGATGATCGGAGGGGTTGGAGTCTGCGCGCCGGCGGCGTCTTCGACCGTGACGCCGAAGCCGGCCGCCTGAACATTGACGGGAATCTCAGGGAATACGACAGCAGCATTGCCTTGGAGGTCGGGCGTGAAGACTCCGGCAGGGATGGGTTTGCCTCCGGCGACCGGGAGCACCCACAGCTCGTATGCCTTGCCGGAGGGCGGCGCAGCCATATTCGACGCGGTGAAGACGAGCTTGCCGGTGGTTGCCGAGTAGATGGCGTGGCCCTCGGGAGCTTTGGCGGCAACAGGTGTCTGGCGCAGGTTGACCTGCTGGGTGTTGGCTCCGCGGAGGAAGTCTTTGAGGCCTTCAAACTCGGCTGCATCGCGCTCGTAGCGGCTGATGGCCGGGCCCATCTGGCGGATCTGATGAATATGCGACAGATCGTCGTAGCCGAGGAAAAGCGTGGCTGCGGCGAGCACGCCGGCGGCAACCTTGAGCAGCATCGGGCTCTCCAACTGTCGCTGGATGGTCTTGGACCAGAGATAAAGCCGGCTCTTGTTGCGAATCTGGACGAATTTTGAGTCAGGTGCTGTGCCGGTGGCAAGGCGATTCAGGAAACGCTCGCGAGCTCCTGCGGGGAGCGCTGAGATCGGCTGGACAGAAGCGAAAGCGGCCAGATCGAGCTGGATGCGGCCCAGCTCGGCGCGGCAATCGTTGCACAGGGAAATATGGGCCGTGAACTGGCTCAACTGTACTTCCTTGAGGGTGCCAAGGGCGTACTGAATGAGGTCTTCTTCGGGAATGTGGAAGGCTTCTCGCATGGTCATGCTTGCAGCGCCTTTCTCACCGTGGCCAGGGCGGTGCGAATGCGCGTCTTGACTGTTCCAAGAGGGGTGCCGGTGCGCTCGGAGATTTCCGTGTGGGTCAATCCCTCAAAATACGCCATGTGCAAGGGAGATTTCTGGTCGCCGGGAAGTGTTTCGACTGCGGTGCGAACCTGATCCATGAGGCGGTTGTCTTCGACCGCGCGCTGCAGGTTGCGGGGTTCAGGCAAAATCATGTCTTCGAGCGGGGTGAGGTGCGAGCGGCGGCGGATGACGTCGATCGAGCGGTTGCGGGCCACTACGGCCAGCCACGCCCCCAGGCTGCCGCGCTGGGAAACAAACCCTCCAGGTTGTCTCCACACCTGCAGCAAAACCTCTTGCATGACATCCTCCGCGAGATCTGGTTCACGCAATACCCGCAGAGCGATGGAATACACCAGGCGCGAGTATTTATCGAAGAGCGAAGCCATGGCAGATTGATCCTGCCTGGCGACAGCCTCCAGCAACTCGGCATCTTCCATTTGCATGGTTTCCGTTTCTTCTACCGTTGTTGCTATGTCTTAGATACGCGGCACAACGGGTTTTGGATTGCGGGGTGGCGAATGGCGGGCAGCACAACGCAGCGAGAGATCTGAATCTGGGATCAACCCACAACAGTACACTTACCGGGCTCGGATCGACAACACCGTCTCCAATTAGAAGCATAATAGAGTCAAAAGGATGACGAGCACGCCGCGAATACGAATCGACACCTTGCTGGTGCAAAAAGGGATCGTTCCCAGCCGGGAACGGGCTCGCGCGCTGATACTTGCCGGGCGGGTTCTGGTAGCCGAGCAAAAGGTCGATAAGCCGGGCACGGCGTTTGCGGAAGATGTGCCGGTGCGGCTGCTGGGAGAAGACCTGCGCTACGTGAGCCGCGGCGGCCTCAAGCTGGAGGCCGCGTTGGAACGCTGGAAGATTGATGTTACGGGTCGTGGGTGCCTTGACATCGGGACATCGACGGGCGGGTTTACCGATTGCCTGCTGCAGCACGGAGCGAGTCATGTTTCCTGTGTGGATACGGGCTTTGGGCAGATTGCGATGAGCCTGCGCATGGACCCGCGGGTCAAACTATATGAACGCACCAATGCGCGGCTGCTGGAGGCAGGCTCTCTTAAGGCGAAGGGAGCTGACGCAGAGCTGACGCTGCTGGTGATGGATGTGTCCTTTATCTCGGCCACGCTGGTGTTGCCGGCGGTGGTGGCCGCGGCAACGTCACTGGAAGAGGCGGTGGTGCTGGTGAAGCCGCAATTTGAGGCAGGCCGCGGGCATGTGGGCAAAGGGGGAATTGTGCGCGATCCGGAGGCGCACCAACTGGCCATCGAACGAGTGTCGGCATGTCTTGCCGGTCTGGGTGGGCAATCGATAGAAGTGATCGATTCACCGATCACGGGCATGGAAGGAAATCGGGAGTTCCTGCTGCATGCATTGCTGACGCACCAGAAAATTAGCGGCGGAGCCGCTGGAGTACACTGAAGCCGAATGTCCCGAATCGCTATAGTCTCCAAGCCGATGAAGCCGGAGTTGAACCGGCTTCTGCCTGAGTTGATCGACTGGCTGCGCGAGCACCAGTTCGAGCCGGTCCTGGACCGGGAGAGCGCTTCGTACCTGGTCGGCCCGGCGGCAGCGGAGAAGTGTCCGTCGGGGAGCGAGGTTGCGGGGATCGAAGTGCGCGACCGGCCCGACCTGCCGGCGGCGCATCCAGTGCTGGTGATCGTGCTGGGAGGCGACGGCACGCTGCTGGCGGTGGGGCGGATCTTTGCGCCGACAGATACGCCAATTCTGAGCGTGAATCTTGGTTCGCTGGGCTTTCTCACTGAGGTGCGGCTGGCAAGCCTCTATCCCACGCTCGAAGGCTGGTGCGAGAACTGCTGCACGATCGATGCGCGCACGATGCTGCATGCCGACCACTGGCGGGATGGGAAGCTGATTGCGAGCTTTGAAGCGGTGAACGATATCGTGCTGTCGAAGAGCGCAATCGCCCGCATGGCGGAGTTTGCAGTAGAGCTGGATACGATGCTGGTGGCGCGGTTCCGGGCGGATGGAGTGATTGTTTCCACGCCGACCGGCTCGACTGCGTATACGCTGGCGGCGAATGGGCCAATCATGGTGCCGGGCGTGGATGCGCTGGTGATCACGCCTATCTGTCCGCACCTGTTGACATTGCGGCCGATCGTGGTGCCAGGCGGCTCCGACCTGACGCTGCGCATGGAGGGTCCGCGCGGCGGGCTGCCCAACCCAACGATTCTTACTGTGGATGGGCAGCAGGCCGTTGACCTGAACCTGGGCGATGAGCTTCGCTGCCATCGCTCGGAGCATACGGTGAAGCTGGTGCGGCTGGGCGGCAACGGGTTCTTTGACGCGCTGCGCAGCAAGCTCAAGTGGGGCGAACGGTAAAGACTACTACTTCAACTCGGCGTTGAGGACTTTGGCGAGTCGAGCGCCGGCAAGGGCCACCCGCTGCTGGGCAATCTTGAGCGAAGCGGCGGGATAGCCTGGGCTGGAGGCAATCTTGAATGGTCCTAGCCCTGCGCCGATCGGCGGATCGACATAGACTTTACTCTTCGCCAGCGCGAAGCTTTCGCTGGCCCAGTCCGCTTCTTTCAGATCAACGGAAGCTTTGGCGTCGGCTGCCGGCAGAGATTGCCCAGCCTTGACAGCAGTAGAAAAGTTGGCCGTGCCGCCTGCGCCGAGGAGATTGTCCCAGTAGCCGTGGAGATCGTTGGGATCTTCGACGATCTTGACGGAGTTGCCGCCGCCGTCGCCGCGTTTCTGGGTCTGGGTGATGCGCGTGGCGCAGTGCATGGGCTGGTGCAGATCGCCGGTGATATGCAGAAGCCAGACCAGATCGTAGGACTTCAGGGCATCTGGCTCGTTGGAAGCGAGAGCGGCGCGCAGGGCTGTGACTTCGGTGACGGCGTTGGGCGCGGGCAGGGCAGGCAGGGCGGACCCGTCGGTGGAGAATGGATAGTCCACGAAGTGCCAGTACTTGTGCATGACCATGTCGGTGTAGCCGATGTTGGCGGTGGCTTCAGGGGAGTGCGGCGGGATGTCACCGTCGTTGCGGTAGCCGCTGCCCATGGCCTTGATTTCATCGGGCCAGGTAGCAGCCATCATGAAGATGTACATCTGCTGATCCGCGGGCGATGTGCCGGGACGGATGTAGCCGAGCCATTTCTTGTAGTAAGGATTGAGCGCAAGCAAGGCGGCGACGCGTGTTTTCTGTTGAGCCGTGAGCTGCTGATACGCAACGTAGGCTACGGTCATGTGGCCGATGGAGTTCCATGCCTGGGCGCTGGGCAGGGAGAACAGAAGACAGACGGCAACGACCGCCATGGATCGCAGGTTGAATCGCATTGGCTCCTCCGTGCGCCGGACGGCAGCGCTGAGCATGGATCGGTTGGAGTTCGGAATCCGTAGTGAATGATACGCGACGGATAGGAAGTCCGTGCGACAACATCCGAAGACCAATTCGGGAACGCCGGATCATGGCGAAGAATCGCCGGCACACGGGGGGAGGGGGTATTATTTTTCTCGTTAACGGAAATTTAAGTCTTGAATGACATGACGGCTTACTGAGCCGGGCTGTTTTTAGAATGCGCTTTTGAATGGAAATGGAAGGCAAATATAGGTGGGCTGTATGCTGTTGAATCGCGTTTGGTTATGAAGTGTTTTTGGAGCGCGGGGCTTGACAGAAATTGGGAGAGCGCAACTTTGCTGAAGGGCTTGCGGCGTGGCGAGGGCTTAACAGGCAGCGGAAAGATGGAGAGCCGCTTGCGAATGGAGTGAGGAGCTTGCCTCAGGGGCTAAAGCCCGCGTGGATTAATGCTGGAATGATGCCGGGGATAAATCCCCGGCCTACCCAAAACACGGTTCCATCAGGCTGAGGTTGAGTTTTCCGCAGCCTGTTCAGCTCTTCTTGTTGATTTTTGGCCTGGCGCGGGTTTATGTCCCGCTACGGGCCGGGCTGATCTTCAGGCGATACGAAGGCTGGTTGTGGATGTGTCGCGATGTGGGCGGGGTGATAATCCTTTCTTGTCAAACGGTTTGGCCGTGCTACACTCGCCTTCATCCGATTGAAAGCAGGCTGAAGACCGCCGCGATCCGCACGATGAAGTTCCTGGGGCAGCCCTAAGAACGCCTGCCAGCCCTATATTCCAGACTGAAATATCCATTCCAAATATTCGTTCCAGGGAGAAGCCAACCGTGCTCCATTTTCGAAGCGTGTACCATTCCCGTGCCGGACAGCTGTTCCGGATGAGGCCTGCTCTGACTGCCGCAGCCCCTGCCTTCACGCTCGCCCTAACCCTGCTCTCCGCATTGCCTTCGACGACACTTCTGGCGCAGCAGGAACGCCGCGCCGTTACCGAGACCAAGGAAGAGCCGACCAAGGACATTCCGATTCCTGCCGAGACCACGGCGGTGACCCAGCACACGGAAACGATCGGCGGCCGGGCCATCCACTACACGGCGACGGCCGGCAACCTGCTCATCAAGAAAGAAGATCATGATGAGTTGGAGAAGCCGTATCACAGCGTCTTCTACATCGCTTATACGGAAGATGGAGCAGAGGCAAAGACGCGGCCTGTGACGTTCCTCTACAACGGCGGCCCTGGTTCGGCGACGATCTGGCTGGAGATGGGCTCGGTTGGCCCCATGCGCGTGCTGACCAACAGCCCGGAAGCGACCAACAATGCTCCGTTCACTGTGGTGCCCAACGAATACAGCCTGCTCGACAAAAGCGACCTGGTGTTCATCGATGCTCCGGGCACGGGCTATTCGCATCCGGTGGGCAAGGGAACCATCAAGGATGTCGCGGGTGTGGACGAGGACCTGACGGCGTTTACCAAGTTCATCATCCGGTACATTACGGTGAACAACCGCTGGAATTCGCCGAAGTTTCTTTTTGGTGAATCGTACGGAACGACGCGCTCGGCGGGCTTGTCGGCGACGTTGAACGAGGCGGGCGTGCAGCTCAACGGCATCGTGCTGCTGTCGTCGATTCTGAATTACAACGCGCGCTCGGCTGGCCTGGACAACAACTACATCACGGATTTCCCGAGCTATGCGGCGATTGCCTGGTATCACAACAAGGTGGCCAACAAGCCGGCGGACGTGATGACGGCAATTCGCAAGGCGCAGGAGTTTGCGCGCGGCCCCTATGCAGAGGCGCTCTACCAAGGCAACGCGTTGAGCGATGCGGATGAGGACAAGGTCGCGAACGAGATGAGCGCGATCATCGGCCTGAGCCCGGCGTTTATCAAGAACGCCAATCTGCGCATCTCGGCTTCGCGCTTCCGCAAAGAACTGCTGCGCGACCAGAATAAAATTCTAGGCCGATATGACGCGCGCTTTGAAGGGCCGGATGCGGAGGCAGCGGGCGATAACCCCGGCTACGATCCTTCGGATACGGGGATCTCGGGAGCCTATGTTGCTGCGTTCCACAACTATCTGCAGAACGATCTGAAGTTCACCAGCCAGGATACGTACCTCAACAGCGGTCCGGACCTGAACAGGGAGTGGGATCAGAAGCATCGCCCGGCCGGCGGCAATGGACCCTTTGGACGCCAGCAGGCGCAGCCTTATGTGGCCGGCGACCTGGGGGATACCATCCGCAAGAATCCACATCTCAAGGTGTTTGCGGCCAATGGCGTATATGACCTGGCGACCCCGTTCACCGCGACCGAGTGGGAGCTGGCGCACATGGGTACGGAGCCGAAGATGCGCGCCAATGTGACCTGGGGCTACTATCCAGCCGGGCACATGGTGTACCTGAACGTGGAGGCGCTGAAGGAATTTCGCGCCGACCTCAACCACTTCTACGACGGCGCGAAGTAAGGGAACGATGCGCCGGTAATGAAGATGCGATTCAACAACAGTCCGCTGGTTCGAGCATTGGGATTTCGGCCAGCATCAACGGGCTGATGATCCTGCCAGGAACGGTGGGTGAACTGGTCAAGCCGCTGTCATGGCTGATGAAGGTGTCAGGCGTGACAGCGGCTCCGCAGGGATTTCTGATCCGGCTGGTTGTACAACCGAAGCCGCAGTCGATGGCTTCGGTCATGGCTGCGATGGTGGAGGGGCTGCTTGGCTCCTTTGTCTTCTATACCATCGCGGCGTGGATTGTGCTGTGGCTGATGGCGCGGCGCTGAGGAAGCTCTTGCGAGGCTTGCGAAATGCGGACCGGATGCATAGCTCCGGTCCGCATTTCCTTTGTGGCGCGTGAAGAGTCGGTTACAATCCGGCCATGCCGCGAATCCACTTGTCCATTCTTACGCTCTTTGTGTCCCTATACTCTGCAGCAGCTATCGCACAGCAGCCGATGCCGCTGGCGCAGTCTGTCGAGGCGCAGTTGCCCTCGCTGACAGAGACCTATAAAGACTTTCATCGCCATCCGGAGCTGTCGCATCATGAGGAGCATACCTCGGCGAAGCTGGCTGCCGACCTGCGCAAGCTGGGCTACACGGTAACCGAGCACGTAGGCGTTTACCAGGATGGCAGCAAGGCGTGGGGGATCGTCGCAATTCTTGAAAATGGGACTGGGCCGCGGCTGCTGATCCGCACCGATATGGATGCGCTGCCGGTGGCCGAAAAGACGGGTGTCGACTATGCGTCGCATGTGATGTCAACCAACGCCGAAGGGCAGCCGACGGGGGTGATGCATGCCTGCGGACACGACATCCACATGACGGTGCTGCTGGGAACGGCGAAGGAACTGGTCGAGCGCAAGAGCCAGTGGCACGGCACAGTGGTGCTGATCGGGCAGCCCTCGGAAGAGACGATCGACGGCGCCAGGGCGATGATGGCCGATCATCTGTACGAACGATTCGGCAAGCCCGACTTCGTTCTGGATGAGCACGATATGAATCTCTTTCCCGCGGGAGATATAGCCATCAAGGCGGGGCCGGTAACTGCCAGCTCGACGAGCATCGATGTGATCATGCGGGGCATCGGAACGCATGGTTCGCACCCCAGCGGAGGGAAGGACCCGATCCTGATGGCGGCGGAGTTCGTCGTGCTGGCGCAGGCCATCGTAAGCCGCCAGGTGGATGCACAGCAGCCCGCGGTATTGACGGTGGGCACGATCCATGGAGGTCTGAAGCGCAACATCATTCCGGATGAAGTGACGATGGGGCTTACGCTGCGAACGTACAGCGATGAGGTTCGCGACCAGATCATTGCCGCGGTCCGCAAGACGGCTGAGGGCGTGGCAGTGGCTTATAACGTGTCAGCCGACCGCATGCCGATCGTCAACGTCAGCCAGACGGAGTTTACGTCAGCGCTAATCAACGATCCGGTGTTGACGGAGCGTATGCGCAAGGTGGCAGTCGCGACCCTTGGCGCGGAGCACGTCCGTACAGCCGAGTCGGCGATGGGCAGCGAGGATGTGGGAGTGTTTTCGCTGAAGAGCACGATTCCCGAGTCGGCGTTCTGGCTGGGGGCTTCCGATGCAGGGAAGCTGGCAGAAAGCGCGAAGAGCGGAGTTCCTTTGCCGGGGCCGCATTCGCCGCTGTTTGCGCCGGTCTACGAGCCGACGATCCGTACCGGAGTAACTACGATGACGGCTATGGCGCTGGACATTCTCAAGTAGACGCCAGCGCCTCACGTAGACACCCACGCAAAAAGAAAAGCCCGCGAGGAGGGCTCACGGGCCAGGGCTTTCGCCGGATGATTTTGTTGCGAATTGCTACTGATTCAATTCCGTAAGCAGGACCTTGGCTTTTTTTGCCAGGGTAGTGGCTCCATCGACGTCGCCGTTGATGAGGAACTCACGCGCCTGCTTGAGAAACTCACGAATCTGCGCCGCCGTCTTGGTTTCAGAGTCATTGAGAGTTCTGGTGATTGAGTTCACACCCTTTTCGGTGGCATTGATGATGTCGACGGTCTGGCTGCGCTGGCCGCCGGAGGCTCCGCCGGAAAGCTCGCCGATAGCGCTGACGCTGGGACTGGCGTTGTTGGCAGCCTCCTGGGCAGGCTGCGTGGAATCCGGGGCAGCGGATTTCTTGTGCGCAGGCTTCTTCTTCGGGGGCGGGGCCGGCTTGGCGTTGGCGTCTGGCTGCGGCGGCTGTGCGGGTGTGGGATTACCTACTACCGGAGGCGGCAGATTGGCCTGCGAAACTGTATCCGGCTGCGGCGGCGGCGCATCCACGATAGGCGGCGCCAACGCTGGTGTCTGGGCCATTTTGGCCTTGTGATCGCAACCCTGTATGACCGGCAATGAAGCCAGCAATACCAGCAGCCACGACGCATGCGCGACCGTGATCCTCATCCGTCCAACCCCTTTGCACTTTCCAAAACCGCCGGCGGAGGATGCCGTCGTCCCCGATCCATGGCGAGAAGCGGTATTCGTAACTGGAATACCGAGCCACGGCCTAACTCCGATTGTACGTCGATACTGCCGTGGTGCAACTGTAGAATGCGGTAAGTCATTGCCAATCCTATGCCGCTTCCGCCCTTTTTAGTAGTGAAATATAAGTCAAATATACGCTCTCTCAGCTCTTCCGAAATACCGCTGCCGTAGTCCTGCACCTGGAGGACGGCGAATTTGCCCTCATCGAAGAGATCGACATCGAGTTTTCCGCCGCCGGGCATTGCCTGGGCGCCGTTCTGGACCACGTTCAGCAACGCCTGCTTGAGCAGATCGATGTCCACCTTGGCCACCACGGGATGTGGGGGCAAGAGGCAGGACAGATGCACCTGTCTGGTAGACATCTCGGCGCCGGCTAATGTCACCACATCGGCGACAACATGACGCAAATCGTGTTCAACAAGCTTCACTTCGACGGGCCTCGAAAAGTCGACGAGGGTTTGCACAACGCGATCGAGCCGATGAATCTCCGAGTCGATGACTTCGAGGTGCCGCGTGGCGGGTGTTGCGGTATCGCCGAGCTTGGTTTTTAGCAGTTCGAGATGGACGACAATGGCGTTGATGGGGTTTTTGACCTCATGGCCCACGCCGGAGGTGAGCCTGCCGATGGCGGCCATGCGCCGGGAAAGCTCCAGCTCGCTTTCGATAACCTCGACCGATTCCTGATCGTGCAGGGTGAGGAGCGCGCCGAGCCCCTCGCGGGTTGGCTCGCTGCCGGTGCGATCGTCGTGAATGAAGTCAAGTGAGATTTCGATACGATTGCCGGACTCGGTCACGATCTCTTCCTGAACGAGGGTGATGCGGGCGTCCCAGGCCTCGCGCACGGTACGGCCGAGCACGGTGTTGCGGTCGAAGATTTCGCGGGCATGGAGCCCGAGGAGGCGGTTGCGGTCGACGTGCAGAAAGCGATGCACAGCCTCGGAGATCAATACTGCGCGTCCATCGCCGGTGAAGAGCAGGATGCCATCCTGCAGATTGCCGAGGACCTGATCGAGATTTTCCTTGAGGGCAGAGAAGACTTCTTCGACATTGCGCATGCGCTGGCCGATGCGTTCGATCTTGCTGGAGACACGGGCGACCGTGTCGGTTTCGGCTTCTTCGACGGGTTGCTCCTCGGCCGCGGGGGTCCAGTAGTCGAGCTGCATGCTGAGCTCTTCCATGGGCCGCAGCGCGAGGTTGCCGAGCAGGAAGGCTACGACCAGTGACGTAATCAGCGCCAGGCCCATGAGGGTTAATGCAGGCTTGACGAGAGGCTCATAAAGTGCTCGCAGCAGGGTGGTTCGCACGCCGACGTGGACGGTGGCAAAGGGCTGCCCGTTGCGTTCCAGGGGCAGAACGACATCGAAGACCTGGGCTGGCCCGTAGACCGCCTCGAGGAGCTGGACCGCGTTGCTGTCTTGGAGCCATTGATAGTTCTTCCGGTTGAGCAGCAGCTGGTCATTGCCGCCCGTCTCGGTGGATAGGAGCGCGCGCCTGTCGTTGTCAGCGATGCTGATGTCATACACGCTGGGAGAATAGGTAATGACCGAGTTGACCACCGCGCCCAGGGCGGCATTGGTGCGGACTGCGTTGGCGGCCAGCTTGCGCAGCTCGACAGCGTCGTAGGGGTTGACCTGCTCGTCTTTGAGTCCTTCCTGGAGGGCCAGACGCAAAGCGTAGCGAATCTGCTCAGCACCGAGGAGATTGGTCTCGTAAGACTGCTGTACGACGTCCTGCAGAAGACGGCTGACGTAGACCAGCGAAAGCACGGTGGTGACGAGAAAGACCAGGCCGGTGATGGCCATGACGAGCTTGGTCTTTAAACTCATTCCTTGCTCCCGGCCTCAGCGGTACGCACGACTCCAGAGTCCCTGGCGCCATCGTATTCCTTGAGCTTGTTATGCAGGGTTTTGAGGCTGACGCCGAGCATCTCGGCGGCGCGTGTCTTGTTCTGGCCTGTGTGTTCCAGGGTACGCAGGATCAGAAGCCGTTCCGCCTCGCCGACAGTGGCGCCGACGCGAACTGAAACGCTGTTGCTGTCGGCGGAGGCGACAGAAGGAGCCGAAGCGCGGCCAAAACCGGGAGGCAGCTGGTCTACCTCGACGAGGCCGCCGTCGTGGGCAAGGATCACAGCGCGCTCCATGAGATTGCGCAGCTCACGGGCGTTGCCGGGCCACTCGTGCTGTTGCATGCGCTCCAGCACAGCCGCGGAGACTCCGCCCACGCGGCGGCTATGCTTCTGGTTCATCTCGGTCAGCATGGCCTCGACCATATCGGGGATGTCTTCCCTGTGCTCGCGGAGCGGCGGCATGTGGATGTGAAAGACATTGAGGCGGTAGAAAAGATCGGAGCGCAGCTGGCCGGCGGCTACGGCGTCCTCGGGGTTGCGGTTGGTGGCGGCAAGGACGCGGACATCGACATCCTGTTCGCTGCGCGCGCCGAGGCGGCGCAGTTTGCGCTCCTCGAGGACTCGCAGCAGCTTGGCCTGGGTTCCAATGGGCATTTCGCCGAGCTCGTCCAGCAGCAGGGTGCCTTCTTCAGCCAGCTCGAAGCAGCCAGCGCGGCGCTCGACGGCTCCGGTAAAGGCACCCTTTTCGTGGCCGAAGATTTCACTCTCCATGAGGGTTTCCGGGATGGCGGCGCAGTTCACGGCTACGAACGGGTGGCTCTTGCGGTCGCTGAGGTCATGCAGGGTGCGCGCGACGAGCTCCTTACCGGTGCCGCTCTCTCCGGTGATGAGGACCGAGACGTTAGAGGGCGCAATACGTTCGATAAGGCCAAAGACCTCCTGCATCGGCCGGGAATGGCCTACGAGAGCCCCGAGGACACCGCTCTGGCGGAGCTGGCGGCGGGTGACTTCGAGCTCCAGTTCGGTGCCGAGCTGGCGGGTGGCGTTGGCGAGGATGGTCTTGAGACGGGTGGGATCGACGGGTTTGGGGATGAAGTCGTAAGCGCCGAGCTTCATGGCGTCGACGGCGAGCTCGACCGAGCCCTGGGCGGTGAGCACGACCACGGCGATCTTGTTGTCGGTCTCGGTGAGCTTGGAAAGCAGGCCGAGGCCGTCCATGCGGGGCATCTTGAGATCGGTGACGACGATGGCCGGATCCCAGGCAAGAGCCTTTTCAAAGCCCTCGATGCCGTCGCGGGCCGTCTCCGTCCGATAGCCCCAGCCGGAGATGAGCTCGGCGAGCCCCATCAGGGCATGAACTTCGTCTTCCACAATCAGAACTTTGGTTGGCGTGTGCATGGTCTCCAGGCTCGGTCCAATCCGGCGTGGCAGCGATTATGACATGGTTGTGACGGCCGCAAGGAGCGTCAATGGTCAGTCTACCCTTTGCCAGCCTCCGGAAGTGTCGATAGATACTCCAGAGTAATATGCCGATGGGTACCGCAGGGTCAAGATATTGAAGGCAAGGTCTTGAATGCAAGCCGGCTTTGTGCGGCAACCGTGCAGCCACGTATGCTGGAAACATGTACGACTATGAGATTACCGTGCAGCAAGCATCGGAGCTGCTGCAGGAGGGCAAAGCCCGGCTGATCGATGTGCGAGAGCCCTGGGAGTTTTCCACGGCGAAAATCGAAGGCAGCCTGGCGATGCCGATGGGCGAAGTGCCAGCGCGCGCTCACCAGGAGCTCGATCCAGATGAGCGGTTGCTGGTGCTGTGCCATCACGGAGCACGCTCGCTCAGCGTGACCAACTGGCTGCGCCAGCAGGGCTTCGAGTCGGCACAGTCGGTGGCCGGCGGCATCGAAGCGTGGTCCCGGCAGATCGACCCTTCCATTCCACGTTATTAGGCCACGCTATTAGCATACGGCGAGGCAGGTGGCCCGTACCGTGTGAGCGACGCTGATGCGGAAGGGGTTGATCGCGGCCCGGCAGCATATACTTGCCATTTGGAGAACCTTACATCGCCATGTCATCTGTTGCTGTCGAATTTGCACGCGGGAATCAAGCCAGGTTTCTGGACGAGCTGAAGGCTCTGCTTCGCATTCCATCGATCTCTACCGATCCGGAACATAAGGGCGACGTGCGGCGCGCTGCCGAGGTCTTGCAGGCGGAGTTGACCCGCATCGGCATGGAGGGCGCAAAACTCATCGAGACGTCAGGGCATCCGCTGGTGTATGCGGAGTGGCTGCATGCGCCGGGTAAGCCGACCGCGATCCTGTATGGACACTACGACGTGCAGCCGCCCGATCCGCTGGAGGAATGGTTCTCGCCGCCTTTTGAACCTGAGGAGCGCAATGGCAATCTGTATGCCCGCGGGGCGGTGGACGACAAGGGCCAGATGTACATGCACGTCAAGGCGCTGGAGTCGCTGCTGTCGGGCGGCGGGCTGCCGCTCAATGTGCGGGTGATCCTCGAAGGGGAAGAGGAAGTCGGCGGGGAGGGAATCGCCGCATTTGTAGCTTCGCATCCACCGGAGCTCCAGGGAGATTTTGTTCTGGTTTCCGATACGGAGATGTTTGCTCCCGGACTTCCGACGCTGTGTGTGGGGCTTCGGGGCATGATCTACACGGAGATCGAGGTGCGCGGCGCGAAGACCGATCTGCACTCCGGCATGTACGGCGGTGTTGCGCCGAATCCGTTTGTCGCGCTGGCGCAGATCATCGCACAGCTCAAGGACGAAACCGGCAAGATCCTGATCCCCGGGATCTACGATGCGGTTGAGCCGCCCAGCACGGCGGAGCTGGCGGCATGGAAGAGCCTGCCCTTTGACGAAGAGCATTACCGGCAGACAGAAGTGGGCTCCCGCGAACTGGTAGGAGAGGCCGGCTACAGCGTGCTGGAGCGCACATGGGCGCGGCCCAGCCTGGATGTGCATGGCATCCCCGGCGGGTTTACCGGCGCGGGCGCAAAGACGGTGATTCCTGCCAAGGCACTGGCGAAAGTCTCAATGCGCCTGGTTCCGGCAATGACGCCGGCGGAGAGCTTCCGGCTGTACCGGGAGTACATTCGCCAGGTGACGCCGCCGGGCGTTGATGTGGAAGTGCGCATGATTCACTCGGGCGACGCGTGCCTTATCCCGACAGATAATCCGTATGTGCGTGCGGCGACAGCGGCGCTTAAAGAGATCTGGGGCAAGGAGACGGTCTTTATCCGTTCGGGAGGGTCGATCCCGGTTGTGGGGGACTTTGCCCGCCATCTGCAGCTGCCCAGCGTGATGATGGGCTTTGGCTTGCCGGATGACAACCTGCATGCACCGAATGAGAAATTCCATATTGCGAACTTCTACCAGGGCATCGAGTCGATCATCCGGTTTCTCGAAATCGCCGGGGAAGACGCGGGACGCTAGGCTTCGGGTTGAAGCGAATCGGCTTGAGGCCAATGCGATGAAGCTGTTCGTGCCGGAATCCGGGTTTGTATTCGCAGGCGGTTTGTCCTCGCGGATGATTCAAACGCATACCGGCATGCGCATCGAGACTAAAGTGGGCTCGATTGCGAAAGTTCCTCCGCTGCGAGCCGGGCTCCGGTAAGCTAAGAGCGTGAGCGACGATCTGGAGCAGGAACCTGAGAAGAATGCCGATGCTCCTACGCCATCCCTGCTGGAGGAGTTGGATGAGCTTTCCTCATCCGCTTCAGTGGCTGAGTTGGAGATTGCAAACGCGGCAGCCCATGCGCAGATTTCGCAAGTGGTGACCGAGGCGCAGGGGGCAAACCCGGCGATCGCGCATCCTCCGCATATACCGTTTATCGATTTCGAAAAAGTCTCGATCGGCTTCGGCGATCGCAAGATTCTCGATGAGGTCAGCTTTCATGTGGGGCGAGGGCAGACGCTTTGCATCCTGGGACGCAGCGGGGTAGGAAAGTCGGTTTCGCTGCGCATCCTGCTGGGGTTTCTAAAGCCGGATGGCGGCACCGTGCGCGTCGATGGCCAGGACATTGGGACGCTGGACGAGAGAGGCCTTCAGGAGATCCGCAAGCATGTCACGATGGTCTTTCAGAATGGCGCGCTCTTCGACTCGTTATCGGTGGGAGAGAACATCGCGTTTCCTCTGCGCGAAAAAGGCGGCCTGGTCGAGGACCAGATTCAACAACTGGTGACGCGGCTTCTCGATCTGGTCGACGCCAGCGATACGGTCAACCTGCTGCCGTCAAGCCTGTCTACGGGGCAGCGGCGTTGTGTGGCGATCGCGCGCGCGCTGGCGGCTCAGCCGGAAGCGATTTTGTATGACGAGCCGACAACCATGGTGGACCCCATCATGGGACGCAACATCGGCGATTTGATCCAGCGGCTGAAGCTGCAGCTTGGCATCACAAGTATTGTGGTCACGCATGACATGCGCTTTGCCATGCGACTGGCAGACCTGGTGCTATTTCTGGAGTCGGGCAATGCTCGCTTCTTTGGCACGATCCACGATTTTGTGCAGTGCACAGACCCGCATGTGCAGCAGTTCCTGGCTCTCGACGCGTACGTGCTTCCGCAGGCCTCGGTGGTGTAACGAAAGCAGCGCAGAATGCTGACTTTGAGCAGGAAACGGTAAGTAGATTTACTCCACGGTGACTACTTCGAAGGCCGCGGCAGTAACCGGTTTTCAAAGGCTTCCCGTTACTGTTGAGGTACTAGCCGGTGAACATAAGATGCACTAGTTTTCCCTTGCTTTTAGGGGGCAAACGGTCCAATCTGGATACAGTTCATTGAGCTGTTTTGGACAGGCAGCAGTTGCCTTCCATTGTGATTCGCGACTTTTTCATCGAGAGTCGTTTAAACTGTTCTCAGCAGTTTTTCCGGTAGCCTGCCGATACATTCATACTCCTCTCTTCGGCGGACCGGTCATGTTGATCCATGTGCCGTCCAACCTTCGCGGCGCGCAAAATTGGAAGTCGCTAAGCGGGTTGGCCGTGTTGTTCTCGCGCTCGTGGGCTCCAGATTGCAGGAAACTTCCTCGCACCTGAGGCAAATTGGATTTCGCCATCGTTAAGATTCTGAGACAGTGTGCGTTTTGGAACAACCCAAGAAGCAACAACTGCCGTCAAAGAAAAAAGCCACTGCACGGTTAATTTCCAGAGGAACTTTTTCGCAGTTCTCGTTTCTAAAGATGGGAAGTTCTGCCGCTTACCCATAACTTTGTTGCAATTTTTTCCCGAGGTCTGAGAAACAAATATGGCAACATCCGAGTTTTGGCAAAGGGTCTCCGCGCCGCCACCATCGACACAGGACTGGGGCGACAGTGTGGGCGTGAGCCAGCAGCGTACTGCCCGAGGCAGCGTTGGCATGTGGATGGTGCTCGACGCAATGTCCATCTTCGGCGCAGCACTGGTGGCGGCGATTATCGAGTTGCATACAGACCCTATCGCCGGCGTGCGGGGATTCTGGCACGGCACTCTGATTCACGGGCAGTCGATGGGCATTCTGACCTGTCTGCTGCTTGGATTTACGGCAACCCTGATCGGCATCAGCCGCAGCTATCATCTCTACACTCCAACCCGACTCACGAGTCATCTGCATGAGCAGCGGCTGAGCGTGCAGGCCTGCCTGATATCGGGGCTCTTGCTTACCGGCACGCTGTACCTGATCAAGGGCGAAGAGATTCCGCGAAGCGTGGTGATCTTCACTATCGTGCTGCTGACAGTGGCACTTTCGGCGCGGCGATTTGTCTTTCGCGCACTGCTCTATCAGCGTTTTGAGCGGGGCATGAATACCCGCAACGTGATCATCGTGGGCACGGGCGCAGAAGCGCATGCGCTGCGACATCATCTGCAGAGCATTCGTCAGCTGGGCTACAACTTCAAGGGATTTGTCCATGTGCCAGGTATCGATACCCAACTCGCTAGTACCGCGGGCGATGTTCTGGGATCGTTGGACACTCTGTTCGATTATGCCCGCAAGCACTTTGTCGATGAGATCTTTTTTACCTCGCCGTGCGAGCGGGGAGTGATCAAGGGCGTGCTGGATCAGGCGCGCGCCAACGGCATCGATCTGCGGGTTGTGCCGGATATGTATGACGGTCTGGCCTGGAACAGCACGATCGAATACATCGGGCAGTTCCCAACCATTCCTCTGCATCGCGGCCATGTTCCCGAGGTAGGCCTGATACTCAAGCGCATCCTGGATATCGCTGTATCGACGATAACGCTTGCGATTCTCTCTCCGGTGTTGCTGGCGATTGCGATTGCGGTCAAGCTCGACGCGCCTGGTCCGGTGCTTTACACTTCCGAGCGCATCGGCAAGAAGGCGCGCGTCTTCCGTTGCTTCAAGTTCCGCACCATGGTGCGCGATGCGGACCGCCGGCGAGCGGAGATTCTGCACATGAACGAGCGGGAGGGCATCCTCTTCAAGATGACCAACGACCCGCGCATTACACAAGTCGGACGCTTCCTGCGCAAGTATTCGTTGGATGAACTGCCCCAGTTCTTCAATGTGCTTAAGGGCGACATGAGCGTTGTCGGACCGCGCCCGCCCATCGCCAGCGAAGTGAAGCAATATAACCTGGCTCACCTGCGCCGCCTGGATGTAACGCCTGGGATCACTGGATTGTGGCAGGTGCAGGCTCGGCAGGACCCTTCGTTCGACAGCTACATTTCGCTCGACGTGGCTTATATCGAAAGCTGGAGCGTGTGGCTAGACATCAAGATTATCCTGCGCACCATCGGCGTGGTCTTCGCCGGAACCGGCTCCTGATCGCTGGGCTCCCAGCGATGTAATCCGGCTGCTTCACTGCTTTACACTAAGAGAGTGAAGATCGCGCTGGCACAGATCAACCCAACCGTAGGGGATTTCACCGGCAACATCGCGAAGATCGTGAGCGCGAGCCAGCGTGCAGCGGGGTCTGGAGCGCGGCTTACGGTTTTTTCCGAGTTGTCGGTCTGCGGTTATCCGCCCGCCGATCTGCTGGACAAGCCAAGCTTTGTGGCGCGCTGCGCTTCGGCTGTCGAAGAGATCCGCAACGCGACTGCGGCGCTACCTTCGGCGGTCCTGATTGGAACGGCGCTTCCGGCACAGGCAGGCTCAGGCAAACCGGCGGTCAATGCGGCGATTCTGCTGGATAAGGGACAGGTCCTCATTGAGCAGCACAAGTGCCTGCTGCCTTTTTACGATGTCTTTGACGAGCAGCGGTATTTCGCACCGGCGAGCTCACAGCGGGTTATCGATTTCGAGGGCGAACGGCTGGCGATCACCATCTGCGAGGATGCATGGAACGATAAGAGCTTCTGGCCGCATCGGCTCTATCCGGTCGATCCAGTGGAAGAGCTCATGCGGCAGAAGCCGACGATCCTGCTGAATATCTCTGCGTCTCCGTTCTGGCATGGCAAGCAGAGGACGCGCAGGCAGATGCTGGCGGCGATCGCAACCCGGCACAAGGTTCCGGTATTTATTTCCAACCAAGTAGGCGGCAACGACAGCCTGATCTTCGACGGCTCATCGTTTGGCCTCGCAGCCGATGGAACGCTGCTGGCTGAGGCGGCCAGCTTTCGAGAAGATATCGTAATAGCCGATAGCGCTACGGCAACGGGACAGTCCATCGTTGTGCCGGCAAGTGATGAAGCGGCGATACAAGAGGAGACCGAGGCTGCATATCAGGCATTGGTGCTGGGCACAAGAGACTACGTGCTCAAGACCGGCTTCCGAAAGGTGCTGATTGCGCTGAGCGGCGGCATCGATTCGGCCCTGGTGGCGGCAATTGCAGTGGATGCGCTGGGCGCGGAAAATGTGCTCGGCATCGGCATGCCCAGCCACTACTCCTCAACTGGCTCTGTGGAGGACAGCCGCAAGCTGGCAGCCAACCTCGGTATTCGATTCGAGACGATGGCCATCGCGGACCTCTTCGACGGGTTTAATCGTACGCTGGAGCCGTTGTTTACAGGAACCACCCCCGATCTCACGGAAGAGAATCTCCAATCCCGTATTCGCGGCGTGCTGATGATGGCGCTCTCGAACAAGTTTTCATCGCTGGTGCTGACGACGGGCAACAAGTCGGAGATGGCGGTGGGCTATTGCACGCTGTACGGAGACATGGTGGGAGCACTGGCGGTGATCGGCGACCTGGTCAAGACACGGGTCTATGCGCTGAGCCGGTGGATCAACCGCAATGGAGAAGTGATTCCGGAGGCCATCCTGACTAAGGCTCCTTCAGCCGAGCTTCGGCCAGATCAGAAGGATACCGATTCGCTGCCACCGTATGAGGTGCTCGATCCGATTCTCGAGGCCTATGTGGAGCGCTATGAAACTACGGCGCAGATTGTGGCGGCATACGGTTTTCCGGCAGCCATCGTCGAACAGGTAGTGCGGCTCGTGGAGAGAACGGAGTACAAGCGCCAGCAGGCCGCGCCGGTGCTGAAGGTGACTTCCAAGTCCTTTGGAACGGGGCGGCGGTTTCCCATAGCCGCCCGGGCTCAGGTATAACCAAGACGTGCTGCGCCGTGGCGACGTGCCGAGACGCAGTGTTATCGATGAAACAGAAGTCCGCATACTGGTTTTGCGGCTGAAAAAAGGAGAATTCAGATTGATTTGTTACTCGCTTAGCCGCCGCAACGCTGTTGCGCTTGCCTTACTTGCCGCACTTACCGCGCCGATGACTCCGGCCTTGCTGGCCCAGGCTGCTCAGGCCCCCCAGACCAATGTGCCTCCAGCGCCTGCCGCGCAACCGGCCCAGGTTGCCGGGCCGGTCTTTCCCAAGCCCGAGCCCACGGATTTCACCGCCGATTCGCCCACCAAGGAGCAGGTAGACGCCTTTCTGCAGGCATCGTGGGGCTACGATCCCAATCGCGTTTACCAGGTTTCGCGCATCATGAAGACGGCTACGCCGGGCATCAGCAATGTGGTTGTGCTGGTGGGAGAAAAGGGCCGCAAAGAGACTGGAGCGCTGCAGTTCTTTGCCATGCCGGATGGGAAACATATCATCGCCAACAACGAGATGCTGCCGTTTGGACCGCATCCCTATGCCGACAATCGCGCGAAGCTGTTGGAACTGGCTGTCGGGCCGTCGCAGGGCGCGTCTTCCAAAGACCTGGAGATCGTGGAGTTTGCCGATTTCCAATGCCCACACTGCAAGGACGCGCAGCCTACGGTACAAAAGATCCTCACAGACTTTCCCAAAGCGCATTTTGTCTTTGAGAGCTTTCCTCTGCCGCAGCATCCGCAGGCCTTCCGGGCAGCGGAGTACGGCGTTTGCGTAGCCAAGCTGGGCGGCGACAAGGCCTTCTTCGACTACGATATTGCGGTCTACGACGGGCAGGCCGGGCTGGCTACCGATGAGGGAGCTACGCTGACATTGAATAGCGCGGTGACCAAGGCAGGGCAGGACCCGGCCAAGGTCGAGGAGTGCGTCAAGACTCCGGAGGCCAAGGCGACGGTGGATGCCAGCGTCAAGCTCGCACGGGAACTGAATGTTAACGAGACGCCGTGGCTGTTTATCAACGGCCGGGGAATTCCGCTGCTGGGCGTGAACTATGACACGATCAAGGAAATGATTTCGCGCCACTCGGCCAACGACGGTCCGGCGAAGTAAACCGAATCTCAATCAAAAACGACGGCCGTCCTGCGGGGCGGCCGTCGTTTTGCATTTCTGGTTCGTGCAATGCGCGGCAGCGGTTGTGCAATCGCCGGCGAGTTGCATGCAATCGGCGGCATGTCTTTGGTCAATCCAGGGCAGCGGTTTTAACCGTTTTACTGCCAATGGATTTCGACGATCTGGCGGGTCCAGAAGAGCGCGACGGTGTGGCGGAGGCTTTGGATCGGCCGGCCCCCGGTGGTCGCCTGCTGGACGATTCGGCCCAGTTCCGCAGCGGTATAGGCGCGGCGGATGGATGTCTGACCGTCGCTTGCGTTGATGCGGTTGAGAAACGGAGCGACGAAGAGCCGGAAGAGCCAGAGTGGGACTGGGTGCCGGACGAGATCGAGGATGAGAAAGCGTTGGCAGGAGCGGGAGACGTTGACGATCATCCCGGCCAGGTCGGACTCGGAGAGGTGATGGGCCAGCAGGACGCAGATGGCGATGTCTGCGGCGGGCAGCGAATCGGTGACTGCGTTGCCGGTGAGGATCGGCACCTGGGAATCGGGCGGAGCGGAGCGGAGATCTATGCCGAGAACCTCAACGTTAGGGGCTTTGACTCCGAAATGATGGGCGCCGGAGTATTTCAGAGCCATGTGGTCGCGAATCTGCAAGAGCAGGCCGCCGTGGCCGCAGCCGATGTCCAGGATGCGCAGGGGGCGCATGGTCGTGGCTTGCAGGCGGCGCAGGATGGCTGCGGTGTTGCCGAGCCAGCGATTGACCTTCTGGATTTCGCGGTAGACCTGGGCGATCTCTTCAGCGGAGATTTCTTCCGAATCCATAATCTCGGGTTGAAGGGAGCGCTTCATGCTGTCAACCTTTGGAGCTAGTTCGATGTAATGGGTTCGATGTGACGGATTTCGATGCAGGGCAAGCGCCGGTGCGGTACTGGTTGGCATTGAGATGACAAGAGCTGGAGCTCAGTTGGCGTTGGGAGCCTTGTCGACCACGAGCATGGGGCCATGGCCCTGAGGCTGGATGTTGCGGACTACGTACGGCGTGACGAGGATGAGGAGGCGGGCGATGTTCTGGTCTTTCTGGAGGTCGTTGATGTCCTGCAGGCCGGGGATGTCTCCGATGCCGGGAAGGCCGTTGAGGGCGCGGGACTCTGCGCGTGAGAGGTCGCTGAGGAGGACTGCTGTTTCGCCGGACTTGACGGTGAGCACGCCGGAAACCTGCTGGCTGTTGAGAATGGGAATGTCGTTGAGGGCTGCTCCGCCGAGGGCTTGAATCTTGAGGTCGAGCGTGAGGGCGACGTCATTGGAGCGGAGAACTTTGGGGGTCGCTTTGAAGGTGAGGCCGATGTCCTGATACTCGATCTGGGGGATGGTCTGGGCCTGGGCGGCAGCGGCGGCGGTGAGCCCGGAGATGGCGGGCAGCGCCACGGATGAATAAGAAGAAGTTTCAATGGGGTAGCGCTGGCCGATCTTGAAGGTGCCATCTTCCTGATCGGCCAGCTGCAGGTGGATATCGTCGAGGGTGCGAGTGTCGCTGGAGTTGAGACTGAGATTGAGCGTAGCCGGACTGGGAGAGAGGATGCTCTGTGTGAGGCCGCCACCGAAGGGCAGAAAGCCCTGATTGAAGGGCGTGCCGGTGAGCTGCCCTGAGGCGACGAGGATGGCGAGAATCTCGATCTGATTGGCGAGGGTATTGGCGTTGGGCACCAAACCAGCGGATATGACTTGCTGGACGGCCGACTGGTTCTGGCTGAGGATGGAGTTGATCTCGGAGAAGACGTTGTATACGCCCGTTTGCTGGAAGAAGACAGCCCCGGTTTCCCGCATGCTGACGTGGGAGATTTCGATGACCTTGACGTTGAGGTCGATTTGGCTGCGGCCGTCCTCCAGGTCAGCCATGGTGGCATTGAAGGCGGAAAGGGTTTTCGCCGGAGCCCGGATGGTCATGGTTCCAGAGGAGGGCTGCACGAAGGCCTGCTGCACCTCGAAAACATTCTTGGCGATGGAGGATACCTCGGTGAGTCCTTTTTCGTTCAGGCCGGGGAGGTAGATGGTTTCCATCTGGAGGCGCTGGAACTGGGCGCGGTTGTCGCGGGTGTCCTGGGCGACGATGACGCGATGGGGATCGAGCGGCTCCCAGAAAGTGCCGGTGAGGACCTGGAGGGCGCGCATGGCTTCAGGGAAGCTGGCGTTATCGATGTCGAGGCGGACCTGCTTGTTCTGCACGCTGTCGTGGATGGAAGCGTTGATGCCAAAGGCGCGGAATACCTCCTGTACGACCTGGCGCTCGTTGGAGTGGAGATGGAAGCTTTGCTTCGCGGCCTTTGGCAGGAGCTGAATGGGACCACCGGCGAGGGTATCGGCGTCACTTGAGAGGCCGGCCTCCGGACCTATGACAGCGCTTGCAGTGGCTCCGATCTTGATCCCCGCTACGGCGTCGGCGAGTTGACCGAGATGCTCTAGAACGAGAGGATTGGTGGGATCGATGGCCTGAGCGCGCCGGAGAAGCTCCGCGGATTCCGGGGAAGCGCCGTTAAGCCGCTCACGGCTGGCCTGCTGGACAAGCTGGGTTACTGTGCTCTGCCGGGCCAGCTCCGCCGCTTCGATGTAGGTTCGGTTGTCTGGCACGAGCTCGGCAGCCTGCTTGAGGAGGTCCCATGCGGGCTCGGGCTGCTGGTGCTTGAGCAGGTCGACTCCGTGCAAATAAAGCTTGGCGGCCTTGCGCTGGGCGCGGATGGTTCCAGCCTGAATGGGCTTGCCGGTCTCGATGGATTCGTCCGAGGCTTTTTTCTTTTTCTTCTTTTCCGGCTGGGCTGTATCGGGAGTCGGGGCTGGCGTGGTTTGGGCTGCGGTTGGGGATGTTGCCGGGGGCTGTGCCGGCGTTGGCGCAGTTTGGGCGGACAGACAGGCAGCTGTCGAGAGGAGGAACGCTACTGAAAACGCCAGGCCAAACACCACGGTAAGGGACCGGAAGTTGCAGGCGAGGGGCAGCGTCATGGTTGCACCTCTTTTTCAGCCATGACTGTGCCACCCAATGGGGCTGCGTCACCCAATGCGGTATGGGCGAGGAGATCGGCAAGAGTGGAGGCGCAGACGTCAGGCGCAAAGGCTTCCAGCTCTTCGAAGGAGTAGTTGCCGGTGGCTACGGCGATGACGGAGAGCTGATTGGCGCGCGCAGCTTCGATGTCGCGCGGTGTGTCGCCGACGATGCAGATGGTGGTCTGCTCTCCTTTGCCGCTCATGGCGCGGGCTTTGTCCGCTGCTTCGGCGATCATTTCAGAGCGGATGGAGAAGCGGTCGCTGAATCCGCCGAAGCGGAACCATTCGCGTAGGCCTACCTGCTCTACCTTGGTCCAACCGATGACTTCGAGGTTGCCGGTGGCGAGGCCAAGAAGAGCGCCACGGGCTCCGAGATGACGCAGGGTCTCTTCGATGCCGGGCATGGTCCAGAGGTCCATCTCGTTGCGCTGTGAAACTACGTCGTGGCGCATGGCGTCGAGGATCGCTTCGAACTGCGGCTGCCAGGCATCGGAAGCAACTCCGGAGAGCACGAAGGCTTCGCTCAGGATGGCTGGGTCGGTGCCGCCGTGGAGGACAACGCCGGACAGGGAGATTTCAAGGCCGGTGACCTGGCGGACGCTGGAGGCGAAGGAGTTGAAGTGAATGCGGTCGCGACTGCGGAGAATGGTGCCGTCGATGTCGAAGAGATACGCGTCCTGCGCATCCCAGGCGAAATTGCCGCGAATCGAGATGCGAGTCATGCGAGTGGCAGCAGGTTGATCGGCTGTGGGCATAACTCACTTTCGGGGCGTGGAGAACGTTGCCGGCAACAGGTCACCGGCAGGACCACACGCGCGCGAGGGATCAGCGAATCTGCTGGCGCAGGCCGCCATGTATTAGACGTTCACTGCGCACCGGACGCTTGAGGCCGGCGCGAACTTCGGAGACCTCGAGCTCCAGCTCGGCCATGGTGCGGCTGAGCGTGTTGCGGTGCATTCCGAGCTCGTCGGCGGCCTTGCACTGGTTGCCGCGATGGGATCGCAATACTTCCAGCAGGTACTGCCGTTTGAACTGCCGTACGGCATCGTCGTAGCGGATGCCGGTTGAATGCATCTGGGTGATCAGGTTGTCTAGTTCGCGCTTCACGTCTCTTCCTCGTGTCTCAATAGATTGCCATGCCTGACGGCTATCTGTCCTGCGATTCGTGCAACTGTTACAGGATTATTTCTGGGTATCTTATTTTCGGACCTGCCCTGAAGCTGCAGGCATCATCTTGGACGTATCCAATTGGGAGTGTTTTGTTCCAAAACGGAAAGGCCGGTCTTGATCTTGCCTTTCAACTCGTCCGGGGTCATTTGCGTGGTGAGGTGAGCGCTGCCAAGGAAATAGCGCGAGAGCTGAGCGTCTCCCAGCCATGTGGTGTCGGGAAAGAAAGCGGCGAGGATGACGATGCAGAGTGTGGCGAGGACGGCTCCGCGAAGGAGGCCGAAGACGAGGCCGAGCAGGCTGTCGAGCCATCCCAGGCCGATGCCGCGGATCAGGCCTTTGATCAACATGCCCAGCACTGCCGCGGCCAGCATGACGGCCAGCACGATTAGGCAGAAGCAGATGGCGGCCGACAGCGCATAGCTGTGCATTACCGGGGCGAATTGATAAGCGAAGCGCTGATAGTTCCAGGCTGCAACGGCGATTCCCGCGATGAGGCCGGCGAATGAAAAGATGCACTGTACGAAGCCAGTGCGAAGGCCCTGAATTGCGCTCAATGCCAGCAACAGCACGATCACGATATCGACTAGATTCATGCTGCTGCGGGTTCCTTTCGATACCGGACGCGAGGGAATGATGCGAGTGCTATAGCTGGGCTGGGAGTTTCCATTGAATCATAAGTCGAGCAGTCCTGGCGCTACGATTTGGAATGCGGAGTTATAACTTCAACTCATGGCCGGTTAGCAGCCGGAATGCTTCGAGATACTTTGCCTGGGTGCGCTCTACTACCTCGTCGGGCAATGCGGGCGCGGGCGCCTGCTTGTTCCAGTGGATGCTCTCGAGATAGTCGCGCACGAATTGCTTATCGAAGCTGGCCTGCGCGCCTCCGGGCTTCCATGCTCCTTTATCCCAGAACCGCGAGGAATCGGGCGTAAGCACCTCATCGCCGAGGATGATTTTGTTTTCTATCTGGCCGAATTCGAACTTGGTGTCGGCGAGGATGAGGCCGTGAGCTTCGGCGTGGGACGCGGCGCGCGCATAGATCGCCATGGTCAGGCGTTTTAGCTCGGCAGCATCGGATGGACCGACCACGGACTCCATTGTGGAGAAGGGGATGTTCTCGTCGTGCGCGCCGTCCTGGCTTTTGGTGGCGGGGGTGAAGATGGGCTCGGGGAGCTGCGAGCCATCCTGCAAGCCTTCGGGGAGAGCGATGCCGCAGACGGTTTTTTCGGATTTGTATTCTTTCCAGCCGGAGCCGGCGAGATAGCCGCGAGCCACGCATTCGACGGGGAACATGGCTGCGCGTTTGACCAGCATGGTGCGGCCTTCTAGTTGATCGGCGTAGGGATGCAGCTCGGCAGGGAAGTCTTTCACCTCGGTGGCGATGAGGTGATTGGGAACGATGTCGGCGAGCAGTTCGAACCAGAAGAGCGAGATCTGGGTGAGGATTTTGCCCTTGCCGGGAATGCCGGAGCCGAGAACGTGATCGAACGCCGAGATGCGGTCGGTGGCTACGAGCAGAAGGGCGTCTTGACCTTGATGGCCCACTGCATAGAGATCGCGCACTTTGCCTCTGCCGATGAGAGGGATTGCGCCAAGATTGGTGGTGAGCAAAGCGGACAACGATGGGCCTTTCAGAGGTGCTGCCAAGCATCGATTTTCAAAGTTATGCCGGGCTTTGTCAATGCGCGGCGAGGCAGGCAGTGATGAGGAGAAATTGTGTGTATGGAATTTTCTGGATCGACCTTGCGGTGTGTGCGCAGGTATGATCGTCTTCGCGTTGATCTTGAAATTGGAGTTGTGAACGATGCGTTCTCTTGCCGCCTTCTTGTGTGTGATGTGTGTTTCGGCTGTGCCGGTGATAGGCCAGCAGCAGGCGGCTACTCCGCCGATGGGATGGAACAGCTGGAACCACTTTGCGGCTCATGTGACCGATGCCGATGTGCGATCGGCGGCGGACATGCTTGTTTCTACGGGCATGAAGGACGCTGGCTACATCTATGTCAACGTCGACGATACGTGGCAGGGGCAGCGCGATGCGGAAGGCGTGCTGCATCCCAACGAGCGCTTTCCGGATATGAAGGCGCTGGGCGATTACATCCATTCCAAGGGGCTGAAGTTCGGCATTTATTCTTCGCCTGGGCCAAAGACATGCGGCGGCTATGAAGGCAGCCTCAATCATGAGGCGCAGGATGCGAAGAAGTATGCCGAATGGGGCGTGGATTTTCTCAAGTACGATCTGTGCTCTTACAACGACGACATGCTGAAAGCGGCTAAGGAGCATCCGGAGAATTCGCACATCAAGAAGGACATGATGATTGCGGCATACAAAAAGATGGGCGATGCGCTGAAGGCTACGCATAGGCCGATTCTTTATAGCTTGTGTCAGTACGGCGTGGACGATCCCTGGAAGTGGGGGCCTGGAGTGGGCGCGCAGATGTGGCGTACGACTGACGACATCGACGACTCGTACGGGCGCATGATTGCAATTGGATTCAGCCAGGCGGGGCTGTCGAAGTTTGGCGGGCCGGGGCACTGGAACGATCCGGACATGCTGGAGGTTGGCAACGGCAAGATGACCGAGGACGAGTACAAGACGCATATGAGCTTGTGGGTTCTGCTGGCCTCTCCCCTGCTGGCGGGCAACGATCTGAGCAAGATGAGCGACTCGGACAAGAGCATCCTGCTGAACCGGGAAGCGATTGCGATCGATCAGGATTCGCTGGGCAAGCAGGGCGACCGGCTTTTTGAGAGCGGCGATCTGGATGTGTGGACCAAGCCGCTGAGCGGCGGGCGCGTGGCTGTGGGGCTGTTCAACCGAAGCTGGTCGACGCGGGATATTTCTTTCGATCTGGCGGCGATTGGATTTGGCAGCGGTGCGACGGTTCGCGATGTGTGGAAGCATCGCGATCTTGGCCACTATAGCGGCACGTTTACCGACACGCTGCCTACGCATGGGGTAACGCTACTAATCGTGAGTAAGTAGCAAAACGGCTATGCTGTAGCCCGCTCGCGAGGGCGCTCCTGCTGCTGGTTGCCTAGGTGGACGCTGACGATCTTGGAGACGCCTGGCTCCTGCATGGTTACTCCGTAGATCATGTCGGCGGTTTGCATCATGCGCTTGGAGTGGGTGACGAGCAGGAACTGCGTGTCCTGGCTCATGCCGTGGAGCAGGTCGGCGAGGCGGCCGACATTGGTTTCATCGAGCGCGGCGTCGACTTCGTCCAGCACGCAGAAGGGCGCGGGCTGGTACTGGAAGATGCCGACGAGCAGGCTGAGCGCGGTGAGGGCCTTTTCGCCGCCGGAGAGCAGTAGGACGTTTTGCAGTTTCTTGCCTGGGGGCGAAGCGACGATTTCCAGGCCGCTTTCAGCTTGATTCTCGGCGTCGGTGAGGCGCAGGAAGGCCTGGCCTCCGTGGAAGAGCTTGGTGAAGACGTGGCCGAAGTTTTCGTTGATGCGGGCGAAGGCTTCGTCGAACTTGACGCGTGAGATCTGGTCGATTTCCTTGATCGTGCTCTGGGTGTTTTCGATGGAGTCGACGAGGTCTTTGCGCTGGGTTTCGAGGAAGGTGTGACGCTCGGCTGTCTCTTTATACTCTTCGAGAGCCATCATGTTGACCGGGCCCATGGCTTCGAGCTTGTGGCGCATCTCGCGGCTCTCTTCTTCAGCGGTGGTGAGCTCGTCGCCTTCGAGAAGAGCGATGACGGTCTCAGGCGCAGCGGCTTCGGTGCGGAGCGCTGCTGCTTCGATGTTGAGCTCGTTGAGGCAGCTGGCTTCGAGGTGTTCGAGGTCGCTCTTGAGCTTGGCTGCGGCGCTGGCGAGCTTGCTGCGGTTTTCGCGGAACTCGTCGGTCGCGGTGCGCAGAGTTTTGAGCTGATGCTCGGCTGCGGCTAGCTGTTCGCGCAGGGCAGCGGCTTCGGCTGCGGCGGTGCGGGCTTCTTGCTGGGCCTGATCGCGGGCGGACTTCAGCTCGAGTTGACGGACTTGAAGCTGCTCGTTTTCGCCACTGCGCTGGTTGCGCTCGGCTTCGGCCGCGACACGCTGCTGCTCGATCTGCAAGGCACGGCGCTCGAGGTCGGCATGAAGGCGGTCGATGCGCTGGAAGGCGGACTCTGCTCCGCGGCGGCGTTCTTCGAGACCGGCAAGTTCGGCGGTGACGCGAGCGGCTTCCTGCTGGAGGCCTTCGCGTTTCTGGCGCAGTTCGGACAATCCATTCTGGATTTCGTCCAGCTTAGCTTCGGCGGCTTTGTGCTCGGCTTCGAGGCGCTGGGCTTCTTCGAGCTTCTGGCCGATGAGGTTCTGCTTTTGCTCGCGGGCATCTTTGTTGCGGCTGGCCTGGAGAATCCACTCCTGCAGGCGGCGCTCAATGCGCTGAACTTCGGACTCCATCTGCTTGAGAGCCGCGCCCTGGTTGGCTGCGTCGCGCTCGGCCTGACGACGTTGTTCGTTCAACTGCTCAAGGCGGGCGGCGAGCTCTTCGATGGATTTGGCCGCGGCGATGGCGTCGATTTCGGCGCGGCCCAGCTGGGCTTCGACAGCTTCGAGCTTACGCTGGGTGTCGCGAAGTTCGCGCTTGACGGCCAGCGGGCCTTCGGCTGCGGGCTTGCCGCCGCTTACGGTTGCATTGTGGAAGTACTCACCTGTGGGGGCGAGGAAATAGGCTTGCGTGTGGCGCGAGGCAAGCTCGCGGGCGGTTTCAGAATCGGGAGCGAGATAGCCGTGGCGCAGCTTGGGCAGCATGGCTTCGAGAGAGTTGCCGAAGCCATTAAGGACACGGATCGCCTGGCGAAGCGGGATCAGGCCCTCTGCGGAGATTTCAGGCTCTGGCTCGAAGAGCTCGCCGGGCGCGTGGTCGGGATGGACGAGGAAAGTGGCGCGGCCATCGATGCCGGAGCGCAGAAGCTGAATGCCTTCTTCGGCAGCTTTCCAGCTCTTGACGACGATGAAGTTGAGCTCGTCGCGAAAGAAGTCGTCGAAGACTACTTCGTGCTCGCCGGCGACATCGACGAAGTCGGCGAGGGTGCCGATGGGAGTCATGCCGGGGCCGAGGGCGTCGGGCTTGAGCAGCTTGCGGACCGTGTCGGTGGAGTAGCTGTGATTCTTGATCGAGGCATCGAGCGAGTTGCGGCGGCCGGTAAGTGTGGCCTGCTCGCCGCGCATCTGGTTGGTGCGGGCGCGGAGCGCGGCTTCTTCCTGGCGGCGTGTGGCGAGGTCGTTGCGCAGGGCGCTGATTTCGCCTTCAAGACGCTTGAGGGTATCTGTGGCAGTTTCAAAACGGAGATTTGCCTGGCCGCGGTCTGCGCCGAGATTAGCTGCTTCGGCGCGCGCCTGCCCCATTTCGTTTTCGAGGCGCTGAGCTTCGCGCTCGAGAGCGGCGAGGGATTCTTCGGCCTGCGCTGTTTGATTGCGGGCGGTGCCGGCGAGGGTTAGCAGATGCATGGCCTGGCGGCGGCTGTTCTCGACCTGGCGCTCGGTGTCGCCGACCTGCTGGGCTGCGATGCGTGCCTCCTGCTGGCGTGACTCGACCTGCTGGCGGAAGGCGCGGGACTCTTCGGCGGCGTGGTCGAGGAAATACTTATGCTGAGTACGCTCTTCGGCGATGGAGGTGATCTGGAGGCGGGTTTGTTCGAGCTCGGCGGCGGTTGCGGCGAGGCGGGAATCGAGCTCGGCGACGCGCTCGCCATTGCTGCGCTCACGAGCGGCAGCGCGCTCGAGTTCGACGGCCGCAGAGTTGGCCTGGGCATTGGCGGCCTGACCCTGGCGATCGAGTTCAAAACCATGCTCGCTGAGCTGATGTGAAGACGTTTCGAGGGTTTCGATTTCAGAGGCGGATGCGTCGATCTGCGTGGTCAGCGCTGCGATCTCGGTATCGAGGCGAAGCTGCTCCGCATCCATGTGAGCCATACGGCTGGCGAGGGTGACGCGCAGTTTGGTGCGAAGCTCGTCGCGCAGGGCAGCAAAGCGTTCTGCTTTAGCGGCCTGGCGCTTGAGGCTGTTCATCTGGCGGGTGACTTCTTCAAAGATGTCGTCGACGCGGGCGAGGTTCTGTTTAGCGGACTCAAGACGAAGCTCAGCGAGGCGCTTCTTAGTCTTGAAACGGGTGATGCCGGCGGCTTCTTCGATGATGGCGCGGCGGTCGTGCGGCTTGGAGCTGAGAAGCTGGCCGATGCGCTCCTGGCCGATGATGGCGTAGCTCTCAGGGCCGAGGCCGGTGCCCATGAAGATGTCCTGAATATCGCGCAGGCGGCAGAGTTTGCCGTTGAGCAGGTACTCGCTTTCGCCGGTGCGGAAGAGGCGGCGGGAGATGACGATTTCGCCTTTTTGCGGGGTGCGGCTGAACTTGCGGCGGCGAATTTTAAGGACGACAGATTGGCCGGCCTGTCCGGCTGCTTCCGCTTCCGGGGCCGCGGTCTCTTCGGCTTCCTCTTCATCGATGACCTGTCCGGGCTGGTTTTCGGCGATGATCTCTTCGGCTTCTTCGGCTTTGCGCTTGCGGATGGCCTGCTCGTCCCAATCGAAGGGAAGATCCTGCTCGATCTGGATTTCCGGTTCAAGGATGACAGGGCCGTCGTAGGCTTCGGGGTCGACGAGGGTGATTGAGACTTCGGACATGCCGAGTGCCTTGCGGTCGCGCGTGCCAGCGAAGATTACGTCCATCATGTTGGAGCCGCGGAGGGTCTTGGCGCTCTGCTCACCGAGGACCCAGGTGACGCCATCGAGGATGTTGGATTTGCCGCAACCGTTGGGCCCGACGACGACCGCGATGCCTGTGCCTGGGAGGGCCAGTTCGGTGCGATCGGCAAAACTCTTGAAGCCCAGGATGTGTATCTTCTTCAGTTTCAGCATTCAAACTCCAAAATCTCGAAATTGCTTGATGTTGCGCGCGCAAGACTGCTCTACGCTGTGGTGAGCGCGATAAACAGTCTTCGACTACAACGCTAAGGTGGGGAAACGGCAGGGTCAACAGGCTATGGGACGGTTCTTGTGGATAAGAAGTCCGAAACTCGGATTCGCGGAAAAAGCCGGTAGAAAACCCGAATTCGTCCCTAGTTTTCCTCAGAAAACGCGAACCAGATTGAGCAACAGGTCCAGCTTATGAGCCCCCGTATCGAAGGAATATTGTGAGTGCGCTCGATACGAAATGTAGTCACATACAAACCCAGGGTCGACGGGCAAAAGTTTGGCCCGCGCCAGCTAGGAATCAGCAAGCGCGAGCCAAAGTGTAAGTAAATTTCTGTCAGGCCAACGACTTCAGAACTTAGGCAAGGTCGTATCGATCAAGATTCATCACCTTGTTCCAGGCGGCCACGAAGTCTTTCACGAACGTCTCTTTCGAGTCGTCCGACGCATAGACTTCCGAAAGCGCTCGAAGCTGCGAGTTGGAGCCGAAGATCAGATCGACACGGGTGCCGATCCATTTGACTTCGCCAGTCGCGTGATCGAGCCCTTCGAAAAGGCCCTCTGACGTTGAAGACTTCTCCCACTTCGTGCCCATATCGAGCAGGTTGACGAAGAAATCGTTGGTTAGTGTCTCGGGCTTGTCGGTGAGGACGCCGTTCTTGGACTGGCGGTAGTTCGCATTGAGAACGCGCAGGCCGCCAATGAGGACTGTCATCTCGGGAGCGGTCAGCTTCAGCAGCTGTGCTCGATCCAACAGCAGTTCTTCCGCCGGGGTTGTGTGTCCCAGCCGGAGATAGTTGCGGAATCCGTCTGCGGTCTGCTCCAGCACTGCGAAAGAGTGAATATCGGTCTGCTCCTGCGAAGCGTCGGTGCGTCCCGGCGAGAAGGGAACCGCGATGTCGTGTCCGGCCTTCTTCGCAGCCTCTTCAACGGCAGCGGAGCCGCCCAGAACGATCAGGTCGGCGAGCGAAACCTTTTTGCCGCCAGCATTGAATTCCTCTTGGATGCCCTCAAGTGTACTGAGAACCTTGGCCAGCACAATGGGCTGATTGATTTCCCAGTTCTTCTGCGGCTCAAGGCGAATGCGTGCCCCATTAGCTCCGCCGCGCTTGTCAGAGCCGCGGAAGCTGGCCGCAGAGGCCCAGGCAGTCGAGACCAACTGAGAGATCGACAGACCGGATGCGAGGATCTTGGCCTTGAGCGCGGCAATCTCCGACTCGCCGATGAGTGCATGATCCGCCGCAGGAACAGGGTCCTGCCAGATCAGATGCTCTGCGGGAACCAGCTTGCCCAGATAACGGACAACCGGGCCCATGTCGCGGTGGGTCAGCTTGTACCAAGCCTTGGCGAAGGCATCCGCGAACTGATCAGGATTTGCCTGAAAGCGCTTGCCGATCGTTTCGTAGGCAGGATCGAACTTGAGCGCCAGATCTGAGGTGAACATCATCGGCAGGTGCTTCTTGTCCTTGACGTGTGCATCGGGAATGGTTTCTCCCTCGGCTACCGCGTACCACTGCCATCCGCCGCCGGGGCCTTTCTTCAGCGCCCAGTCGAAGTTGTAGAGGTTATCAAGATATTCGCTGTCCCACTTGATGGGGTTGGTCGTCCATGCGCCTTCCAGGCCAGAAGAGATGGTGTCCTCAGCGTTGCCCTTACCGGCAGAGTTCTTCCAGCCCAGGCCCTGCTCTTCGAGCCCTGCGCCTTCCGGTTCGGGTCCGACGAACTTGTTCGGATCGTAAGCGCCATGGCCCTTACCGAAGGTGTGACCGCCGGCGATAAGCGCAAAGGTCTCCTCGTCGTCCATCGCCATGCGGCCGAATGTTTCGCGGATATCGCGCGCCGAAGCGAGCGGGTCCGGCTTTCCGTCAGGCCCTTCAGGATTGACATAAATCAGGCCCATCTGCACCGCGCCCAGAGGATGGTCAAGATCGCGATCGCCCTGGTAGCGGTCGTTGCCCAGCCACTTGCCTTCAGGACCCCAGAAGATGTCCTCTTGCGGCACCCAGACATCTTCGCGGCCGCCGCCGAAGCCGAAGGTCTTCAATCCCATCGATTCCAGCGCTACGTTTCCGGTGAGGATCATGAGGTCGGCCCAGGAGATCTTCTTGCCATACTTCTGCTTGATCGGCCAGAGCAGGCGGCGCGCTTTATCGAGGCTTACATTGTCAGGCCAGCTGTTGAGGGGGGCGAAACGCTGCGTGCCCATGCCGGCTCCGCCACGGCCATCGCTGATGCGGTAGGTGCCTGCGCTGTGCCATGCCATGCGGATAAAGAAGGGGCCGTAGTGGCCATAGTCAGCCGGCCACCAGGTCTGCGAATCGGTCATCAACTTATGAAGATCCGCGACCACGGCATCCAGATCGAGGCTCTTGAACTCTTCGGCGTAGTTGAAGTCCGGGTCCATCGGATTGGACAGGGCGGAGTTCTGATGCAGAATGGCCAGGTTCAACTGGTGCGGCCACCATTGAAAATTCCGTTTGATCTTCTCCGCCGTATGGGTGACAGCGCCATGCATGGGCGATTCTGTAGAAGCACTGGAAGCACCATGTACTACTGGGCATTTCATTTCGTCTGACAATTTCTGCTCCTTATTGCCGGGCACAGGCGCCCTGCTGCCGTGATGTGTATGTTGTCAGTTATTGTCTGAGAATCCATCCGCATTCAAATCCAAACCCGAATCCAAAAACTTTAGATCACGATAGAGTCGTGCCGGTTTCAACACTGGCACAATCGCTGGTGGTGCGTCCTTGCAGAGACACGAAATTTATCCAACAGCAACACTTTTTCTTGCTTGCCGGGGAGCATGTTGACTTGCGCACTGCGTACAAAGGCCGCGAACAATCAGTTCATATTCGCGAAGAATTCGCTTACCGAGAGAGGCTGAGGCAGGTTTGGGTACGTCATACCAATCGATGTCTTCAACATTGCCGCAATGGTCGCAGATGAAGTGGTGATGCCGCATGCCCTTGGCATCGAAACGCGCGGCGCGGCCTTCGACGGCCACTTCCCGCACCAGACCGGCCTGCACAAGATCCCGCAAATTGTTGTAGGTTGTGGCCCTGGAAGATCGTGGATCAAGACGGTTGACCGCCTCGAAGATCTCCGCAGCCGTGGGATGCCCCGAGTGTTCCATCAGAAATGCCATCACATCGTAGCGCTGCGGTGTGTACCGCAGCCCGCTGTCTTCGAGGCACTGTTTGATGGTTTCGGAGTCCATGAACTTCGTTAGACTAAGTCTAAGATCATACTTTGTCAAGACAGGCTATATTGTATTCAGGTGAAACTATGAGCGACGGCCGCGAAGAACGGGAAGAACGCGAAAAGCGCCGCGAGCAGGAAGCACGGGAAAACAAGGAAGATCGAGTCGATCGGCACCACGAAGACCAGTGGGAGCCGGAACGCCGCGAGTCCTGATTTGCTCGGACACCGCAGCCGAAGCTGGCTGACCAGCTACTGCTCAACCTCAGGATCGCCGGGCTTCACAGTGCCGCAGCTTGCGCTCAGGAAATGGCTCGTCGAATGCATCTCCATCTCTCGCGTCTTGCCATTGGTTGTCGAAGTCGTGTGCGATTCTCCGATAATGTGTTCCGAGTCCTGAATGGTCGCGCTTCCTTTCGCCGTCATTGTTCCTCCCTGCGGACGTGTGCAGCTGGAGACAAAACTGTAGCCATTCGAAGTCTTCGTCAGGTTTGTGGTGCAGCCCGGCTGGGTTTTCGAGGAGTTGCCCACCATTTCCTTCCATGAATCCGGGGTGACGCAGCTCTTCGACTTCATCGTCATCGGGCCACTCGGAAGCCCCGTCATGGTCATTGTCTTTTCCCACAGCCCCATCTTGACGGGCGGAGCCTGCGCGAGCAGAGCAGTTGATGCCAGGCCGATTGCCACAAATGTGCGGAGTGCTTTCAATCGCATGGAACTACCTCAGTCCTGATCTCGACATCGAACAACCCGAAGATAATCGCAGGCGCTATTGTGCTGATGCAAGACGAAAAAGATTTGTGCGCAAGAACGGGTACTCTTGTGCGACGTTTCGCCTTTGACTCTCGATCGGCGAGAAAGAGCTAGACCTTCTTCGTAGCGAATTTGATTGCGCCGATACCGTTGTCGGCTTCGCCATCGAAGATGCAGAAGTAGCCGTTCATCAGCGGCAATCCGAGGATCGCGTTTCCATCGGGATTGGGTGAGATCGCGATTTGGGTGTATCCGGCCTGCTGTGAATTTACCTGCCAGTAGTCCGATGGGAGCACTTCGATTCGAACATCCTCTGTGGCGCCCTGAAGGATGAAGGTTAGTGTCGGCCAATCGGCGAGGTTGATGGCTGAATTCTCAAGCAATTTCTCGCTGTGTATTGCGGTCTTGAGTTGTTGCTGCTGTGCAGTGGAGAACTTTGAGATGAAGGCTTTGAGCATCTGCGTGCCCAGGCAGAGGCTGTTGGTGCCACTATCGACGATGGAGTTGGAGGGCATGCCCTTTGAGCCTTGCAGGCGCGCGGCGATCGGTTCCTTTGTGCCTACGATGAGCGCTTTCAGATTGGTGCTGTACCAGTCCTGCGAGAGCACCTTAACCGTTTGGAATGCGCCGGTGTAGAGATCTGTGCTCTCCTCGCCACCGCCTACGATCATCCAACCCTGGTTGAGCGGATCGTTGCCATCACCGCCGCCTACGTGCGGGAAGGACCGTTTGGTCAGAAAGGAAATTTTGTCGGAGACGACGCCCTCGCCGGATAGTTGAGTGAGATAGGGCTGGATTGTCTGATGCTGACCGCTGCGCACCTGGACATCTGTGTATTGGTTGCTCCAGGTGTTTTGGGGCATGTTGAATGCGTCATCGAGTGCCGCATAGGCGAGGCCCAGAATTCCGTCGGTCTGCCCGAACATGTCGGACGACGCGGTGTAGGCGATAGAGGCATTGCCGTTCTTCAACGTTACGGCTGCGCCTCCCTCTCCGATGGTAAGGTCGGTTTTGAAGACAGCGCCCGTCCAGGTGCTGCCGTCGCCATAGGAATCGGTCTGAGCGAGGGTGGTCGATTGATCGCCCCCCGTGAGATTGGGATGATACTTGGCGCCGTCGAGCGCGAGAGTGCTGCTGCCAGTGTCGAGGAGCACATTCATGGGCTGCTGCTCTGCTCCAACTAGGATGCGGCCAGTGTAGTCTCCGGCATAAATGTTGGTGATGGGGATGCGTGCGATGTTTGCCATGAGAGTATCTCTCCAATCTGGACAACAAATTCAATCCACGGCTACGGTGTTAGCGGGAGCGTATGCGATAGACAGATGGAATCGCACGAATGGTAGCGGTTGCCGCGGTGGATCGCAAGCGTTATTTTGTGTCGTGGCGCGGCGGCTTACTTCAAGTCCAGCGTGACCTTCCCGCTCTTAAGTGCAGTGGTTTTGCCTTTCCACACAAACTCGCCTGTGAGTCCGGGCGGGAGCTCGATCTCGGCATGACTGTCTTCGTACTTCACATGAATCAAGCCTTTGTCGTGGGGATAAGTGGCTTCGAGAGAGGTAAGGTTGCCAAGGTGCGGAGCAATGCGCACTGTGGCGAAGCCTGCGCTTGCTGGCTCGATGCCAGCTACGAGAGTTAGTAAGTCGTAAGTCGGATGCGCGGTCCATGCATGGGAATCGGAGCGGGTGTCTCCAGGCTGCTCGGGCCAGGTGGTGAAGCCCATCTTGAGGAACCCACGCCAGTCGCCGAGGGTCTTGAGATACTCATCGGCCATGCCTGCATGGTCAAGGGCACGTGCGAGGTAATAGCGGAAATAGAAGCTGGCTCCGATGAGCGGAGGGTTACCAACGGGCTTGGTTCCATCGCTGCCATCGACGCGGCGAGCCACGACGCGCTGCATGATCTCAGGCCATTCTTTCTTAGGAGCGACGTCGTAGAGCACGGCGAGCATGTTGGTGTGTTCGCTGTAGCTGTTCTTAGTCGCGTCATCGGAAAAGAGATGCTTAGGCGCGTCCCAGCACTGTGCGATCACACCTTTCTTTGCACGGTCGAGGCGTGCCGTGTCGATGGCTGCATGCTCCGGCGAACCAAGAGTCTTTTCGAGATCGATCGCATCTTCGAGTGCGCCGATGTATTGCATGGTGGTGAGGCAGCTTTCGTTGTTCTTGTCGTAGGAAGGGAAGTCGTTTTTGGTTTCGGTCTCGATCCAATCGATGAAGCTCCACCAGGGTAGCCGACCGAGGACTCCGTCTTCATGTTGATAGCCAGCGAACCAATCCAGCACGGAACGCGTGCCGGGCAGGATCTGCTTGATGAATGCTGTGTCCGGGCGATACATGTAGTTGTCGTGCAGCATTCCAATCCATAGCAGGGAGAAGGGTGGGATGTACTGCGGCAGCTGCGATGGATAGCGGCTGGCCGTGATTCCGGCGGGGATGCGCGAATCGTTGAGTGCCTGAATCGCCTGACGCGGCAGGCGGTCGTCGCCGGTCATGGCGTAGGTGATCATCTCCTGGATGCGGGTGTCTCCCGAGTACTGCAGTTGCTCGTAATAGGGAGTGTCCATATAGGTTTCGTGAGCGTCGAGCTGCGCTGTGTGCCAGCCTATCTGCCAGATCTTGTCGAGCTCGGGATCGCTGGAGTGGAATGTGGCCTTCACATCGAAAGGATAGGCAGTGTAGTTCGCTTCGAGGCTCTCGAGACGGAGCGGCTCGCTGTCGGTTTGAACTTCGATGTCGAGATAGCGCCAGGTGCGCCACCATAGGGTTTCGAAGACACGATGATCGCCGCCGTCGGGAAAGATTTCGTCGGTGATGCCGACGGCCTTGCGTGTTCCGACTTCGTTGCGATTGCCCTTGTGCATATGCTCGTCGTAGAGCGCTTCGTCGTAGACGAGCGTGATGTGCGAACCGCCCCCGGCGGAGAAAGTGAGCTTGGGATATGCGGTGGTCAACTCTGAGCGATCGAGCAGGATGTGGGTGTGAGTATGGGCGGGAATTTCGACGGGCTGGGCAGGGAAGCTGTTGGCGCTTGTTAGCTCGGTGCGGACGACGTGGCCTGGGTCTTCTTTCGTGTAAGCCATGTGTGGAAGCGCGTCGGGCACGAGCGCCCAGGGAACGTCGGCGGTGACCAGGCGAGAGGCTGCTATGCCGGCGCGGGTATTGAGGTCTTCGCGGAGTGCGCGAGCTGCGTGGACCCAATTGGACCCGTCGGCTGTGAGCCAGGTCCAGTCATAGTCCGCAGCGTTCAGTTCCTCGCCGGGGCCCGAGGCGAAGTATGTCCAAAGGCCATTGTTTCTGCGGGGCAGCAGTGTTTGACCGGCCTCGACTTCGACGAGCCATGTTGGATTAGTATTGACCGTGGCTTCTACTGCGGAGTTGCCCTCGACCAGAAAAGCTGTGCGCTCGCTCATCTGCGCGACGGGTGCGTAGACGCTGAAATTCCACACTGTGGCCGCGAGGGTGTTAGAGCCCGCTTTGAGCATGGGACCGATGTCGAAGGTTTCATAACGCCAGTGGGCGAGATCGCCGCGAGCTGGGCCATCGCCAACGCGCTGGCCGTTGCAATAGAGGACAAAACGATTGTCGGCGCTGACGTGAATGAGGAAATGCGCGGGCGCTGCGGTGACGTCAAAGCTCTTCTTGAAGTGCAGCGTAATAGGCTCGCGGAGAGGCGCTGTAGGATGGCTGATCCACTGTGCGGACCAATGCTCACGCGGAGCTGGAGGTTCGCTTGTTTGGGCTGCAAGAGAGGTTACGAAGGTGAGCAATGCGATGACGAGGGCAACGATAGGGAAATGAATCAGATTCGAGAAGGTCGTTTGAAGACGCGGCTGCTTTGTGTGCAAGGCTTGCCTCTCTGCGCAGAGAATTCTGAGGCCAAGTTAACGTGCTGCTCCCGGCCCGAATCAGTGTACGCGAAACGATATGCCTATTGAATGCGGATTGAACTGTGCGGAGTGTTAGATGCGTCCGGCGGCGCGGAGTGCGTGAATTTCATCGTCGGTGAAGACGCGCGAGCGGATGAGGAAGCGTACGCCTTCGGAGTTTTCGAGCGAGAACATGCCGCCGCGACCGGGTACGACGTCGAGGATGAGCTGGGTATGCTTCCAATACTCGAACTGGCTCTTGCTCATGTAGAAAGGAACGTCATCGACTTCGCCGAGCTGGACGTCGGAGTCGCCGGTGAGGAACTCGTCGCGCGGGTAGCACATGGGTGAGCTGCCGTCGCAGCAGCCGCCGGATTGATGGAACATCAACTCGCCATGCTCCGCGCGCAGTTTGCGGATGAGCCCTATGGCTGAATCGGTCGCGAGCACCTGCTCGGGGAGAGAGCCGCCGGGCGCCGATGCAGAGGGAGGCACATCCAGTTGAGGGAGGCGATCTTGAGGGAGACTAGCCATCGTTTTACTGCTCCAGGCAATGAAGATTAGCACGTTGGATATCGTTCTGTTCAAGGGTAACGATGGATCGACACTCCGGATTCATGCAGGAGAGCTTGGTAAATGGCGAAGGGCCGCCGCATTCTTTGAGGATGCAGCGGCCCTTGGTTCTAAGGCCAATAAAGGCACTACGGGTGGTTGATGTTACATGCCGCTCTGGGTTGCCTCGCTGGGGTGAACGACGCGGTAGGTTGCGCCGCCCTGTGACCAGACGAGCAATAGGATGTCTTTGCCGGCGGGAGAAGAGTGGACCTGGTTGGCGAAGTTGTCCGCATTCTGCACTGCGTGCCGGTTCACTTCGAGGATGACGTCTCCGGGGGAGATTCCGGCGTCTTCCGCCGGGCTGCCTGGCTTGACGCTTTCGACTGCCGCTCCGTTGACCTGGGCTGGAATGTTGAGTTGCTGGCGGACATCGGGTGTGAGGTTGGCCACAGAAACGCCAATCTTGCCCGCTTGGCCGGCGGAGGAGCCGGAGTTATCGGCGACTTCGGTGGCAGCGTGGAACTCACCCACCTTGATGTTGACTGTTTCCGGTTTGCCATCGCGCAGAATGCCGATGGAGATGCTGGTTCCAGGGGCGACCTGACTGACGGCGACCTGGAGAGCGCTGCCGTTGACGATCTTCTTGCCGTTGAGTTCGCGCAGGACATCGCCGCTCTTCAGGCCGGCATGACCGGCAGGCGAGTCAGACGTGACCTGGCTGACGATGGCTCCCGTAGCATCGGGGAGATTGAAGAAGTTGGCGTTTTCCGGGGTGACATCGTTCATGCTGATGCCGAGATAGCCGTGATGGATTGCGCCGGTCTTGATCAGTTCGTCGGTTGTGGCTTTCACGATCTGCGAGGGAATGGCAAATCCGGCGCCGGCGAACGCTCCGCTGCCACCGGTGATGATGAAGGTGTTGATGCCGATGAGCTCACCGCGTGCATCGACCAGCGGTCCGCCAGAATTGCCGGGATTGATGGCAGCGTCGGTCTGGATGAAGTCGCCCGGCTTGCGGCGGTCCGTGGAGTAGGGATTGGGGCGGTCGAGCGCGCTGACGATTCCACGGGTGACGGTGAAGGGGAAGTTGCCGAAAGGGTTGCCGAAGGCAAGCACGGTCTGGCCAGGATGCAGCTTGGTCGAGTCTCCCCAGGCGATGCAGGGAAGGTTTTTCTCATCGATCTTGATGACTGCGAGGTCGGTGAGCGGGTCCGCGCCGATAAGCTTGGCGGGAAGCACGCGGCGGTCATTGAGGGTGACGCGAATCTGGGTAGCACCGTGGATGACGTGGTTATTGGTGACGATGTAGCCATCGGGAGTGACGATGATGCCGCTGCCGATGCCGTGCTCGATCTGAGGCTGCTGCGGGCCTTGCTGGCCGAATCCGGGGCCGAAGAACTGGCGCAGCTGCGGAGGAATCTGATTCTGCTGCTGATTGCCACCGTCCTGTTCACCGTCGCCATCCTGGTCGCCCGTGACTTTGGCGGTGACGGAAACGTTGACGACGGCAGGCGTGACGCGGGCGGCTACGGCTTCGACGGCGTTGTCGAGCGCGACCAGCGAGGAAACGCTGTTGTCATCGAGTGGAGCCGCATAGCTGGCTGCGTGTACGCGTTCGTGGCAAACAAGAAAAGGGACGGAAAGAAGCGCAGCGGCGGCAAGCCCGATGGGAAGGCCGAATCGCTTCGCCTTAGCGACTAATGAATTAGTTGATGCTGACATGGAAGTTACCCTCTGATGGTTGAAGTTGCTGTTTTAGAGTTGGATGACCCACCAGCCGCCGCGGACGGGCACAGCGGTTGGCGAATTGGAAACAGAAGATGCGGGCACAACCCGGAAGATCACCCGCGTTACTTTCAGTTGATGCGATGACTGAACTGTCGTCTTATCCAAAGCTTGAACCGCCGGTACTGCGTGTACGCCTTTGTTGACAGGCTGATTTGCGGTCGCAGGCTCCGAAGTATCGGTAGAATCCGTGGATGACACGGCGGCCTGAGCTGGGGAGCTCACTTCTTCCCAGGTGGTGAGCACGATCCAGCTTTGCTCCGGGCCGGATTGTGTTGAATTCACAACTGCATCTGCCGGTGAATTCATCAGCTCAGCTTGGATTTGTCGTTCCACCGAGGGCGCCAGATTTCGTGGAGAAGCCTGGGCGGCGGCTTTGCGCGCCGGCGAATCTGCAACAGATCTGCAGGGACCATGAGAAGCCGCCGGCCGGCTCTGGGAGGGCGACGGCACTGTGGCCTTCGTATTGACTGCTTGCGGCTTATTCGAATGCGTGCCGGTCGATACAGCTTGTGGGGTTTCGATGAATCGCGCGTCGACCATCCGCGACGGCATGCGCAGAGGCATCGGTTCGGTGGCGGCCATGTTTGCGGCGGCATCGTTCGGCTGCGCAAATGCGACCAGCTGCGGACAGCGGGAAAGCTCGATCGATCCCACGGCAATGCCGCAGGCGAGAACGGCGACGACGGTTCGCGCCCCCACCGGCCCGAGTACTGAGCGGCGGCGAAGGATGCTATGGACGCGATGGACGAGCTCTGGGCGGCGCTGCCATGTGCCGAGAGAGAGTGCTTCGGCACGGCGCTGAATGCCGCGTTCGGCAAGGCTGGTAAGGCATGCAGCATAGGCGCGCGGGGCCCGGGTGACGCGAACGACTGCTTCATCGCAGGCCATTTCGCGCTCCAGGCAGAGCTTGCGCTCCATCCAAAGAAGAACAGGATTTAGCGGGAAGAGAACCAGGCTGAGTTTCTGGAGGAGGTTGGTCCAGTCGTCTCCTCGGCGTAGGTGCTCGGTTTCATGCAGAGCGATCTGTTCCAATTCTCCCAACGTCAGACGGTCGAACAACCACTCCGGAATGAGAATACGCGGGGCAAAGAAACCGATCACACTGGGACGGTCCAGCGAATTCGTGGTGCAAATCTGGATTGGCTTGCGGCACCAGAGCTTGGGCGCTGCGTTGGTGGAGTCGACCGTCGAGTCAATCGGAGAGGCTGTTTTCCAGAGGCTGCGCAGGCGAACGGAATGAATGGCTAGATCTACCAGCCGGTAAAGGGAGACGCTAGCCCAGAGCAGAGTGAGTGCAAGGCTCCATCGAATGTCCAGTTGCAGCCATGGATGCGGGGCGGCGGCAGGCAGGGTGCTTTCCACGCCAGAGACGGCCGACGATGGGGCGGCGCTTTGCAGAAGGAATGGCAGGAAGGGAAGTCCGACAACCGCCAGAAAGCCGGCAGCCCAAACCGTAAAGCGCAATGCGGCTGAGATGCGGCTGGTGAGCTTGAGGCAAAGAGCGAGGCACACGGCAATCACTGCGCCCTGCCAGATGGCTGTGATCAGGACCGTTCCTGCAGTCTGAGAAATAGGAGACGAACCGGCAAGAATGGTGTCAGCAAAATCTCGGGCCGATTGGATCAGGATATTCATAGCAGCCCCGACACTCTCTCCGCTCATCGCCATCGTGACCATCGCCTTAGGCTCCTTCCAGCCCGTCTTCAGAGGAACCCTGGATCGCGTCTTTGAGTCGCTGAAGCTCTTCCGGGGAAATATCTTCGTCACCTAGCAGGGAGAGCAGGAGCCGTTCGCGGGAGTTGCCGAAGAAGCGGCTGAGCACATGGCGGACTTCCGACCGGCTGGCTTCGTGTTCCGCTACGCATGGGCGGTAGACGAAGGCGCGGCCCTCCTGGCGGTGGTCCACGTAGCCTTTTTGCTCGAGGATCCGCACAGTGGTTAACACGGAATTGTAGGCCAGAGTTTCGCCGTCAGGCATAGCTGCTACCAGATCGCTGACAATCGATTCGCCTCGAAGCCAGAGAATCTTCATGATCCTCAGTTCGGCTTCGGTGAGCGTGATGGATTTCTTTGGCGGCATGGTTCGCAACGGGGGGAGAGCTTCATCTCCTAGATAGGTAGACTAGCAACTAAAGGATTAGTTAGCAAAGCTCAGGGAAATTTTCTGAAGGCTTTCGACCGCGCGCCTTATGCTGGGAAGGCGGCGGCGAAGAAATCTGAACTCCCGGAAGGAGCGGTCTTGTTATTGAATAAATTTCATCTACGCGCTGTTAAGCCATTGATGCGATACGGTTTCCTGGCCATCCTGATATTGCTTGCGGTGACGTCGGAGGATGCCAGCCGCCTGTGGGCGCAGCCGGATCCAGGAGACGGGCGGCAGCAAATGGCTGATCTCGGACAGTGCAAATTGGAAAGCGGGCAGATGATCGAAGACTGCCGCGTGGGCTACAGGACGTTTGGGCGTCTGAATTCGGCTGGAGATAATGCTGTCCTGATGCCTACATGGCTCTACGGCACGAGCGAGGAGCTGACTTCGCTTTTTGGCAATGGCGGCTCACCCCAGCAGCTGGTGGATACTGGCCGGTATTTTGGGATAGCCATCGATGCACTGGGAAATGGAGTTTCTTCTTCGCCGTCGAACAGCACGCGCCAGCATGGGACAGCTTTTCCGGCATATACGCTGCGGGATAGCGTAGCTGCGCAGTATAGGATAATGACCGAAGTGCTGCATCTGAAGCACTTACATGCGCTTGTCGGGCTATCGATGGGCGGCGAGCAGACGTTTGTATGGTCGGTTATGTACCCCGGATTCTTCGACCTGGCGGTGCCGATACTGGGCACGCCCCGGCCCACCAGCTACGACCTCGAGGTGAAGCAGATTCAGCTTGAGTCGATCACGACCGCTGCTGGGTACGATGGGGGGCATTACGCAACGGAACCTGCTCTGGGGCTGGCCAATCTTATTGGCAACCTGGTGGTGATTTCGCCGGAAGGGCGCAACCATGACACGCCGCGCGACCAGATGCCGCAGTTCGTTGCAAAAGCTGAGGCTCCGCAGGCGATCGATGCCAATGACCGGGTATGGCAGCTGCGGGCGATCATGCAGCAGGACGTGGTCGGCAAGCGAACGCTGGCTGAGGCAGCGAAGGCGGCTCGGGCGCATTTTCTGGTGATCGTAAATGCGAAGGATCATCTGGTGAATCCGCAGCCGGCGCTGGATTGGGCTGCAGCTACAGGCGCACCTACCTATGTTTCGCATGGCGACTGCGCGCACTTGATCATGACTTGCGACGCGGCGGCGGTTTCGAGCAGAGTGCGGGCGTTTCTGGATACAGGCCGATTGCCCTGATCGAGTTAGCTACCCAGACGATCAAGTCCGCTCAAATTCCAAAGTGGGTTGTGGGAAACTATGCTGCGAATGATTCGTTCTCGATAAGAAATGGTATTCCGTCTTACTTCTTGACACGCAAGAGCCCGGAGTCGCACACTATTTTCAGGTTCAATCAGCGGTATGGAGGTTCACAATGCGGGAAACGCCACCTCAGGGGACGTACAAGGTTCAGGCTTTAGATCGTGCTTTTGCGGTGCTCGACCTGCTCGGCGAGAGCGACGTGCCGCTGGGACTGGCGCAGGTCGCCTCTTCGCTGGCGCTGCATAAGAGCACGGCGCACCGCTTTTTGATGGTGCTGGAGCGGCATCACATGGTGGAGCGCACGGTGAATGGAAAGTTCCGCCTCGGTCTGCGGCTGTTTGACTTTGGCAACCGTGCGATCGAGCAATATGACTTGCGGGACCGGGCCCAGCCGCATCTGCGCAAGCTGGTTTCAGAGACCGACGAGACCGCACACCTTTGCATCCTCGAGCAAGCGCATGTGATTTATCTCGACAAGATCGAGCCGGCGCGTTCGGTGCGCATGATCACGCGCGTGGGCGCGAGCAATCCGGTGCACTGTACCTCCGTGGGCAAGGCGATTCTTGCGTTCCTTCCCGAGGAGCGTATTGCGGACATCATCCGCCGTACTCGCTTCGAACGGTTTACACATCGCACCATCGGTTCGGCAGAGGCGCTGCGCACGGAGCTCGAAAAGACCAAGCGGCGCGGCTATGCGGTCGACGATGAAGAACTCGAAGAAGGACTGCGGTGCATCGCGGTGCCGGTGCTAGATGCCCAGCGGCAGCCGGTTGCGGCGGTAAGCATCTCTGGGCCATCGTTTCGCGTGACGGCACAGAAGCTGCCTGCGATTGCCAATCATCTGCTGCAGTGTGTGCGCGGCATCTCAATGGATATGGGCTTCGTCTCCGCCGCGCGCGCCCAGCGGCCAAGCAGTTTAAGCGCATAGAGATTTACTCCACACAGCTACTGCCGGTTGCATACGAACCGGCAGTAGCTGCGAGTACATAGAAGCGGAATATATAGAGCAGGAAGCCGGCGATGGTAGCATGAACATTCGTTGCGGGCTGATCCCTTATGATTGCGCAATCACTGCAAGTTCGGTTCCACACGGCGGTTGCATTGCTGCAGATCCCGATGTGCGACTAGCTCTGAGTGCAGGGAGAAGTGTCTTAGATGGGCCTGAATGCAGTTGACCTCGCGGTGATCGCAATCTACCTCGCCGGGGTTACGCTGTTTGGCCTACGCTTCCGGCAAAAGCAGCGGACACTCAAAGACTATTTTCTGGCAGCGAAGACGATTCCGTGGTGGGCGATCTCGCTGTCCATCGTTGCCGCCGAAACGAGCACGCTCACGGTGATCAGTGTGCCGGGCCTGGCGTATGACAAGGATTTCCGCTTCCTGCAGTTGGTGGTTGGATACCTGCTTGGCCGGACCATCGTAAGCTTCCTCTTCATCCCGCAGTATTTTCGCGGGGAGCTGCTGACGGCCTATCAATTGATCGACCGGCGATTCGGGCCAAGGCTGCGTTCGCTCACTGCGGGAATGTTTCTGGCGACGCGGGCGGCGGCGGAAGGCGTGCGTGTTTTCGCTGTGGCGATTGTAGTGCGGGTGGCGCTGGGTAGCCTGTTGTCGGGGCTGAGCGACTACCAGCGCGATGTCTCCGCGATAGCTATCGTGACCATTCTGACGCTGGCTTACACCTTCGAAGGCGGCCTGGCGGCGGTGATCTGGACGGACGTGATGCAGCTTGCCATCTATATTGCGGGCACTGTTGTCGGCTTCTTCACGCTGCTGCATCTGGTGCCGGGTGGATGGTCGACGATTGCCACAGTAGCAAGCCATGCGGGCAAGTTCCGCGTGCTCGATATGTCGTGGAATCTTTCGACGACATACACCTTGTGGTCGGGAGTGATCGGGGGAGCATTTCTCACGACGGCCAGCCACGGCACGGATCAACTGATCGTGCAGCGGCTATTGTCGGCGCGCAGCCAGCGGCAGTCGCAGGCGGCGCTGCTATCGAGTGGTGTGGCGATCTTTTTTCAGTTTGGATTATTCCTGCTTATCGGCGCGATGCTTTTTGTGTACTACGGACTCTTTCCGCCTGCGCAAGCGTTCACGCGCACGGACACAATCTTTCCGACCTTCATCGTTTCGCGCATGCCGCATGGAGTAAGCGGGCTGCTTATCTCAGCGATTCTTGCGGCGGCGATGTCCAACCTGAGCGCGGCGTTGAATTCGCTTTCCTCTACGACGATCGTGGACTTCTATGCGCGGATTGTGCCGCTCTCTTCAGAAGAGCGTCGCGTGCGATATTCGCGCCTGGCAACGATTGCGTGGGCGATTCTGTTGTTCGGACTTGCGCTGCTGGCGCGCAATGGCGGAAAAGTGCTGGAGATGGGACTGTCGATTGCTTCGGTGGCCTATGGCTCATTGCTTGGTGTGTTTTTGCTGGGTGTGTTGACAAAGAAGGCTTCGGAGCGTGGGGCAATGATGGGGATGTTGTGCGGGTTTGCGCTCAACATGTATCTCTGGTTGTTCACCGGCGTGTCGTTCACGTGGTATGTGGTGCTGGGTAGCATTGCGACCTTTATAGTGGGATACAGCGCGAGCTCGCTCATACCTCGCAAAGCTTTGTTTGAGGATGGGCGAACGCCGAAAGACCAGCACGCATAGAGAATTGAACTGTTCTCGCGGAGAACCATGACAGCAACACGAATTCGTTCGCTCCTCTTCTACACGCTGGCGGCTCTCATCAGTGGATCGCTGTTGGCTGCGGCTCCAGCACTCTCCACACGCAAAGGGCAAGATACGCGCAGCCGCTATGCAGCTATCGATTCAATGATGCGGAAGGCTGTGGATGATGGCAATATCCCTGGCGGCGTGGTGATCATTGGGCACAACGGCAGAGTGGTCTATCGCAGGGCATTTGGATTGCGTTCGATTGAGCCATCGCGCGAGCCCATGACTGTCGATACGATTTTCGACCTTGCTTCGCTGACCAAGTGCGTTGCCACTACGACATCGATGATGCAGCTGATCGAGCGGGGCCGTGTGCGCCTGAACGATCCGGTAGCAATGTACCTGCCGGAGTTTGCGCAGAACGGCAAGCAGGATATTACGGTTCGTGAGCTGATGACGCACTATTCCGGACTGGCTCCAGACCTCGATTTGAAGGAGCTGTGGCAGGGGCGCGACGCGGCATATCGCATGGCCATGCAACAGACACCGCAATATCCGCCAGGCTCACGCTTTGTGTACAGCGACATCAACTTCGAGACGCTCGGCTTTCTGATCGAAAAGATCACCGGCATGACGCTCGATGCATATGCGGCGAAGAATGTCTTCGCTCCACTGGGCATGAAGGATACGCGTTTCCTTCCGCCAGCAGCTTGGAAGTCGCGCATTGCCCCGACGCAGTACGACGAGCATGGACAGATGCTGCGCGGTGTAGTGCATGATCCAACGGCGCGGCGAATGGGTGGTGTGGCCGGGCACGCGGGGTTGTTCTCAACTGGGGACGATCTTGCGAAATTTGCTGAAGAGCTGCTGCACCGGCATCGCATACTTAGCGCGTTGGCCGTGGAGAAAATGAGCACCCCGCAGACGCCTGCGAATGCGGCGAGCGTGCGCGGCCTTGGCTGGGACATCGACTCTCCGTTTGCGAGCAATCGCGGAGAACTGTTGCCTGTCGGCTCATTTGGGCACACCGGCTTTACCGGTACTTCTCTGTGGATCGATCCGGTCACGGACACCTACATTATTCTGCTGACCAATGCCGTGCATCCACGCGGCGGCAAGTCGGTGGTTTCGCTGCGAACGCGGCTCGCTACGGCGGTCGCGGCTTCGCTTGACCTTTCAGTGACGGAGAAGGAAAAGCTGCGTCTGGCGCGCATCACCGGATACAACGAATCGCTGATGGCTTCGCGGCGTTTTGCTTCGCGCAATGGAGAAGTGAAGGCCGGGATCGATGTGCTGGAGGCGGATGGCTTTCGCGAGTTGCATGCGGAGCCGGGCCGTTCCTTGAAGATCGGCCTGGTCACAAACCAGACGGGGATTGACTCGGAGGGCCGCCGCACTGCCGATGTGCTGGCTCATGCGCCAGGCCTTGAGCTTGCAGCGATCTTCAGTCCTGAGCATGGCATTGCCGGCAAGCTGGATACGGAAGATATCGGCAACTCCAAGGACGCAGCAACAGGCGCGACAATCTATAGCGTGTATGGCGACAGCGATGCCAAACGCAGACCGACTGCCGATGAGCTCGCGAGCCTCGATGCGGTTGTGTATGACATTCAGGATGTGGGCGAGCCTTTCTACACATACGAAAGCACGCTGGGATATTTTCTAGAGGGGACAGCCAGGGCGGGTAAGCGGATCATTGTTCTCGATCGGCCCAATCCCATCAACGGAGCGTTTGTGCAAGGGCCGGTGGCCGATGCGGACAACGAATCGTTTGTCGGGTATTGGCGGACTCCGGTGCGCCATGGCATGACAATTGGCGAGCTGGCGAAAATGTTCAATGCCGAGCGAGGAATTGACGCGAAGCTTACGGTGGTCGCGATGGAGGGTTGGATGCGCGGCGACTGGTTCGATTCGACGGGCTTGCCGTGGATCAATCCATCGCCCAACATGCGCAGTCTGAACGAGGCAACGCTTTACCCCGGCATTGGCATGATCGAGGCGACGAATATTTCTGTTGGACGCGGAACGGATACGCCATTTGAGTTAGTTGGCGCGCCGTGGATCGATGGGATGCCGCTGGCGCGTTATTTGAACGCGCGAGAGTTGAGCGGAGTGAGATTTGTGCCTGTCCGCTTTACGCCAGACGGCTCGGTGTACGCCAACAAGCCATGCGGCGGAGTCAATCTGGTCGTGACCGATCGCAATGCGCTGGATGCGCCGGAGCTTGGCTTGGAGATTGTGTCGGCGCTCCGGCAGCTGTATCCCGGACAGTACAAGACTGCCGGCCTTGACAGGCTCATGAGGAGCAAGGCGAGTCTCGATGCAGTTGAGAAGGGTGAAGACCCGCGGCGCATTGCGGAAGATTGGCAGGACGCGATTGAGCAGTTTGAAAAGGTGCGCGCAAAGTATCTGATCTATTGAGCTGGCTCGATACATAGAAGGTGGAGGATGGCTGAGTGAAAATTTATCGGGCATGTTGCGGAAGTCTGCTGTTGTGTGCCGCAATTCTTGCGCAGGCTGCGCCGCCGGTTCATCTGGACCGTAAAGGCGAGCGCTGGGCGGATGCCACGCTGCGCAAGATGTCACTGGAAGAGAAGATCGGCCAGATGATCATGCCCTGGGCGCGCATTGAGTTCATGAACGAAGCAAGCCCGGAATATCTGCAGCTGCGCGAAGAGATGCGCAAATATCACGTCGGCGGTTTTGGCGTGACAGTCTTTACGGAAGGCGCATCGCTGATTAAGAGCGAGCCCTTCGAAGCGGCGGCTTTGACGAATGGATTGCAGCGGGATTCCAAGTATCCACTGCTGTTTGCCGCGGACTTTGAGCGCGGCCTGTCGATGCGGATGAACGGCACGACGGCCTTCCCGGCGGCGATGGCTTTTGGCGCGGCGGGCGATACAAACCTTGCCCGGCAGTTTGGCCGCATCACGGCGGAAGAAGCGCGCGCCATCGGCATTCAATGGAACTGGTTCCCAGTGGCGGACGTCAATTCCAATCCGGCGAATCCAATCATCAACACACGCTCCTTCGGAGAGGATCC
>DATAZR010000131.1:0-18519 GCA_036271955.1 Acidobacteriaceae bacterium
GATTGAGGCAGAACAATTCAAGCTGTTGTGCACGAATCTTCTCATGAATGCGTTGCAGTACAGTTCTTCGAATTCCGTTATTCGCGTCCATTGGAAACAAGAGGGCGGTTTTGCGGAAGTGACGATCAGCGATGAAGGCGAGGGCATAGCCACCGAGGATCTTCCGCGGATATTCGAGCGCTTCTTCCGCAGCGACCGCTCTCGCAGTAGAAAGACCGGCGGCACGGGACTGGGGCTGGCTATCTGCCGGGCTGTTGTTGACAAGTTTGGTGGAAGCATTGCTATCGAGAGCGAGGTGATGGCGGGTACCACGGTTGTGGTTCGGCTTCCCATCGCGGAGTTAGCTTCGGCTCACGCTTAAGATCGTCGGCAATAATAATTAAGCCTTCAGGCGATCTTAAGGTTGCGATGGAATAGTAGGGATGTCGGGTTGGCTTACATAGCTATCGACTTTGGAGGCAGTATGAAATTACCTATGAGGGACCGCAACTTTCGCGTCCCTGGATTGATTGCGGCAATTGGCCTCGCAGCTGTTTTACCGGCTTTCGCCCAGAAGCCCTTCACGATTCAAGACAAGTGGAAGATCGGTGGCGAGGGTGGTTGGGACTATCTCACCTCAGACTCTGCCGCGAAGCGCCTCTACATTACTCACGGCGGCCGCGTGGAGGTGATCGATAGTGCGAGTGGAAAATCGATCGGCGCCATTACAGGCTTGAAAGGAACGCACGGAGTTGCGCTGGACGACGCCGGCAAGTATGGCTACATCAGCGATGGCGGCGCGAATGAGGTAGTGGTGTTTGACCGCGCTACGTTACAGAAAGTGACATCCATTCCCGCAGGCACCAATCCGGATGGAATCGCCTTCGAGCCGGTGACTAAGACGGTCTGGGCTTTTAACGGACGAAGCAAGGATGTCACGGTGATCGATACAGCCACGCAAAAGGTAGTTGCGACCGTGGCGCTGCCGGGCAAGCCGGAGTTCCCGGTTGCCGATGGCAAGGGCGTGGTCTTCGACAACATTGAAGACAAGAATGAGATTGTTCGCCTCGATGCCAAGAATCCGAAGATCACGGCGACATGGTCCGTAAGTCCGTGTGAATCTCCTTCGGGATTGGCTATCGATCGTGAGGGACGGCGTCTCTTCGCGGTCTGCGACGAAAAGAAGATGGCTGTAGTGGATGCCAACACCGGAAAAGTGATTGCCACTCCTGCGATTGGGAATGGCCCGGATGCGGCCAGCTACGACCCCAAACGCAAACTGGCTTTCTCCTCGAACGGCGAAGGAACTGTCACAGTCGTCGACGCCAGCAACGGCTCGTACAAGGTGCTGCAGAATCTCGCGACGCAGCAAGGTGCTCGCACCATGACGCTGGATACGGCAACGGGCAGGATCTACGTTGTGACTGCACAGTTCGGTCCCCGCCCCGCAGCTACCGCGAGCAATCCGCGGCCTCGTCCGGCAATTATTCCGGACAGTTTCACGGTGCTTGTGGCGGGTCATGAGTAAGTTGCTGCACTTATGCCGAAATGGCGGAGCTACGTGTGGAGATCCTGCCCAATTTTTGGCTATGAAGGTATCTGTTTTCATCTTTCTCACTGCCTCTTTCGCTGCGCTGGCGGTGACGTCCGGCCTCGCACAGCAGAAGCAGCTCTCGGCGGCGCAATCCGCGGCGCCTGCGCCAAATGCACTATCAGCACCAATTCCGGGTCAGGTTACATTGGAGGACGCAATCGCCCGTGCGAAGGCAAACGAGCCCACCTTCGCTTCGGCGGCCGCTGCGAGCAAAGTAGCAGCCTTGAATCAATCGCTGGCCCGCTCGGCGCTGCTGCCGAGCGTGGTTTACCACAATCAATATCTGTATACGCAGCCGGCGCATGGTCCCAGTCAATCGGCCAATGCGAGCGCGGCGGCGACAGCAAGCATCCCCAGATTCATTGCCAACAACAGTGTTCACGAATACACCAGCCAAGGCGTGGTGACTGAAACTATCGGTGTGCAGCAAGTGACGGCTGTGGCCCAGGCATCGGCGGCGGCATCGGTGGCGTCGGCTGAGCTTGAAATTGCCCGCCGCGGACTCGTAGTTACCGTGGTCAGCCTCTACTACACAGCCCTGGCAGCCGAGCACAAAATGGCTGTTGCACAACGTGCCTTGGACGAAGCCAGGAGCTTTACAAAACTCACGGAGCAACGTGAAGATGCCCGCGAGGCTGCGCACGCAGATGTTGTGAAAGCTGAGCTCCAGCAACAGCAGCGTGAACGTGAATTTGCCGATGCAAAACTGCAAAGCGAGAAGGCTCGGCTGGATCTGGCGGTCCTACTTTTTCCGGATCCGCACACTGCTTACACACTGATAGAGTTTGGAGACCCAGCGCCGCTGCCTACGCGCGATGAACTGGAAGTCGCGGCCTCTCAGAACAACGCCGAGCTCAAGAGCGCTTTGGCCTCGATGCACGCTGCGAATCTGGATGTGACTGCGGCCCGTGCAGCCTATTTACCGGATCTTGGCCTTAACTTCAACTACGGCATCGATGCGCCTGAGTTTGCTATACACGGTGCCGATGGCACGCGCAATCTCGGCTACTCCGCCACGGCGACCCTTGATATCCCGGTGTGGGACTGGTTCGCCACGCATGATCGCATCAAGCAGAAGACAGCTTTACGGGACTCGGCAAAGATCACTCTTTCCACGACCCAACGCCGCTTGATCGCGCAGCTGGATGAGTTTTACGGGGAAGCTTCGGTAGCGCGCGATCAGCTTCAATCGCTCAAACAGAGCGCTACGACCGCCCGCGAGAGCCTCAGGCTGGTCCGGCTCCGTTACTCGGCGGGAGAGTCCACCGTGCTCGAAGTTGTGGATGCGCAGGGCGCGCTCGTTACTGCCGAAGCCGCGCGGGAAGACGGTATTCTCCGCTATCAGACAGCCTTGGCCAACCTGCAAATTCTTACGGGGACGATGTGATCCATGCCTGCCAACACACACACACTGAAGCTGAATCGTCATCTCACTGCTGGTCTTAGAACCTGCCTGCCGCTGGTTGGTTTGTCGCTTGCCTTGTTTGGCTGCCACAAGCCGGAGGCGACACCAGCCGCGGAAGTAACTGTGCAGGCTGCGCAGCTGCATCAAGGCAGCATCTCAGAGCTCATCACCGCGGATGCAACGCTTTCGCCCTTGGCACAAGCTGCTATATCGCCCAAGGTAACGGCTCCGGTGAAGAAGTTTTATGTGCAGCGCGGAGCGCATGTGAAGGCGGGCGAGCTGCTGGCTACGCTTGAAAACAGTGACCTTTCGGCAGCCGCCCTGGACAATGAAGGCGCCTATCAAGCGGCCAAGGCCGGCTATGACACTGCGACCCAAGCGACAGTCCCCGAGGACTATTCCAAAGCGCAGTTGGACTTGGCGCAGGCCAAGGCCAACCTTGACTTGAATCAAAGCATCGTGACTTCACGTACGCAGCTTTTCGCGCAAGGAGCGGTTCCAGGCCGCGATCTGGATACCGCAAAGGCCGCGTTGGTGCAGGCTCAGGCTGCCTATGAGATTGCCAAACAGCATTTCGAATCCGTGCAGAAGACGAGCAACAAGGCATCGCTCGAATCCGCGAAGGGTCAGCTTGAGTCAGCCAAAGGTAAATATCTCGGTGCGCAAGCCCAGCTCAGCTATACGGAGATTCGCAGTCCTATTGACGGCGTGGTGACGGATCGTCCGCTCTTTGCGGGTGAGACCGCGCCGGCCGGAACACCACTGATTACCGTGATGGACACATCGGCGCTGATAGCCAAGCTTCATATTGCACAGGTTCAAGCCCAGCAGCTTACGGTTGGCGCACAGGCAACGATCAGCGTTCCCGGCATCGAAGACCCAGTGGATGCCAAGGTGTTTTTGATTAGCCCCGCACTGGACCCTGGCAGCACGACGGTCGAGGTTTGGCTGCGCGTCGAGAACCGGAAAAATAGTCTCAAGGCAGGAACTCCGATACACGCATTCATCACTGGCCATTCTGTCCGCAATGCGCTGCTGGTGCCGGCCGAAGCGCTGCAGACCGCGCCGGACGGAAGCAAATTCGTGATGACGATTGCCGCAGACAACACCGCGCATAAGCGTCCGGTCACAATCGGAATCCAGTCGGATAAAGAGATGCAGATTCTCACCGGCATCACCGCGAAGGATACGGTGATCACGGCTGGAGCCTATGCACTGGATGATGGAACCAAGGTGAAGGTGGGATCGGCCGAGGACAAGCCAGATGCGGGGAAATCCGCGGATCACAAAGCAGGAGACGACAAGTGAATCCGGCTGACTCTCCTGACCAATCCTTCTGGCTCTCGCGGCTGTCAACGCCGATCTTCTTCTTCTTGATTGCGCTCACCTTTGCTGGAGTCTATGCAGCTATACAGGTACCGATCTCTGTTTTTCCGGATACCAATTTTCCGCGCGTGGTGATTGGCGTCGACAACGGGGTCATGCCTGTCGAGCAGATGCAGGTCACCATCACCAAGCCCATTGAAGACGCGGTCAACTCAGTACCTGGGTTGCGAGTCGTGCGAAGCACCACCAGCCGCGGTTCGGCAGAGATCAGTCTATTCTTCGATTGGAATGTGGACATGTTCCACACACTGCAGTTGGCTGACGCTGCTCTTTCCAAGGTGCAGCAGACGCTACCCCCCACGGCGCGCATTACCACCAATCGGCTCACGTTTGCCACGTTCCCAATTCTTGGCTATGCGCTCACGGCTGACGATCGCGGACCAGCCACTGTTTCGCAGACGCGTCTTTGGGAGATAGCTACGTACGACCTCAAACCGCCGCTTAATCGCGTGGCTGGTGTGAGCACGGTGGTGGTGCAGGGCGGCAAGGTCCCAGAGTTTCATATCATTCCGGACCCGGCGCGGCTGCAAGCCTCCGGCATTACTCTGCTGGATTTGGTAAACGGGGTTCAGGCAGCCAACATCATCGACTCGCCCGGACTCTACGAAGCCGACCATCAGCTCATCCTGGGCCTGATTGGAGCACAGGCCCACTCTGCCGATGAACTGGCGAACCTGGTCATCAAAACGACTCCGGCGGGGGCTCCGATCCGTGTTGCCGATGTGGCTAACGTTGAACCGTCTACCATGCCGGTCTATACAACGGTCACTTCCAACGGCAAGCAGGCCGTGCTGATCAATATAGCCCGCCAGATCTCATCGAACACCGTTCAGGTAGCAAACGCTGTCGCGGCGCAGGTTGCAACGCTGCAAAGTAAGTTGCCGCCCGGTGTTCATATCGAGCTCTTCTACGATCAGTCACAGCTGGTTCGTGAGTCGATCGCCGGTGTGCGCGATGCCATCTTCATCGGTCTTCTCCTGGCCTGTGTGATTCTCTTTCTCTTCCTGCACGACTGGCGTTCTTCGCTTGTTGCAGGTCTCGTCATACCGGTCACTGTAGCTGTCACGATTCTCTTTCTGTGGCTCATCGGCCAGTCTTTCAACCTGATGACTCTGGGGGGCCTGGCAGCCGCGATCGGTCTGGTCATCGATGACGCTATCGTGGTCGTAGAAAATATTGTTGTTCATCGAGATTCGGGTCAATCGCGTATCGATGCAGTACGCAACTCTCTGAGAGAGATCACCATCCCGCTGGTCGGTTCCACCATTACGCCCGTCGTAGTCTTTCTGCCCCTCATCGCGGTTACCGGCGTCACCGGGAGCTTCTTCCGCGCGCTGGCTGTCACCATGACGGCGGCATTGCTCACATCTCTGCTACTCGCATTGACCTGGACGCCAGCTCTTTCTCTGGTGCTGCTGCGTGAGCAACCGGAGCGGGGGATGCAGGATATAGCAGAGGCAGCACGCGAAGAACGACACGAGCACTCCGGCAAATTCATGACGCGTATCCTGGCTATTCACGCGCGTGTGCTCGATTGGGCATTGGCTCGACCCATGATTTTGGGAGTTGCCTGTCTCGCCCTCGTCGTTGGTGGTTATTTCGGCTATTCAGCGCTTGGCTCCGACCTGCTGCCAGAGATGGACGAGGGCGGCTTTATCCTCGACTACATTATGCCTTCCGGCAGTTCTCTCACCGAAACAAACCGGGTTTTGCAACATGTCGAACAGATTCTGCGCGACACTCCAGAGGTGGAAGTCACATCGCGGCGGACAGGGCTTCAAATGGGCCTTGCTGCAGTGACGGAAGCGAACTATGGCGACTTTACCGTTAGGCTCAAGAGCAAACGATCGCGTCCTATCGACGATGTGATGGCGGACGTTCGTGAGGAGATCAAGAAGACTGAGCCGGAACTGGATGTCGAATTTACGCAGGTGCTGCAGGACATGATCGGCGACCTGTCCAATGCGCCCGAGCCGATTCAGATCAAGCTGTTCAGCAACGATCAGTCCCTGCTGAACGAGCTCGGACCAAAGGTACAGGATGCCATCGGCAAGATTCCCGGCGTTGTCGATACCCAGAACGGCATCGACAACACGGTCAGCGGGCCGGCTACCAGTTTTCAGATCAGCCCAGTGCTGGCTGCCCGCTTCGGATTTACCCCGCAGGAAGTTGCAGAAGATGCAACGGCTATTCTCGACGGACTGCCCACTACCGAACCCATGATTGTGAATGGACGGCCCTATACCGTTCGTGTGCGCCTGCCCGAAGAAAACCGGGCATCGCTTGCGGCGATTGAAAACACGGTCTTCAATTCGGCGAGTGGACGCACGGCATCGCTCGGTTCCATCGCACAGGTCACACAATTGCCGCCTCAAAATGAAATTCGCCGCGAAAACCTTCAGCGGCTGATCCTGGTGACGGGCAGGCTGGAAGGCTCCGATTTGGGCAGGGCAATGGCCAAGGTGCGGGCGACGGTAGCCGGCCTGCACCTGCCTTCCAACGTTCGCGTGGAGTACGGGGGCACCTACGAAGAACAACAGAAATCTTTCCGCGATCTGTTGCGGGTGCTGATTCTTGCTTTAGTGCTGGTCTTCGGAGTCTTGCTGGCAGAGTTCCGCAACTTCTCTGCACCGATCGCTATTCTGACCAGCTCGGTCTTGTCGATTTCTGGGGTTGTTGCCGGGCTACTCGCGACTCAGACCACATTCAACGTAGCGAGTTTCATGGGGCTCATCATGGTCATTGGGATCGTAGCCAAGAACGGAATTCTGCTTCTGGATGCGGATGAAAAGCTCCGCGCCGCCGGCATGAGCGCACGCGAAGCAATGCGGCAAGCCGCGCAGCGCAGGCTGCGTCCAATTGTGATGACGGCCATCGCCGCAATTTGCGGCATGCTTCCGCTTGCCTTTGCCCTGGGCTCAGGATCACAGATGCTCCAACCACTGGCGATAGCCGTGATTGGAGGCATACTCGTCTCCGTGGTCCTCTCGCTGGTCGTAACGCCGGTTGTGTATTTCCGTCTTACCCGCGAACGCGAGATGGCATCGCACGACTGAAATGTTTGATGTTCAAAGCCTATTACTACCGCCGCTTGTGCGACAGACAGCCATACCTGCTACAGGATGGTGACTTTGCCGTCCGTAGTTTTGGTGAAGACGTGCAGGAGTTGGCCGTTGTTGTCCAGATGACGCAATGTTATTTGCCTGGGCGTTACTGAGAGATGGCTGAATCCGTAGACCTTCTGTGCGTAAGGACCGCGCTTGGATGGATCGATCTTGAGGTCGTATAAATCAGCGCCACCGCCGCCTGAGTAGAAGAAGCTGGTGGGGTGGTTCTCGAACTCCAGATGCTGCATGTCATGGTCATGACCGGCGAGATAGAGATGCACGTCGTGCTGGCGGAAGAGCGGGTCCCAGTCGCGCGTGAGGATGGGGTGATCGCCGTGTGGACCGTCGGAATAAACGGGGTGGTGGCCCATGACTACGAGAAACGGCGTATTGCGAGGCTTCTCTAACTCGGCCTTGAGCCATGCCAGTTGTTCGGCCTGCTGCTCTGGTGTGGAGTTCGGTTGAGAAAAACGACATTCAGAGCGATTCGCAGCCGCAACGCAAAGAAGCGAAGGCTTTCTTGCATGAGGAATTGAAGCATGGACCACGCCAGCGCGTGAGTTGATCGAACTGGCAAAGAATCAACTTGGCATATCGGAAAAGACGCTGCGAACGGCACGGCATGAACTAGGGATTGTGGCGGGTGGCGGCGGTGACTGCAGTTGTTATCGTGCTAATGGCCGCCGCTCTGGTTTCTTTCCTGAAATTCAGAAAGACCGAGCTTGATCTACTCTGGGCCCCGATGATCAAGAGCGGGAAGCCTGTGCTTCTTTACAACGGGACGATCTCGGTCTACCTTCCGCGGGCGCATGACAACGTCCATGCACAACCCTCAGCTGAAGATAATCTTCCAGCGAAGACCCTCTTCCGCCTTCGATACAGGACCGAGGCGCAGTCCCTGCAGATCTGATGCGGTATCAGGATGGCCTTGCAGCTCCGGGCGATATCGCCGCGGACATCAAAGTAGCCACACTGTTAAGTTCCTTGGGGCGATCGGTCAATCTGCGAACCGGGGCCGATCTTCCTTATATAGACCTTAAGAACTCGCCGACAGCTCTGATTGGGCCTATGACAACCACTGGACTTTGCATCTATCGCGCGAGGTGTCGTTTTTTCTGGATCGGGCAGCAAGGATTCATGAACGAGCGGGAAAGCAGAGGTCATGGTCGAGCACTTCGCAGGCGGATTCAAGGATTACGGAAGACTACGCGCTCGTATTCCGTCTCGTGGGCAGCAAAGATGCAAACCCAATCCTGGCAGTTGCAGGGCTGACGAGTTGCGGCACGCAGGCCGCCGCGGAATTTGTCACCGATGCCATGCAGGCGAGAAAGCTATCTGAAATCCCCCGCAACGATCTCGAATATAAAAATCTCGAAGTAGTGCTCCATGCATCGCTGGTGAATTGCGTTCCGACTTCCGTCGACGTTATCGCCCAACACACATGGTGAATTCTCAAAGTGCTGGGAATTGTTAAATAGAAGACGATTTCCGTCACCGATCCGTGCTCAATGAGTGCATTGTTTGAATGCTAAGTCTGGGAGGAGCACGAGGTGTTGTGAAAGGCTGAACTCGGCAGTGAGGCTGATTCAGAGAACTACCTCGGAGGCTCCTCAGAGACGATATGTATTACATCGGACTGGATGTTCACAAGAAGACGATCAGCTATTGCGTGAAGGATGCAGCTGGTCATGTGCACCGGGAAGGCAAGATCGGATCGACCCGGCGCGAACTGGATGCCTGGATCCAGACGTTACCTCAACCCCGGATGATGGCCATGGAAGCGACGATCTTCACCGGCTGGATCTACGATTACCTGCTTCCGCATGCTGAGAAGGTGAAGGTGGCCCATCCGCTGATGCTCCAGGCCATCGCCGCGTCCAAGAAGAAGAACGACCGGATCGATGCCGGCAAGATCGCCGATTGCCTGCGGTGCGACTTTCTGCCCGAGTGCCACATGGCTTCGACCGAGATCCGGGACCGGCGCCGCACGTTGCGCTACCGGAACCTGGTGATGCGGCAGGTGGTGCAAATGAAGAACCGAGTATCGGGGCTGCTCATGGAAAGCGGGGTCAGCTATGACAAGCAGCGGCTGCACAAAATGGGTTACTTCACCGAACTGTTTCAACCAACGAGGAGATCAGCGACAGCATCCGGCCCCTGCTTCGGCTTGGCCGCGAGCACATCCTGCAGGGGACAACGACTGGATCGTGTGCTGATCAGCTCACTGGAAAGAGATCCGCTGCTGTCGGAGCGATTGAGACGACTGAGGACGATCCCCGGAGTCGGCCCAATACCGCGCTGACCTGGACCCTGGAGATCGGAGACTACACCCGCTTCCCATCGGTGAAGGAAGCCATCAGCTACTGCGGGCTATGCAGCGCCGAGAAAAGCTCTGCTGACAAGGTGATGCGCATGCCGATTTCCAAACAAAGAAACAAGCACATCCAGCACGTACTGGTGGAAGCCGTCAAGCTGGCGCCCCGCTACTCCCACGAGCTGGCCTTGCTCCGGGAGAAGGAAATCCTGCGAGGAAACAAGAATCGGGCCACCCTGGCGGTAGCCAGGAAGCTGGTGGCCTATATGCTTGCAGTAGACCGCAGGAAACAGGACTTCGTGCCGGCCGAAAAGTTGACGGCCAAAGCAGTGGCTTGAAAAAACCTTCCTGATAAGGAAGAACAAAAACAGGATCATTCGATGCGCAGGCTGCCAGGTCCTGCAGTAAATCGCCCGGGCGACGGAGGAAACTCCCGAGGCTCTCTTCGCATTGTTTCGGGACTGGCAGAGAACACAAACTCAATCTTCTGCGACGGCTCTTCGGAGCTTGAGGCAGCAAATGGATGTCCGGTCCTGCGGGAGCAGGGACCACCAGCCGAGAGGCACACGCGCGCAGGACGATGACCCCATCAGACCGAATGCGCGCTCTCCTGAGCACGCCCAGAACTCTCGTGCTTTTTTCTTGACAGATGACTTACATGGATGGCGATTTGGCATCAACGGGTCACGAGGATTCACTGGCGCACTCTTCCTCGGCCCCAGCATAATGAACTCAATTGGATCAAAGTGTTCAGGAGCGGAATGTTGCGCAAGGCGGGTATGAATTCTCAGAGTCGGCAATTCAGGACAGCAAACGAATCGAATATCACCGGCATCATACCTGCACGCAGGGCGCACGCGATCGCTTTACTGCTCGTGTTGGTATTTCTAGGCGAGCTGGTCGTTTCAGTGCATCGCCAGTCCCTGAGCTGGGACGAGGGCGATCACATCTACGCAGGCTACGAGAGCTGGATCACCGGGGATTTCGGCATCAATCCAGAGCATCCACCACTGCTCAAAGCAATTGCCACACTCCCGCTTCTCGCCATGCACCTCAGCGCTCCGCCACCTGAGAGCCCTACTTTTTCAAAAGGTGAAGCATACTTCAATGGGCGGAGTCTGATCTATGCCAACGGCGGTCTAGAGACCGCAAGCAAGATTATCTTTCGCGCACGAATGATGGCGGCGATCTTCTCACTTGCGCTGGTCACCCTCGTCTACTTCGCCACTTTTGAGATCTTTGGCCATGTTGCGGCTCTCTTCGCTCTTGCTCTTGTGGTCTTCGAGCCCAACCTCATCGCCCATGGCGCGTATGTGACCACGGACATGGCCGTGACGTTCGGTATCTTCGCTACCGTCTACGCACTCTACCGTTTTCGCGTGCGGCCCTCCGCCGGCAGGCTTGCTGTGGTTGGCACGGCAACCGGAGTGGCCTTGGCGTCCAAGCACTCGGCCGTCCTGCTGCTCCCGATCATCATCGTGCTGTTGGCCTTTGAACTCATGCGGCCACCTCCAGAGGAGAAACGCGCTCACGTCCTTCGCCTCTATGGTGCGGCGTTTGCCGCAGCCGTTCTCCTGGGGCTGACGATCCTCTGGGCTACCTACCATTTCCGTTTTCTTGCGCACCCAAATGCAGGCATGCAGCCCAGCCTCAGCGACTACATGAGCTCGCTGCACGGGGTCGAGCCCAGAGTGTATGAGTTCCTCGCTCGATGGCACATCCTTCCAGAGTCCTACCTGTACGGTATGGCCGACATCCGCTTGCAGTCCGTAGCCGGGCAGTCGTTCTCGACTTATATTTTTGGAAAGGTTTACGCGCACGGTGTGCCGTACTACTTCCCAGCCGCCTTTGTTATCAAATCCACGCTCGGCTTCATGCTGCTTCTGGCGCTTGCCTTCTACGCTGTTCTTGCCAAGCGCCTCACAGGATGGCAACGACTAAGCTTCCTCATCGTGCCTCCTCTTGTCTATCTGCTGATTGCGATTGATACCGGTCTGAACATCGGTGCGCGCCATATCCTGCCTATGTATCCGTTCTTAGCCGTACTGATAGGCGGCGCATCGGCCACCCTCTGGAAGCAAAGGCGCCTCTGGATCTACGTCACACTCGTACTGCTCGGCTGGCATGTTGCGTCCACAACGCGGAGTGCGCCCAACTATCTCGCATACTCCAACGAACTCTTCGGTGGCCCCGCCAATACCTACAGGTACCTTACCGATTCCAATACGGATTGGGGACAACAGCTCATCTCCGTCAAGCGATACCTCGATGAGCACAACATCCACGACTGCTGGTTCGGCTATTTTGTGCAGCCCTCGATCGACTATCACTCCTACGGCATTCCCTGCCATCAACTGCCTACCGCAAATAGCATGTGGAGCCAGCAACAGGTCGATGTGCCAACCAGCGTCTCAGGCACAGTCCTGGTAAGCGCCGGCACTCTTTCAGGTTATGAGTTCGGCTCCGTTATCCTGAGTCCGTTTCAACCCTTCATGCAGGAGCGACCGGTCGACACGATCGACGACGGCGTCTTTGTGTACCGCGGCGTTTTCGATACGTCGCTTGCTTCTGCCTTCGGTTACTACACGCGCGCTTCCAACGCGCTCGCCAACAAACAACTCGACGCAGCCCTGAACGCGGCCGAGCAGGCCGTTGCTATCAATCCCAATCTCATGCAAGGGCAGATCGTTTTAGGAGACACTTTCGCCGCTCTTCACCGCGACCAGGAAAGCGCGGACGCGTACCACAAAGCTCTGTCGATTGCACAGCGTATGGAACCCAGCGCCAAGGCTGACTGGACTGCAGAGCTGAAGACCAAGCTGGCGGCACTGCACCTCTGATCTTTAGAGCATTTTCAAAGTTAGTATAAGAAGTTTCGATTGGTGGTGAAAGGTGGCGTTTTCTTGAGGAAAACGCCACTTGAAAGTGTCTGCTTCGTCTTACAGCAACTGTGAAAATGCTTTAATCAACGCCCAGTCCTATCGCCGCTCATGCAACGGGTTCTACCGTCGGCGCTTGAAAGGTCATTATGTTTTGGGGGCTGGCGGCTGACATCGCTCAACGTTGGCCAGGATGTACCGATTTGTCTGCGCATAATCGTGGTTTGACGATATCAGGCCAATGCGCTCATCAAGCGGATGGGTCGCTACAGCAAGTTGCCGTATAACGACTATTCGGCAACTTTCCTCGATCTCATTTGTCGATGAGTTCGTTGGCGATTATGCCTCAATCCGCCTATACCTTGTTCTATTCGGTTCGGAGTGCTTTCATTGGATCCAACCGGGAAGCATGCCAGGCGGGAGCCAGACAGGCCAGAACCGCAACCACCAGCAGCGTCGCAACGACGCCGGACAGAACCTCAGGATCGAGAGGCTTCATTCCGAAAAGCATCGACTGGAAGATGCGTGTCGCCGCCAAGCTTATCACCAAGCCGAGCCCGAGCCCGAACAGCGCTGGCCGTAGGCCATCCATCAGCATCAACTGCAAGAGCTGATCTCGTTGCGCGCCGAGAGCCATGCGGATTCCCAGTTCCGAGGTCCGTTGAGTGGCAAGGTACGATAGCACGCCGTACAATCCCACCGAAGCTAGAATCAGCGACAAAATAGCGAAAGCCAGCACAAGGGTCGCGCTGAGGCTCGCATTCACCAGGGACGCGCCAATGATCTGGTTCATGGTGAGCACGTCTGAGACCGGAAGTTCAGGATCGAGCGACGCAATCTGTTTCTGCAGCGGCACCGAGAATTGCAATGGATCCGTTGCCGTGTGAACCGCGAGAGTCGAATCGCTCCGGCCCTCAAGAGTGGGGAAATAGGCAGTTGCTTTCGGCTCTTTGCCGACTTGGTACAGGATGTCGCCGGCGACGCCAACAATCTCCCAATCCATCAGGTTAGGCGCTCCATCGTGGGCGCGCCCTGGAAAGTGCAAATGCTTGCCGATAGGATCTTCGCCTGCAAAATATTGCTGAACGAGTTGACGGCTAACAATCACCTTGTACGAGCGCGCAACACGTTCGTCGCTGGTAAAGAACCGTCCGCTCACAAGCGGTATTCCGAGTGCGCTGAAATAGCCTGGATCGGCCCAGCGCGTCAGCGCGTTGGGCAAATCTTCACTCGTCTTGAGCGGAGGGTGTTCCTTCACCGTGAATTCGTCGCTACCCCAGTATCCTGCTCCCGGAACCGTGGTTCCCAAGGCAGCGCTGCGAACTCCGGGCATAGCTCTCACTCGCACCAGCAGCGCTTCGTTGAATGCGTTTCGCTTCTCCGGCGTGTCGTACTTCTTGCCGGGCAGGTTGTATCGCAAGGTGAGCGTGTTGTCTACTATGCACCCCACATCGGCTGCGCGCAATTGCATAAAGCTCTTGAGCAGCAGCCCGGCAGCCACCAGCAGCACCACGGTGATTCCAATCTCCGCTGTGAGCAGCGACTTTCTGAGCGCGGTGCGCGAAACGCTGTTCGAGCCGGTCCGGACCGAGGTTTCGAGGGCCTTCAGCATCGACTTGCCTGTTGTGGAAAGCGCGGGCAGCAAGCCTGCAATCAGCGCCGCAGCGAACATGAGCGCGCAGGCAAACGCAATCACCGCACCATCAATGTGAATGCTGTGCGCGGTGGGCAGGTCCTTCCACGTTTTTGCCAGCCACTCAGTGGCGCCCAATGACAGCAGAATCCCGCCCACACCGCCGGCTGCACAAATCAGAACACTCTCGGCTATCTGCTCGCGAATCAGGGTGGCCCGCTGAGCGCCGAGGGCACTTCGTATCGCCACCTCCTTCTGCCGTGCCGCGCCCCGCGCCACCAGCAGGTTGGCGACGTTGAGGCAGCCGATAAGCAGCATGCAGCCAACTGCGGAAAGCATCAACATCAGCGGCTTCTTCACATCTCCGGCGAGATCCTCGTTCAGCGAGCGCGGGGCAACATCTTCAGCCACCGGATCGTGCGGGTACTGCAAATGAAGCTGGTATTGTATGGCGCCAACCTGCGCGATTGCGCTGGCCAGGCTTACGTCCGGACGGAGCCTTGCCACCACCTGGCTCCCATGCCAGTCGTGATGCTGAAGCATCTCAGCACTGGCATCGGCCTTGTAGGGAACCCATAGCTGAATTCCGGCATTGGGATACGTGAACCACGAGGGCAGCACGCCGGCCACCGTGTAGGGCCTGCCGTCAAGGTGAATCTGGCCGCCCACGATCTTCGCGTCGCCTCCAAACCGCCTCTCGAAGACGCTCCAGGTCAACATCACAACGGCGCTGCCGCGCTGATCGTCCGCCTCCGTAAAGTCCCGGCCCAGCGCCGGTTGCACTCCCAGCAGTGAAAACAGGTTCGAGGAACCTGCCCCTGCGTCGACCGACTCCGGCAATTCGTTGCGCACACCGGTGAGGTTGTACCCGGCAGGACGCATGATTGCCATGTCTTCAAAGCCGTGGGTCTTCGAACGCCAGTCGTAGAAGTCGGCTGGCGCAACTGGGTGGTAGCTGAATTCGCCTCCCGGTCGAGCGCCTAAGGCTCCTCGGAAGTGTTCGTACACAACCACCAGCCGCTCGGGATCTCGAAAGGGAAGTGGCCGCAGCAAAACCGAGTGCACAATTGTGAAAAGAGATGTGGCCGCGCCAATGCACAAAGCCATCACCGTAATCGCGATGATCGAGAATCCGGGCGTGCGGCTCAACGTACGAAAAGCATATTTCAAGTCGTGCCCGACATGGAGCAACAGTAGGGGGGAGTTCTGCGCCCATAGCGATTCGCGCACCTTCTGCGGGTTGCCCAACATTATCCGCGCCTGCCGCCGGGCCTCGTCCGGTGACATTCCGCGCGCCACGTTATCAGTGGTCTCTTCGGTCAGAAAGGCCTCGATCTCGTTCTGCAACTCGGCGTCGGAGCGCTTGCGGTGAAAAAACCTGAACAAACTCATTACGCACCTCCCTCTTCGCCTAACACAAGGCCGATGGCCCGTGTCATTTGGCGCCAGCGGCCGGTCTCGCGCACCAGCTGTTTACGGCCTTCTGCCGTCAGCCGATAGAACTTTGCCTTGCGATTGTTTTCGCTCGCACCCCAGTAGGAAGAAACCCATTTACGATCTTCAAGCCGGTGAAGCGCCGGGTAGAGCGATCCCTGTTCTACTTCGAGAACATCTTCGGAGGTGCGCTCAATGACTTTCGCGATGGTGTGCCCATGGGCGTCTCCGCCGATAAGTGTCCGCAGGATCATCATGTCCAAAGTGCCCTTGAGCATCTCGCTGTTGGATTGGTTCTTCTTGAGCATCAGTCTCTCCACTCGAAGTTCTATGGAAGGAGATAATATACCACTCGGACTTCTATGGGAAGAAAACTTGTGAGAGTACTATTGCAGCCATTGGTCAACTGGCGACAACAAGCCAAAGCGCCCATTGAGCGATTCAAGTCGATCAATGTTCTCGGCAAGTGGCCGAAAACCAGCTACCGAGATAAGTGACAACCGAAGCTGAGTACGGGTCGGAATCCACGTGGACGAGCAGGCGACTTCTCCTCAAAATGAATGACTGGGCCCTGCGGCGTTTCCGGTTCTAACTCCAGGGATTCCGCGCCAATCGGCATTGAGCGCGTCGGTCTTATTTATGGCCAATTAAATTATGGTCAGTTAAACCTACGCGGCGGAGGATAACCATTGCCGCCTACAACCTGGTGCGCATAAGAAGCCTGATTCCGATTCAAGCCATGGCTGGCCAGGGCCGAAGTGTCTGTGCAGAGCGCGAAACCGCCTGTACAAGCAATACAGACAACTGCACAAAACCTTAAAAACGTCAAAAACATCCCGAAAATCAAACACAAACGCAAATCAACCTTTTTCCCCAGCCTGTAAGCCCGTACCCCTTCAAACCAACCCATTACCAAAGTAACTGTTATTTGACGCGATAGTGTAGTACTGTTTGCGTCGGCGATGTTCATTGCACGACGGTCGCCAGGTCGGCAGGCCTATCGCCCTCCTACAAACTTCAGCAAGAAATTCATAGATCAGCTACGGGATAGGCGTCACAAACGATGACGTAACCTCCCCGCTCGAACTGCCGCTTAAGTTGCTTCCAGGCGTAATTTTTCTGCGCCTAGCTCTAAGCTTTGTTTCGGCAAGTGATCAGTCCAAGTGTGCGTTTTTGTTGAATGGACTCACTCTCCCAATTTCGTTTGTTCCTCGGTGCACCTGCAGCGCAGCGTAGCGACCGAAAGTTTGCGCCCTTGCGCGCTCTATGGCTATTCACTCGTTCTTGCCGTCCTTCTCCGTTCACTCCCGATCTTGAGCTGAGTAACCCTGTTCGGCACTCCAGCAACATTTTTGCGCAACCGCGATGGGATGCCTGGAACGGCGTTCTCTGCTAATTCTCGCAATTCGATCAATTCGTTTGCAGCAGTTCGATATCGAGCATTTGAGGTCACGATGCAACCAGATAATTCCGCTCTTACGAGTCCAGGACGCTTCCGCCGGATGCTGCTCTTCACTCAAGTCATTGTCGCGGTTCTTTTCCTTTGCGTCATGGGCCGGCCAGCACGCGGGCAGATGCAAACCGTCTCGATCATCAATACCGTTGCCGGGAACGGGACTGCTGGTTTTTCCGGCGATGGCGGGCAGGCAATCGATGCGTCGTTCAATTTTCCACGCGCGCCCGGCTTTGACAGCGCAGGCAATTTATATATCTCTGACTTCAACAATCACCGTGTGCGGAAGATAGCGCCGAACGGGATTATCACAACCTTCGCTGGCACCGGCACGCCAGGCTCGACCGGCGACGGAGGACCGGCGACCAGCGCCGAGTTGCTTAATCCAAGCGGAACCGCCGCGGATAGCACGGGTAACATCTACATTTGCGAATACGGCGGCAACCGAATTCGCAGGGTTGATGGGGTGACGGGCATCATCACGACCGTTGCCGGAACGGGCGCGGGCGGCTACTCGGGCGATGGCGGCCTCGCGACTGCGGCGATGCTGGCCAACCCGCAGGACGCAAGGTTCGACAGCGCCGGCAATCTTTACTTTGCCGATTATGCCAATAACCGAATCCGCAAGATCACAATTTCGACGGGCATCATTACTACCGTCGCGGGCAATGGATCGGCGGCCACAGCGGGTAATGGCGGTCCGGCAACGAGTGCATCCCTGTATGGTCCGGTAGGCGTGGTGTTCGATGCAACGGGCAATCTCTACATCTCAGAGCTGAATGGCAATGTGGTGCGCAGGGTTTCCGCCGCCACCGGTATTATTTCGGCCTTCGCCGGAAACGGAACAGCCGGTTTTTCCGGGGACGGCGGACCGGCAACCGGTGCGGAACTCAACGTCCCTTATGGGATCGCATTCGATGCGGGCGGAGATGTTTTTATCTCCGATGTAAACAACCAGCGCATTCGCATGGTGAGTATCACGACCGGCATCATTACGACGATCGCCGGCAAAGGCACCGCGGGATTTTCCGGGGACGGCGGAGCGGCGGGAATCGCGGAGTTCAACCAGCCTATCGAACTCGTCTCAGACAGCGCCGGTCAGCTCTATGTGGCGGACGTAATTAATAACCGTATTCGTGAATTTACGCTCTCGAATTTGAACTTTCCAACGACGAACGTTGGTTCAAGTAGCGCTACGCGAACCATCCAGCTCGAGACCTCCGCCACAGAAACGATTACCAGCATCACAGTTCCGCAATCAGAGGACGGCAAACCGGAATACAGCATCGGTACGATTACCGGCTGCACGGTTGGTGCAAGCAACCCAGCCGGTAC
>DATAZR010000132.1:0-15502 GCA_036271955.1 Acidobacteriaceae bacterium
GTGAACGCGATGTGGCCGGATTCGGTGAGTGCTCCAACACCTCAGATTCTCTACACCCGGACCGCGCTGACTGCCAAGATTGCGGATACGCGTCCGGCTCAGGAAGCACCTGTGCGGCCAGTCGAACTGGCGCAGGCAGTCGCCATCTCTCTGCCAGCTTCACAACTCTCCGACACTCGATCGGCTTTGATTGCAGTTTCTGTGACGGCGACTAAGGGAACGGATGCTGCGGTGCGCCCCGTGATTCTGACAACGCAATCCGCGTCCTACGCCAATGCCCAGCGGCCTTTCCGCGATGGAGCGATCCGCAGAGCCTTCAATCCGCCGGGCACCAACTGATCCCGGACTTCGAATTGTAGGGAGTTTCAAGCAGCTCACAAAAGTAAGCCGCCAATCCCAAGGATTGGCGGCTTTGCTTTGCAGCGCTTATTTTCTATCTACTTCTTGTCGAGGCGGAAGGCCGCGCCTTGCAAATCTCCGCGCAGATCGATGTCGATGCCGTGATTCATCCACCATGCGCCGCTGGCCGCCGTCGGAGTACCGGGGAAGGTCTTGCCTTCAATGCTCATCAGCGAATATTCCGCAGCCGGGTCCAGGCCGAGAAGCTGCAGCTGAGGAAAGCCGCGCAGCTCGTGCGTGGAATGCACGAAGGCGAAGAAAACCGCCTGCGACTTATCCGGCGAGACGGTTTCCGTCGCTGAAAACTCGCTGCCATTAGTCGGTGAGATCAGACGGTAAAGGTCGCCCTGGGTGATAGTCTTCTGTACCTGATGATAGGCGGCGATGAGGCGCTTGGTGGTTGCCAGATCTTCCTCACTCCATTTGTTCAGATTGCCGCCGATGCCCAGCGAGCCCTGCATCGAAACCAGCATTCTGTAAGCGACGGAGCTTGTCCGGCCATTATTCAGCCCGTGCGGCGAATCGGTGACCCAGGCCATCATCACCTGCACCGGATACGCGCGGGTGAAACCATCCTGCTGTGAAAGGCGATCCAGCGGATCGGTGTTGTCCGAGGGCCAGACCTCGTCGGTGTAGTGCAGGATGCCGAGATCGACGCGCCCACCGCCACCCGAGCAGCTCTCGATCTCGACTCCGGGATGCTTGGCGCGCAGCTCGGCGAGGATCGAATATAAGTTGCGCGTGAATTGGACGTAGACTTTCTTCTGCTCGTCAGGCGGCATCTGATCCCAGCCTGGCTCGCTCCAGTTGCGGTTGTAGTCCCACTTGAGGAATGCGATCTGGTTCTCGCTGAGCAGCTTGTCGAGGAAGCCGTAAATGTAGTCCCGCACGTCCTGCCGGGCGAGGTTAAGCACCAGCTGGTTGCGCTCCTCCATGCGCGGGCGGCCGGGAAAATTGAGCACCCAGTCGGGATGCTTGCGATATAAGTCGGAGTTGGGATTGACCATCTCCGGCTCGACCCACAGGCCAAAGTCCATGTTCAGCGAGCGTACCTTGTCGATGAGTGGCTTGAGGCCGTTGGGAAATTTCTCCTTGTTCACATACCAGTCGCCCAGCCCGGCATGGTCGTCCTTGCGCTGGCCAAACCAGCCGTCATCCATCACGAAGCGGTCGATGCCCAGCGCCGCGGCCTTTTCCGCCAACGCCTCCTGCCCCGATACGGTGACATCCATCTCCGTTGCTTCCCATGAGTTGTAAATCACCGGCCGAGGCCGTGGATTGGGCGCTTCCGGAAGGATGTGAGTCACGGTGAAATGGTTCAACAGCCGCGATGCGCCGCCGAAGCCATGATGCGAGTATCCGGCATAGAAGGCCGGCGTCTCGAGCTTTTCGCCCGTCTTGAGCGAATAACCAAAGTCGAAGGGATTGAAGCCTGCGGTGACGCGTACTTTGTCGAGCTGATCCTGCTCTATGACCATGCGCCACGACCCGCTCCACGCCAGCTCACCGAACCAGGTCTCGCCATGTTCTTCGTCCGCGTCGCCCCTGCCGATGGCGAACCAGGGATTGGCCTGATGGCCGGTGCTTCCGCGGCGGCTTTCGAGCACCCGCGCGCCGCCCAGGATGGGCTCGCTGTTCAGCGTCCACTCGCCAGCCCAGCGGCCGGTCAGGTAGTTGAGCGTATAATGCGCGGCGGGCAGGGCAAAGGCTGCTGCTGCTGCCTGCTCGATCATGATCGGCTTCGGCTCGCCGTTCTCGATGGTTGCCGAGCGGGCCAGGATGCCGGATTCAGGGTCCATCTTATAGTGCAGCTTCACTGTCACGGCACGGCTGATGTCTTTGAGTGTGACTTCGAGCGAATGCTCGTCGGGCTTGCTGCTCGATACGTAATGCAGAACCAGATCGCGGTTGCCGTCGGCGAAGGTTACCTTGAGGGCAGGCTCATTGAACAGTCCCGAACCCCAGCCCGCGTACTCCTGCGGCGTGTTGTTGTAGGAGGAGTCGAAGGAAGCCACCTCGCGGTCAGAGTGCACCGGACCGATAGTGTCCTGTGCGCCGAGGCGTCCGCCCCAGTAGATCTGCTGCAGCTCGCCGCGCTCGTTTACGCCAAAGGCATAGGTGGTGTTGCCGCCATCGAGACGGAAGACTGGCCGCGATGCCGCCTCAGGCTGGGAAAAAGCGGTGGCGCAAAAGGCCAGCAAGGCAACGAGAATCATGCCGGTAGTGAAGCGAAGCAAGGCGGCTGGAAAGGTTTTCAAATTGAGGCGGCTCATCTACACTTCTCCATTCGCAGCCATCCTACACTCGCGCACGCCTGCGGGAAAAGTACAGGGATGAATGATGCCTCGCGGCTTCATCCATCCCTGTTGAAAATTCGCTTTTTAAGCCTGGGTTCTACCGAGCGATTGCCCCGGTAGGTTCCTCACCGGCCTGTTCCTGACCTGCCTCTTCTAGGCCGGCCTGCTCAATCGTGGGATAGTCGGTGTATCCCTTTTCTGCGCCGCCGTAGAAAGTGGTCCTTTCCGGCACATTCAAGGTCGAGCCGGTGCGGAACCGTTCCACCAGATCGGGGTTGGCGATAAAGGGCCGGCCAAAAGCTACTGCGTCGGCGTAGCCCGGGGCAATCGCCCCTTCGGCGTCCTCCGCTGAATAGCCCCCGGCGGTCACAAAGACACCGGCAAATGCCTTGCGAAAGAGCTTAGCGGTCTCCGGCAAAGAGTGATCGAGAGTAGTGGCCTGGCTGGCTCGCCCAACCCGAGGTTCGACCACATGGGCGAAGGCGATTCCACGTTTGCTCAATTCACCCAGCACATAGCTATACAACGCAATCGGGTCCGAGTCTCCCATATCCGCGTACGTCACGTAAGGAGATAGCCGGACAGCGACACGCTCGTTGCCCCAAACCTCGAAGACAGCGTCGACAACTTCCATCAGCAGCCGTGCACGGTTCTCAATGGAGCCGCCGTAGCTGTCGGTGCGACGGTTGGTCGAGTCTTCAAGAAACTGGTTCAAAAGATACCCATTGGCGGAGTGGACTTCCACGCCATCGAAGCCCGCTTCTTTGGCGTTCCGTGCAGCCTGGCGATAATCCGCGATCAGGCGCGGCAATTCGCCCGTCTCCAGCGCTCTCGGAACCTCAAAATCCACGCGCTGCCCCTCCGCATTCGTTGCCCGGCTGCCATCGTTGATCGCCAGCGCGGAAGCGGAAACCGGCAGTCCTGCCTCGGGATGCAGCGAGCTATGGCTCGCGCGGCCGGTATGCCAGATCTGTAGAAAAATGATCCCGCCTTTGTCGTGGACCGCCTGGGTCACAAGCTTCCATCCCTCGATCTGCGCAGCCGAGTAAATCCCCGGCGCACCCGGCATGCCTTTCCCTTCAAGCGAAATATTCGTCGCCTCGGTGACGATCAGTCCGCCCTCGGTCGCCCGCTGCCCGTAATATTCGGCATTCAGATCGCTCGGAATATCGCCGGGCTGCGAAGAGCGCAGTCGCGTCAGGGGAGCCATAACGATGCGATGCGCCAGCGTAAGATCGCCAATCTGAAGAGGAGAGAAGAGGTGAGGATAATTCGACATGGTCTGTAGATGATGCGGGGCCTACACTGGATGCAATCCGATCGAATTGCGGGTAGCTGGTAGAGATTTCGGACACCCGGCGCTGAGACGGCTTTCACGCGAGTTCTGCTGGATTGTCCGAGTGCCTCGAAAGGAAGAATGATGATCGAAGCTCCTCGCAAAGGCGTAGCCATCCGAACCATCGGCGCAGCGCTCGCCGGGATCGCAGTTGCCGTTATTCCAGCTGTCGCAACCGATGCACTCCTGCGCAAGATCGGAGTTTTCCCGGCAGCCGCTCAGCCGTTATCGAATCCGCTCTTCCTTCTCGCTGCCGGCTATCGCACGGTCTACTCCATCGCAGGCAGCTACGTTGCAGCCCGGCTTGCGCCTAGTCATCCGATGAGGCTGGCCATGATTCTCGGTTGGATCGGAGTGGCAGCGAGTCTCGGGGGAGTCGTCGCTGCATGGAGTCACCAATCGACCTTCGGTCCCGAATGGTATCCGATAGCTCTCACCGTGCTCGCCTTGCCCTGTGCCTGGCTTGGCGGAAGGCTGGCAGGCGATCGCGCTTCCTGAGCTGGCACAGCGATCGGATAGGGATTGCGATTGATATACTTCAGCCACGCAATGTCTGCTTTCTCTGAGGACAAAACCCGCCTGTGAACACGCTTCCCCTCCTGCTGATCGTCCTCGGAATCTTCGCAGTCGCCTACCGCTACTACGGCGCAATGCTGGCGGCGCGCGCCTTTGTCCTCGACGACCGCAACATCACTCCTGCGCATCGCTTTAAAGACGGCCACAACTATGTCCCCTCGCCCAAATGGGTCACCTTCGGCCATCACTTCGCTGCCATCGCTGGAGCCGGGCCGCTGGTCGGGCCGACCCTCGCAGCGCAGTTCGGCTTCGCGCCGGGACTGATCTGGCTGGTAGCAGGAGCGGTGCTCGCCGGCGCAGTGCAGGACCTGACCGTGCTGATCGGCTCGCTCCGCCACGATGGCAAATCGCTGCCGTATATCGTGCAGCGCGAGATTGGCCCGGCCACCGGCCTGCTGGCGATGATCGCGGTATTGCTTATCCTGATCGTCGCCATGGCCGGCCTCGCGATCATCGTTGTCAATGCCCTCAGCCAGAGCGCCTGGGGCATCTTCACCATCGGGATGACCATCCCAATTGCGATGGTCATTGGCCTTTGGATGTTTCGCGGCAATCGCGGCCAGGTGATTGTCGTCGGGCCATCGATCTTCGGTGTGGCCGCGCTGACGGCCGCGCTGATCGGCGGCCACTGGATCGCCAACTCAGCTTATGCCCATCTACTGCTCTTCAACGGCCATCAGATCGTGCTGCTGCTGTGCGGCTACGGCTTTCTCGCTTCGGTGCTGCCGGTGTGGTTTCTATTGGAGCCGCGCGACTATCTCTCGACCTACATCAAGCTGGCGACTCTGGCCGCGCTGATCGTAGGCGTGCTCGTCGTGCATCCGAATTTTCAATTTCCCGCATTCACTCCCTACATTCACGGCGGCGGTCCGGTCATCCCCGGCAAGCTGTTTCCATTTCTCTTTGTCACCATCGCCTGCGGAGCGATCTCCGGCTTCCATTCGCTCGTTGCGTCAGGCACTACGCCTAAGCTCATCGACAAGGAGAAAGACGCGCTCTTCATCGGCTATGGAGCCATGCTGGCCGAGTCGCTGGTCGGCGTGCTGGCGTTGATCGCCGCCTGTTCCATGGCGCCGGGAGACTACTTCGCCATCAATGTGCCGCCTGCGGTCTTCGCACATCTCGGCATGCACGCCGTGAACCTGCCCGAGTTTTCCCGCGAAGTTGGCGAGCAGCTTGCCGGACGCACCGGCGGCGCAGTAAGCCTGGCCATCGGCATGGCGGGGATCTTCCGCGGACTACCGGGCATGAAGGCGCTGACCGCCTACTGGTATCACTATGCCATCATGTTCGAGGCGCTGTTCATCCTGACTACGATTGACGCAGGTACGCGCGTGGCAAGGTACGTGATGCAGGAGGTCATGGGCAAGATCTACAAGCCCTTGGGGCGCAGCAACTGGCTGCCCTCGAACATGCTGGCGACAGCGATCATCGTCGTCAGCTGGGGCTACCTCATCTGGGGTGGAACCATCGCCACCATCTGGCCGCTCTTTGGCACGGCGAATCAACTGCTGGCCTCGATTGCACTGGCCACCATGACCACCTGGCTGGTGAACCATCGCAAAGCGGTCTACGGATGGTGCACGCTGGTGCCTGCGCTGTTCGTACTGGTGACGACTGTGTCGGCAGGCACGCTGTCGATTCAGAACACGTTCTGGCCGATGGCCATGCATCCCGGCAGTCAGCTGCAGGGCTGGATCGAGACCAGCCTGATGGCGTTGTTTATCGTCGGCGCAATCGTGATTGTTGGCTCGGCGGGATTGCGCTGCATTCAAACCCTGCGCGGCGTTCCGCCGCCATCGCAAGAGGCTATTTCGACGGAACCAGGCAAGGTCACGCTGGAACCGGCAGCGCCTTTCCGCTGTTGTTGAACGTCACTCATCTGCTGAACGGCACGATTATTTTTTCGCAGGCTTGCCGGTAGCGGTGGCAGCCACGTTCTTCGCGCCCATAGGCTTTGGCTGCGCACCTGTTGAAGTTTTCGCAGCTTCCCCGGCACTGACTGTTTTTCCTTCCGCGGCATCAGGTGGAGCGGCGACCTGAATCCATTGCACGATCAGCGAAATCCGCCGGTTCGAAGGGTCCATCGGATCGTTCTTCACTCGGAGAAACTGATCGGCATAGCCGCGCACCTGCGTGATCTGGGTCTTGCCTACACCATCCTGTTGCAGCAGGCGCCGCGCGGAGTTGGCGCGGTCGGCGGAAAGCTCCCAGTTGGTATAGCCGTCGTCGGAAGAGTAAGGCTGCGCATCGGTATGCCCCTCGAGCAGCAGCTTGTTGGGTAACGGCTTGAGCTGACCGGCAAGCATGCCCAGGAGCTCCTGCCCGCTCTGGCTCAGCTTGGCGCTTCCGCTCTGAAAGAACGTTCCCTTTTTGTCTTCGATCAACTCGATCCGCATCCCCTCCGGCGTAATCGTGATCTCGATTTGCTTGGCCAGCTTCTGAAGCTCCGGCTGATCCTTGATCTGCTTCTGAATTTGCTCTTTCAGCTTTTCCACATTCTTCTTATCGATGGGGACGGTGTCGTCATCTCCCGTTTTGTTCGTCCCCGTTTCTTTCTGGGTGCTGCGGGGGTCGTTGAAGTATCCGGCAACCGCCTTCTTCACCTTTACGCTGGAGTTCAAGAGCCACAGCACGATGAAGAGCGCCATCATCGCCGTCACGAAGTCGGCGTAAGCCACCTTCCACGCGCCGCCGTGATGGCCGCCGTGGCCGCTTACTTTCTTGATGACGATGATGGGCTGCTTGGCTGGCATCGTTCAGGGCTCCTATGCGGCTGCGGCCTGTTCAGCGGCTGCGCCCGCTCCGCCGCCTTTGCATGCCTTCTCCATCTCGTTGAAAGAGGGACGCACATACGCGGGAATAGCCCGGCGCGCCATCTCAACCGCGATGATGGGAGCATTGCCTTTGAGAAACGACAGCAGCAGAACGCGCAGCACCTGCAGATATTCGTTGTGCGCGTCTGCTCCCTTGTTCATGTTTGAGCTCAGAGGCCCGACCAGCCCGTAGCAAAGCAGAATGCCGAGAAACGTGCCGACCAGCGCTGCCGCGACCTTGTGGCCAACCTCTTCCGGAGGGCCGCCGATCGCGCCCATGGTGATAACCACTCCCAGCACCGCGGCGACGATGCCCAGTCCCGGCAACGCATCGGCGACTGTAGTCAGCGAAGAGATGGGAGCGACTGCGCCATGATGATGCACCTCCATATCGCGTTCCATCATCTGGTCCATGTCAAATGGCTCCACGCCGCCGGTGATAGCCATGCGCAGCGTGTCGCAGACAAAGTCCATGACGTGATGATCCTTGAGAAAGGAGGGGTATTTCTTGAAGATGGCGGACTCCTGCGGCTTCTCAACATCGTTCTCAACCGAGAGCAGCCCTTCCTTACGAATCTTGTTCAGGAATTCGAACATCATCTTCAGTGTGTCGAGATAACGCGCCTTGCCGAAGGGTGAAGGCTTGAGCACCCCGAGCACTCCGCCTGCCATGGCCTTGATGATGTGTACTGGGTTGGCGATGAGCAGCGTGCCCAGAGCCGCTCCGCCGATGATGATCAGTTCGGCCGGCTGCACCAGGACCAGCAGGTTGCCTTTTTCCATCAGGTAGCCGGCCACAATGGCGCCAAAGACCACCACGATGCCTATAATTGCGAACATTTTTGATCCTCCGCGCTCATGATCTTTCGGAATGTCACCCGGTTGCCTCCGGCGTGGATGCCCTCCTCCATCGCCCGCTGCGCCCGCTTGAGCAGGCAGCGTAGGGTGTCGGTCTCTTCTGCCTGGGCCACGCCAATGCTTACCGTGAGGCTCACCCGGTCGCCCCACCAGCGAAAATCCGCGGAGCGCGCCAGGCTTCCGATGCGGTGTGCGTGACTATCCAGCATCTCCCTCGTGCGCTCATGGCAAACCACCAGGAACTCATTCGCGCCCCAGCGGCCAAGAATTTCCGTGGGCCGCAGTCCATGCAGCAAAGTGCGCTCGACAATCCCCAGCATGGCCTCGGAGGCATCCCGGCCGTGAGTCTTCCGCAGCAGGGCGGCCTGATCGATGGTGATCCACATCAGGCCAAAGGGAACCCCGTTGGTAGACCACTCCCGCCACGCCTCGTCCAGGCGGTCTTCCATATCTGCCTGGCTTTGTTCCACTCTGTTTTCGTGGCCGCCGTCTTCGTCGGCAACCCCATGAGGAAGCGTGTCGATCTCCTCGACCGGGTGAAAGCGCAGCAATGTTCCAAACCGCTTGCCCAGCTCATCGCGTAGTGGCTTACGCCGGAGCATGGCCGGTAGCGAGTGTCCCTGCCGGTGATGGAGATGGACCAGCAGCGGGCGCTCCTGCACCGCGGTAAGCTGACCCGGCTGCGGTTGGGCTTCCGCCACGCTCAGAGTCGCTTGATTCAGAGTTGCGTGATTCAGGGCCGAGTGATGATGAACGTCGATCTCGTAGGCATCGGAGGGCAGCGTGCGCCCCAGCAGATCGGCGCTCAGGTAGCCGGTGATCGACTCCGCCGAGCGATTCCACCACAGCACGCGAGACTCGGCATCGAGCACGGCTATGCCTTCCTCAAGCTCATTGAGCGCCGCTCCGAGAACATCCGCCAGGATTGCAGTGCCTTCCGCCATCACCCTGAATCGCCTCTTGAGGCTTCTATCGGCTGGCACTGAGGTAACTTGACGGGATCGATTTCAGGGCAGGGCCAGCCAATCGGCTTTTGGGAACGGAGTTTGTAAACTGGGAAGAATGCGACTGATCCATGCCCGGGAAAGCGACTTCGCCGCCATTATCGAACTGGCCAACCGCGCCTATCGCGCTACCGGCCCAGTGTCGAGCTGGAACTCCGAAGAGGGCATTCTCGAGGGGCAGCGGTTGAACGAATCGCTACTGCGGGAAGATCTCGCTGCAAAACCTGAGGCCAATCTGCTTCTCTGGCGCGAGGACGCAGGCGATGCTACTCCGGGCGACGGCGAACTGCTGGGAACGGTCTGGCTGGAACCTAAAGAAGATGGAGCTTGGTATCTGGGCCTGTTAACTGTCCGTCCCGACCGGCAAAATCAGCAGCTCGGGCGCACGCTGCAGCCGAGGAGTTCGCAAAAGCAAATGGCGCTCGCCGCGTCGTGATGTCGGTGCTCAATGTAAGGGAAAAGCTGATCGCTTGGTACTTGCGCCGCAGCTACACGCTTACCGGCGCAACAGAACCGTTTCCCTACGGGGATGAGCGTTTTGGCAGGCCGCTTCGCAAAGATCTGCACTTCGTAGTGCTGGAAAAGAGTCTGTAAAGCAGACCCTAGACCGTTGCGGATTCCTTCTGCTGCGGCAATCGTACCGTAAACTCCGTCTCTCCCGGCTTCGAATCCACCTGAACCTGCCCGCCAAAGCTCTGGGTCACAATGCGCTGTACGATTTCCAAGCCCAGCCCGGTGCCCTTGCCCACCGGCTTGGTGGTAAAGAAGGGGTCGAATATCTTGGATTTGACATCTTCCGGAATGCCGCTGCCGTGATCGCGAATGCTTATGGCCAGGAAACCGGGCTCGCTCCAGGTGCGCACTTCGATCTCACTGCTGTCGGGTGAGGCGTCGATTGCATTGTCGATCAGGTTGGTCCACACCTGGCTGATTGCTACGCCGGTGGTATGAATGATCGGCATGGCCGCGTCAAAATGTTTGGAGACAGAGATCTGCCGCTGGCGCAGCTTGTGGCCAAGAATGGTAAGCGTGCTCTGGATGCTGTCATGAACGTCGACATCGCGCAGCGTGCAGCGATCGTCATAGGCAAATTTCTTGACCGCCATTACCAGGTCGGAGATGCGGCTGATGCTCTCCTCGATTGCGCAGACCAGCGAAACGCTGGATACCAGCGCCTCCAGCCAATTCAGCGTATCGGAAAGTGCGCTAGCTTCGAAAGCATCCTTGGCGCAATCCAACTCCCTTTGTTCAAAGCCAATGGCAACCAGCGCCGGCCCGATCGTGTATGCGTTTTCTACACCGGCCGACTGCAGCCATTCAGACATCGCTTCTTCCGCGTCTGCCTGATCCAGGCTGCTCATAGCCGGAGCATGGCAGGTTCGCACGGCGTGCTGCAGCAGGTCGTGCATGCACTCCAGCTGCACCTGCGTCTTAGCTTTGCTGGTGGAGCGCAGGCTCAACTCCTGCAGCCGCATCAAATTCTCGCGAAGCTGCGAAGCGGCGCGCTTGGCTGCCGCGCCCGGATTATGCAGTTCATGCATCAAGCCGGCTGCGAGGGTTCCCAGCGAAATCAGTTTCTCCCGGTGTGCTGCCTCAGCTATGTGCGCCTGCAGCCGATGCTGCATATTGGCCAGCACCATTTGCCGCACCGGCAGAGAGCAAGCCATCAATTTCCAGAATGTGTCTTCGTCGAAACGGAGCCCAGTGGAGGGCTGCAAGGCCGTTAGGTAGATTGAGGGAGGCTTACCGGTCAGCAGCATCACTTCGCCGAAGGAGTCGCCAGCCTTGGCGATGTGGACCTGAGTCTTGGAGCCGTCGGGATCGGCTTTGTCAGAGCGTACTTCACCCTCAAGCAGAACCCAGAAAGCCCTCAGGCCATCTCTGGGATCGTGGAACTGAACGCCGGAGGGAATTCGGAGCAGATCGGCCTCACCCAATCCACAAAACTGGTCGGGCGTTACGCCTGCCAGGGAAAACGCCCTGCTAAGCTGCTCGGCGTAGTCGTCCAGCGAAATCCGCTCGACGGTTAATTGAGTCCCGTTGTCCATAGCTGAGATGTGCGGCGATCTTTTGCCCCTGGCTCCTTATTTCAATCCCCGATAGTTTCAATCCCTGACGGCTTTGATCCCTCACACGCCTTAGTTATGGATGTAGCGTGCGTCAATTCGATGCGATTCTTCTATCCCACTTTCGTTATGCTGCAAATTATCCCGTTCACGGCTAGATCGGGCTCAGAAACTGGCCAGATACTGGTGTGCGAACTGTACTGCGATCGATCCTTCGCCAACCGCCGAGGCGGCGCGCTTAACCGACCCATGGCGCACGTCCCCCGCCACGAAGACGCCGGGAAGACTGCTTTCCAACAGATATGGGGCACGCTTTTCTTTCCAGATAGTAGCGAATTTTGCTGCCGATTTCACGGCCGGGGAGGCTAAATCCTGACCGGATTCTGGAGTCGTCAGGTCCGGCCCTGCGAGAATGAAGCCCTTTTCGTCGCGCAGAATCGAGTCCGGCAGCCATTCGGTTCCCGGCACAGCGCCGATAAATACGAAGAGCGAAGCGGCTGGCCTACAGGTCTCGCCCTTGGGCCCGCGAATCTGCAGCGCTTCCAGGTGCTCTTCGCCCTGTGCCGCCAACACCTGCGTGTTAGGCTCGACGATGATATTGGGCGTGCGCTCGATCTCGTCAATCAGGTATTTCGACATGCTGGCTTCCAGTCCGCCCGACCGGACCAGCATCGTGACTTTGCAGGCAAATTTGGCAAAATGCAGTGCAGCTTGGCCGGCGGAATTGGCCCCGCCGATGACATAGACATCCTCATCCTTGCACGCGGCTGCTTCGACCAGCGCCGCGCCATAGTAGATACCCCTGCCGGTCAGTTTTTCCGCGCCGGGAATCTCCAGTCGCCGGTACTGAACTCCCGTCGAAAGCAACAGCACATGGCTCGAAACCTCGCGTCCGTCGGCCAGCGAGATGAAGCGATACTGGCCGTCAGCACGCAGACCGACCGCCCGCTGGGTCAGAAACTCAGCGCCGAAGCGGACACCCTGCATGTGCGCCCGGCGTCCGAGATCTGCCCCAGTGATTCCGGAAGGGAAGCCGAGGTAGTTCTCAATCCGCGACGAAGAGCCCGCCTGGCCTCCGGGAGCTTCCGGCTCGATGACCAGCGTCTTCAATCCTTCGGATGCGCCGTAGACCGCAGCCGCCAGTCCAGCCGGCCCCGCTCCTACGACAACGATGTCGTAGAAGTCCTGGGCTGCCTGGGTTCGCAGGCCGACACGTGCGGCCAGCGCCTCCTGTTCGGGATCGACGAGCGAGCTGCCGTCTGCAAATAGGACCACAGGCAGGACTTCCGGGTCCAGTGAGCGCTCTTTCAAAAGCGCTTGGGCGTCGTCGCTGGCCGCGGCGTCAAGCCAGCGGTACGGCACATGATTGCGCGAGAGAAAGCTGCGCAACTGGTGATCCTTGAGCGACCAGCGGTGGCCGATGACCCGCAGACCCTCGAATTTGGGCTGATAGCCCGCCGTCCAGTCCTGCAGCAGGTCATCCAGGACCGGATACAGCTTCTCTTCCGGCGGATCCCAGGGCTTGGTCAGGTAATAGTGAATGCGCGCCGAGTTGATGGCCCGGATGGCCGCTTCGGTGTCGGCGTAAGCGGTGAGCAGCACGCGCTTCGAGTCGGGATAGATTTCCCGAGCCGACTCCAGAAATTCGACGCCGGTCATCCCCGGCATACGCTGGTCGCTGAGCAGCAGGCCTACAGCCTCTTCGCGCACTTTGAGTTGCTTCAGGGTATCGAGCGCTGCCTGCCCGCTTCCGGCGCGCAGGACGCGGTAAGTTGCGCCATACTGGCGGCGAAGGTCTTGGACCACCGCTTCCAGCACATTAATGTCGTCGTCCACTGCAAGAAGGATGGGCCTGTTCATACGTTTATCAGTTTAGCTTGTCTCCGGGGATCGGATCGAATCATTGGAAAATCAGGATTACTTCCCGTAGTGGGCTGGCAAATCTGGGTCCCATTACACAAAAGGCATCAATTTGATAGCATTAAAAGTAACTTCACTGTACTCTTGAGGCCAGAAGTTTGGTTACGAACGGGCTAGAGACCCGTTTCTGGCACTTACCAAAGACACATCTTCACACCCCAGATGTCGCGAAATAGATCAAGCCAAAGTAATTTCTCACTTTGCCGATATTAGAAATAACCCCGGCAAATGGAGACCGGCAGAGCCGTTAACCGGGGGGTTCGGTGCCGCTGGACAACAAACTTCACGGCAGAGGCACAGGGGGGCGCAGCAGGGGCGATGAACAAAATCATACTTGCAGATTCGCAGGCAATTTTTCGCGCCGGCACGGCCAAGGTACTGGCCTCGGATGACGACTTCCGCATCATCGCTCAGTGCTCCGATACGGAGCGCATGATGCATGCTGTCACCACATTCCCGGGCGCGGTCGTGATTTTTGCCTCCGCCCTCAAGCCAGAACTTTCCCGCTTGAAGGTTTTGCTTGAAACCACCGGCAGCCGGGGCATCATCATCGCGGAAAATTTGGAATCCCCCGCCCCCTTCCTGCAGCAGGGATTCAGCGGTGTCATCTTTCGCAACACGACCGGCGCGGCGCTGGTGGAGTGCGTCCGCAAGGTCGCAGCCGGGGAAAGCTGGCAGCCCCTGCAGGCCATGCTGGCCGAGGTGAGCGGCGAAGACATGGTCGGAACCCGCGTTCGAGACCGCCTCACCCCCAAGGAAATGCGCATCGTCGCCCTCATCGTCCAGGGCTGCAAAAACCGCGAGATCGCCCAGCGCCTCAAGACCACAGAACAGGTCATCAAGAACTACCTGCGGTCCATCTACGACAAGACCGGCGTCAGCGACCGGCTGGAGTTGGCGCTGTTCACCCTCCATCACCGTGTGCTTGCCGAGGCTGCGGCCGATGTCGGCAACCGCATCGAAGCCGAAGAGATGGCCGTCGCCGCGATCGTCAAGCCCGGCTCCCTGCCAGGCATGGTCCGCACCGGCACCTAGAGCGTTTACCCCTTAGCCAGATTTTTATAGGGAATGTGCGCCTCGGAGAGCATACTTGCGCCTGTGCCGCCTAAGGCAGCGCAGGAGGTTCTACCATGCCGGCAGCTAATTGGCAGGCAGCCATTCGCTACGCCCAACTCGTCACCATCGCTTATACCGTCAAGCCCGGCGATCCATATGACGATGCGGCCAAAGCCTTGATCCAGCAGTCGGGCTACACATTTGTCGAGGCTATTTACGGCAGCGAACTTGCCACCGACTTCGATCCGCATCTTGGCGAGGTGGTCACCTACGGTTATCTTGCGACATCCGCCACTGGGGAACTGGTGGCCGTCATTCGTGGAACCGAAGGAATTCAAGAGTGGCTCCATGATGCTGCTTTCCTTTTCGTTCCCAACCCCATTCATCCGGCCGGTGGATTTACCGAGGATGGATTCAGCGCCATCTACCGGTCGTTGCGCGTCGGCGCCGACCCCAACTCCGCGGCAGCGGTGGACGCAATCGCCAGCATGGCAAATGCCGGGGGCGTCTCCAGCATCACCGTAACCGGCCATAGCCTGGGCGCCGCGCTGGCTACCATGCTTGGGCTGGCTGTCGGCATGAGCGCCGGATGCAAATCGCCGACCGTATATACTTATGCCTGCCCGCGTGTCGGGGATCTCATCTTCGGGCATACCTATGACTCGCTGGTGCAGGACACACTGCGTATCCACCACCGCTCCGATCTCGTCCCCAAGCTCCCGACATTTCCTTATGAACACGTCGGCAACGATATCGAGTTGATTGCGCCTCTCAATGCGGTAAACGGAACCCTGGCCTGCTGGCACAGCCTCGATACTTATCTATGGCTGATGGATCAGCAGCTCAACGAAGTGAACCATCTCAAAGTCGATCAGCAGTGCCAGGGTCCCAAGTATCCCGGCCCGGTGTAGCTTGCCTTTTGAATACAAATCACTCAGTCCGCAGCGCTTCCATCGGATTCAGCTTCGACGCGCGCAGAGCCGGCAGCCACACAGCAAACAGCGCCACTGCGCTCAATAGCACCGGCACGGTAATGAAGACCGCCGGATCCCAGTCCTTGACCCCATAGAGCAGGCTGGCGATCAGGTGCGTCAGCCCGAATGCAGCCGCCACGCCGATCGCGACCCCGACGAGCGTCAGCCGCATACCCTGCCAGACCACCATCTTCGTGATG
>DATAZR010000133.1:0-9863 GCA_036271955.1 Acidobacteriaceae bacterium
CCGCTCAAACAGCTCCACCGAAGTAAGCTTCTGATATTCACGACGCGACGGAGTGTCGATCCGCCGCTTCAATTCGGCCATCGGGCAAACCAGCTCCACAAACCGCACTTTACCGCCTTCCCGCTCCACCGTCGCCTGCGCCTCGGTAGGAAAATTCGCCCGCACAGTAACCTCCGGCGCGAAAGTAAAAATCAATCCCTCCAAGCCGCTTCGGCTGGCCTGCTCAAATACCGAAAGCCAGATCTGCTCCCGCAACTCCACAAACGGCGCGCTGCCAAACTCAAAGACTGACAGCAGTAAATCGACCGCCAGGTGATTGTGAAAGAGCTTGTAGCCCGTAATCGCTGCCAGCTCTTTCGCCACCGTGAGCTTGCCCGTCGCCGGCTTGCCATAGATAAAAATCAATCGCATCACCCCTCCATGCCCTAAAAACCAAAACGGCCAGGCCGAAGCCTGACCGCCTTCGTTCCCAATACGCTCTCTTACTTCGCGAAGCTCACAAAATTCCGTCCCGCATACAGCCGGAACCCGCCACCTTCCGCAACTACCTTCAGCGGCATCGGCCGTTTCATCGCCTCATCCTTATGCGAACCGACGAAAAACAGGTCATGCGCCCCCACATCCAGCACCACGAACTTGTCTCCCGGCACGAAGCCCACGCCGTAAATCCCGGCAGGCAGGTCATGCCCTTCGATCTTGATCGGCTCCTCGGTGATGAAGTACGCCTGGTACTTCTGCTGCACGTCCGAAGAGTAGCCGCTCGTATCCACCATCACCGCCAGCACGTACGAGCCATTGGCAAACTTCACCCCGCCTGAATTCCGTAGCTGCGTCGTCGCCGACTGCCCCTTGAAATACACCGAAGCCGGCAGCAGCTTGGTCGCCTCCGCCGCGTTCAACACCGTGCCCTGCGCTGCCTGCCCATAGCTCTTAGCCTGCGATCCAATAAGCCCAACCGCCAGCGCGGCAACCGCAATCCATATCTTTCCCTTACCCAATCCCATCTTGCCTCTCCATCGCGAATCCATCGTGCATCCGCCCCCGAAGTATAGCGGAGTATGCGCATTGCCATACATAGAGCCCGCACTGCTGATTCATTTGGATCATCTTGCTTCCGCTATGCCCTATAGCATCCAGAAGAAGGGGCCGGTGGCAGAGCAGGCGGCCTTCGATCGTGAACGAAGTTCAGCCTACATAAAGAAAGTGAAAAGTCATGTACGAACATTCCCCCGGACATTCCAATTTTTCCTGCTATTTTCTTCTCCTCACAGTGGCCCTGCTTTTCATCGCCTGTACCCCGCTCGCAACCGCCCAGGCGCCTTATCCGGTTCCTTCGGCGTCGCGGCCTGCGCAATCCAGCCAGCCCTTACCCAGCAACCCCACGCCGCTGGATACCTCCGCGACCGTTCATCCCTCGCACTACCTCACACTGCGCGAACGGTTCCAGCTTCAGGCCCACACCACCTTCGGCCCTGCCGCCTTCTTCTCTCCCGCCGCTGAAGCCGCCATCACCATGGCCGACCCGCCAAACCGCTATCCTCGCGAGTGGCGTGACGGTGGCGGAGCCTTCGGCCGCAATTACGGCTCTGAATTCGGCCGCCACACCGCCGGAGGCCTTGGCCACTTCGCTACTGCATTTGTCGACGGAGAAGACCCGCGTTACTTCCGCTCCGTCGAGCACAATCCCGGCCGCCGCGTCGCACACGCCCTGCTCTTCACCCTCTTCGACCGCACCAACTCCGGCCGCCGCACCCTGGCCATCAGCAACTTCGCCGGGTCCGCAGCCGCAGGCTTCGTCGGCAATCTCTGGGAGCCCGACGGCTTCAATGACACCACCCACGCCCTGCAGCGCTCAGCCCTCGAATTCGGCACCTTCGGCGGCGCCAACCTCTTCGCAGAATTCTCCCCAGACCTCTCCCACCTCATGCACAAAATGCATATCCCCGACCGAGTCTCCGACATAATCCTCCCCCGCTCCTATTGAACTCAAGAGAATACGGGTGCCCCATGTCACGCTTTTGAGACATGGGCCATATTCGCGCCAAGCGCGAACCCGCTTTTGCTCTTCCCCTTTGTCATTCCCAAATAGAATCTTCTTCTCCTCTTGACAATCAAGAGGAACCCATGATCTCCTCTTGACAATCAAGAGGAGACTCAATGTCCCACACCCCCGAACCACCTTCCCGTCCCACTCCCGTGGACACGCATGCCCCTGACCCAAAATCTCCCGATCCCAAGCCCGGAGATTCGCAATCCGGCGATTTAGTCCAGGGCACCCTCGAAATGCTCATTCTCAAAACCCTCGCCCTCGAAGCCATGCACGGCTACGGAGTAGCCCTGCGCATTGAGCAGATCTCCGGCGGCGTCTTCAAAGTCAATCCCGGCTCGCTGCTCCCCGCTCTCAGCCGCATGGAGCGCGCCGGCCACGTCCGTTCTGAGTGGCGCGCCACCGAAAACAACCGCCGCGCCAAGTACTACCAGCTCACGCCGCAGGGCCAGAAAGCCCTGTCCACAGAAACCGCCCAATGGAACCGCCAGATCGCAGCCATCGGCAAAATCCTCGAAGCCTGAGAAGTACTTGGGTAGAAAAACAATCTGGGTGCCCCAGGTCTCGATTACCGGGGTCCCCGACGACAGGTCTTCGTCGTCGGGGTGGTTTGAGACCTGGGATCGGAAACATATCCAAGACCAACGGAGAGCCAAATGAACCCGCTGACCAACCTGATCCACGGCCTCAAATCTCTCTTCGCCAAGCGCCGCACCGACCGCGAGCTCGACGAAGAGCTGCAGAGCTACCTTGAAGCATCCGTCGCCGATAAGCAGCGCTCCGGCCTCAGCCGCCACGCGGCCCGCTACGCTGCCAAAGTCGAGATCGGAAGCGCAGGCTCGGTTAAGCATCAGGTCTGGTCCTCGCGCTGGGAATCCACCCTAGACAGCCTCTTTCAGGATCTCCGCCTTAGCATCCGATCCCTGGCCAAGAGCCCTGGCTTCACCCTCGTCGCTCTGCTCTCGCTGGCCCTCGGCATCGGAGCCAACACCGCCATCTTCACCCTCATCCACCAGGTTCTGCTGCGCAACCTGCCGGTGCAGCATCCCGAACAGATCGTCAACTTCGGCAACGGCTATAGCAGCGGCGTTGCCGGAGGCATCGATCTCGGCGACTTCGGCATGTTCCCCAACTACTTCGCCCGTCAGCTTGAGGCCGATCCCGGACCCTTTCAGGGCATCGCCTCCTACGGCAGCTTCAGCGACAAGGTCAGCCTTCGCCTGCCTCCCTCTGACTCCACACCGAACGCCCCCGCCATCCTAGTCCCTGCCACCCTCGTCTCCGGAAACTACTTTCGTGTCCTGGGTGCTGAGCCAATGATTGGCCGCGCGCTTACACCCGCCGATGACAACACGCCCGGCGCATCTCCAGTTATCGTCATCAGCCATCATTTCTGGCGTCAGTCGCTCTCCGCCGACCCTGCCGTGCTCGGAAAGACCCTCTCCATCAACGGCACTGCCTTCTCCATCGTCGGAGTCATGCCGCCGGCCTTCTTCGGCCTCAAGCAGGAGCTCGAGCCTGTCGACCTCTGGGCTCCCGTCTCCATGCAGGCCCAGGTCCTCAAGCAGCCCTCGTTCCTCAATCGCGATGGACCGTACTTCCTGCACATCTTCGGCCGCGTCAGCGCTCAGGCTGCCTCCAATCCGTCTATCGCCGCCCAGAGCCAGAACTGGCTGGACCAGCAGATTCGCAACGGCATCCGCGCCAATGAGGGCACGGTCATCGCTCCGGCCCGCGAGCAGGAGATCCTCCGCCACACTGTACAGATCGAGCTCGCCGTACACGGCGTCTCTACCCTCCGCCGCCAATTCGGCGGGCCGCTGATGACCCTCATGGTCGTCGTCGCCCTGGTGCTGCTCATCGCCTGCGCCAATCTCGCCAACTTCCTGCTCGCCCGTGCTGCTTCCCGCCAACGCGAAATCGCCACCCGCCTGGCGCTCGGTTCCAGCCGCGGACGCATCGTCCGCCAGAGCCTCGTCGAAACCCTGCTGCTCTCCCTCGCAGGCGGCGCGACCGGTCTCGTGCTGGCATTCGCCGCCACCCGCGCCCTCATCGCCTTCGTCAGCCAGGGAGCGGCATTCGTGGCCATCGATCCTTCGCCCGATCTGACTGTCCTCGCCTTTACCCTTGGCGTTTCGCTGCTCACCGCATTCCTCTTCGGAATCGCCCCGGCATTCGCGGTCGCGCGCACCGGCGCTGCATTCTCTCTCAGCTCCAACGCCCGCACTGCCCAGGGAGCGGGCGGACGCAGCGCACGCTTCTGGCCGCGAGCACTCGTCACAGCACAGGTCATGCTCTCGCTTGTTCTGCTGGTCGGCTCAGGGCTCTTCCTGCGCACCCTCAACAACCTGGAGAATCAGGATTACGGCTTCGAGCGCTCCAACCTGCTGCTCGCCGAGATCAACGCCAAGCTGGCCGGTTACAAACCCTCCCAGGCCCCGGCCCTGCACCAGGCCATCATCGAACGACTCTCTGCCCTGCCCGGCGTGCGCTCCGTCGCGCTCTCGCTCACCCCGCCTATCAGCGGCGGCAACTGGACATCCTCCTTCAAGCCCCAGGGGTACACTCCCGCGCCTAAAGAGAACATGGTCGCCGTTCTTAACCGCGTCTCCGGCCAATACTTTGAGACCGCGGGCATCCGCATCATCGCAGGCCGCGCCATCAACCCTGACGACTCTCTCACCAGCATCAAGGTCGCCGTCATCAACGAAACCCTCGCTCGCCACTTCTATCCTCACGGAGACGCCGTCGGCCGCACTTTGTCCATCGACACCTCTTCGGTCGCGGGTCCCTGGCGCATCGTCGGCATCACCCGCGACACCCGCTCAGGCGACCCGCGACAGACCAACACCGACCGCATGATCTACATGCCTCTGGCCCAGATGCCAGCCTTCGAACCTGTTGATCCAGACCATCCCCTGCCTGCCGGAGCCGCACCGGAAGAAAATCAGAACCGCTTCATCAGCACTGTTCTGGTCCGCACCACCGGAGATCCGGCAAAAGCAGCAGCCGGCCTGCGCACCGTCATCGCCCAGATCGATCCCAATCTGCCTGTACTCAAGGTCCAGACCATCCACGATGCAATCGACTCCTTCATGACTCGCGACACTCTGGTCTCGCGCCTCACCGGCATCTTTTCGCTGCTCGCACTGGTGCTCGCCGCCATCGGCCTTTACGGAGTCATGAGTTACTCCGTGGTCCGCCGCACCAGCGAAATCGGCATCCGCCTCGCGCTCGGCGCGCAAACCGGCACCGTCCTCTGGATGGTCCTGCGCGAATCCCTCGTCCTGCTTGCCGTCGGAGTCGGCCTCGGCCTTCCCCTCGCGCTCGCATCCACACAGGTCATTCGCGGCCAGCTCTACGGCCTGAGCCCCCTCGACCCCATAACCTTTGCCGCGGCCATTGCCATCGTCGCCGCCATGACATTGATAGCAGCCTGGCTTCCAGCGCGCCTCGCCAGCAAAGTCGACCCCATGGTCGCCCTCCGCTGCGACTAACAGACTCACCCATTGACGTAAGGGCCTTTGCTTTTCTTGCTGTCATTCCCGAAGGGAATCTGCTGTACGGGATGATCGAGTACTTCAGGATCTCGCTTTCGAGACCCGGACTCCACAAAAGCTTCGAACTCAACTCTCCGGAGAACCACATGAACCCGCTGACCAACCTCATCCATGGCCTGAAGTCCCTCTTCCAGAAACCCCGCATAGACCGCGAGCTCGACGAAGAGCTGCAGAGCTATCTCGAAGCCTCCGCAGCCGACAAACAGCGCTCCGGACTCAGCCGCAATGCCGCCCGCTACGCCGCCAAAGTCGAGATGGGCAGTTCCGGCTCCGTCAAGCACCAGGTCTGGACATCCCGCTGGGAGTCGGCGCTCGACAGTCTCTTCGCCGACCTGCGCCTCGGCATCCGTGCGCTCATCAAGAGCCCCGGCTTCACTCTCGTCGCCCTGCTTTCGCTGGCCCTGGGAATCGGCGCCAACACCGCCATCTTCACCCTGCTCAACGCCATCCTGCTGCGCCCGCTGCCCGTGCAAAGCCCCAGCGAGCTTGTCCTCTTCGGCAACGGCCGCGCCGCCGGTAGCACCGGTTCTTTCCCCAACGGATCATGGCGTCTCTTCTCCTATCCTTTCTTCAGCGAATTTAGCCAGCGGCAGCAGTCCTTCTTGAGCGTCGCCGCCGTCAACAGTACCCAGTTCACCATTCACGCTTCCATTGCCGGATCGGCCTATGAGCGCACGCACGTCAATCTCGTCTCCGGAACTTACTTCTCCGTGCTCGGCATTCCGCCCTTCCTGGGCCGCACCATCTCCAACGAAGACAACAAAGCCGCCGGCGCGGGCCCTGTTGCCGTAGCCAGCTACGGATGGTTCCAGCGCCACTTCAACGGCGATCCGGCGGCACTCGGCAAGGTCATCCGCATCCAGTCCCATGACTACACAATCGTCGGAGTCGCCAAGCCCGGCTTCACCGGCATCACCGTAGGCGAATCCGCCGATCTCTGGATTCCCCTCTCGATGGAAAAGGAAATCTCCCCCGGCTGGAACGGCCTCGACAAAAAATTCTTCCAGTCCCTTCTGCTATTCGCGCGTCTCAAGCCCGGCGTTACCTCGCAGCAGGCCACCACCGCCAGCACGCAGCTCTTCCAGCAGATCCTGCGTAGCGACTACGTCGGCTCCACTCCTTCGCAGAAAGAGTTCGACAGCATCCAGCACGCCCGCATCGATATGACCTCCGCCGCTAACGGAGTCTCGCAGCTGCGCTTCCAGTTCTCCCTGCCCCTCAAGATCCTCATGACCATCGTCGCCCTGGTCCTGCTCATCGCCTGCGCCAACATCGCCAACATGCTGCTCGCCCGCGGCGTCGCCCGCGCCCGCGAAATTGCCGTCCGCATGGCCATTGGAGCCACCCGCCGCCGCATCGTCGTCCAGCTCCTCACCGAGTCCGCCGTCCTCGCCTTCACCGGCGCTGCCCTCGGCGTCGCCCTTGCATGGAAAGCCTCTGCCGCGCTGCTAAACACCGCCCTGGCTACCTCCGAGCCCGTTCCCATCGACCTCACGCCCGGCCTGCCGGTGCTGGGATTCACCCTCGCCGTCACCGTCTTCACCGTGCTTCTCTTCGGCATGATCCCGGCCTTCAAAGCCACACGTCTTGAGCTCACCCCCGCCCTCAAAGAAGGCCGCGGCGGAGGCACCGCCTCCAATCGCAGCAAACTCTCTCGCGGGCTCATCGCCGGGCAGATCGCACTCTCCGTCGTGCTGCTCGTCGCCGCCACACTCTTCCTGCGCAGCCTCATCAACCTCACCAGCACTGACACCGGCTTCGACAAGCACAACGTCCTCGTCTTCTCCATGGACTCCAGCACCGCCAACCTCCGCGAGGGCGATCCGCAGGAGATCAAATCCGTACAGCTTCAGGAGCAGATCGAGTCTCGCGTGCAGACCATCCCCGGAGTCAAAGCCGACGCCTTCTCCTTCTTCACCTTCGACCAGGGCTCGTGGACCGACCTCGTTCTCTTCCAGGGCCTCGCGAAAACCCAGGTGAATACCCACGAAGTCTCCTTCAACAACATCGACAACGGCTTCTTCGCCACCATGGGCATTCCACTTCGCGCCGGCCGCATCTTCAATGACCACGACACCAAGACGTCACCCAAGGTCGCCATCATCAACGAAACCATGGCCCGCCGCTTCTTCCCCAGCGGCTCGCCCATCGGCCACCACTTCGGCATAGGCGATGACCCCACCCACGCCAGCGACATCGAAGTTGTCGGCGTCGTAAAAGACGCGAAATACAACTCCCTCGGCGAAGAAGCGCAGATGGCCGCCTACCTTCCCTGCACCCAGAACGCCGGATTCTACGGCAACTTCTCCGTCCGCTACGCCCCAGGCGCGGACACCCACAGTCTCGTCGCCCAGGTCCGCCGCGTCGTCGCGCAGATCAATCCCAACATCCTCATCAACAACGTCGAGAGCCTCGAAGAGCAGGTCGACCGCTCCATCGCCACCCAGTCGCTCATCGCCCGCCTCTCCACCTTCTTTGGAGCCCTCGCCGTCTTCCTCGCCGCCATCGGCATCTACGGCCTCATGAGCTACTCGGTCGCCCGCCGCACCAACGAAATCGGCATCCGCCTCGCCCTCGGCGCACAAACCGGCACGCTGCTGTGGATGGTTCTCCGCGAAACCCTGATTCTGCTCGCCGCCGGCCTCATCGTCGGAGTTCCAATCACCCTCGCCAGCACCCGCATCCTCAAGTCGCAGCTCTACCAGCTAAGCCCGCTCGATCCGCTAGCCATCGGCTCAGCCGTAGCCATCATCGCCGCCATGACCGTAGTAGCCGCATGGCTCCCAGCCCGACGCGCCAGCAAAGTCGACCCCATGGTCGCCCTGCGCTGCGACTAACGACGCACAGTAAATGAATCGGGTGCCCCATCCTTGTCGCAGCTTTATCGCGATAAGGGTGGGAGCCTCATCATCGAAAATGTTGTCATCCTGAGCGATGTGACCAACGGGAACGAAGTTGAAGGACCTGCGTTTCGCCGATCTCCATATCTCCATAACCACTCGTCACAAAATCCCCATGCCACCCACATCCCCGCAACGCCCCGGCCCATTTCCCGCGCTATACTTCCCCCACCTCGAACGCCATTCCAAGGACGACCATGAAAAAGCCAGCCCTCCTCCTTCTCCTCGCCCTCTCTCTCGCCGCAAGCATTTCCAGTCAGGCACAGAACAAGAAGCCGCCGACAGACCTTCGCGGCGTCCTTCTCGAGCAGCTCCGTACCAGCCACTCCGCAGAAGACTGGTACGTCCCAGCCAACATCGCCATCGCCAACCTCACTGCCGAGCAGGCCAAATGGTCGCCCGGTAAAGACGCCCACTCCGTCGGCCAGCTCGCCAATCATCTGCTCTTCTGGGACACCCGCGCCCTCGCCGATTTCAAAGGTGAAAAGTCCCCCGCCTTCAATGGCAACAACGATGAAACCTTCAACGACTTCAACGCCGCTCAATGGGCCGACACCGTTAAAAAGTTAGACCAGGTCATGACCGACTGGGAAAAGGCCGTCGAAGCCGCCGACGACGCCACCATCGCCGCCCATGCCTCGCTCATCGCCCACGTCGGAGCCCACAACGCCTACCACCTCGGCCAGATCCTCTACGTCCGCAAACTGCAAGGCAGCTGGGACCCAGCCAAAGGCGTCAAGTAATCCCTCCGCGAATGCGGGTGCCCACAAATGCGGGTGCCCCATATCTACCGGCGTTCTGTGCCGGGAGATGTGGGCCAAATTCGTGCGCAGCACGAACCGCCTTTCAATAGAAAGGTCAACCTGAGCAAGGTGAAGGACTTGCTTTTGTCTTTGCTTTTCTTGTCTGTCATTCCCGAAGGGAATCTGCTGTCGGGGATAGCCGAACAACTCTAAAGCCAGGTGAGATTTTCTACGTGCCCGCCTTCGCAGTTTTCGTCTTCTTCCAATGATTCAGAAACAAATCCATCGACCCGCCCTGCACCACAATCGAGAACACCACCACGATGTAAGTCGTCGCCAGTATCCACTCCCGCCCCTGGGACGCAGGTACTGACAGTGCCAGCGCAATCGAAAGTCCCCCGCGCAGCCCGCCCCAGCTCAGCGTCACAATCGAGCTCTTGTAGCCCTTGCGCATCCATCGCAGCAGCCAGACCAGCAGCGCCACCACCCCCAGCCGCACCCCGGTCACCGCCACAATCCCCAGCAGCCCCGACTCCCACGACGCGCGGTGAAAGGGAATCGCCAGCACTTCCAGCCCCAGCAGAACATACAGCACCGAGTTCTGCACCTCGTC
>DATAZR010000134.1:0-80593 GCA_036271955.1 Acidobacteriaceae bacterium
TCTTGACTTGCCGTGCAGTGAATTCGACTGCCATCGATCCCTCCGTGGGGAGGTTCTGTGGTTCGCCATCCGGACCTGCTCGGTTAAGGGCTACTGCACCGGGGGCGGCACAAGAACCTGGTGTTGAGATACTAAACCCGCGCGTTTGGTTTCGTCTGAATCGATGTGGACAACTGCCCAAGCGGAACTGCCAAAGCTGGATTGCCGAGGCCGGACCTGAATTGGAAATCCTAGTGTCCACCGCGTCGGGTGCTTGCGCCGGATGAGAGCTTTGGAGCCTCGCGCTCGGCTTTTTTCTGGCCGCGGCGGCCGAGGATATACATGGTCCCGCCGAAGACAAGGAGCACGAGGCCCCATTCAAGATTGGCGTTGATGCCCAGCGAGCGCTCATAGATCGGGCTGCCCGAGGTGGCTGCGCCGAAGACGGTGAGAATCAGCCCAACCAGCGTGAACATCAGGCCCATCGGGATGCGTAGATCGAGATTCATAGCCAACTCCTACTAAGATCGCCCTGCGACTGAGTTCGGTTACCGGAAAATGATGTTCAGCGTTACGACCATGACCAGCAGCAGGACTCCGAGCGCCTCGGGCCTGCGCCACCAGGGCAGATGGCCCATCTCCGGCTTGGGAGTAAGCGAATGCACCAGGCCGACCAGCTCCGACTCAGGCTTGGGCTGGCCGAAGAGGCTGACGATGATAGTTACGATGAAGTTGGTGGAGAAGGCCCAGATCGCGGTCCAGAAGTTCTGCGCCATGTCGCTCGGATAGTGATGGACGATGGCGATCCATCCCCCATGCAGGCCCGGATGCGCCTCGATGGGCAGCGTGAGACCGTGATGGACGATCGCAGCCAGGGTTCCCGAAATAAGGCCGATGAAGGCGCCATTGCCGGTAGCCCGCTTCCAGAACATGCCAAGCAGAAAGGTCGCGAAAAGCGGCGCGTTCACAAAAGAGAAAACCAGCTGCAATGTGTCCATGATGTTGTTGAAGCCTGTTGCTGCGTAAGCCGTGGCCATGGATAGCAGGATGCCTCCGACAGTAGCCCAGCGACCCATGGCGAGGTAGTGCGCGTCGCTTGCGCCTTTCTTGATGTAGGACTGATAAAGATCGTAAGTCCAGACAGTGTTGAAGGCAGTGACATTGCCGGCCATGCCGCTCATAAAGCTGGCCAGCAGCGCGGTCAGCCCCAGTCCTAGAATGCCGGTGGGAAAGTAGTGCAGCAGCATCGAGGGGATAGCAAGATCGTAGTCCAGCAGCGGCTTGCCGCTGGCGTCGAGGACTATCTTGCCGGTCAGGGGATTTGTCTTGGCCGGGACGAGACCTTGTCCTTTGGCCTCCGCCTCGGTCGGAAAAGTGGTTTCGCGGACGATGGCGCCGTTTGCGTCCCGGTGCTCGACGGTGGTGACCTTCGGAGTAGCCGCGCCGATGGCCAGCAGGCCGGGCAGAATCACCAGAAACGGGAAGAACATCTTCGGGATGGCGGCGATAAGCGGCACGCGGCGGGCGTTCTCCTGCGTGTCGGTAGCCATGGCGGTCTGGATGACGAGGAAGTCAGTGCACCAGTAACCAAACGAAAGGACAAAGCCGAGGCCCATGGCGAGGCCGAACCATTCCACTCCCAGAGGATTGGTGTTGGCGTGGGCCATGCCCTGCCAGGAATGGAGATACGACGGGTTGGGCATGGCGGCTTTCAGCCCCTGCCATCCACCGACGCTCTTGAGGCCGATCAGGACCAGAGGCAGGAAGCCGGCAATGATGAGGAAGAATTGGAGGACTTCGTTGTAGATGGCGCTGGTGAGGCCTCCGAGAAAGATGTAGCCGAGCACGATGATGGCCGAGAGGACGATGGAGAGATGGAATATCCATCCCAACGGCAGGCCCGCGGAGAGAAAAATGTAATCGAAGACATGCAGCGTCTGGATGAGCCGCGCCATAGCGTACATGGAGATGCCGGAGGAAAAGACGGTCATCACGGCGAAGGAGCAGGCGTTGAGCGCGCGAGTCTTTTCGTCGAAGCGGAGCCGCAGGAATTCAGGCACCGAGCGCGCCTTCGATCCGTAGTAAAAAGGCATCATGAAGATACCAACGAAGATCATGGCCGGGATCGCGCCGATCCAGTAAAAGTGGCTGGTCGCGATGCCGTATTTTGCGCCGGACGCGCCCATGCCGATGACTTCCTGCGCGCCGAGATTGGCGCTGATAAAGGCCAGGCCGCAGATCCACGCTGGCAACGCGCGGCCGGCCTGGAAGAAGTCCTTGCTGGTCTTCATGAAGCGCTTGAGGGCAAAGCCGATGCCCAGCACAAACACGAAGTACAGCAGCATGATCAGCCAATCGACATAGGTGAGGTTGGTGTGAGTCAAACGATGACGCTCCAGGCGCCGAAGAGAACAGGCGCAGCAAACTACTCTACCGAGTACGCGGCTTGGTCGTCCAGCGATTTTTGTAAATGTTTTCAAAAACGGCCCCGGAGACCTTTCGCCAAAGCCAACGTCTGTTGGATCAGAGGTCTGTCACCATGCGAGTCAAGACGAACGCTGCGCCTCTTGGTATTTCCCTTCTCATGCTGCTCCCGGTAGTATCTTTGGCCGCTCCGGCGCATACCTATCCCTTGACCGGAACGGTGCTGGCAGCCATAGAAGGACCGGCTAACGCTCACGCTTACAAGATCGAGACCGGTGCCAGCATTTACAAACTGCTCTGTTACCGCCACCACGCTATCTTCGCCTTTTATAACGAGTGCTCCGTCAACGGAAAGCCGTTGGCAGCAGGCGACGAGGTGCACCTCCGCACCGACGGAAAGACCATTTTTCTCGATGCCGGGAAAAACAAAGAGCAGACCCTCTCGATCGTGCTTGAGGAAACCAAAGTCCTGCCTCCCCTGCCCACACCCGCCGCGGCAGGCGAAGAAGGCGCAGTTGTGCTGGCACATGCGCTTGAGCTAGCCGAGCAGACCGGTCCACAATTCGGCCCTTCGGCGCCGCCCCCCGCTGCAACCTCGTCCACTCCTCAAACACCCACCGGGCCGGTGCTGGCCGTTCCGGTCACAGGAGGTCCCCCGGTTCCGGTCATCGCCAGCGGCCCAATCGGCGGAGGAATCGTAACCGGAGTGAGCACTACCGGGCAGCCTGTGACCGGCGTCGTAATCACACCGGTGAGCACTCCGTCCTCTTCCGCACCCTTGTTCACTTCGCCTTCCCCTGCCTCATCCGGTCCGGCATGGAGCAGCGTTCTCTACCTTCAGACAGACAACAGCATCTACAAAATCCAATGCGAAGCCATGAGCTGCGCAAGGCGTCCGCTCGACCTGGGCGATCCCGTGATAGCGCGAATCGAAAACAAATGGGCGTATCTCAGCCCCGCTCCCGCCAGCGGCCAGACCGGCAAAGTGAAGGAGAGTCGATGGAAAATTCTCTCCGTCTCCGGCATCGACCAACCGCCATCCTCTCAGTTTTGAAAACAAATTAGCGGCCGGGTCGCGCCGAACTTCTAGAACCCGCGGCGGCTTTTCCGCTGCACAGCGAGCACAAAGCGAAGGAGATTGCCGGTGAGGATAGGGCGAGGCTGGAAGAACCGATTCGCGATTGCGCTGGCTCTACTGGCTTTTGCAGTTACCAGCCACGCCGATGAGGCACACACTAACGGGCTCAATCGCGAGCCTCTGGTGCGCGAGGCCTACGACCACTTCTATCAGCTGGACTACCCCGGCGCGGTAGCTCGATTCGAACAATTCCATGCCCAGCATCCCGGCGATCCACAGGGCACTGCTCTGCTTCTGAATGCAGTGCTCTTTCAGGAGCTTTACCGCCTCGATCTCCTCGACACCAGCTTCTACTCGAACGACAGCTTTGTCAGCGGCAAGCGCCCCAATGGACAGGACCCAAAGGTCAGAGACCGAATCTTTGCCCTCACCGACGAGGCCGTACACGAGGCCGATTGGCGGCTCAGCCAGAATGCAAAGGATATCGACGCCCTCTATGCGCGTGGGTGGGCTCGCAGCCTGAAGGCCACGTATCTCGCGCTGGTGGAGCGAGGCTTTGCCGGCGGCTTGCGCCTCTCCATCGAAGCCAAGAACGACCATCAGCGTGTCCTTGAGCTCGATCCCAGCTATACCGACGCCAAGCTGGTCTTCGGCATCTACGAATATGTCGTCGGCTCGCTGCCGCTTCCCTTTCGCATGCTGGTGAGTGCAGCCGGTTTCAGCGGATCCAAGTCGAAAGGCATGGCGATGCTGCGCGATGCCGCCGACCACGGAACGATTACCTCGGTCGAAGCTCGCACGACGATGGCTCTTTTCCTGCGCCGGGACGGCAAATATGCAGAAGCCATGCAGGTCGTCAGTTCGCTCAAGAATCAGTACCCCCATGACTTCCTGTTTTGCCTGGAAGAAGCGAATCTGCGCCGCGACTCAGGCGGCAGTGCAGACGCAGCCACGGCCTACCGCGCCCTCATCGAACAAGCCTCTCAACCAGGCTTCTTCCCTTCCGCCCACGTCGATCTCGCCTGGTATGGCCTTGGTCAGAGCCTGCATAGCCAGCGCCGCTACGATGAGGCTGCCCAGGCCTACGAACACGCCGCCTCGCTCCCCACCGCCGGAGTCGAGCTCAAGCGCCGCTCCCTCGTAGCCGCAGGCAACAGCCACGACGTTAGCCGCCACCGCCAGCAGGCTCTTGAGGACTATCAAGCCGTCATCCAAACCGGCTCCGACAGCGAACAAGCCGACATAGCCCGCCGCTACATCAACCACCCCTATCAGCAAAACTGAAAACGCAGGCATCGCTCTCGCATCTCTGATCTACCACAAAATAGGGTGCCCCATCCTGGACGCAGTTTCATCGCGTCCAGGGTGGGAACAACAATAGAAAGCACCACAAAGATTTGTCATCTGAGTGAACGAAGTGAGTCGAAGGACCTGCTTTAGTCTTTGCTCTTGCCTTTCTGTCTGTCATCCCCGCAGGGTGAGCAGGAAATAAAGCGAGATTTGAATAGGCAAGGTAAACAACTCGGCGTTTAATATTTCGTATGACCGTACAGGAACAAATCGCGAATTACATCGCCAGCCAACCGGAACCAAAACGCAGCGGGATGCAGGAGCTGCACCGTATCTTGCTTCAAGCGTTGCCGGAATGCAAATTATGGTTCTTGGATGGTAAGAACAGCGAAAACAAAACTGTTTCCAACCCCAACATAGGTTACGGTTCCTACACCATAAAATATGCCAATGGAACAGCAAGAGAATTTTATCGAATTGGTATGAGCGCCAACACTACTGGAATCTCTATTTACATTCTTGGCATCGAGGATAAGACATACCTGGCCCAAACGCATGGCAAAACACTAGGAAAGGCGAGCGTGACCGGATATTGCATTAAGTTCAGAAATTTAAAAGATATAAACATTCCTGTACTTGAAGCAGCCATACGATATGGGGTCGAAGCTACAAGTAAAAATTAGATTCCAAATTGAGGCACTACCAACCTAACCAGAAGCAAAGCTTGCCCTTGCGAGTGCGGGTCTGCTCTCCGTATTTCTGTCAACCCCTCCCTCCAAAAATATCCCCTAACTCCTCCCCAATCAACCACTTCCAGCCATCCCCAATCTGCATCGAATTATTCCTGGAAAGCGCACAATAGAAACAGGCGGCAATCCAGCAATCCATCCAGGCCGCTCAGGAGCAACCGCCATGGTGGACACCACGAAAGACCTGTTACGGCCCATGAACGAAATTCCCAAACCTCTGCCATCTTCGCCGCAGCCGGCGAACTTATCCGTCCCCGCAGCCGCCAATCCAGCCATCGCCCATTGCCTGCAGGCATACACCGCAGCCTTCGAAGCCTCCATGAAGAAAGCAGACAACAAATACATCGCGGGGCCACTCGCGAAGACCGCCTACCGCAGCGCGTTGCCGCCACTCTCCGGTTCGCGCAACATCCGCGACTATGTCGCATGCGTCGCTCACGCAATGGCTCTCGAAGTCATCGATCCTCCCACTGGAGCACGGATGCTCTACGCCGCTCAGGTCGCCAACGCTGCGCAAAGCACCCAGCGCCGTATCAAAGCCAAATCCATAGCAATTACCGTGCCTCAAAGCCCGCAAAATCAGCAATTACCGAATGCAGAATCTCCTGTAACTAACGCACAATAAATTAGATACGTGCTCTACAAGCCGCACCCTACCCCCCACACCATATAAATTCTCCATCTCTTCGCCTGATTCGGGTCTCAACATCGCAATCCGCTTCCATTTACACTAAGAAAGCGATGATTCTTACCCTCGAATGGACCTCTGAAGGCGTCCGGTTTATCGACCAGACCAAGCTCCCACTGGAAGAAACTTACGTTCTCGCGACCAGCTATCAGCAGATCGCCGATGTAATCGTCACTATGGTCGTCCGCGGAGCGCCTGCGATCGGTGTTTCTGCGGCTTTCGGCATTGCTCTGGGAGCGAAGCAGACGAAGGCCAAGACCACGGAAGAGTTTGCACCAGAGTTCGAGCAAATCTGCGCGTTGCTTGCAGGCACTCGCCCGACTGCGGTGAATCTCTTCTGGGCCATCGACCGCATGAAGGCTTTGTTTGCCAGGCTGCAAGCATCGGCCGCTACGCTCGAAGAAGTGAAGAAGGTTCTACTCGATGATGCCCTGGCCATGTACAGAGAAGATATCGCCGCCTGCAAGGCGATGGGAGCTTATGGCGCGGAATTGATGCCCGACGAAGGCGGCGTGCTCACGCACTGCAATGCCGGCGCGTTGGCCACCTGCGGCTATGGAACCGCGCTGGGAGTAATCCGCGCGGCAGTCGAACGCGGCAAGCAGGTGCATGTCTTTGCCGACGAGACTCGCCCCTTTCTGCAAGGCGCGCGCCTTACGGCATGGGAACTGATGGCCGACGGCATTCCGACGACTGTTCTCTGCGACAACATGGCCGCCAGCATCATGCGCCAGGGCCGCATTCAAGCCGTCGTAGTCGGAGCGGATCGCATTGCAGCCAATGGAGACGTCGCCAACAAGATCGGTACTTACTCGGTGGCCATCATGGCCAAGGAACATGGCATCCCGTTCTATGTAGCTGCGCCCTGGTCTACTATCGATCGCGCTACCAAGACCGGCAATGACATTCCCATCGAAGAACGCAGCGCAGTCGAAGTTACTCATCACGGCGGCAAGCAGCTAACTCCGCATGGCGTTGGTATCTGCAATCCAGCATTTGATGTTACTCCGGCCAAGTATGTTACGGCTATCATTACCGAGCGCGGCGTACTGCGCACACCTTATTCCGAATCGCTCCAGGCCATGGAACTGTCCGCAAAGTAGCGGCCTCTAATTTCGAAGCAGTCGATGCAATGTTGCCGTAGTTTGGCTTACGATCAACGTTCCATGAACGCACACAGGTTGATAATTCTTGGACGACAGGCTTCCAGGAGTTACGCTGATCGCGTAGTTGCCCGCGGCTGAGTTCGAAGTCGCGCTCGTGGCTAATACCGGCGATCCAGTGATGGGTATCGTCTGGCTGTCCCCATTGATCCATCCACTGAAAGAATAGGTCAACGCGGGTACTGTGCCGCCTGCCTGCATGGTGAGGTTGTTTGCGCTAACAGTTAATGGTGCTTTGTTCACGGTCAGCCATGCAGCTGCAAAAACGAAGGTGTAGTTTGCCGAGGCAAGAGTACCGGCTGCAGGGCTGATCGCGTAGTTTCCAGCCGGGGAAGAGTTGCTGGCGGCAACCGGGAGCTGAGGTGCTCCAGTAACTGCGCTCTGCTGTGTATCGCCGTTGAGAAATCCGCTGATGGTGTAACTCAATGCCGGCAGGGCTGAGCCATAAGTGGAGGACGCAGGGACTGCAGCGACCTTTAGCTGTGCCTTTTGCACAGTGATCGAGCCATTGGAAGGTACGAAGATATAGCTATCCGCCTTCAGCGATCCGGCAGTAACTACCATAGGGTAGACCCCGGCAGCATTGGCAGGCGTTACAGAGGAAGTCAGTGATGGCGTTCCGGAGATCGATGCGGTATCGTCGCCATTCACAAATCCTATCAATTGGTAGGTTAAAGCGGGCACCTGTCCTCCATAAGTCATCGAAAGATACGATCCTTTGGCTGTGAGAATTGCCTTGTTGATCGTAAGACTGCCTTCCGCGCATACGAAGTTATAAGAGCTCGAAGTTAGACTGCCAATATTGCAGGTGATCGGATACGCTCCAACCGGCGATGCCGCGGTAGCTTTGGTAGAGAGTTGCGGCTGTCCCTGGATCGATGAACTGACGTCGCCATTCAGCAATCCACTAAAGCTATAGGTCAGCGACGGCAGCGCCGCCCCGTAAGTCTTGGAAACTGGAGTGACGGTCACAACCAGCGTAGATTTTCCAATCGCCAGCGCCGCTGTGCCCAGGCTGAAGCGATAGTTGGCAGACTGCAATGTTCCCATCCCGCTCGTAATCATGTACGTCCCTGGCTTTGAAGCGGAGTTGGCAGGCGTGAAGAGTGCCGGTGCGCCAGTTACGGTTGTCGCAGAGGTATCTCCGTTCAGAAACCCGATGAGAGTGTAAGTGAAGAACGGAATCTTACTGCCATACACCATTGTCGTATTCACAGGAGCCAGTATCAAGGGAGCCTTGTTGACGGTAAGTATGGCAGTAGAAAGCCGGAATGTGTAATTCACCGCACTGAGACTTCCCAGCTGGCACGTAATCATATACGTTCCAGACCCAGGATGGAGACCGGCTGTTGTCGATAGCACTGGACTCCCATGAATTACGTCGGGCGAGTCTCCATTGGCCAGGCCTGAGATCCAGTAAGTAAGTTGCGGAACCGGTGCGCCATAAATCATGGACAGGCTGGCCGGAGTGATGGTGATAATGCCAGGGTTCACAATTACGACACCGGTGCTGCCGGTGAAGAAATAGTTAGCAGCGCTCAGAGTCCCCGGCGACACAGTGATCGTATAAGTCCCTACCGCGGATCCAGAATTAGCTTCAGTGCTCAGGATCGGCGCTCCTGTGACCAGGGCCGCAGTATCACCATTGACAAAACCTACCAAATACCAAGTAAGTGGATTCATGGGTGAACCGTAATAGCGGATCACCGAGCTGACTTCGAGATTGAGACGAGCTTTGGCCACTGTCAATGTGGCGGGAGGGTAGGAGAATACATAGTTTGGCGCTGCAAGGGTGCCTTGCGTCGCGACGACAGGATAGCTTCCCACGGGGCTTGTGTTTGAGGCTGTACTCGTGATGGATGGCTTCCCGGTAAGTGCGGTCAGAGCCGTATCTCCATTGACAAAACCGGTGATGGCGTAGCCGATGCTTGCGGGAACCGATCCATAGTAAACAGTCGGGTTGGCAGCGGTAACCGTCAGGGTTGCGGGCGCGACTGTAAAGAATACATTCAATGTGTTTGCCGCCCAGTAAGTCGAGTTGCCTGACTGATCCACGGCGAGCTGCACTGTTCCGGCTCCAGTAATACGAAGCGCCTTGCCGCCGTTTTGCAGCACGGCAGGTCCGCTCACCACGGTATAGGTCACTGGTAAACCCGATTCTGCCGTCCCGGAAAGAAAGAACGGCGTGACACCGTAAGTAAGTCCGGATGGAGCGGTGGAAGTTATCGACTGCGAGAGCTTTCCCTGGCTTGTTCCAGTTACATCTATCGTAACCTCGCACTGTAAAGAGGAGGCTGTCGATGTTGTAATTTGAACTGCCTCTTTCAATGGCGCTCCGGATTTCTGCGGAGTGAATACGACTCCCATCTCGCAGAACTCGCCTGGGCTGACTGAGCTATTCGTGAGACATGGTGTACTGACTCCCTGGGACTCAGGAAAATCTGCTGGGTAGCTAAGCGAACTTATGCTGATAGGTTGATTGCCGATATTTTGGACCTGTGCAATCTGCGGTCCATCGGGGCTTGCTGAGCCAAGATATGCATTAGCAAAATTCATGGGCGCAGGGGAGGAGAGATCGATCCTGACGATACGATTGTTGCCGGAGTCCGCCACAAAGAGTTGGCTGTTTCCGTCAATCGCGATGCCTCCGGGAGCGTTGAATCCGCTGGCAATCGTAATCTGCTTACCGTAAGAACTTCCAGACCAGGGCAGCAGAACGACTCGATTATTGTTGGTGTCGGCAATGTAAAGATTCGAGTTTTCATCCACGGCAACAGCTGAGGGAAAGGATGTTTGAACGGAGTTCATGTCGACCTGAGTGGCGTAATGACTTACACAACAGGGGACCTCGGATATCTGATTCTGATAAGGTCCGTGAAGTACACGTTCCCATTTCCGTCCGCGGCGATACCGGTCGGAGCCCGGTGATTGTTGCCTACCGCAACCTCATTCGCATAGGCGGTTCCGGTCCAGGTGAACTGGTCGACTCGGGCGTCCAAAGTATCGGCAACATAAAGATAACCCTTCGAATCCACTGTCACTGCCGATGGCCCACTGAATCCCGTGCCAATCTTTATCGATACCCCAAACCCCGTTCCCACCCATGGCAGCTTCACGATCTTGTCGTTGCCATTGGAGGCAATATAGAGGTTGCCGGCTCCATCGATCGCGAGCCCCATTGGATTGATCAAGCCGCTCTGAAGAAGGGTAAATTGTGGGCCATAGCCACTGCCCGTCCAAGGTAGTTCGACAACACGGTTATTGCCGGTATCTGCGATATACAGATTGCCCAGACCGTCGACAGCTACGCCGGATGGCTTGCTGAGTTGCGTGCCAAATGTAGTTAGAGTCCCTGGGAAAACAGCTAGCTGCAGTCCTAGCCCCATTCCCGAGATGTAGGTAGTTTCCAAAGAATTTCCAGCTGTATCCGCCAAGACAATCGCGCCGGTTCGAGTACCCGAGGCAAGAGGAGTAAATGCGACATTGACGCTGCAATATGTGGATACTGCATAAGTCTGTGCGACACAGCTGCTTCCCCCAGCATCGACAAAGTCCTTGCCGGCTGCGCCTTGCGTAAAAATACTTACTGATCCGACAGTAACTCCTGCGGAGATATTGAAGTTATATGTAAGTTCGGCCCCTGTAGATCCTACGTTCAAGGAGTTGAAGGTCATGCCTGTACTTACCAGCTCAAAGATCTGGCTGCTTGCCGAATCTGCAACATACACATTTCCGTTGGCGTCCAGCGCCGCGCCAGCCGGTGTAATGAATCCAGATCCCAGCACCAGTTGACTCAGAAAGCGGTTTCCAGCCGCATACCATGTCATCTCAATGACCCGGCTGGTGATGCTGTCGGCCAGATAGAGGTTGCCGTTCTTATCGACGGAGACGCTTACTGGTTTTACCGTGTTCGCCACGACAATCTGCTGCGTGGGATAGGAGCCGGCGGTATAGGGCTCACGGATGACCCGTTGGTTGCCAGTGTCTGCGATCAACAGGTTTTTGTTCGCATCCACAGCTACTCCCATTGGCGCATTGAGGCCGGAGCTTACCGAAACCGCGGGGCCATACGCGGCGCCAAGAAAGGGTAGCTCGACAACCCGATTGTTGCCGGTATCCGCAACATAGAGGTTGTCGGCCGAATCGACTGCGATTCCGATTGGGCCGTTAAAACCTGCCGCGATAGTTATTGCACTGCCGAACGCACCATTCACCAATGGCAGCTTCACGATGCGGTCGTTGCCGGTATCGCAGACGAAGACGTTCCCGTTCCAATCCGCAGCGACGCCGGACGGAGTGGAAAGTCCGCTAAAAATCACGACTGGAGCAGAGAAGCCTGTAGCAGTGGGCGTGAGCATCACAATGCGGTCGTTGCCTCGGTCGGCGATAAAGACATTGCCTTTGCCATCTACCGACGTCGCAGCCGGACCTGACCACGTTCCGTTGGCAAGCGCCATCTGCGATCCGGTGAACGCGACCTGAGCCGAAGCATTTGTCGCCATGAGTGCAACAATGGAAAAAAGAAGAAGCCGCACATGGAAATGCATTCGCACTCCCATTCTTAGAATCCGATGACTATTGTGAAGAACGCGCAAAAATACCCCCTGTGCCCGCAAGGGCCGGCCAGCGGTCGCCTGGTTTTCCTCGTCTTTTGGGGAGAGGATTTACTTTCTCTCATCGGCGAGCACAGTGCATCCCTTTAACTCGCCGATCGAGTAGGCTTAGATTGGAAATGACCCATCTTGATGGCTTCTGCTTGCTGGAGTCGCTTCCTCTTGCGGTGCAGGTCACCGGCGGCAACTCATCCTGGAGTAAGCCGGCGAGGCCTCGAACATCGTCAGGATCGATGCCGAGGGATTTGAGCCCGGTGATTCGTTCCTGTCCGGTTGCCGTAGAGTAGAGTGCAGTGCGCAGCCGCTTCCCCATCTTTCACCTGCGACAGAAATCGCTGGCACGCGGCACACTGCTGGCCCTGGCTTCGCTTTGGGTGAGTTTCCGGCTCTCGGGTTTCCCCGAAGTACATGTGTCTCTGTGGTTAATCCTGCCCTTGCTGGCGGCTTCTGCTGCTACCTGGGACACGGCTCGTTGCCTGCGGAAACGGTGGAGTTTTTATCACGGCGGAGTGTTGCTGCTGCTTTACTGCGACCTGATGATCCTGCTCATGATCTCGTTTTTGCTGCTTGCGCCATTTTCCTCGGCGATTCTTTGAGCCGGCTAAGAAGTGCTATTCCGTTCTTTCCATCGTCGGCCTCAGCTTGTAGGATGAGCGAGCAAGCATCTTGAGTGTGAAGGAGAATTTGCCAATGCTGAAGGGATTTCGAGACTTTATCTTGCGCGGCAATGTGGTTGATCTGGCCGTTGCCGTGATTATCGGCGGAGCCTTCGGAGCCATTACTGCATCGGTAACTGCCGATGTGATTACGCCAGTAATTTCGGCACTGATCGGTGCGCCGGATTTCTCCACCCTCGTAATTCACATTCCGGTGCTGCATCAAGTGCCACCTCCGCCCAACCCGCTGCCCGCCAATTACGTCGCGCCGGGGGATATTCACGTTGGCAAGACCTTGAATGCGGCAATCAACTTCATGCTCGTGGCGGCGGCGATTTACTTTGCGATCGTGATGCCGATGCAATACCTGCTCAAGAAGTTCAACCCGCCCGCGCCACCGGCTCCCGCCCCTCCGCCAACCAAGACCTGCCCAGAGTGCCTCAGCGAGATTCCGCTGGCCGCAAAGCGCTGCTCCCACTGCGCGCAGCCGGTAGCTGCCTGAACCCGATTTACAGCAGCCGGAACGCAGTTGAAGCCCGGCCCGTGTGTTGCCTAGCCAGCGCCACCGGAAACACGGACGGAACCACTATGCGGCTGGACGCGTAGTGGTAGACAACCGGAGGTGCGATTTGCACGCCAGAACGCTCGCCCTTACCTGTCTTTCGCTTTGTTTTTTGACAGTATTACTAACCCTGGATTTTTCGCATCGCATCGCTCCCGTAGCTGCGGCTGCCAACCCCGTTATTCCCGCCGCCTACGCTCCCCTCGACGATGCGTACGCGCCTGCGTATGACAAGGATGGCAATCTGACTCCGCCGCTGCAGTATCGCGAGTGGATTTACCTCACCAGCGGACTCGATATGAGCTACGCGCCCAAAGCAAGCGCCGACATGTCGATGTTCGACAATGTCTTCGTGAATCCGGAGGCATACCGGGCCTTTGTTGCCACTGGAACTTGGCCGGACAAGACGGTCATGGTGTTGGAGACGCGTGGCGCCGAAAGCAAAGGCTCGATCAACAAGTCCGGACATTTTCAAAGCGGCGGCCTCATGGGCCTGGAGCTTCATGTGAAAGACGAAAGCCGCTTTCCAGGCAAATGGGCATTCTTCGATGTAGCCAGCGAAAGCAAAGCCACGCCGTTTCCCCAGACCGCTGCCTGCTACACCTGCCATCAGCAGCACGCGGCGGTGGATACGACCTTTGTCCAGTTCTATCCCACACTGCTGCCCATTGCGAAACAGAAGAACACGCTGAGCGCGAACTATCGAAACGAGTCGGCTTCCGAAGGCCAGAAGTGATTTCTGTTGGAACGAGCTACCGGGCCAGCGGCGAAGCGGTCAATCCTACTCCCTGCATCAGGATGTAGAGATAGCAGGCCAGCCCCAGGATGGGCGGAACCCAGAGGGCAAGATGCTTGCGAACCAGGTATTTCACCACCTTGATGCTTGGCGTCTGGTGTGGCGGAAAGGCGCGGCGGTCGTTCCGGGAAGCGGCGCGAGCGGAAGCAAGATTGATTTCTATTTTCAGGATCGCAAAATGAGCGCGATTCGGAAACCGCAAAATGCCGCGCAGCAGGTGATCGGAGTCGATCCAATACTCTCGGTCCCGATCGGCTTCTGCCAGGGCAAACCCGATAGCGCGCCTGGCTTCGTTATCCAGTTCCAGGCGGCTTTGTTCCAGCCACTCGCCAATCAGATCCTTGGCAAATCGGGGAAAGTCAGTGGGATCCTCAATAGAAAGCTCGATCGAGTCAGCGGCAGCGGCCGGCAACGCCGGCAACCCGGTGAGCCAGCGCAGATAGAAAGCGTTGGCCTTGAGCGAACCTGTCCGTTCGGCGCGGGAGTCCTCGTCGACACCGAGTCCGGCCAGCAGATCCGCCACGGTGATCGCCGAAGCTCCCCGGCGAAGGCTTTCCCGCTTGGCGTATTCCAGTGCTCGACATGCTGCCGGTGTGTACCGTTCTGCAACAGACCAATTGCTTAAACCGCTCTCAGCGGTCAGATTACCGGAGTTCTCCATCGTTATAGATCCCCTCAAACTCTACGTGTACATAAGTAGGACAACCGCCAAAAATTACCAATCCCCCATTTGATCTGTCAAGGAGAACAAACGTGGAATCCGGTCCACAAAAGTGCCTTTCGGCGAATCGCAGGATTTGCTCGCGCGACAGGCGGAGGATCGGCCCGTACAAGGCAGCAGTTAGCTGCTGGTGTAAGCTGATGCTTTCATGGCAATTACAATCGAATTTCGCTGAGGATTTCGCCCATGCAGCTACTTCCGCGCCGCGTTTCCAATCCAACTTCTGTCGCGAGAATTTTTCCTCTGTCTTGTGCTGTAGGCATCTTTGCTATGTCGGCCACGGTAGCGAGCCCGCAGGATGCAGCCTCCGTTTCATCGAAGGCTGTATTTGGATATGTCGACTTCACCCGGCAGGCAAAGATCGACGCCCAATTCCTGGCTGTTCCGGACGCGAGGCTCGCTGGCCAGCATCTCAAGGTGCTCACCGCCAAGCCGCACATGGCCGCCACGCCCGAGGATCACGAGACCGCTGAATATGTCGCGCAGAAGTTCATCGCCGCCGGCCTGGAAACCAAGATCGTTCCTTACCGGGTGCTGCTCAACCAGCCGCGCAAAGTGAGTTTCGAAGCCCATTCCGACCAGGGCGTGCTGCTCTCCAGCGGCCCTGCTCCCGAGCACGTTTCGAGTGATCCCTTCCAGGACGATCCGCGAGTCGTGATGCCCTTCAATGGCTCATCAGGATCGGGCGACGTGACCGGTGAGGTCGTCTACGCTAACTATGGGCGGCTTGAAGACTATGACCAGCTTGCCGCTCAGCACATCGACCTGCACGGCAAGATCGTACTGGTTCGCTATGGAGCGAATTTTCGCGGAGTCAAGGTCTACATCGCCGAGCAGCGCGGAGCCATCGGCGTGCTGATCTACTCCGACCCGCAGGACGACGGCTACTATCAGGGCGACGCCTATCCCAATGGGCCGTGGCGGCCGGAGTCGGCTGTGCAGCGCGGCTCGGTGCAATATCTCTTCAAGTACCCCGGCGATCCAGAGACACCCGGTGTCGCCTCCACCGTCGATCTGCCCGACTCGGCGCGGCTCGATCCCTTAAAGACCGGCAACCAGCCCAGCATTATCTCGGTGCCCATCAGCTACCACGATGCCGAACCGATCCTGAAGGCGATGCAGGGTCCGAATGTACCCCGAGGCTGGCAGGGAGCCCTGCCCTTCAGCTATCACGTGGGCGGCAGCGGTGTAAGCGTGCACCTGATCTCGGACCAGGATTACCAGGTCCGAACGATCTGGGACGTAATTGGACGAATCAAGGGAACCGAGTATCCAGACAACTGGGTGGTCGTCGGCAACCATCGCGATGCCTGGGTCTACGGCGCAGTAGACCCCAACAGCGGTACTGCCGCCATGCTGGAGTCAGTACACGGCTTCGGAGCACTGCTCAAGAGCGGATGGAAACCCAAGCGGACCATCGTCTTCGGCAGCTGGGATGCGGAAGAAGAAGGCCTGATTGGTTCGACCGAGTGGACCGAAGAGCACGCCAAGGCTCTCGAACACGCTGTGGCCTATTTCAATGTCGACGTGGCCGTGGCTGGCACGGAGTTCGGCGCGGAGGCCGTGCCCTCGCTCAAGCAGTTCATTCGCGAAGTTACTCAGGAGGTTCCCAGCCCCAAGGGCGGCACCGTGTATTACCAGTGGAAGCTTGCCCTGACCGGCTCCGCCGCGAAGTCGAGCGACCCCGGCAACACCGGGCATGTCGACCGTGCCAATGCGCCCAGCGAAGACATCCCAGTCGGCGATCTCGGCAGCGGTTCCGACTTCACCCCTTTTCTGCAACATATCGGCGTGCCCTCGACTGACATCGGTTCGCACGGACCGTATGGCGTGTATCACTCGGTCTTCGACAACTACGCATGGTACACGCAGAATGCCGATCCCAGCTTTGTTTACCTGCAGGAGATGGCGCGAATCCTGGGACTGGAAGCTCTGCACATGGCGGACTCTGACGTCCTGCCGTATGACTACGCAACATACGGCAAGGAAATTACCTCCTACCTCGACTCCGCCAAACGCAAAAGTGCAGCGAGAGGATTGGACTTCGAGCCGGCGGAGGCTGCTTCGGCGCGATTTACCAAGGCTGCCGAGGCGGTGCATAGCCGGCAACTCAATCCCGGCACCAAGCCCGCGCAGTTGAATACCCTGCTTCGCGATACCGAGGCGGATTTCATCTCTTCAACCGGGCTGCCCAACCGCGCCTGGTACAAGCACACCATCTACGCGCCGGGCGAATACACCGGCTATGCCGCCGTGGTGATTCCGGGAGTGAACGAAGCCCTGGACGCCAAAGACCCTGCAACCGCCTCTCAGCAGCTGGATGTGCTGACACAAGCTTTGAATCGCGCTGCGGCGACTCTTGAAGGCGCTGAATAACCGGTCCTTCGGCAAGCTTCCTTATCCCTGGGCCTCCGCGTCAGAGGCCCACTTTCATTTTGGATAAGCTATTCACCTTCATATAGATACATCTTCATCCCGATCCGTACCAGGGTGATCGGACGGCCTATTCCATATACCCAAAACGCGCGAATTCGTTACAACTTTGGCGGAGAGACTGCTGCTACAAAAGTTCTCAGAAACTTTGCTTTTTAACTGGACTCTGTGTTCGAGATCAGGCAAAGTAACATTACTAAAGACATCCAGAAGCGCTTTGGTGGTTACCGATGTGGTTGAGGAGCCGGGGTATGCTCACTGGATGCTGGAAAGATGGGGCTTTTCCGATGCATGACTTTTTAATCGCTCTGGTCTTCGTTGCGATGGTCGCCTCCCCCGCCATCGTCGCGTCCTCCCCCAAATTCGCGAGGGACGAAGACCGCTCACGCTTTCCCTTTCGCGGCCGATAAACCGCGCAAGGCTCCCCCAACGCCGATTCGAGGAAATTCCCTCCCCCGGAAGGCCCTCGCTTCGCCAACCGCTTTCAAAAACTTTCAACTTACCCTCCCCCTGGCCACACGCACAATCTCTCTGAGCTTTTGTGTGTGGCCAGCTCTTTTCTTTCCCGCCTTCCTTTGCTTGCATTCCTATTCCAACCAGATACTCTCCTCCATACTCGTTTCGCAGTTTCGTTTCGTTTGACCCCCGTTCCCATCGGCTCGTAGAGTAGAGCTTGGCCTCTCGTAGCAGTTCAAATCTGCGGATGCCATGAAATACGGGGTAGAAATGAAGCTTTCGACGCAGCAGATCCGCATCGGCATCGCATCGGCGATTATCCTGGGCGCCATCGGCTACCTGGCCTACACCGGTTCGGCAGCGGGCAAGAGCTATTACGTCACCGTGCCCGAGATGCAGGCCATGGGACCCAAGGCCTACCAGTCGCACCTGCGCGTCGAGGGCTTCGTCAAGCCGGAGACGATTCAGCAAAGCGGCGCCCACGTCACCTTCGTGCTCACCGAGTTCGAAAGCCACAATCCCAAAGCGACTGCCAATCCGCGCTCGGTGACGGTCAATTACCAGGGCTCCGAGCCGCCGCCGGATACCTTCAAGGGCGATGCCCAGGCGCTGGCCATTGGAACGTACGGCGCCGACGGGGTCTTCCACGCGACGCAGCTACAGGCCAAGTGCGCGTCGAAGTACGCGCCGGCTCCCGGAAGCGCACAGCCAGGAAACGCACAGCCCGGGCAGGCTCCGGCAAAGACCGCTGCCGCGATGCCGGACAAACGCGCCTGATTCAAGAGTCCCCCAGCCACTACAATCGGAAAGTGCCGACAGAACCATACATCCAGGCTTCGCAAGGGGAAGTGCGGCCAGACCGCGCCGTGTGCGCTACTCCTCTGGCGCGGCTGGAAGGCGTATCGCGGCTTTTCGGCTCATTTGCGGCGCTGCGCCAGATGACGGCGGAGTTTGAGCCCGGCCGCTGCTATGTGTTGCTGGGCGAGAACGGCGCGGGGAAATCGACACTCCTGCGCATCCTCGCCGGACTGCTTCGACCCTCGGCTGGTAAGGTCACTGTCTTCGGCGAACTCGATCCCCACACAGCGCGCCATCGCATCGGCTACATGAGCCATGCGCCCATGCTTTACGACGAGCTCACCGGCGTCGAAAACCTTCGCTACTTCCGCAGCCTTTACCAGGGGCATGCGTGCCTTCAGCCGGAAGATGCTTTGCGCCAGGTCGGGCTTGACCCGGCGCTGCCGCGCACGCTTGGTCAGTATTCGCAGGGCATGCGCCAGCGAACCTCACTGGCGCGCGTGCTGCTTTCGCAACCGGAGCTGCTGCTGCTCGACGAGCCGTTTTCAAACATGGATGTCGAGAGCGTCGGCCAGATGGTGCAGCTGTTGGCGCGCTTCCGCTCTGCCAACCGGACGATTCTGCTTACCACCCATCAGCGCGACCTCGCCGCGCCCATCGCCGACGCAATTTTGACCCTGCGCGCCGGCAGGCTGGAGTCGATTACCGAAGGGAGTCAGTCGCAATGAAGAGCGGCGCGGCCAAGACCAACGGAGCCCGTTTTCTCGACGGCCTCGCCATCGCCTATTCCCTGCGCGAATACGATGTCGACCCCGAAGACCTGACCGCGACGACTGTAGCGCGCAAGATCGGCATGCCCGCCGAGCAGGTCTTCAAGACGCTGCTCACAACCGATGGCACTGGCGGATATTTCTTCGCCGTGATTCCGGGCGACGCCGAGCTCGATTTCAAGAAGCTGGCCCGAGCCGCAGGTGTGCGCAAGGCCGAGATGGTTTCGCTCAAGGACGTGCAGCCGCTCACCGGCTATATTCGCGGAGGGGTGACCGTCTTCGGAGCGAAGAAAGCCTATCCAGTCTTCGCCGACGAGACAATTGAATTGTTCGACGAGATCAGCGTCTCTGCCGGGGTGCGCGGCACACAGTTGATCCTCGCCCCGGCGGACTACCTGCGGGCAGCCGAAGCCACGGTTGCCGACCTGACCAAAGAGTCCGGCCCGGAACGGCCCAGGCCAGAGGCCGGCTCATGATGGACCAACCGCTGCAGACCAGCTCTAACGCTCGCTGGGCGGCCCTGGTGTGGGCTCACTTGCGCAAGGACATGCGCATCGAGTGGCGGTCGCGCGAGGCCATCAACTCCATGCTCTTCTTTGCGCTGCTGGTGGTGGTGCTCTTCAGCATGGCCTTCGACCCCACGCTGGATGCTTCGCGCGAAATTGCAGGCGGCGTGCTCTGCGTCGCCACTCTCTTCGCCAGCGTCTCGGCGCTGAACCAGGCCTGGGCGCGTGAGATCCGTCATCAGGTGCTCGATGCCCTACGCATGACTCCCGGCGGAGGCGCGGCGATCTTTCTGGCCAAAGTATTGACGAACTTTTGCTTTGTCACCCTCGTGCAGTGTGTTCTGGCGCCGATCTTTTTCATCTTCTACAACCTCCATCCATTGGGCGATGCGCGTCTGCTGGCTCTGGTGATACCACTGGGAACGTGGGCGCTGGTTTCAAACGGAACGTTTTTTGCCGCGCTGTCGATTCGCAGCCGCAATCGGGAGCTGCTGCTGCCGCTGGTCCTCTTCCCCATCTTTCTGCCTGCTCTGCTGGCCATGGTGCTGGCAGTCAAGACCATCCTCACCGGAGACAACAGCGATCCGGATCAGCTCTGGATCAAGATGTTGGCCTGCTACGACATCATCTTCACCACGGTGAGCCTTCTGCTCTTCGACACTGTGCTGGAAGCCGAGTGAGACGCAAAAGAGCTAAACTGATGCCAGCCTTCCATTCCTGAGAGGCATAGGATTCGATGAAAAAGCTGCTTATATTTCCGGCCGTGCTCGGCATCCTGGCTCTGATGGCGTGGGGCTTCTATCAAGCTATTTACATTGCCCCCACCGAAGCCACCATGGGCGAGGTGCAAAGGATTTTCTATTACCATGTGCCGCACGGCATACTTTGCTATCTCTTCTTCAGCATCAATTTCGTAGCCTCCATGCTGGTGCTCGCCTGGCGGCGCAGCAACCCGGCAAAATCGCTCGCGGCGGACGCCTGGGCGCTCGCCGGTGCAGAAGTCGGCACGCTCTACTGCACCATCAATCTCGTCACCGGCCCGCTCTGGGCGCGGCCCGTGTGGGGCATCTGGTGGACATGGGATGCCCGGCTTACCACAAGCCTCATCCTGTGGCTGATCTACGTGAGCTACCTGCTGGTGCGGCGCTTCGCAGCCGGCTCTGAGATGCAGGCGCTGGCCGCCGTGCTGGCGGTCTTCGGCGCTCTCGATATGCCTATCAATTACCTCGCCAATCGCATCTGGCGGACGCAGCATCCTTCCCCAGTCATTGGCGGCGGCCCGGAATCCGGAATGGCGCCTCCGATCGCTGCGGCCCTTGGCTGGAACGTGTTGGCATGGGCTGTCTGGGGACTGGCCGTTCTCGCAATCCGGATCCACCTGGAACGGCGTCAACAGGCGATCGACAATGCAGAGGCTGTTGCCGCGCTGGCGGCGGACTGAAACCGATCTTCTAACTTCTCTCGGAATAGGCAATGGGAGCAGCAGGCATGGGACATAAATTTCTGGTAGCGGCATATTGCGTCACCTGGGCGCTCCAACTCGGTTACCTGCTTTGGATGGCCGCGAAATGGCAGAGGCAGCGCAGCCGCATGCGCAGCGGCACCCATTCCAGACCATAGTCACTGGAAGTTCCGCGGACGCCTAACACCAAGGTGGGTGTTCGGGTAACACCGTTTCGATTACCTCCGATGTTTTCGTGGGATTTAAGAATTTTCCAATCAGGACGATGATCAGGGTGTGGAAGAGAACAACTCATCTCCACAGGAGACTACCCCGATGCATGACCTGCTTATCGCTCTTGCTTTTATTGGAATGGTTGTAGCCCCAGCCGTCGTCGCCGCCAGGGCGGGCACCACTGAATCCAAGTTCGACTAGAACAGAATCAGCACAACTGTACCCAGCGGCGAGGATGTCGGGCTGGATTTTAATCCAGCCGGATTTTTAATTAAGAAAATCCGACCTCCCAGAATTCACACCGGGTATATCTATGCCGATTCCGCTCTGATCTTTCATCGCTGATGCATTGGCCTTCGATCGATTCGGCCATTGTTAGAGCCTGTGAAGACGCCGGGACGGCCGGAAATTTCCGCTCGTGTTTCCTTACGGTGTGTGTCATCCCCGCGATTGCCCTCGGAACGGATTACCGGGAGCATTTGAGATAAGGCTTTTTCTATCGGGACCGGTCGAGCCACGATAGCGATACTGCAGATTTCTCGACTGAATGCGAATCTCCTTTCCTGCTGCATCATCTCCTGAAGCACAGATTGATTCGTCTGGCCGCCCGTCTGAGGCCCGGCAAAAGGAGAGCTATGCCCGAAGAAACAATTTCTCTGGTTCCCGGCACAAATGGCAGATTTGATCTGCATGCGCTGGCAGCGACACTGCCGGAATCTGCGGAGACGATGTTGCTCGATCTGCGGCTCACAGACGAGCCAGCCGCCAGTGCGCGCCTCTTCCGCGTTTACTCCGCTGTTCCTGCCCACTATCACACGGGCTGCGATGAGTATCTGCTCATCATTCGTGGCCGAGCAAAGTTTGCACTGGGTTCGGATGAACCCGCGGAGCTTGGGCCCGGCCAGGTGCAGTTCTTCCGGCGCGGCACTGTGCATGGTTTTCCCGAGATCCTCGAGCATCCATTGATCGTCTTTTCGGTCGATACACCCCGGCGCGATCCATCGGATGTGCACTTCGTCGACGCGGCTTCGGGCACTGCCGCTGAGTTCATCCGCACGGTGCCGGGATACTGAGGAGTTCTCGGGAGTTCTGTGCTCCTGGCAAGGGCAGACGCGTTGTTATTTCGATCTGACCTATTTGTGTCATTGGGCATGACACGATATTGATTACCGACTGCGTGTTCGTGTGATTTCGTAATCCTGTTACTTGAGTCATCCTTGGGTTGTGGACGAGTTCTTACGAACCCCACCAAGGAGATTCCCCCAATGCATGATCTTCTAATCGGCCTCACTTTCGTTCTCATGGTCATCAGCCCCGCCATCGTAGCTGCATTTTCCGGCTCTTCCGAGAGCAACCCCGAATAATCGGCTGGCCTGACCGGAGCCCTCTGCAGGCCTGACATTTGCAACAAGCCGGGCACGAATCGATTTCTCAATCGATCTTTCTCCCGACCCCCACCCGACCTAACAACAGCCTCGATTCGACTTACCATCCGCGACTTCTTCTGGAGCCAGGGGTTCCAGTTTGAGACCAGCGCGCTCTCGTTGGAGAAGAGCAGCGCAGGATCGAAAATCCCCCTTCGAGGAGTCCCCATGCGGAAAAGCCTGCTTGCTTTATCAGCTTTTTTGCTGCCCCTTGCGCTCGCTGGATGTTCGCATCCGCAGCCAGTCGCCTATTATCCCCCAGCGCCTGCTTATACAGAGATTGCCCGTCAGGGCTTTCATGACGGCATCGAGGCTGCCCGCCGCGATCTCGCCTCAGGGCGCCCGCCGGATGTGGCGCGCCATCCTCGCTTCCGCAAGCCCCCTGTCCCTCCGCCTGCATTTGAGGACTACCGCCACGGCTTTCGCGACGGATACGACCAGGTCCTGCAGCGCCGCGGAGCGCCCGGGCCCGGCTACTGAGGAATCTGCCTCCGTGGGAACCGCCCGTGACCTGAACGGTTCCCACAATGTCTTCGCCGAATGCGCAACTCGCTCTCCCACCTTTGGGGCAAACGCCATAACACTGTTTTGATTTGAAACAGAGTACGAGTGCTATTCAAGAATCACGTTACTTGAGTCATCCTTGGGTTGTGGACAAGTTCTTACGAACCCCACAGAGGAGATTCCCCCAATGCATGACCTTCTTATCGGCCTGACTTTCGTCCTCATGGTAATCAGCCCCGCCATTGTCGCTGCCTTCTCTGGAACCTCGGAAAACAACCCCGAATAACAGCGCTTCCCTAGCGAGAACGCCAGATTCAGCCTGGCAGATTCCATCCCGGCCCTGAGCATAATCTCAACCCTCGAGCTTCAAAGTTGTTCTATCCGAGATTGCCCTTCCTTCCAGCCGCCAATTAGACTCACTCTTTGAGGGATCGGCAATGCTGGTAGTGATGAAAGCACAGGCGACGCCTGAACAGGTTCAGGCGGTCTGCAATCATATCGAACAATTAGGTTTCAGAGCGCATGCCCTGCCCGGAGCGCAGCGCACGGCCATTGGCATCACCGGTAACCAGGGAGAAGTGGATCGAGGCAACCTCGAATTCCTGCCTGGCGTAGCCGAAGTCATCCGAGTCTCCAAGCCTTACAAGCTGGCCAGCCGCGATGTCAAAGAAGAAGACACCGTCATCCGCTTTCCGGGTACGGACGCGATCATCGGCGGCGGCAACTCCGTAGCCATCGTAGCCGGCCCTTGCTCGATCGAGACGCGCGAGCAAGCCTTTGCCATTGCCGATCAGGTAGCGGCTTCCGGAGCCCAGTTCTTCCGCGGCGGCGCATTCAAGCCGCGAACTTCCCCCTACGCCTTCCAGGGTCTGGGTCTTGAAGCGCTTGAGATCATGGCCGAGATTCGCGAGCGCACCGGCATGCGCATCATCACCGAAGCCATCGATAACGAGACCCTCGAGCAAGTCGTTCAATATGCCGACGTGATCCAGATCGGCGCACGCAACATGCAGAACTTTTCCCTGCTGAAAAAGGCTGGCAAGACACGCAAACCGGTACTGGTAAAACGCGGCATGTCGGCCACGCTCGATGAGTTCCTGATGGCAGCAGAATATGTCATGAGCGAAGGCAACTACCAGGTAATTCTCTGCGAGCGCGGTGTGCGCACCTTTGCCGACCACACCCGCAACACGCTCGACCTCAGCATCGTTCCGGCAGTGCAGCGGCTCAGTCACTTGCCCATCCTGGTCGACCCAAGCCACGGCACCGGCAAGCGCAACAAGGTGGTTCCCATGGCTCGCGCTGCGGTTGCTGTAGGAGCGGACGGAATCATGGTCGAAGTGCATCACCAGCCGGAAAAGGCCCTTTCCGATGGGCCTCAGTCCATCTATCCCGAGCAGTTCGCCGGCATGATGGATGAACTGGAGCAGATTGCCGCTGTGCTGCACCGCAGCGTCCCTCGCGGAATTCACGTAGGAACAGCGACCGCGTGAGCATTGCCGCCAACAGCGCCGCAAGGACTCTGCTCGGCATGGCCATTGCGTGCGGCATGCTGGCTCTTTCCGCCTGCCGCAACCATGACTTTCCTGAGTATCCGGCAAACTACCGCGAGTTCGCTTATGTGAGCAACGGAGGCAGCAACACGGTCTCCGTCTACGATGTGGTGCATGTCCGGCTCGACCGCGAAATCCAGGTAGGCCAGAATCCCAGCGGAGTAACGGCCAATCCCAGGCGCAACGAGATTTACGTGGTGAACTCCGGCTTGGCGCAGGGCAATGGATCCATCTCCGTCATCGATGCCGAGAAGAACGCCGTGGTCGCAACGATTCCCGTGCATCGCCAGCCTTACTTTCTCGATGTGAACGCCACAGGCAACCTGGCCTACGTGGCAAACTCGGGCTCGAACTCCGTTTCCGTCATCGACCTCGATACGCGCCGCGAAATCGCTGTGGCCGGCGCCGGGGAAAGCCCTGGACTCGCACGCATCTCTCCTGACGGCAAGACGCTGGTGGTGACCAACCGGCTGGGGAACAGCGTAAGTATCTTCGATACCAGCCAGCCTGGAATTCCGCATGTGCGCAAGGTGATCGAGGGCTGCCCCGGCGCTACCGATGCCGTCATTCTGCCGGACTCCAGCAAAGCCTTCGCTGCCTGCTCCAGCGGCCGCCAGATTATGGCCATCGCTTTGGCCCGGGGCGCCGATCCATCGGGACCGGCCCGGCCAGATGCTCTCGAAGCTATGCTCGACGTTGGCAGGTCGCCGGTGCATCTCGCTCTCAAGCCTGATGGCGGCGAACTCTTTGTATCGAACTTCGATTCCAACACCATCTCTGAAGTGGTGACCGGCACCGACGATGTCGGCGGCGCCTATCTGATGGGATCGCATCCGGTACACGGCCTGGTCAGCGCGGATAACTCACTGCTATATGTCAGCAACTTCGCATCCAGGGAGCTTTCCGTCTACTCGATCGACGATGGCAAGCGCATCGCGCTCCCTATGCCTCTCCGCGTCGGCGACGGACCGGATGGGTTGGCATTCTCTTCCAGCGGCACTCTGTTGTTTTGTGTCGATGCCCGTTCCGGAGATGTCGCGGTGATCCGCACCAGCGACAGGTCTCTCTTTACCCTGCTGCCCACCGGACGGCAGCCCAATGCGATCGTCATCAAGGCGTTTCGCCTGGCTTCTTAAACAAAGGCACACGGCCAATGCGGTTGAATACCCCAATTGTGGCATTCATCGAACGGGGTGGTCCCGCGTTATGATTCACTCCATTGGAGTGTGTATGATTTGGTTCATCGACCTATTGAAATTAGATCGAACTGGCATAGAATTCCATTTGCGTGAGCGTCCTGATTTGTAACGAGACGCCCCCTCACTGAATCTAGTAATAAGTAGAGGGCGCAACTAGATCGATTTTCCCAGATGGTGCAGTAATATCGGCAATGACCAACCTATCCCACCCCCGGTTGGCGTCTTAACATCCCGGCGATGACTTCCATGAAGTCCTGTTCGTGATTCTTGTTTCACCTGTTTTACATTTTTTGCCTTGAGGGGCTTTTACAATGATCGCTGCTTTACCGAAATCGGAACCAGGCACGCACTCCATCACCATGCTCACCAACCATGCACACGTTCTGGTCTTGATTGCTGAAAAACCAGATATACGCATGCGGGAGATCGCAACCACAATCGGCATCACAGAACGCGCAGTGCAGCGAATCGTCGACGATCTAACTGTGACTGGATACATTCTGGTGACCAAGGACGGCCGCCGGAATCGCTACGAAATTCAGCCCGAAGCGCGCTTGCGCCATCCGCTGGCAAGCCATCGTAACGTTGGCGACCTCATCCGGTTTGTGCTCCCGCAGTTCCAACTCTGAGTGGGCGATACCGCACGTCACTGAGAACCAGAACATTTACCAGCAACGCGCTGCGTCAACGTGAGACGCAATGGCGCAGGGCGGCTTGCGCCATTCTCAACTTTACGCAGCACGGCACTCCTCGCACAACGGCTCGATTGCTGTATCAACGATTTGTCGGCAGAGCGTAGTTTCAATCCTGAGCTTTTTGAGCTGGCGAAGTTATTCGGCGCTGATCGATAAGTAACATGAAAGTACTCAGAAATGCTGCAGTCACACGCAACGATTCAGGCAGAATGCGGTTTGCGCCGCGATTCGGGAAAAATTCCAGCGTGTCACGTGGAAATAGCTGTCGCACTGTCTACGATTGCGCGTAGAATTCCAGCAATCTTTACCTGACTATGCTTGAGCCGAGTTCTACAGCTACCTAGTGGTTCGCCCTTATAGGAGCTAACATGAACGAATTGCCATCGATTGTTATAGAAAGCGCTCACCACTTCCCGCTGTTGACCAATCACACATTCGCACTGATGCTCATCGCGCAAAAACCCGACGTTCGCATGCGAGAGATCGCTGCCACAATCGGTATCACAGAGCGCGCGGTACAGCGCATCGTAGACGACCTTACCTCTGTTGGATATATATCGGTTACGAAATCCGGGCGAAGAAATCAGTATCGAATCCAGCCCGAAAGTCCGATGCGCCACCCGCTGACCCGCCACCTCAATATCGGAGAGCTCATCCACTTCATCAGCCCGGAGTCTACTCTCGCTCTGGAGCGCGATTCCGCCTGAGACTTCGGTCGCAGCCGAATCTGCACAGTGGGAGTTGTTTATCTAGCGCAGAAGGTCTCCGCCCGGCGCGGCAAGCCAGGCGGGGTCAGGCCGTGCTAACGCTGTTTTTCGCTAACCGCGCATAGATCGCCGTGATGTCGCATCGCGCTGAATTGCGCACCAGCGAAGAGCAGAAGCCCCGAGACATAGGCCCACAGCAGCAGTCCGACAGAGACCGAGAATGGACCATAGAGCCCTCGCAGATCGAGCTTCGGCAGCAGTGCGACGAATGCGTATTTTGCCAGTACCCATAGCAGCCCGGTGACTGCCGATACCCGCAAAACAGGCCGCCAGGGCAAGCTGCGGTTGGGCAGCAGCCAGTAGATTGAAAAGAACAACAATATGCTCGCGGCACAAGTCGATATGCCAAGCCAGGACTCCGCCAGAAAGCGAAAGGCAACGTTATCGACGTGGCCGAAGAAAATCGCAGGCAATATTACGCGCTCTCCGGCATTGAGCAAGATGCTTCCCAGCCCGAGCAGCACCATCCACACTGCCAGCCCCAGAGCGATCAACTGGTTCATCAGATAGTTGCGGCTCTTGGCCACTCCCCAGGATCGGTTCAATGCCACTTCGAGCGGCAGAAAGATGCCCGTGCAGGAGACCAGAATCAGCAGCAGCGAAACAACCCGCACGCCCTGCCGCGGCGCCACGGCCGCCAAGTGCGCCGCAACCCAGTCCTGGTTCGAAGGCAGCAGATACTTGATGAAGTCGCTGATCGAATCCACCATCTGTTGGGAATGCAATACCCCATGCGCAATCGTGTACAGCATCACGATGAAAGGGATAAACGAAAGAATGGCGTTGGCTGCCACGCTGAATGCGAAGGTGTGCACCTCGCTGTCGAGCAGATAGCGAAGCAGCAATTTGCCGTCGCGGCGCCATTCGAATCCATAGATCGGGAGCGGTCCCTCGGCTGCCGCCTGCATGGTCGCCGGTGCTACCTCGGGTTTGGCTATGGATGAAGATTGCGGCGTCTGCGGGTCGACCTCAGTCTCAGATGTTGATATAGGCGGCATGCAGAACCCTTACTGCGATGCTAACAGAGATCAATTTATTAGCCCCGTAAACACAGGCGATCCGGAGCAAGCGGCGGCGGAGCGGCTCGCGCCGGTGCGGTTTTTTTCTTGCATTTTTATTCGAATCCTGACATAACCAGAGCACAGCACTCATCTGGGGGTGATTCAGGATTGCTAAAAGCTTTTAGCAGCCGCAGTTCCTGCACAGGACGCAGACTCAGCTACATTCCGGGATCCACTCCGAGCTGCCGCCGCGCCCAATGCAGGGATCGACTGGTAGCTTTTGGTGTCTCTGGAGCCAATATCTTCCAGTTATCGCACATTCCTCGATCACATTCTTTTTTCAGCTACTCATAAGGAGATTGGCAGTGAAAGAAAAAGGCATAGTCAAGTGGTTCAACGGGGCAAAAGGATACGGATTTATACAGCGTTCTACGGGTGAGGATGTATTTGTACACTTCTCCGCGATTCAGGCAGATGGGTATCGTTCCCTCAATGAGGGCGAGTCGGTGGAATTCGAGTTACAGCAGGGACCTAAAGGATTAAATGCCATCGAGGTAACTCGCCCGGAATAACGATTACTTTGTACTGAAGGATTTGCTTCCGCGTTCCGGCTCCTGCTGGGCGTGCGCGAATTGTTCAAGCGCCCAACGAGCCGAATCCCGAGCCGCCGCGCGATCCAGGTCTGCCCGGCTCCCTGTATCCGGGCCGCTATCCATGAGGGCTTCAGCGTAGGGCTCGGCCCATCGTTCCAGCCATGGGACAAATCGCCTGAGACCGCTGTTGCCCATTGCGATGGCAATGTTCCTGCGCAGACCCCAGAAGCCTGCGCGTCGCACCGGCGAGCCGTTGAAGATTCGCTCGTAGTCGGCCAGTTCAAGACCGGCCAGCCATCCAAGATCAGGATTGACAAGCTCCTCGCGTGGATGCAGTTCCGAATCTTCCCTGCCGATGGGAGCCTTTCGGTTCCATGGGCATACATCCTGGCAGATATCGCAGCCGAAGATTTGCCGTCCCATACCGGGGCGAAGGCTCTCCTCTATTTCCCCGTGATGCTCGATGGTCAGATAGGCGATGCAGCGGGTCGCGTCCATCTGATATGGCTCAATCAACGCCTGGGTAGGGCAGGCATCCAGACAGCGGCGGCAGCTTCCGCAGCGGTCCGGCACGGCCAGGGGCGCGGCTTCGGCCGGCACTTCCAGCGATGTGACCAGCACGGCGAGAAAGTTCCAGCTCCCGGCCTTCGGATGGATCAGGCAGGTGTTCTTGCCGGTCCAGCCCAGGCCGGCCGCGCGGGCAGCTGCGCGCTCCACGATGGGGCCGGTATCGACAAAGGCCCGGCATTCAAAATCTCCAAAAGCCGCGTGCAGCTCTGCTTCCAGTGCTCGCAATCGTTTGAGCAAGACCTTGTGATAGTCGCTGGGGCGGGTCTCGCCTTTCTCGTTGGTTTTCCCTGACCAGGCGTAGCGGGCGATCCATCCCGCGCCAGCCTTCGCCGCAGCCGTCGAAAGCGGCGCAGCGGCGTGATAGCTGGCCATGCAGACCACAACCGAGCGCGCCCATGGGAAAGGGAGATCGATGCGGCTGCGCAAAAGCTCGTTTTTTTCGTCGCGCCGAGCCAGATAAGCCATATTGCCGGCGCGCCCCTGGTCGATAAACTCCGTAAACCGCTTCGCATCCCTTTCGCTCTGCGCATGCGGCAGCCCCACGATGCCGGCTTCAGTGAAGCCCGCCTCACACGCCAGCTCACGCACAAACTGCTGAGTAACTGCCGGGGGTAGCGCCGAAGATGCGCCTGTGGAATCCGGAGATGACGCCTTTTTTATAATGGAACTGGCGGGGACCATCTTTGCGTATCCATTCTTAACAAGAGATCGGGAGCCCTGAGCGGCATAGCAGAAGTGAAACGACATCCCCGCCCACCCGATCTGGAGGACTTATATGACTGTATCGCCTTTTTTCAATCTTGCCTCGGCGCCCGCGTCTCTCGCTTCAAACATCACGCTGAACTATGAGTTGGTGCGCGGAACCGAAGCCCGGGTACTCGACGAACTGCTGCCGCGTGTCAGGCAGGAGTCGGTAGCACTGAATCTGGCCGGCGTAGAGCGCATCGACGCTGCCGGCATCGCGACCCTCATCACCCTTTACTGCACTTCGGTGGAAGCCGGAACCGCGTTTGCCGTGACCGACCCCTCGCCGCATGTGCTGGAGTTGCTGAAGCTGGTAGGACTGGAGGCTATTCTTGTCGCCTCCTGCTGCCCGCCTTCGGCTGCACGCACCCGGCTGGACCGTTCCGCCGCGTAACGTAAGGCGCGGGCCGGTCGCGGCCGGCAACTCGTTAATTTTGAGAGTAGTAGCCTTCGCGGGTAATCACCTGCAGCTTGTCGTCCTTGGCTTTTAATAGGATTTTGTGGAAGCCGTCGGAGTCGTCGCTGTTCCCAGACCGGTCCGGCGAATAGGTCAGCAGATATTGCCCGTGAAGCTCTTCACCGATCTGGGCATAGATTTCATCGAAGCTGTCTTTCTTCTTTGCCTCGAACCATAGCCCTCCGGTACGAGTGGCGATCTGCTCCAGAATCTTCTTCCCATCCACCTTCGGCTCGTTCGAGCCTCCGGATGGCATGCGGCGGCCGCCGCCGGGATAGCCCCCACCCCCCGGGTAGCCACCACCTCCACCAGGATAGCCTCCCCCGCCCATGCCTCCGCGCCGGCCCATCCCCGGGTTGCCGCCGCCGCCGTGGTTTTCCTCGCCTTTGAAGTACACGGTGTAAATGGAAACATTAGCCTTCTCCGCCGCGTCGATGGCTTCGTTCATCGACTCCTTGCTGCCGCGGTCCACGCCGTCGGACAGAAGGATAATCGCTTTCCGCCCATGCTCTTTTTGCATCAGCTCATTGGAGGCCAGGTAGATCGCGTCGTACATCTGCGTCCCACCGCCTCTACGCCGGCCACTGCTGCGCCCTCCGTTGTCGTCCGGATTGGTGCTCGTCTCGTTGCCTGTGTAGGTCGACGTGGTCATATCGTCGAGCTCGTGATGCAGTTTGGACTTGGCCGCCGTGAAATCCTGCAGCAGCTCCACCTGGCGGTCAAAATGCAGCAGAAACGCCTTGTCGACCGGTTGCGACAGCATCTGATCGATGAACTTGCCCGTTGCCGAGCGTTCGCTGGGCAAGGCATTCTCCTGGCTGCGGCTGGTGTCGACCAGCAAGCCGAGCCGGAATGGCAGGTTCGTCTCATGGCTGAAGCTCTTGATCGTCTGCGGCTTGCTATCCTCGGTCAGCGTAAAGTCGTCCTGCTTCAGGTTCGGGACAACCTGCCCCTTCTTGTCGCGCACCGTCACCGGCAAAATGACCTCGTTGACCTGGACCTTGAGCGTGGCCGATGGAGTCGCTGGAGTCGATTGACTCGCCGGAGCCTGCGAATGCGCCAGCGGCATTCCGATTGCAGCCAGGCCGGTGAGGATAGCGATAGAAAGCCGTATATCCGTGCGGAGCATGGGGGGCATATTCATAGGTTTGGGTTCGATCGGGAAGCAGGCGCCTGCAAGAGCAGCCGGTTCGCGAATCCTTTGGGTTAGACGGCACATAGCCGAAGTTGTTGACGCGCCCACCGGCTCTCTCCGCTACAGCGTATCGCTCACCCATAGGCGTTTCCCTGTCCGCATGGTTTTGCGATAGGCTGTCTGCGAATTCTTTGACAGCGGCGTTTCGTTTTGGCCTTCCTGAGCTTTTCTATTTGGAGGTGCGCGATGCTCTCGTGCCGCAGCCCGATCTTCGCATCCCTGGCCCTCGCACTGGCGGTCTTGCCCGCCCTCGTCCCAGCGGCTAAGTCCTCGCAATCGCCCGCCCCTACCGCCCAGGTCGCGCCAACCCAATCCACGCCGCCATCGAAATCCGCCGATCGCAACTGCATTTCCGCAGCCGACGCAGCCCAGGAGCCGAATCTCAACCGCGAGATCTGCGTGAGCGCTCACGTTTACGATGTTGTCGAACTCGCTGACGGCACACGCTTCCTCGACATCTGCCCAGCGGATGTATCCGACGAACGCTGCCGATTTACCTTCCTCAGCCTGCGCCAGGATCGCGACGATGTAGGTGACCTCACCAAGTATCGCGATCAAGAGGTGCATGTGCGCGGCATTGTGCGCGCTACCCACGGGCGCATGGGCATCGTCATCAGCCACGTGCGCCAGTTCCGTGGTGGACCGGAGAAGTTCCGGCCCAATCCCCGGCTGCTACGCGACTTTAACGGGCAGTCGGACCGCATGCCGGTGCGCGACCCCAATCTCGCTCCGACCGGCCGCCATCGTAGCTTCATGGATAACCGCGACCGGGAGAACCTGCCTGCCCGCAAGTAGTGCGTTTCGGTTGAAATCGATCACCAGAAACGGCCGGCATGTTCACGAAGCTCACGCAGCGAGTAAAGAGTGCCGCGCCAGGCCACTCCGCCTCGCACCAACGCCAGACTCATGGAGCGCACAACCGCAAAGAGAAACAGGCTTGCTGCCAGCGGATAAACCAGCACGTAGGTTGGCGCAACCCGCGTCACCCGGCGGGCGCTGCAATAGATACCAACGACCGCTCCATAAACGGCGATGGCTCCGATGCGCGCCCAGCCACCGGCGAACAGGGCCATAATCGGCAACGCGATTTGCACCGACAGGCCAAGGCAGCCGAGCAGCGTCAGTCCTACTCGATAGCGATAGAGCGCAAAGAGATTCTTTTCCAGGTTGCGCACCACACTCCAGGCGCCGAACGACCAGCGAATCGACGCTAGCCCGGGCCCCAGCGCGACACGCTGGCGATAGCCGGCCCGCTTCAGCTTCCAGCCCAGGCGAAGGTCCTCAAGCACCTCCATGCGCAGTGCCTCGAAGCCTCCCAAAGCCTCATACGCGCTGCGCCGCACCAGGTTGAAAGCACCGACGCCGAGAAAATCCCGTGAATCCGGGTCAGCCACGCGCCATAGCCGCATACCCCACGAAGTCAGCGCGTGTATCGCGCCCAGCATCGCCGCTTCGCCGTGCGAGCCCAGAATCCAATCCGGCATGAGCACTACATGATCGGCGCATTCAGCCTCGGCATAAGCCAGCGCCAATGCAGCAGCCTGCGGAGCGAAGACCACGTCGGCATCGGTAAAGAGAATCCAGTCGGCCTGCGCCCGTTGCGCTCCTTGCCAAAGCGCGTGCGGCTTGCCTAGCCATCCCGCCGGCAGTTCGCGAATATGGAGCACCGCAAGCTTGTGTCCGCAGACCAAGCCGGAAAGCTGAGACGAAACTTCGTCCAGAATCGCTCCTGTGCGGTCAGTCGACCGGTCATCGACAGCGATGATCTCCAGGCGAATCCCGGCCGAGCCCAGCAGGGACCGGAGCGTCGCCTCGATCGAACCCTCTTCGTTGCACGCCGGAACGATGACCGTCAGTTGAGGCTTGCCCTCCGCCTTCGAGACGGGAGCAATCTGCCAATCGTCCTGAGGGCAAGTCAGGTCTGGCAGCGTGCGGGCATGCCGCAGCCATTGCACCAGCTGCCATAGCCAGCCCAGAGCCAGCATCCACGTCAGGATTGGCAGAATCCACGGCCAGACTTTCGCAGCAGTCACGCTTCGATTATCGCTGTTGCGCCGTGCGGCCGCGCAGGACGAGAGCCATGCAATACACTAGGCACTCCACGCATGGCTTCCGATTCCTCTCCCCGCAGATCGCGCCGCATCGCCCGCATCCAGGTCTTTGCAGTCGCCATTCTTTCCTTCGGCGGCGTAATCAACTACATCGATCGCGGCTCGCTGGCCATCGCTAACACCACCATCCGCGCCGATCTCGGCATCTCGGCAACCCGAATGGGCGTGCTGCTCTCGGTCTTTTCGCTCGCCTATGCCATTGCTCAGCTGCCCATGGGCATCCTGCTCGACCGTTTTGGAGAGCGCTTCGTTCTGGGCGCGGGCATGTTTCTCTGGTCCGCCACGCAGGCGGCTACGGGACTGGTGCGTGGCTTCGCGTCCTTCTTTGCAGCGCGGATTGGTCTGGCCGTGGGCGAATCACCCTACGTAGTCTCGGCGGTCAAGTCGGTCAATGATTGGTTCGATGTCCGCGACCGCGCCACGCCGATGGGAATCGTGAACGCATCGACTACGCTGGGCCAGGCCATCGCGCCGCCCATTCTCACCGTCGCCATGCTGGCCCTGGGATGGCGCGGCATGTTCATGCTCATCGGCGTGCCCGGCCTGCTGCTTTCGCTGGCCTGGTATGCCTTCTACCGGGATCGCAAAAACGTGCCAATGAGCCCGGAAGAAAATGCGAGCCTCGATGCATCCGGACCCCGTCCCGATGCCTTTCGCATCTCGGCTTCACAATGGATCGGCCTCTTCCGCCTGCGCACCATGTGGGGCATGATGCTCGGCTTTGGAGGAATCAACTACACAGTCTGGCTCTACATGTCGTGGATGCCCAACTATCTGGAAGCCGAACATCATGTCAGCGTTGCCGCAACCGGAGTCCTCGCCATCATCCCCTTCCTCTGCGGGGCAGTGGGCATGATGCTCAGCGGCGTGCTGGCCGACTTTGCCGTCCGCCGGGGAATCGCGCCTATCCGCACGCATCGCGCACTGCTGGTCATCGGCCTCACCTGTTCCGGCCTGTCGACTCTGCTCGTGCCTTACATCCCAGGAGCGACAGGCGCGGCCTTCGGCATTGGGATGGCCCTCTTCTTCACCTATCTGGCCGGCAATTCCGGCTGGGGACTGGTGCAGTCGATTGCGCCCTCCAGCATTGTCGCTTCCGTCGGGACTATTCAGAACTTCGGCAGCTTCATCTGCGCTTCCTTTGCGCCCATTCTGACTGGCTGGCTGCTCGACCGCACGCACAGCTTCCGGCTGACGCTCGTGATCTGCGCCATGGTCTCGGTGCTGGGTGCTCTCTCCTACCTGTTGGTCGTGAAAGATCCCATCCAGCTGCGCGAGCCGGAGCCATCACCAAGAAGCGCCGAATAGCGCCTCACTGCGCTATAGTTATGCCGGTTTAGTTCTTGGGAGGATAAACACTGGGCTGCTGCTGCAACTGTTGTTGCTGCTGTTGCTGTTCGCGCAACTGCTCGATGCGCTGCTGCTCCTCCTGCTGGAGCTGCTCGGGCGAGCGGCCCTGGCCAGGCTGCATCGTAAAAGGCCGATGCTGGATCACGTTCGCCGGCTCGGGTTGTTCTGGCTCGTCCGGCGCCTCATCATCCGCATTCTGGCTGGGCTGCGCGTTCCCTCGGGGACTGGGTGCCGACATGCTGGTCCGGGCCGTCAGCACCAGCTCTCGCGGAGTCCCCTCGCCTTTGTCGCCGATGATCAGTACGTTATAGCCCGAGCCATCGAGCAGCTGGCTCAGCACATCCCGAGCCGAAGCCGGCCCATACTTGCCATAAATACGCTGATCGGTCTCCGCTCCATCGACCTTCACGCCGGTGACGGCTGAAACCTGACTCAATATCTCCTGCAGGCTGGCATTGGTGGCGACGACGGTCAGATGGCGGCCGTTCCAGTTCACCGAAGCCGGCGCAGGCTTGTCGTTGACTGGCCAGTCGGGCGGAGGAGGAGCAACAGGGACAATCGGCGCAACCGCCGCCTCTGCCGGTTTGGGTGCAACTTTGCGAGCCTTATGCTTTCTAGTCGCGTGGGCTGTCGCGGATTTCGCTTTTGCAGTTGTGGCCTGAGTCGTGGATTGGGCCGGGGGCGTCGTCGCCTGGGCCACCCCGAGCGCTCCGCACGGGCCAAGTAGCACCGCCGCGGCTGCCGCCTGCCGGATCACCGGACTCATTCGCGCAAAAATCATACGCACAGCAACATCCTTTCCGGGAGACTCTCAGCAGCTTCGGCCATTCGGTTGCAACACCTTTTGGAACCGGATGCTGAACCGGGCACTGAAAACAACGTTACCGCGAACCCGCTCGCGCGTCCAACGGCTACCGGACGCTTCCAGCCGGCGAGCATCTACTGTACTAGACTAGCAAGAGTCGGCAAACGCTCGATTGGGAGCCAATGCCGGCGCGGGAGTGGCGGGAATGATGGCGCAGTCGAAACAGAAATCGCAAAGCAACGGCCTCCGGCTGAACCTCTCCCTGCGGCAAGCGCGCCCGGCACTGTGGATTGCTAGCTTAACCGTATTCTTTGCAACCGCTTCGGTATCCGGATGGGCAGTCAGCTGCACCACCCAAGCAGCCTTGCAGCCGGTGGATCGCTCCGCGCTCCTCACCGCAGGAAACTTGATCGCGAACGACATCGCCGGCCAGAATTTCGATGCCCTGCAGGCATCCTTGCTGCCCGCCGTCACCAGCGACTGGGAAAGCATTCATGGCGTAGCCCAGGGAGCCGAGCCGCTGCTCAAAGGCGGCAAGGTGTACTGGGGCGACGGCTATCTGCTTGATGCCATGGACCTCAAAGGCCCGGCGGATACCGAGTTCTTCTGCACCAATGCCGATAGCGCCGCCACCATGACCATCACCCTGCGCAGCCTTCCGGCGGGCCGCTACGCGCTGCTTATCGGAGATTACGAAGGCGTGCCCCTCGCCGGACAGGTGGCCCTCATCCTGGGTACGGACGCAACCTCCAACGGCCAGTGGAAACTCGGCGGTCTTTTCGTGCGCGAAGGCGCGCTCGAAGGCCACGACGGCATCTGGTACTGGCGAAAAGCCCGCGAGCTGGCCGAGAAAAAAGCCGTCTGGAGCGCCTGGTTCACCTTTGACGCCGCCCGATGGCTGCTGCTGCCGGTGGATTTCCTTTCCTCTCCGCACCTGGATAAACTAAACAAGGAGCAGTCGCTGCTGGGTCCGAACCCCGCCGAGTCGATGCCGCTGACGCTGAACGCGCCGCCAGAAGCCGGTGCAAATGCACCCAAATCCTGGAGAATTACCTCTTTGCGCCTGGACACGACTCTGCATGAACCCGATCTCGGCCTGGTGTACGAGGGCACCGGCATCTCCGATCCGGCAGCGGCGCGGGCCGAATCCATTGCAGTTATGAGCGCCTTGCTCAAAGCGCATCCGGATCTGCGCGCCAACTTCCACGGCCTTTGGGCATACGCGGAAAAAGACGGCCGGCGTAGCTTCGCCATCGAGCAGGCAATGCACGACATTCCCTGAAGCCCATGTCTTGCAGCCATTTGCGGATGGCAGCCCGAGGAACAAAGCCAGCCCGGAGAAAGCGCATGACCCAACGCGAATTCCCTGCGCATCCTCTGGTAGCTGTGGGAGCCGTAGTGGTCGACAGTCAGGGCCGCGTGCTGCTCGTGCTACGGGCCAATGAGCCCAACAAGGGCCTTTGGACGCTCCCCGGGGGCCTCCTCGAGCTCGGAGAGCCGTTGATTTCAGGTATAAAACGGGAAATTCTAGAAGAAACCGGCCTCTTTGTTGAGCCTGACGCTATCGTTGAGGTGGTTGACCGCATCTATATAGAAGGTGGCGCTGAAGAGTCGCAGAACAAAACTCAGACGCCGCGGGTTCGCTATCACTATGTGGTCGTGGACTATTGGTGCCGCATTGTAGGAGGCGCTCTTAGGCCTTCGAGTGATGCATCTCAAGTTGCCTGGGTGAGTCGCGCCGAGTGGATCGATACCAACTTCTACTCGCTGGATTTAACGATTGTGCAGGTCATCGAAAAAGGATGGCGGATGGCACACGAGGCAGGCATTCATGGCTAAAAGAAAACTCATCTGGACTCTTTTTACGGGGCTCTTTGTTGGCGCTCTTTCGGTAGGCGCACTTTTCTATACCAAGCCCACTTGGGTCTTCGAAAAAATTCAGGACATTCGCATGCGCGCAACCGGAGCTGAGAGCAAAGTTGTGCTCATCGACGGCCACCGCATTCACTACTACGTGAGCGGCCCAAAATCCGGCGCGCCCATCGTCCTGATCCACGGTCTTGGCGGACGAGCGGAGGACTTCGTCAGCCTCACGCCTTATCTGGAGAAGAGCGGCTATCGCGTCTATGCTCCCGATCTGCTGGGGTTTGGGCAGTCGGAAGAGCCGCTCAACGCCAGCTATTCCATCAGCGATCAGGCGGAGTTGGTGGTCGACTTCTTTGACGCCGTAGGCGTGCGCCGCACCGACCTCGCAGGCTGGTCGATGGGTGGATGGATCGCGCAGAAAGTAGCCGTTGATCATCCCGACCGCGTAAGCCGGCTCGTGCTCATGGATAGCGCAGGACTGACCGTTCCCCCCGCTTGGGATACTAAGGTGTTCACCCCCACCACACCGGCGGAGCTCAATGAGCTCGAAGCGCTACTGATGCCCCACCCGCCTGCCATGCCTGGTTTCGTGGCCAAGGATATGCTGCGCATCTCAGCCAGCTACTCATGGGTAGTTAAGCGTGCGCTGGCATCGATGCTCACCGCCAAGGACGTGACCGATGAAGATCTTCCGTCTCTGAAAATGCCGGTGCTGATCCTGTGGGGAAAGCTCGATCGCATCACCCCGCTCAGCGAGGGCGAATCGATCCATTCCCTCATTCCGCAATCCCATCTGGTAGTAGCCTCAAGCTGCGGTCATCTGGCTCCGCAAAGCTGCTCCAGCGAATTCGGGCCGGCAATGACGCGCTTTCTGCGGACCTCGTATGTGCGCCCTGTGGAGCAGTTCAAACAGACTATGATGACCGGCGAATAATCCTGATCGCTGATGGGTCTTATTCGCCGGCCTTCCAGATGTAGGCGTCTTTCTGCGGCAGTCCGATGTGAGCAAGCACGCGATACACAAACTGCCGCGCCATTTCTGTGGAATCTACAGGGCGGCTGTAGAACGCAGGAATCACGGGAAAGATCACCGCACCTGCATCCGCAGCAAGCTGCATGTTGCGCAGATGGATGCGATTAAAGGGCGTTTCGCGTACGCAAAGAATCAGCGGGCGGCGCTCCTTCAGCGTGACGTCAGCTGCGCGGCTCACCAGCGTTTCGGCAAGGCCGTTCGCGATCGACGCCAGCGTACCCATGCTGCATGGCAGCACGATCATTCCACTCGATGGATAGCTGCCGCTGGCGATCGATGCGCCAATGTCGTGGTCTGATAGCTGAATTGTCTTAACCGGCGGACATCCCAACAGCTTTTCTACGAGATTGTTGCGGCCGCTGATCTCCAGTTCCTCTGCCAGCACCCGGAGCGAGTTTTCCGAAGCCACAAAATGTATACGTGAGACGCGGACATCAGCCTCTAAAGCGCACAAAAGCTCGCGAGCAAAAACCGAACCGGATGCGCCGGTCATCGCGACCGTCAGGTTCCTCTGCGCACTGGCTGCAGTCTCGATCATGCGTGCGTTTTCTGTGCGTCCACTCCAAACACGCGAGCAAATATCGCATCCACATTGCCGAGTTGCCGGGTCATGTCGAAGGTGCGATCCAACTGCTCTTTGGTCAGCTTCTCTGCAATCTCGGGGTCGCGCTCTATCTCTTCGCGGAAGTTCAAATCTTCGCGCCAGGCCTGCATGGCGTGGGCTTGCACGAGGCGGTAGGCGTTCTCGCGTGAGATGCCTGCCTCGGCCAGATCGAGCAGCAACTGGCCGGAGAAGATCAGCCCCGAAGTGCTCTCAAGATTCTTCTGCATCCGCGCCGGATACACCAGCAGCTTGTCGATGAGCGAGGTCGCCTTAGTGAGCAGATAGTGCACCAGTATCGTCGAGTCGGGAAAGATCACGCGCTCCACAGACGAGTGTGAAATGTCCCGCTCATGCCACAAAGGCACATTCTCAAGCGCAGCCTGCGCATTCCCACGCAGCACCCGCGCCAGCCCGCTGATCTGCTCGCTCGTGATGGGGTTCTTCTTGTGCGGCATCGCCGAAGAGCCCTTCTGCTTCTCGCTGAAGTATTCCTGTGCCTCGCGTACTTCCGTGCGTTGCAGATGGCGTACTTCGACGGCAATCTTGTCCAGCGTAGATCCGATGACGGCCAGCGTTGCGATGTACGCTGCATGCCGGTCGCGCTGGATTACCTGCGTTGCCACCGGAGCAGGCGTGAGCCCAAGTTGCGCGCAGATGCGCTCTTCGTGCACCGGCTTCAGATGGCCAAATGTGCCTACTGCGCCGGATAGTTTGCCCACGCGCATACCTTCGGCTGCCGCGTCAAAACGCACGATGTTGCGCTCCATCTCGGCATACCAGTTCAGCAGCTTCAGACCAAAAGTCGTCGGCTCCGCATGAATTCCGTGGGTGCGGCCGATGGTCGGCGTGTATTTGAACTCGATGGCGCGCCGCTTGAGCACCTCGGCAAACCCCACCAGCGCCGCGCGAATCAATGTTGAAGCTTCCTTCACCTGCAAGGCCTGCGCCGTATCGACGATATCGTTTGAAGTGAGCCCGTAGTGCAACCATCGAGACTCGGCCTCCAGACCCTGCGCCTTAAGCGACTCGGAAACAGCCGTCGTGAAGGCAATCACATCGTGCTTCACTTCGGCTTCAATGGCCTGAATGCGCGCTACATCGAAACTCGCCTTAGTGGCGATGGCCTCGGCAGCCTCGGCGGGAATTACTCCATCCGCAGCAAGCACGGTGCTGGCAGCCGACTCGACTTCGAGCCAGCAGCGATACTTGTTTTCCTCGGTCCAGATGCGGCCCATCTCGGGCAGCGTATATCGATCGATCAAGCAGGCAGCTCCCAGACCGCACAATATCCAGACGTGCGGCAACCCCTTATTGTAGCGGGTAAATAGACCTTAGGCAGCGGGGTTAGAGCCGTGTATGGATGCCGAACCGCTGATCGAGCTCATCGTAAAGCAGCCCACGCCCCGGCTTGTACGGCTGAAACCACTCGCCATCCAGCACCAGCTGCGGGATCGCCCGCTTGCCGACGTGCCGAATCACCTCGTCGGAAGCCGCAGGATCGGCCTCGATGTCGATCTCCGTGTAGGCGATGCCATGCTCGTCCAGATAGCGCTTGGCCGCGCGACAGTCGCGGCACCACGGGGCGGAATACACGATCACCTGCATATTTTCGATTCTATCCGGTAAATCGAATTTCGGAATAGCCCGAAAGGAACAGTACCATGGACTTTTATGACCGCAGACGAGATCAAGATGCTATTGAAGCTGGAGTCGCACCCCGTCGAAGGCGGCTATTTTCGCCGGACGTACACGTCAACGCTAAGCGTGGAAGTAGATCGCGAAGGAATATCCGCGACCCGCGCCATGGGAACGGCGATCTACTACCTACTTGAACCCGGAACCTTCTCGGAGATGCATGTGCTCTCGTCGGATGAGCTCTTTCACTTCTACCTTGGCGACCCGGTGGAGATGTTGCAGCTCTGGCCGGATGGGCGAAGCGAGGTTGTCGTGCTGGGGCCGGATCTGGCAACTGGGCACCATGTTCAGCTGCTCGTTCCCGCAGGAGTCTGGCAAGGCGCGCGGCTGGTTGGCGATGGTAAGGTCGCGCTGTTGGGATGTTCGGTTGTTCCCGGCTTTGATTTCGCCGACTACACGAGCGGAGCCTACGCTGAGTTGGCCGCGAAATGGCCTGCGGAAAAAGAGCGCATCCGGGCCCTCACCAGGCGTTAGGCCATTCTGATCCAACAGCTCGCCATTTTCTCTACTCAAGCTTTCCCTTGATTCTCACCGCTGATCCCGAAGGATTGGTGGGCCGCAGCTCCCACTCGCTCGGCCCCACCTCGGCCAGTTGAAACTCGCGCGTCACGTCCTGCAGGGATGCCTTTAGCTCCTCGGGAAAAGCGCCGCTCTGCCGCGCTGTCTCCCATCGCCGGATGGCGTCGAGGATAGCGAGCTTATCGGGTGCAATGGCCACATCTGCAGCAGAGGCTTGCTGCGCCTGGCTCTCAAAGCTGATGGCAAGCGCAAAACCTGCGTCAAACCCCGCCGACCGCGCACCGAGCCACTCGGCATCCTCAAGCGTCGTTTCTTTCCGTATGGAGAACCACCCCAGCATGCGCGGAATCAGGTTGCGCGCATACAGAATCTGGTTCTTCATGCGCAGCATCGTCTGGCTCTCGCGAAACCCCGCATACCACGGCTCGCCCCAGTTGTAGCGAGTGGCAATATGCCAGGTGAAATGCTTTGGCATGCTCGCATCGTTGATGAAGGACTCCCGGAGCTCCGGACGCATCTCATCCCACCACGTCTTGGTGAAAAGCGAACAACCGTACTGCCCCATCCCTGTCGACCAGTTGCCCTCAAGACCATCGAGCGAGGTCTGCTGCGCGCCGGTGTGATTGCAGAACCTGCCCAGGTTGCGCGCTACCTCTACACACAGACCCGGATCGGTAAGAAATACCTTGTAATCGTGATCCAGCAAGCGGCCTACAATCGCTCCGTTCGCATGCTTCGCCGCTGCCGTGCCAAATGCGCCGCGTGTGCACTTGAGCAATCGCCATGGCATCTCAGAGGAAACGCTCTCGTACTGGATCAGCTCCTCGTCAATAACCACAGTGTTCAACGCGCTGTGTTTGCGAAAGTACTCCGGATCGTCGACGGCAATCTCTGTCTGCTTGGCATCGGTAGCTGCGGCGAGCTTATCCGTACCCACGCGCGCCAGCCTTGGATCGGGCTTGGGTGTCACATAAGCGTCGTTGGTAGTGATGAAGTTCGAGAGCATATGAAAGCCGACTTTCACGCCGGCCTTGCGGCCCTCTTCAACGCAATACTTGAAGCCGTCCCAACCACGCGGAAACAGCTCCGGCTTCAGCTGGAAGTGTCCCCACGTTTCAAAAGGCGAGCTCTGGTAGAGATATTTCAGGCCTGCCCGCCTGGTCATTGCAATCGCATGAACAACTGAAGCCTCGCCGAAGTCCGCTATGAGGTAAGAGTCTGTGGCGTGTCGCGACTGCTTGGCCCACACTCCTTCAAGCATCGGATGCGGCAGCCCCTCGGCAACCTCGATTGCGCCAAGCGTTGCGAGAACCTCCGTTGCGGGAGACGCAAATAAAGCAATCTTGCTGCCCACCACTCCGCCGTCGGCAAATGGCGGCGCATCGTATTTGTCCCAGCCCCAGTTGGTGATGATGCGCGCATGATCACGGTTGCGGCAGTAGCACTGCAACTCACTGCCGGTTGCAGTGTGGCGAGCGGTATCGCCGCGCCAGTGCTGCTTCGTCTTCAGCTCTGCAGGAAGGCCAGGATAGCTCCCTGGGTCATCAGCCTCGAGCGAGTCCGGCTCTACATCGGACTCTTCTGTCGGATAGCCGCCCAGCGTCTTCACATTGAGCGCCTGTATTCCGATGGCGCATTCCGCATCCCGCACCACACCGACGATCTCGCCCACCGTCTCGCCGATCGTTGTCGGGTACGATCCCCACAGAGCGAGTTCAACCGGCTGCGAGCTCTTCAGCTCGATCAGCTCCAGCGTAATGTGTGTCTGCTTCTCGCGAACAGCAACCTTCGCATCAGCGCCAATATCGGCATAGCGCAGCGCCAGCACTGACCGCCGCGAATCCCAATCCGAGCTGGTGGGCACATGCAATTTGCCATGCACCCGCAAGCTCAACAGCGGAGCCACCTGCGGCACGTAATTGCGATTGCGAAAGAGAATACCGGTCAGCCTGCCGTGTGCATCCAACGCAAAGGTTGCATGGCGGGTGCGAAAAACGATCTTCTCTGCAGCCTCCGCCAACAGCGAAGATCCCGCTGCACATGCAGACGCCGCCAGCATCCATCCAAATTGTCGCCGGTCCATCTGCTCCAACCGCTCAAACTGCCCCGTGTCACTACGCGAGCCATTCGCCTGCTGCCTTGCATCGCGATCCGCACCTGAGTGTAGGTCTGATTTATCGCTCATGGAGCCATTTTCGACTATCCAGGCCGACCAGCGGACATTTACCGCCGCTCGCGAAAGAAAGCCCTCAGCAACTCGCTCGACTCCGCCGCGAGCAAGCCAGAATCCAGCTGCATCTGGTGATTGAGCCGTGGATGGTTGATCACCGACAGTACCGATCCTGCCGCGCCGGCCTTGGGATCGGCTGTTGCATAGACCACGCGATCGAGTCGCGCATGCACCATCGCTCCGGCGCACATGGAGCATGGCTCGAGAGTCACGAACATCGTGCAGCCATTGAGCCGGTGATTGCCCAGCACCTGTCCGGCCGCGCGCAGAGCTACGACCTCAGCATGAGCCGTTGGGTCGTTGTCGCGCATCACGCGATTTTGCGCACGCACCAGCACTTCGCCGGCATGCACAATAATCGCTCCGACAGGCACTTCGCCGGATTGCCCGGCAGCGATGGCCTCATCGAGCGCTAGTTGCAGATAGTCGAGATCGTTCATCCGTTTCTACTATTCTTGCATTCCGCCATGTACCCGAGAGATGACGTTAAATTGAAGCCGGCTGCTGCTGGGTCATGCAATGCAGCGTCCCGAGGCCCCAGACCAGGTCGACGGAGTGGATGCCGATCACTTCGCGGTCGGGAAAAAGCTCGGCCAGAATGCCCAGCGCAATGCGGTCGTTGGGATCGTGGAAAGTCGGCACCAGCACGAGGCCGTTGGCGATGTAGAAATTCGCGTAACTTGCCGGCAATCTCTGTCCGCGAAAGACCACCGGGCGCGGTAGCGGCAGTTCGACGATGGTCCACTGTTTGCCATCGGGAGTTCGCGAAGCCTTGAGGCGAGCGAGATTCTCTGCCAGCGGCACGTGATTGTCGTCAGTGGTATTCGGCTCGACGGCGGTCACAATCGTCGACGGTCCGACGAAGCGAGTGATGTCGTCGACGTGGCCATGCGTGTCATCGCCGGCTACGCCGCGATCCATCCACAAGACCTGGTCGATGCCGAGATAGTCGTGGAAGGCGCGCTCTAATTGCTCGCGGCTTATCCCAGGATTGCGCTGCTGAACTTCGCTGAGCAGGCATTCTTCAGTCGTGATCATCGTTCCAGCGCCGTTGACATCGATGCTGCCGCCTTCAAGGACAAGGCGATGCTTTGTGCCATTGGCGAGAGTCACCGTGGGCTGCCACTGCGACACTCCTAGCAACCCCGCGACAAGCGTCGGAACCTGATCGTCCAACTTCCAGTCGTCATACTTCGCCCACGCATTGAACTTCCAGTTGGTAATCGCCACCTTGCTGTCTACGCTTTTCACGAAGATCGGCCCGGAGTCGCGCAGCCACACGCGGTCCGTCGGCCACAGGTGAAAATCAACATGGGCAAGATCAACTCCGGCGCGCTTCAAAACACTGGCTGCCCGCAGTTTAACGGTCTCGCTATCGACGAGGATATGCACGCGCTCGCGCTGCGAAAGCAGGCGCACGATCTCCGCATAGACCCACGGAATCGCCGCGAACTTGCCCGGCCAGTCAGCCTGATTTTGTGGCCAGCCGATCCAGGTGCCTTCGTGCGTCTCCCACTCGGCGGGCATGCGGAAGCCAAGTTCACGAGGCAATTGGGCCGACGGTTCTTCCATTCCATTACCCATGCTTACTTCAACTCCGCCAGTGATGGCTCGGGATCGAGGAAACGGCTGGTGATGCCGCCATAGGCGTCGATGCGGCGGTCGCGCAGAAAAGGCCAGTTGCGGCGCGTATCCTCAAGGAGCGCCGGATCGATCTCGGCGATCAGAATCTCCTCTTCGGTATGCGAAGCTTTGGCGATCACACGGCCAAACGGGTCGGCCAGGAACGACCCACCCCAAAACTCGAGGCCAAGGCCCTCGACCTTGTTGCCCAGCACGTCGCCTTGCTCGTGTCCTACACGGTTCACGCCTGCGACATACACGCCGTTGGCGATTGCATGTCCTCGCTGGATCGTCTGCCAGGCCTCATACTGTGCCGTGCCGAACTCTTCCTTTTCCGCCGGGTGCCAGCCGATAGCCGTGGGGTAAAACAGTGTCTCCGCGCCTCGCAGCGCCGTAAGACGCGCGCCTTCGGGATACCACTGATCCCAGCAAACTAGTGTTCCAACACGGCCAAAAGCCGTGTCTACAGCCTGAAAACCACGATCGCCCGGCGTGAAGTAATACTTCTCGTAATACAGAGGATCGTCCGGAATGTGCATCTTGCGATAGACGCCGGCAATCGAGCCATCGGTGTGAAGCGTCACAGCCGTGTTGTGATACAGGCCCGCCGCGCGGCGCTCGAAGAGCGATGCGATCACCACGGTCCGCGTCTCACGGGCTACTTCGGCGATAGCCGCTGTGCTCGGCCCTGGAATCGCCTCGGCCAGCTCGAATAGCTGCGTGTCTTCACGCTGGCAAAAATATTGCGCGCGGAAAAGCTCCGGCAGACAGATGACATTGGCGCCCTGCTGCGCTGCCTCGCGTATCTTGGCGAGGGCCCGCGTGAGATTCTCCGCTGGATCAGGCCCCATGCTCATCTGGATTAGGCCGACTTTGTATTTTCTTGATTTAGAGCTTGCAAGTTGTGACATTTTTCTGGTTCTCCGACCTGGCTGGACATGACAATACGACAGCTTTAGACCCGAATCTCCCAAGCTGAAGTTTATCGCATCGTCTATGCGCGGGTTCTTATTTTAGATGCTCAATTGGCCGGTTCGATGCGACTTTGACTGCGTATTCACAATCGCAGCGCACCACGTTCGCAATCGCTGCGCATGCTGCTGAATTGCCACCTCTAAATTCAGGGTGTTAGCCTTTCCTTTCGGCTTATGAATCGCGTTATCCCGCACTGAAAAGCTGAATATTCCATTTAAATCCGAAAGGAAACGGGGAGATCCATGCAGAGCAGCTACAACGGATTGGCTTTACCGGCAGATGGCGCGCCGATTGAATACACAAATGGGCAATTTACGGTTCCTGACAACCCGATCATCCCGTTTATCGAAGGCGATGGAACCGGCCGCGATATCTGGAAGGCCTCGCAGCGGGTCTTCGACGCAGCCGTGGAGAAAGCATACGGCGGCAAGCGCAGCATCAAGTGGTTTGAAATCTTCGCCGGCGAAAAAGCCTTCCGTCAGTTCAACACCTGGCTTCCCGACGATAGCGTCAACGCCGCTCGCGACCTGCGAGTCTCCATCAAAGGACCGCTTACCACGCCTGTCGGCGGCGGCATCCGCTCACTCAACGTCGCCCTGCGCCAGATCCTGGACCTTTACTCCTGTGTGCGGCCGGTCAAGTATTACTCCGGCGTGCCCTCGCCCGTAAAACACCCCGAGCGCTGCGACATTCTGCTGTATCGCGAAAACACCGAAGACGTATACTCCGGCGTTGAATTCAAGGAGGGCTCAGCCGACGTCGCCAGGCTCATCGACTTCCTCAACAACGACTTGTTGAAGGGCGGCAAGAAGCAGGTCCGTACCGATTCCGGGGTGGGCATCAAGCCTATCTCCATCTTCGGCACCAAGCGTCTGGTTCGCGCAGCCATTCGTGGAGCTCTCGAGTCGGGCCGCAAGACGGTAACGCTGGTGCATAAAGGCAACATCCAGAAGTTCACCGAAGGCGCCTTCCGCGAGTGGGGCTACGAAGTCGCAACACAGGAGTTCCGCGACCAGACAGTCACCGAGCGCGAAAGCTGGATTCTCGGTAACGTCGAAGCCAACCCCTCCATCACCGTTGAAGAAAATGCCGCGCTCGTCGAGCCTGGCCTCGAATTCGGCACCGATGCCTTCCGGCAAGAGCTTTACGCCGAGATCAAGGGCGTGCTTGATTCCATCGGCGAGAGCCACGGCAACGGCGCATGGAAGAAGAAGATTCTGGTCAACGACCGCATCGCTGACTCCATCTTCCAGCAGATCATCATCCGTCCCGAAGACTACAGCGTGCTCGCCACTTCGAACCTCAATGGCGACTACATCTCGGACGCTGCAGCTGCGCAGGTCGGCGGCCTGGGCATTGCTCCCGGCGCGAATATCGGCGATGGCTTTGCGGTCTTTGAAGCGACGCATGGCACTGCCCCCAAGTACGCGGACAAGGACATGATCAACCCCGGATCGGTCATCCTTTCCGGCGTCATGCTGCTCGAGTTTCTGGGCTGGAAAGAAGCCGCCAAGCTGGTCGAAAGCTCGCTCGAAAAGACCATCATGCAAAAGACGGTGACTTACGATTTTGCCCGCCAGCTCGAAGGTGCAACCAAGGTCGGCACCAGCGAGTTCGCCACCAAGATCATCGCCAACATGTAAAGTGGGCGGCCCGGGTCTCGCATTTGAGACCTGGGTTCAACGCTCATTGCATTGAGCAAAATACAAGGAGAATTATGCGGAAGAAAGTTAGCATTGTAGGCGCCGGCAACGTAGGCGCCACCGCGGCCCACTGGATCGCTTCGAAAGAGTTGGCCGATGTTGTTTTGATCGATGTGGTCGAAGGCATACCGCAGGGCAAGGCGCTCGACCTGCTCGAAGCCATGCCCATCGAAAAGCGCGATGTGCAGGTGACCGGCGCGAATGACTACGCGGCCACCGCGCACTCGGATATTGTCGTCATCACCGCCGGCATTCCGCGCAAGCCCGGCATGAGCCGCGACGACCTGCTGCACACCAACTACAAGATCATGTCCGATGTTGTCGCCAAAGTTGTCGCACAGTCCCCAGAAGCTATTCTCATCATCGTCTCGAACCCGCTCGATGCCATGGCGCAAGCGGCGTTCAAGCAATCCGGCTTCAACCGCGAACGGGTCATTGGCATGGCCGGCATTCTTGACTCGGCGCGCTTCCGCACCTTCATCGCTGAAGAATTGAACGTCAGCGTCGAGAACGTCACTGCCTTCGTGCTTGGCGGCCACGGCGATACCATGGTTCCCCTACCGCGCTATTCGACAGTTGCAGGCATCCCCATCACCGAGCTGATCCCCAAGGACCGGCTCGATGCGATTGTGCAGCGTACCCGCGATGGCGGCGCTGAGATCGTCAAGCACCTCAAGACCGGCAGCGCCTACTATGCGCCTTCGGCTGCCGCTGTCGAGATGGTCGAAGCGATTCTCAAGGACAAGAAGAAGATCGTGCCGTGTGCCGTCTATCTGCAAGGCGAGTACGGCATCGAAGGCTACTTTATCGGCGTACCCTGCAAGCTGGGCGCTGCTGGTCTCGAACAGATCGTCGAGATCAAGCTTACCCCCGAAGAGGATGCAGCCCTGAAGAAGAGCGCAGAAGCAGTGAAAGAGCTCTGCGCCGTCATCGGCGTCTAGGCTTTTAAACTTTTGCCGGCGGACAGACCAGTTCTCTACTTCTGTCCGCCGACGAACTCCAGCAATCCCGAGAGATTTTCGGTAATAACATCCGGCCGCGCTCCCAACTCCTCCGGCGCCACTTGCGCTCGGTTCACCCAGACCGTCGGGTAGCCAAACCACTTTGCCCCAGCTGCGTCCCATGCTCCAAACGCTGCAAAGACTATCTCCTCCTTCTTCAGACCAAAAGCATCCGGTCCCATCTGATATGCCCGAGGACTGGGTTTGTACTCGCGGGCTCTGTCCGTCGTGAGATGGTCTTCGAAGAAACCTTTCAGCTTGGCTGCACCAATGTTCGCATCAAGCATTGATGCCGTAAAATTCGAGAGAAACGCCAGCCTGATACCACGGCGTCGCAGTTCAACGAGCCCCTCCGGCACATCTGGCCATACCGGTAATTCGCGATATGCACCCATCAATCCTTCGCGTTGCGCCTGCGAGAGCGGCAGATGAAGGCTGCCTGCGGCGTAATTCAATGCGTCTTCCGTGACGCGCCAGAAATCTACATATTGCCGGCCTACGGTGCGTAGCCAGGTGTACTCGAACTGACGCGTCCGCCAAAGGTTCGCAAATTCTGCACCTCTACCCGGAAAAGCTTCCTCAACGCGTTTGGTCACGGATCTCGGATCGAATATCACAAAGCCATCGAATGCCACGGCACGTATCCGCTGATGATTCACTGCCGCTTCCGCGAGCAGTTGCGCAGTGCTTGTAGCAGCTGTTGCAGTAGCTGCTCCCATCATATTCATGAATTGTTTGCGGTTGACATGCATCGTCCTGGGTACCTCATTGTTATAGGACGGCGTACAGGCAGACTGTTTGCAGGCGACTAAAACTCAGTGGGCTACAAGCTGCCGAAATAACGCCAAATTCAATCGTATTATGCGTGGTATTTTTCCGCGGACGCATGCACAGTCCACATCCACCTTACGGCTGAGATATTTCTACACCGATCGATGGTTGCCGATGGTTTTCGCTATCCATCATGCTTGCTCAAAATAGGTGAGCGTTCATACTCGCCCATACCCTGCCCGCATACATCCAGTATCAGGGTTTCGAACGCTATTCCATAGTTCGAATAATCGAAGCTTGAGGACACTTTTCATGAGGCCCAATCTCTATCTTGCTGTGGCGTTCTTCTCTGTCGCTGCTTTGTCGGCTCACGCACAAAACACTCCGCAGAAGCCCCCAACGAGCAACTCACCCGTCAGCTTCAACATCTACGAGCGCGCCCGCGGCGACGTGTGGCAATGGTTCGCCGCGCCCCCCGAGTCGGAAACCTACAGCTATGGCGAATCCCTGCTGCGCATCAGCATTTCCCAGCGCATTCACAACTGGGACTGGCTCGCAGAGCTCAGCCAGCCGGCCATTTTCGAAGCGCCAGCCGACGCAGTCTCTCCGGTAACCGCGCAGGGCCAGCTCGGCCTGGGTGGAACCTACTATGCCTCCAGCGGCAACAACGCCAACCCGGCAGCGGCTTTTCTGAAGCAGGGCTTCGTCCGCTATCACTTTGGTGAAGGCGACAAGAGTCTGCGCGCCGGACGCATTGAGTTCGTCGATGGAGTCGAGATCAAGCCCAAAAATCCATCGCTGGCCTGGCTGCAGGCTAACCGCGTCCAGCAGCACATCATCGGCAACTTCGGCTTCGCCAATGCACAGCGCAGCTTCGATGGCATCGACGCTCACTACGGCACTGAATCGTGGGACATAACAGCCATGGGAGCCCGCGCAACGCAGGGCGTCTTCAACATGAACGGCAATCCCGAGCTCAACGTCGATACACAGTATCTCGCGTTCAGCCAGGAGACATGGCATGGCCGCCTGCAATGGCGCGCCTTTGCCGATGGCTATCATGATGGCCGCACCGGCCTCACCAAGACCGACAATCGTCCCCTCGCGGTTCGACAAGGCGATCACAAGAATATTCGCATCGGCACTTACGGCGCTGACCTCTACACCGTCATCCCCGCAGGCGCGGGCAACCTGGATTTCGTTGTCTGGGGCGCTCTGCAAAATGGCAGCTGGGGGGCGCAGAGTCACAGCGCCGGAGCCGGAGCTGTGGAAGCCGGCTATCAGTTCACCGAAGTGCCCACCACACCCTGGGTTCGCGGCGGCTTCTTCCATTCGAGCGGCGACAATAACGCCACGGACACCAAGCACAATACCTGGTTTGCCGTGCTGCCCACGCCACGCGTCTACGCGCGCGACCCGTTCTACAACCAGATGAACAACCAGGACTCCTTCATCCAGCTCATCGACCGCCCCACCAAGAAGCTGGAACTGCGCAGCGACCTGCACTGGGCCCAGCTCTCCTCGGGCAAGGACCTCTGGTATCAGGGCGGCGGCGCCTTCGACAACAAGGTTTTCGGCTTCGTGGGCCGCCCCGGCAACGGGCACACCTCGTTCGACTCCATGTGGGACATCAGCTCCGACTGGCAGGCCACAAAGAGCCTCGCTGTGAACCTCTACTATGCCCACGTATGGGGCAAGAGCGTCGTCTCCGCCATCTATCCCACAGACAGCACAGAGCAGTTCGGCTACGTTGAATTCGTCTATCGCTGGGGTATTCCGCAGAAGAGCTCGAAATAGAAAAGGCCTGCCGCGAAGGCAGGCCTTTTAGTTTCCTGTTCAGAATCGGCCTGTCTTTAGGCCACGTGCTCAATAACCACCGACTCCAGCACCACCGGCTTGTGCGGCTTATCCTGCGAGCTGCGCGGAACGTTGGTTATCTTCACCGCAATGTCCTGTCCTTCGACCACTTCACCGAAGATGGTGTGCTTGCCAGTCAGCCAATCGGTCGGGACCGTGGTGATGAAGAACTGGCTGCCGTTGGTGCCGGGACCCGCATTGGCCATCGCCAGCTTACCCGGCTTGTCGAACTTGTGCGGCGATCCCTTGGTCTCGTCCTGGAAGCGATAGCCGGGGCCGCCCATGCCGGTGCCTGCCGGGTCTCCGCCCTGGACCATGAAGTCCTTGATCACGCGATGGAAGATCGTTCCGTCGTAAAGCTTGTTGCTCGACTTCACTCCGGTGACCGGATGCGTCCATTCGCGCTTGCCCTCGGCCAGCTCGATAAAGTTAGTCACAGTGATCGGGGCCACATCGGGGAACAGGCGAACGGTGATCTTGCCTTCGGTGGTGTTGAAGATAGCGTAGGTGCCTGGGGTCAATTCCATGAAAACTCCTCTGTTGCTCTTGCGTGAGAACGCGCTTGATCGCGTTGCTGGGGGTGGACGGAAGAACGGAAACGCGAGTCGGCCATCGTGGTCAAACTCGCCTCCAAAGCTATTTGGGTTGGGCTGCCGGAGCAGGGCTCTCCGCCGGCTTCGGCGGAATCGGCTGCCCATCGGGCACGATCGTGACCTTGCGCAGAATTACCGGAGTCAGCGGCTTGTCGTCCTGATCGCGCGGCACGCGGGCAATCGCCTTGACCACTTCGACGCTGTCAGGATCGCACTGGCCAAACAGCGAGTAGTGCTGATCGAGAGCTGGATAGGCCTGCTCGGTGATAAAGAACTGGCTGCCATCCGTGTTGGGTCCGGAGTTGGCCATCGCCAGCCGCCCCGGAACATCGAAGTTCAGATTCGGATCGAACTCGTCCTCGAACTGATAGCCAGGATCGCCCATGCCTGTTCCAGCCGGGTCTCCGCCCTGGATCATGAATTCAGGAATCACGCGATGAAATGTCGTGCCGTCGTACAAAGGCTTCTTGTGCATCGGCTTGTGCGAGACAGGATCGGTCCAGTCCTTGGTGCCCTGGGCTAGGCCGATGAAGTTGGCCACCGTCTTGGGAGCCTGCTTTTCGTAGAACTGGCAGGTGATGCGGCCCATCGAAGTATCGAAAACTACTGTCGGCCCATTAGGATGCACCAGCGCCGCAGCCTGGGGAGCCGGCGAATCCGGCAATTCCTCGGCCGGCTTCTGCGCTGGAGCCGAATCCGGAACAGCGGGTGGAGTGGACTGCTGAGCTGCCGCGCTCAAGGCAATACTAAGAGAGACGGCAAAGACGAATCGATTACGAATTGCGGCTTTCATACTGATTCAAGGGTAAATCACTGGACTCGACGCTAGCCAGAGCCAGGAGCGCAATCGCGCCGACTAAGGAATGCCGGCTCATCTATAATTTCCATTCGACCGACAGCACATTTCACAGAACGGAGCCGCACCCTTCGCCCTATGCCAACTTTGCAGCGGCGCTTCAGCGTCATCAGCGGATTTGCCATCCTGCTCACCGTGCTGATCGCCAACAGCATCATCATGAAGCGGCAGCTCTCCGTGCAGATAGACAATCAGCAGTGGGTTGCGCATACCCGCCAGGTGCTGATTGAGCTTTCCGAACTGCAGACGCTTCTGCGCGGAGCGGAAGCCGGGCAGCGCGGCTATCTTTACACAGGCAACCCCAAATACCTTGCTCCCTACAATCTGGCCGTCTCCGAAGCTTCAGGACGCCTCGATCATCTGGCCTACCTGACCAGCGATAATTCCAGCCAGCAGGCGCGCATAACCTCATTGCGAACCCTCCTCAAGGCGAAATTGAGCGACTACGGTCGCACCATCTCCCTCTCTCAGTCGGGAAAAACAGAGCAGGCCAAGGCCTTGGTGTTGTCAGATGACGATCTGCTGGGAATGAAGCAGATCTGGCAGATGATCCTGGAGATACAGCAGGAAGAACATTCCCTCGACACGGTCCGTTCCAATACCTATCAGCGAAGCATTCGCCTGACGATCACCTGTATCTATGTGGCCAGCGTAATAGGCATCCTCGGATTGGTCCTGCTTGCCTTCTTCATCATGCGCGAGATGGATCTCCGCGAGCGCTACGCAAAACAGATGCACGAGCGGGAAGAGTGGTTCCGCTCCACCCTCACCAGCCTCGGCGATGCGGTGATCGCCACAGACAAGGATGGAATCGTGACTTTCGTCAATCCCGTAGCCGAGCAGCTTACCGGATTGCGCATGGCCGATGCCAAAGGCAAGCATATCGCCGAGGTATTCCCCATCTTCAACGAATACACCCATCAGCCAGTCGACAATCCTGTAAAGAAAGTCATGGAACTGGGCATCGTGGTTGGACTTGCCAACCACACCGTGCTGCGCCACGCCGATGGAACCCTTACGCCCATCGAAGACAGCGCCGCCCCCATCCGCGATGATCGCGACAAACTCGTCGGCGTTGTGCTCGTCTTTCGCGACGCCACCAAGGAACGCGAGTCGCAGGAAGTGTTGCGCAAGACCGAAAAACTGGCCGCCGCCGCCCGCCTCGCCGCCACCTTTGCCCATGAGATCAACAACCCCCTCGAAGCGGTCGTCAACCTCATCTACATCGTGCGCGAAATCGAGGGCCTTCCCGACGCCGCAATTCAGCCGCTCGATCTCGCCGAGCATGAGCTCGAGCGCGTCTCCCACATCGCCCGCCAGACCCTCGGCTTCTATCGCGAATCCAAGATTCCCGGCCAAGTCGATCTGCCCGCCGTAATCCAGAACGTCATCAAGCTTTATTCCAATAAGCTCAAGAACAAGAGCATTCATGTGGAATGCGATTTCCGCGAGTGCCCGCCCGTGCTAGGCCTGGCTGGCGAACTCACGCAGATGGTCTCCAACCTCATCTCCAACGCCGCCGATGCTGTTTCCACCGAGGGCTCCATCCGCGTGCGCCTCTCTGCCGAACAAGAGGCCGGCGATCTTTGGGCCCGTCTCGTCGTGGAAGACAACGGCCCCGGCATCAGCCCCGAGCTCAAAAATCGTATCTTCGAGCCTTTCTTCACCACCAAGACCGATGTCGGCACCGGCCTTGGCTTATGGGTTACTCGCGAAATCATCCACCGCCATGGCGGCCGCATCGAGGCCCAATCTAAATCCGGCGGCGAACATGGCGCCATCTTCAGCGTCCTGCTTCCCTCCGCGCCACCAGCCGGAAACACGCCCGCAAAGTAAACGAACGCAATCCGTCTCAAAGAAGACACATCGCCGGCCGGCCAAACTGCCTCTGGTCAATTCGGGCCAGACTTTCCCCCTTGTGCTTTCCATACTGGAAAAGTTGGAACCGGTATCGCTGGCGAGCCTCGCCGGCCAAACTGCCAGCGGAAAGATCACACGAGGAAATTGTGATGAATCTCCAAAATATCGATTTTTCCAATCCCACCACCGAAGCGATCCTGGCTCTCGCGGTTCTGGCCGTGATCCTCATCGTCGCAGCCATCATTCATCAGCAGAGAAAAGCAGCTCGGCTCCGCCGGAACTTCGGCGCAGAGTATGATCGCGCGGTTCTCGAACATGGCTCGGAGCGCAAAGCCCAGACCATCCTTGCCGAGCGCGAAGAACGGATACACAAGCTCAATATCCGCGAGCTCGGCGATGTCCAGCGAGAGCGCTTTGTAGCCGATTGGGCTGCGGTCCAATCCCGCTTCGTAGATTTTCCCAAGGGTGCGTTGATTGAGGCCGATGAGCTCGTGACTTCTCTGCTGCGCGCGCGCGGCTACCCAGTATCGGGTTTTGAACAGGGGCTGGAAGATATCTCTGTGGACTATCCGCGGCTGGTCGACCATTACCGCTCAGCCCATGGCGTGGCCTTGCTGGCTGCGCGCGGCGAGGCCAGCACCGAAGAGTTGCGCAACGCAATGATCCAGTACCGCGCCATCTTCGACGAAGTCGCCAAAGTGGATACCCGCGCGGATTCCCGCTCTACGCCGGTGCGCGCTGTTCCGACGCACGTCGCACGGTAGCCGGAGCTGGTCAGGCGCCCAGAGCGCATGCCCCAAAGACTGCGGTCTTCGTTCCATCTGGAGCGAAGACCATCGTCGGGGAAGACTCCTGTCGTTTCATCACCGCCGACAACGCCTCAAAGCACACCGGATCGAACTTCTGCGGCACTTCCTTTTCAAGAATTGCGAATATCTTGCTGGCCGGCATTCCCGAGCGATAAGGCCTGTCTTCCGACAAAGCGCCGTAGAAGTCAGCCAGCCCGACAATCCGGTCCTCAAGCGTAAGCTTCTCGCCCGGCAGATTGTACGGGTATCCGCTCCCATCCATCTTTTCGTGATGCCGCCCCGCGATCTGAGCGATCGCCGCGAAGGACTCCACTCGCGACAGTATCTGCTGCGACAGCAGCGGATGCTCGCGCATCACCACCCATTCCGCCTCGTCCAGCTTTCCCGGCTTATCCAGAATGCTGTTGGGCACCCGCAGTTTGCCAAGATCGTGCAGCAGCGCCGCACGGTAAATCAGCTTTCGCCGAAGAGGAGAAAGACCAAGCTCCTGCGCAATCGCTTCGGCAATTTCGGTCACTCCCAGCGAGTGTTTGTAGGTGTACGAAGACTTCGCGTCAACCACGTCGGCGAAGGCCTCGCAGACCTGATCGATCTGGTCGGCAGCAATCATTCGCGCCGTGCCCGGCTCCAGATCCAGTACGATTCTCCGCTCATCCGGCGTGCCGCAGCCGCTCCACAGGGCTCCATACTGATCGAGCAGCACCGCGACCCGCACCAGCGAGGGATCGAACCAGCTTCCGCTTCGCTCTCTCAACGTCTCGATCGCCTTTTCGCGGCCTACCTCTCCAGCAAAGACGTCCAGGTGTTGCGCAATACCCAGAATCCTCGCCAGGACCGGTATCTCGTCTCCGCGTGACCGCTCCGGATATCCGCTGCCATTCCAGTGCTCGTCCAGCGAATGAATCGCGTCGGCGCAGTCATTGCTCAGGCCGATCTTGCGCACGATATCGGCGCCGCGCTCGCAGCGCAGCCCGATCATTTCAGCATTGTGCTTGTTCTGCGTTATGCCCAGCCAAACCAGGCGTTGGACCCGCCGCAGCAGGCTTGCGCCCGGCACCGCGTTTTTCCAAACCATCTTGACCCCGGCCAGCGTCGGATGCGTCCAGTCAATAGTCTTCACTTCGCGCTTGGCCTTGCGGTCGTCTCCACCGAGAATCTGGCACATGCGCGCCGCGTTGCTACTGCAGCCGATGTCCTTGAGCAGCAGAGCATAGTAGAGGTCGCCTAGTTGCGCTTCATTCAGGCCATAGGCCATGCCGATCCGCATGCCAAGAATGCAGCTGCGCACCGCGTGCCCGGGAATCGCATCTTCCGTTAGATCGAGCGCGAACGACAGTGCCGACACAATCTCGGAAAGCGCTGTTCTGCCGTTTGCCATTGCCGATGCTCGTTCGTCGATCTCAGCTGTAGCAACGGCAACCAGCGCCATGCAAGCCTCCCGATGGATATGCCTGATTACCATATCGGTGACTACCGGAATCGGGATATGGTACTTTCCGGTCGGCTCCCTCCCCCGTTAGCCTCATCGAACGATCGATTTCTCTCCGGCTCGGAATTTAACTTGCTGCCCGTTTGCAGGCCATGCTACGGTTTGGGCGGTTTTCGGCAGGCGTTGTGGCAAACATGGAGCGGTGCGCATGCCTCCGAACCGCAAGGAGGAACCACCGTATGCGCAAGACCCGATTCCTGCTGCCTGCCGTCGCGCTGGCAGTTGCTTTGTCCCTTGGCCTGGCTGCATCTTCGCCCTTGAGCGCTCAGCCATTCGCCAACCCCGATGTGGACGCATCTTCCGCCTGCGCCCAGCTGCCCAGCCACGCCCAGCTCCAGGCAGCCCTGGCCTACGCCCGCGCCCAGTCCAATGGGGGATTCAATCTCGATATGTGGGGCACCATCGTCAATCGCGACGGAGTAGTCTGCGCCGTGGCTTTTACAGGCGCCAATCGTGGATCGCAGTGGCCCGGCAGCCGCGCCATCTCGGCCCAAAAAGCCAATACAGCCAACGCCTTCAGCCTGCCCCAGCTCGCGCTTTCGACAGCCAATCTCTATAGCGCCGTCCAGCCCGGCGGCAGCCTCTACGGCCTGCAGGCCAGCAATCCGGTCGATACCCGCATCGCCTACCGCGGCGATCCCTCCGACTACGGGCAGTGGAACGATCCCATGGTCGGCGGTCGCATTGGTGGCGTCAATGTCTTCGGCGGCGGCCTCGCCCTCTACGGACCCAAGGGCCAGCTGCTGGGCGCCATCGGCGTCAGCGGCGACTCCTCGTGCGCGGATCACAACATCTCCTGGCGCACCCGCCACAAGCTCAAGCTGGATTATGTCCCGGCAGGCGTAAGCGGCGATGCCACCCGGCCCGATAGCATCGTCTATGACATCACCACGCCTGCCGGCCTAGCCATCGGCGTCAGCGCCGGAGGCTGGGGACATCCTGCATGCAGCGCCGCTGCCACTTCGATCGCCGCAGGGCTGCCGGTAATCCCATAGAGACGGGCAGCAACCGTCAAACGATCCTTCTCGCAGAGCCCTATCCGCCGCGCCATCCACAGCATTGACGCGCGGGCGGCGGCTCTGCGAGACTCCGGCTAGTATGCCTTACACCGGGAAACTGGAATATGCCCATCAACGCAAGATCCGCGAGCGCAATACCATTCGCTACCGGTTCGCGCACTGGCCCCTTTGGATCACCGTCTTCTTTCTGGCTCCCGGCCCGCTGATCTTTTCCCTCTTCGCCCATGGATTTGGCACCGGCAATGCCATCTGGCTGGCCCTCGTGTTGATCGGCACCGGCATCGCCGGACTGCGCGCACAGCTTCCCGGCGTCGAGCTTCGCCCCTACATCCTGCGCTTCGATGAGGACAAGCCCAACCCGCTCTACCGGCGTGTCTGCTACACCTTCGCTTGGAACGCGGCCATCAACTTCGCGCTCATGAACCTCATCGGCCTCACCATCGCCGCGGTCACCGGAGGCTGGTACATGAGCCAGATTTACCGCTACGCTTATCTGCCGGTTCTTGCCGTGATTCTACTGTTGGGTATCGCCGGCATGCTGCCGCGCGTAGGCCGCTCCACCAAGGGCGAAGGCTATGAACGTCGCTTCTTCTATGGCACCGTCTGGTCCGTCACCATCGCCCAGACTGTATTGCTGGTTCTTTGGAAGACCCTGCCACAGAACCAGACCACCAGCCAGGTCAAGCTGGCGGTCTATGTCGCGATCTTACTGCTGATGGGTATCGCCACCTACCAAGGCAAGCTGCCCCGCACCCGTCCCATCGTTGCCGGCGAGTTGATGGTCGATTAGGCAGCCAATAAGAAATCCCTGTCAGGAGCTCTTATTGCTCTTCGTATGCACGATCGAGATGCGCGTCTTGCCGTCGTCCTGTGAGGAGCCTCCGGCAACCGTCACCATCACCGTTTCCTGCTGGCCTTTATTGATTGTCAGTAGAGCGCCGTTGGATGTGTCGTACACCGACGCGCCGCTGCCGAACTTGCTTTTGTAAAACGCAACCACCTGGTCCTTCGAGTCGCTGGTGACAAACACACCGGTGACCATCGAGCCGGTCGGCAGATCCATCTTCATGCTGCCATGGCCGCTTTGCGCGCCGGGATAGATAGCCGTGCCCAATTCATCCGCCGTGAAGGTCTTTTCCTGATTGGCCGTAATCCGGCCGCCGGGCGTGTTGACCGTGACCTGCCCATCTTTGCCGTCCACATGGATGGCATGCGCCACCCGCCACACCGTGAACGCAAAAATGCACGCTCCCAGAATGCCCAGCCCGACAAACACCCCAACGATGATCAGAATGATCTTCACCGCGCTGTTGCCCCCACTCGGCGCAGCAGCAGGCGGATACGGTGGCGCTGCCGCTGGATATTGCGGAGCTGGAGGATACTGCGGAGCCGACGGATAGGGCGGTTGCACCGGCGCATAAGCCGGAGGCGTCGCCGCCGCGCTCGCGGTTCCTGCCGAGGCTGGCGCGCCGCAGGCGGTGCAGAATTGCGTATCGGGGGACATCGCTGCCCCACATTTCGTACAAAAGCTAGCCACAGTCATTCTCCTTGTCGTCAAATCCGGCCTGTCATCGACTCCGGTCCTGAGTTCCTTTGCCTTTTGGGATTCGAGCCAATATATACCGCCGGTCAATCCCGCCGGAACCTTTTTTTCGAGCTTCATCCGGCTTATTCTCGCGCCCCCAGTGGTCTGTGAAGATTCCCCTCGACCAATCGGGCATTGCGCCCGCCCGCAAGCAAGAGTAAGATCGGTCGCAAATAGCCACGGTGCCACGCACGTCTCGGCTCATTGCTCCGCCACCGTGGAAATGAGACCGCGAATCCGTGGAAGAGAGGCCGATCCTGTGAGACTGAACTGGAGCACGACCGATCCCGAAGAGCGCAGGCTGCGTACCGCTGTCATCGTCAAAAGCCTCTTTATCGCCGTGCTGACGGCGCTCATCTTTCTTCTCGCCCAGAGCATGATCAGTCACCGTTTCTTCAGGGGCGGCTCCAACACGGAGAATAACTCCCTCAATCCTGAGCGGCAGTAGAAGCTGTTTCATAAATGCTCAACCGCCGGAGACGCCTCGAATGAATCCCGCAATCAAAGCGGGGTTCAGATCGGTTCTCGAAGCCACAAAGGCATATATGAAAATAGCTTCTAAGATTCCGCAAAGAGTCTGACTGCTCGCTCAACCCGTCACTCCCTATGTGAACCGGGGCTCTCCGGCGTTTCCATCAATTCTGAAAAATAGGTTTGACTTCCCCGCCGCCATCCACTATCAATGGTGCCCATGAACTTATCGCCGGTGACTGCAGACTCGATCGTCATCACCATCCTTTACTCGACCCTGCTGCTGTGGGGTATGTGGGTAGGCGTGCGCCAGGTTTACCAGGGATTTTTCCAGCCCAAGGCCCTGCTCAATCCTCTCTTCGGCAATCCCCAGGCGATCCGGATCTTCACCTTCCACCTCATCGTCGTGACCCTCGATCTCTGTGTCTGCGGACCCATTTCCCTGCACTATAAGAGCACGCTCTGGTATTGGGGCGGACGCATCGCGTTGCTCTCCTCTTCCCTTCCCGTCGCCACTTACTTCAATCGCAATCCCCAGTCCTTCGGCCACCTCATCGGCTACTGGGTCCGGCTGCGCAACTACTTTGAAATTTCGCTGCATGTCCTCGTGGCCGCCCTCGCGCTCAAATGGTTCTATTACTACGGCCTGCTCTACTGGCTTGTCGCCTACCGCTATCTCGACGTAGGTCCCAGGCGCACCATGCAGACCCTCTACAACACACCCGAGAAGAAAGCCGCGCGTCCCTGGGCTCCCATCCTCAACTGGGTCGTCATCGTGACCATCTATGTCAGCGCGGCCTTTGCCGTCTATCACCAGAAGATCATCTATGCCGCGCCGCCCGCCGCCTCCATGCCCGAGCACATCGCACAGACATGGGAGTATCTTCTCGTCGTCGCCATCAACGTCGGCATCGGCATCACCGTCTGGAACATGATGCGCAAGTACACCGGCCCCGGGCCCGCGGAAGCATTGCTTCCCGCCGGCGCCGAGCCATAAGCCACTCCCAACCCCCGTAAGGAAAGTGCACGCATGCCCAAATACGACATCACCAAATCCCTGCTGCCAGTTGAGCAGCTTCTCACCGTCACCTCCAGCCCGCGTCAGCGCTATCTGCTGATGGCCTACCTGCGCCACCTCTATCTCGAGATGTCGGGCAAGTACGACGACGTGCTCTCCGACGACATGATGGTTGAGAATCCCGTCTACAACATGCACGCGCTGGGCTTCAACACCACCATCACCGGCAAGGAAAACGTGCGCAATCTCTACAGTTTCTGGGCCAACACCAACCAGACCGTCTTCTATGGCGAGAACGTGCAGTGTGCTGTCTCCGATAGCTTCGTGGCGCTTACCGTGCAGGCGCATCAGCAGGTATGGGGTGGCTCGATCCTCTCTTCCAAAGCGCTGGGCATATTACCCAAAGGGCTTTCCACAGATCTGCTGATGGATATGCTCAAGATCAAAGGCATGAAGGCCGAGCCCGATCAGATGTACCTCTACAGCAACTTCGAAGAGACCATCTGGCCCTACGACGACCGCGGCCGGCTGATGCGCGAAGATGTCCTGGAGCCCGATCCAGCAGCCGCCCAGATCACCAAGCTCGATCCCTCCGAAGTGCTCACCACCGCGCAAGCCGCCGTGCTGTTGGCCCCGCTCATCAAGCCGCTGCCCAACTACGACGAATACGTGCTGGGCAAGACGGCGAGCTAAGTCTGCGAGCTAGAGCAGACGCAGCTTGCGCAACGCAGCCACGTAAATATTCTGAATACTCGAACCCTCGAGGTTCCGCATCATCGATGAATTCGATAGGATGTGGAACTCGGGGGTTCTTCATGCTCAAACACATCTCTGCGGTTCTGCTGGCTGTGATCGCAATGTGCGCCGCATCTGGCTTGGCGCAAACCGGTTCGGATTCAACCATCGAGCGTAATGTGCCGATGCAGACGCGCGACGGCGTCACTCTGCGCGCCGACATCTATCGCCCTGGCAAAGACGGCATCGCCTCGGAAGGTAAATTCCCCGTCCTGCTGCAGCGCACTCCATACAACAAAGACGGCGGCAATGATTTTGGCCGCCTGGCCTCTTCACACGGCTTCCTGGTCGTCATTCAGGATGTGCGCGGCCGCTACTCTTCCGATGGCGAATGGTACACCTTCAAGCACGAGGGCGAAGACGGCTATGACACGGTGGAGTGGGCAGCGGCGCTGCCTCACTCCAATGGCAAGGTCGGCATGTGGGGCGGCTCCTACGTCGGCGCCACCCAGATGCTGGCAGCGGTCACCCATCCGCCGCATCTGGCTGGCATCTGCCCCGTCGTTACCGCCAGCAACTATCACGAAAACTGGACCTATCAGGGCGGCGCGCTGGAGCAGTGGTTCGACCAGTCCTGGGGAGCGGGCCTGGCTCAGGACACATTGAACCGTGAGATCCGCCACGTCACCAATGCCATGGTCACCCGTGAGACCCTTCCCCTGACCTCTTTTCCGCTCTTCAACCTAGACTCACCCCCCACCGGCGCGGCCCTGACTAAAGCCCTAGCGCCCTACTATCTCGACTGGCTGGCTCACCCCGAATACGACGATTACTGGAAGCAATGGGCCATCGATGCGCGTTATGAATCGATCCAGGTTCCAGCGCTCACCGTTGCCGCCTGGTACGACATTTTCCAGGGCGGCTCGCTGCGCAACTTCGCTGGGCTCAAAGCTCATGCAGGCAATGAAAGCGCCCGCAAACAGCAGCGCCTGCTAGTCACCATCGGCGGCCATGCAGGTGGCGGACGGCGCATCGGAGACATCGACTTCGGCCCGGCTGCAGCGGAGTATGACGAGTTGGCCATCACCCTCGCTTGGTACGAGTACCTGCTGCAGGGCAAGCAGAATGAATTCGCCACCGAAAAGCCGGTGAAGATCTTTGTCATGGGCAAAAATCAGTGGCGCAGTGAAGACACTTGGCCGCTCCAGCGCGCTAAAGAGACGCGCTATCTGCTCCACTCGGATGGCAAGGCCAACACTGCTTCCGGCGACGGAACGCTCTCGATGGAGACCGCGAAAACAGCGGCCCCCGACACCTACGTCTACGATCCGCTGCACGCCGTGCCGACCACAGGCGGTCCGCTGTGTTGTGATAGTCCCCACCTCGCGCCCGGCCCCAAGGACCAGCGGGAAGTCGAGGCGCGCAGCGATGTGCTTGTCTACTCCACGCCGCCATTGGCGCAGGATGAGGAAGTGACAGGTCCGGTCACGCTCGACCTGTTTGCAAAGTCGTCGGCGGTCGATACCGACTTCACGGCAAAGCTTGTGGATGTGGCGCCCGATGGCTCCGCTTACAACCTCACCGAGGGCATTCTGCGCGCCCGCTATCGCAATTCCACCAGCCATGCGGAGCTGATCGAGCCCGGCAAGGTTTACGAATACAAGATCGATCTCTGGTCGACCAGCAATGTCTTTCTCAAAGGCCATCGCATCCGGCTGGAGGTGAGCAGCAGCAACTTTCCCCGCTTTGACCGCAACCTCAACACCGGCAAGCCGGCAAGCATCAGCTCCGAATCAGTCAAGGCGACCAACACGATCCTGCATGACAGCGAGCATCCGTCCGCGCTGATCCTGCCCATCGTCTCTCAATAACCGCCGCGCAAGTAATAACGGCACAGTCCCGAGCCTGAGTGGGCCAAGGACTGTGCCGTTTGCGGTTCTGTCTTCAGGGAACGCGGGTGCGTTACAGCAGCGTAACCCGCCTGCGCTCCAGCTTGGAGTTAAAGGCACGATACATTACATGACTACAGTCGTGTATTCTCTGCCGTTGTGTTTCCTCACGCGCTCCTCCTGCTTGGTAGGCGGCAGGAAAACAGCCTTGGAAGCAGAAGCAAATCGAATTTCGCTGAGGAAGTACAGGTCGCCATATTGATGGAAGACCAGGCCCCCGGTTTGCGTGGATGCGCTCGGATCGTCCATACCGGTGAAGATGGCCTGGGGGGTGTTCTTGCTGTCGCGAATGATCAGCGTCGCGGGGTCCAGCAGCTCGGAAGAGATGGTGTACTTGCCAGCCGGCAGCGTGGTGTTGTGAATCGTGAACCGGAATGGAACATCGACCTTGACGGCATGAGACTGTGCGACTGCGCTGTGTGCGGTGAGGAAGGTTGCGGCAACAAGAAGCGCGCTTGCGAAAATACGTTTCATAGAAAATCTCCTTTTCGTTCCTTTGGTCTCACGGTTCTTTCTTCGCGAGAACTGCGGAACACTGGAGATATGTGCATTCGGCGCACCAGTTGCACTATTTCCCATCAATGCTTTAGTGACGAAGCATTTCGTCACAGTTGTCCGCAAGTAGAAATGAATGTCCTATATCGGACAACGACCGTATTCTCCCAACTCAATTGAGGCATCGGAGAGTGAGAGGAGAACAACTATGACCGAATGGAATGAGCCGCTGCCGGAACCGGCGCCCGACATAATTGAGCCGCCGATCGATAGCGGCATTGAAACCGGAATTGAACCGGAGCGCGATGAGCCGCTGGAAAACCCGGAAGATGAGAGCGAGATCATCAACGACGCCGACGACGAGCCGGATGACGAGGATATTCCGCTGGTCGACGCCACGGAAAATCGGCGCTGACGAAGCGGCTCCGCCCAGGACGGTTAACAAATGCCGTCTGGATCTGTACTTGATAACGGCTGATCTTTAATAGATAACGACATGACGATTAACAACTAACTGCTGGTGTTGGCGGCCGAAAATCCGGACATTAATGGCCGCCAGATTTCCTATTTCCGGCCACCGGGCTGACGGCGGGATGAAAAGAGCAATCTGCCTGAAACGGCGTCTGAGCCTTCAGCCTTCGGATGGCGAAAGTGCCGCGAGTACGGCTGTGCTCACAGCGCGGGTGACCATGCCGTAGCCAGCGGTGGCAGCCAGGGAGGAAAGAAATCCTGGCCTTGCGCGGCGGCCGAGGTAAACCAAGCCTGCGCCCAGAAGTCCGAAGGCTATTGTGGTTGCGATTTGTTCTCTGTTTGCTTCGCCAATCATCTAAGTCTCCCCGTTTCGATTCTGCCAGATTTTCGTGTCAGAAATAGGATGCGGAAATAGAGATCGTGCGATGAAATTGCCTGCAGATTATTTAAACTGGCGCGAACTAAGGCTAAGGATGAATCGAAATGACTATAGAGCTGCACCAGATTACGACTATTACCAGTTTTATCGGCTTTGTGATTGGACTGCCGACAGTGATAGCGACGTATTATCAGTCGTTGAAAGCGCGGCGAGAGGCTATGGAGGCGCGTAACGGGATTCACAGCAAGAACTGCCTTGAGTTTGTGGCCAAGGATGGAAGCTGCATCAATCTTGTACCGCTGGAGACTCTACACAGTCTTCCGAAACCGGGCGATATTGTGTTGCTGCCTCGGGAATGGATGGAGTCGGACAGCCGTTTTCTGCCTGACGCTTACCGGGTGGAGCATATTGAGCACATCTATTCCCCTGCCAACGTGAAGCAGCCACGGCCCAGGGAGGCGCGATTGACCAAGGCTGTGGCGATGGTGCCGTCGCTGAATTGAGATGAGGGAATTGGTTGTGCGCTGGGCTGTGCGAGGAGAATTTGGGTTCAGTTTGAGGCTGGTTGGAGTGTAGTTTAGGTGAGGTTTGGTATCGGTTTGGAGCAGTTGGAGAGTGGTTTGGTGTTGGTTTTGGGGTGGTTTTGATATGGATTTTTAGCCTGATTCAGGGCTGAAACCCCGGTCTCAAAAGCGAGACCGGGTCCACCCGTCGGCCGCGGATTTGCGGTTCCCACCCATTCGCAAAGTGCGCGAATGGATGGGGCACCCCAGCATCGGGAGATTAGTCAATGAGGGTGGCAATTTCTGTCATGGCTACCCGATGGCTTGAGCCGGGTAACTCGAAGTTAGCTGCCGGGGTCAGTTGGCCGCTGGAGTAGAGATAGAAGGTTGGTTTCTTCGGCTCAATTACCCAGATTGCCGGGATGCCCATCTGCTGGTAGTCGGCCAGTTTGTCGAGGACATCGGTCATGCGGTCAGTCGGCGAGAGAATTTCGAAGACGGCGAGAGGCTGCTCGGTGACGATCTGTTCGCGTGGGGCGTTGCGGCTGAGGACGGTTACGTCCGGGATGCGATAGTTGTCCGTGGCGACCTGAACGCGCAACTCAGGATAGACGCGAATGTTCCAATCCAGCCTATGTTCGCTGAACCAACGAAGAATGGCTCCCTGCCAGGAAGCATGATCGAGCTCTCCCACTGCGCGCTCCTTGATAACGCCATGGACGTATTCGCAGTCGGGATCAGAGGTGGTTCTAAGGTACTCTTCGACGGAGATCTGAGTTGTGGCCATGCGCGCCTCCGTTAGGTGATTGTACGGCAGATGCGGTCTGGCCTAAACTCCGGTCTCAAAAGCGAGACCGGGGGCCATCCACTCATCACTTGCCAATATTAAAAACTGTATACCCGAGTACGTTTTCCACAGATATTTCATGTTTATTCGCTTGATGTGAGCCTATATAGCTAAGGTTTTCTAGTGTTCACCTTGACTTTTAGCACTTCCTGCATCAGACTGCTAATAAATGACGCTTACAAATGGTCATTTGAGATTGGCATTTGCCACTCTCGGGCAGCTTCGGCTTTATGCCAAAGCGTTCAAATAAATATCTAACTTGAATTGGAGGTAACGATGAGTACTGGACTTGACGGTCGCCATCGGGATGCTGACGGCCGAATCAGCGAGAAGCACGGAAATACTGAAGTGGAGACACTTCGGGGGATTTATGGCCAAGATTTCTTATCTGATTGGCGGAGCGACGCACACCTTGAAACGGTGCGAGAAGAAACAGGAAAGAGCCTGACTCAGCTTGTTGAAGAGTTCAGAAATCGATAAGTTATCTTCCTTAAGGCCCTGCGATGCAGGGCCTTAATAACGTAGAGCGTAGTTGCACACAGCTCAATTGGAGCGCCAAATATGGAAGTCAAAGTTTCCGCAAAAGCACTTGCTGAGTTCGCCGTTGGCGGTCCGAGCAAGAAGGCCCAGGTGGTCAGAACAATTACTCGGCCGGAATCAGCTGAGGCCAAAGTAATCACCCACTATTACTCGAAGGCTGTTAACGTGATCCGGGTTTACCACTCAAGGGATAACGATCCTGTATATCTCGCAACCCAACTGGACATTTTAGAAAATGACTTGCTAGAGGCGACTACACCTCAGAGTAGAGCAAATATCAGAAATAACATTAGGGTCATTGAGACCTATATGGAATTGTACGGAGATTTGAAACGCCAAATCATTGCTCGGCCACGAATATCATTTCGAACCGATGAAGTGCGGGTCTCTGCGAGCCCAGATATGGCTATCATTGAGGCCGGAAAAACCGTCCTCGTCAAATTGGGGCCAAACAAGAAGCCCTTGGATCCCGATGCTGTACGGATAATTCTGCGGTTAATCTATCAGGCCGCGGCCGACACATTTCAGATTTCGCCGCAGGATATTGTCTACTTGGACATCAAGAACTCAGCTAGCATTCTTGGCGGCGATGAAGATTCAATGCTTGCGAGCACTATCGATAATGCTTGCCATTCGTTAGCGTTGATGTGCCGCAATTAGATACCTAGTCTCTATTCATCCTCCGGAATAGGATCAGTAGCTATTCATGCAAGAGAGGAGCTAACGTAATGAATTTCTTGGGCACGATCTTCCTCGTCGAGCTCGGAACTAATGTCGCGAGTCAAGCCGAAACAGTTGCCTTTTGGTTCGAATTTATAGGCACTGTCGTGGGAATAGTTCTCTCGCTTGTAGCCATCGTGTTTTCTATTTTGGTTGACCGGCGTAGCAATAGTGTGAGCGCTCACACCATTCAGTCGCTTCAGAAAATTGAGTCCGTCGTAGAACATCTTTCTTCAGATACCAGAGAACTAATCAAGGCTGGCTGGGAAAAAATGCTCGGCGGAGTCGACCAACGCTTGATCAAAGATGCTGGCGAATCATCCGCAAAACAAATTGCCGCTGGTATTGCAGCAGAATTGCGATCCGAATTGGCTTCCCTAGGTAGCAATAGCTCAACTCAAAATGGTGAAAGCGGCGAAAGGCCCGCCCAAATCGAGAAGTACCTGAAGGATTTTGAAGTTAGCCTAAAAGCTCAACTTGCAAAAGTCTCTAGTGAGACAAGACCCAGCGAGAAACTTGACGACCTCCTAGTAACGATCAGAGGACTGTCGGTGAGAGGTAGAGCGCTCTTGTCTGCGATTCGTGGGATGCATCTGAACCCAATGCAGTATCGAAGATTATCTGCCGGACCGCTAGAAGAAAGTATATCGGAGCTTCGTCGCGCTGGGCTGATTGTACCTTTGGTTCACGGCGACACTCCCTGTTATTATTTGCCGCCCGGAACTGCCCGCATCGCGCGAACCGCCCTGGGCCTTCTCCCCAGAGCACCGTCTGATGTTTCACGAGAAGTGTATACAGAGTTGAGCGCCGTCGGGTACGTAAACCCTAACAGGTCCTCAACTAGAAATCATTTAGAGAATTTGGGTGATACTTCTGAAGACTAACAACCTAGTAGAATCAACAGACTCTTTGCTGTTCTTAGGATGATAAAGAAATCAACGATGGCGCGGAGCGGTTGCCTTGGCGGCTAGCCCTCGTCGGATTCGCGAAGCTTGGCTATCACTTGAAAGTCTTCGAGGGTGGTGGTGTCGCCTTTGATTTCGCCGTGGGTGGCTAACTCGCGGAGGAGGCGGCGCATGATTTTGCCGCTGCGGGTTTTGGGCAGGGCGTCGGTGAAGCGGATGTCTTCGGGGCGGGCGAGGGAGCCTATCTCTTTGGCTACCCATTTCTTCAATTCTTCTTTGAGAGCGGCGAGGGCTTCGGGAGTGGTGTTGGCGGAACTGTGCGCGGACTCAAGCGAGACGAAGGCTACGATGGCCTGGCCTTTGAGGTCGTCGGGGCGGCCTACGACTGCGGCTTCGGCGACTTTGGGGTGGGCGACGAGGGCGGATTCGACTTCCATCGTCCCGAGGCGGTGTCCGCTGACGTTGAGGACGTCGTCGACGCGGCCCATGAGCCAGAAGTAGCCGTCGGCGTCCTGGCGTGCTCCGTCGCCGGTGAAGTAGCACCCTTCGACATCAGACCAGTAGGTTTTCTGATAGCGCTCGGGGTCTCCGTAGACGGTGCGGGCCATGGAGGGCCAGGGCTTGCGGACGACTAAGAGGCCTCCGCTGCCGGCGGGGACGTCGTGGCCTTCGCGAGTGACTACGGCGGGCTCGATGCCGAAGAAGGGGCGCGTAGCGGAGCCGGGCTTGGTGGGGACGGCGCCGGGGATGGGCGCGATCATGATGCCGCCGGTCTCGGTTTGCCACCAGGTGTCGACGATGGGGCAGCGGTTGTGGCCGATCTTGTCGCGATACCACATCCACGCTTCAGGATTTATCGGTTCCCCTACAGTCCCGAGGAGGCGGAGGGATTCAAGCGAGTGCTTTTCTACGTGCTCGTTGCCCCACTTGATGAAGGCGCGGATGGCGGTGGGGGCGGTGTAGAAGATGGTGACTTTGTGGTCGTCGATGATCTTCCAGAAGCGCGAGTTGTCGGGGAAGTTGGGCGCACCCTCGTACATGAGGACGGTGGCTCCGCACTGGAGGGGGCCGTAGACGACGTAGCTGTGTCCGGTGACCCAGCCGATGTCGGCGGTGCACCAATAGACGTCGTCGGGGTGGTTGGGGTTGGCGAGGTCGAAGACGTATTTGGTGGTAAGGTAGGTGCCGACCGAGTATCCGCCGGTGGTGTGGACGAGGCCCTTGGGTTTGCCGGTGGTGCCGGAGGTGTAGAGGATGTAGAGCGGGTCTTCGGAATCCATCGACTCTGCTTCGCAAATCGGCTCGGCGGTGCTGATGAGTTCGTGCCACCAGTGGTCGCGGCCTTGGCTCATGTTAACGGGTGAGCCGGAGCGCTTGAGGACGACTACGTGCTTGACGCTGGGGGTGCTGGCGACGGCTTCGTCGACGGTCTTTTTGAGCTGGATCTCGGTGCCGCGGCGGTAACTCGTATCTTGTGTCAGGATGGCTACGCATTGTGAGTCGTTGACGCGATCGGCGATGGCGTGGGCGGCGAATCCGCCGAAGATGACGGAATGAATTGCCCCGATGCGGGCGCAAGCGAGCAGGGCGATGGCCAGCTCGGGAGTCATGCCCATGTAGATGGCTACGCGGTCGCCTTTCTGGATGCCGAGGGACTTGAGAGCGCTGGCGAATTTCTGGACTTCGATGTGGAGCTGGGCGTAGGTGAGGGTGCGGACTTCTGCTTTGCCGGTGGAGGAATCGACGGGCTCGGCTTCCCAGATTAAGGCTGTCTTATTGGCGAGGCTGCCGAGGGCGTGGCGATCTACGCAGTTGTAGCTGAGGTTGGTTTTGCCGTCGACGAACCATTTGGCGTTGGGGAGGTTCCAGTCGAGGACTTTGGACCACTTTTCGAACCAGTGGAGCTCGCTGGCGGCTTCGGCCCAGAAGGCCTCGGGATCGGCGATGGAGCGCGCGTAGAGGGCTTCGTACTGCTCGAGGGACTGGATGTGAGCGGTGGAGCTGAACTCGGGCGGCGGGGGGAAGACGCGGTCTTCGCGGAGGGTGGATTCGAGGTCTTGATTGACTGCGGTGGGGAAAGCCATGGACTGTCCTTGCTTGATGAGATTGGGCGGTTGGGCCGGGTTTGTGCCGCGGCTTTCCTGTGCATCCCACGATAGCGGTTGGCGGGGATGGTGAGCAAGTTAAGGGAATGTGATCAAGATTTTGTGGGCTGATCTTGCGGACGGGTTGGAAAAGCAGATCCTCCGCTGCGCGAAGGATGACAGACAAAAAGGCAAAGGCAACGACAAAAACAAAAGCAACGACAAGGACAGAAGCAGATCCTTCACTTCGTTCAGGATGACAAGGCGCTTTGCTCAGGATGACAACTTTATTGGCTCGCGGAATGGTCGGTTTCGATCTTGTATCCGGAGTAGTCGATTTTTAGCAGGGTGTCGCCGAAGAGGAAGGTGTGGGAGTGGGCCTGGGCGTGGGTGGCCATGGAGAAGCCGTCGATCTTGATGTATTCGCGGGAGACGGTGGCCTGGCCGGCGAGGACGTTGGGGCTTTGCGAGGGGATGCCTTCGAGGCGGACGACGGTGTAGTCGGAGGCGTCGACCCAGATTTTACCGTTGAAGAGATGCGGGCTTTTGCGCAGGGGTTTGAGGTCGACGACGATACATTGGACGCCATTTTGCTGGACGCGGCCGGGCTCGGGGTGGAGCTCGTAGTTTTTGGAGGTGATCCATGCGCCTTCGCGATGATTGGCTAGGTTGAGGTCTTTTTCGCCGGCGAGGATTTTGTCGATAACCTCAGCGCGCCAGAGAGCAGAGCCGCTTTGAGAGAGGTGGGTGTATTCCTTGCCGGTGGCGCGGAGATAGACGGTCTGGATGGTTTCTTCGGCGGCGGGGTTGGCTTCGCCATTGCGATAGAGGAAGTAGTGTTCCTGGACGGTGTAGCGGGAGATGGAGCGGGCGCGAGCGAGGACGGCGGCGTCGATGCCCTGGATGATCTGCTGGTCTGTTGGTTCTGAATTGGCTGCAAGGACGCTTTGAACACAGACGGTCAAGAGGATCGCCGAAAGAACGGCGGATAGAGCCAAATTGAATTTCGAGCGAGAGGCTGGCTGGTGCGGGCTAGACTTCATTCCCTGCATTGGACGCGCGAGCTTGTTCATTGGGGCTGAGACGCTGGGATTGCGGAGGGTTGCAAGGCTTCGAGCTCGGCGACCTGGGCGTGAATCTTCTCCCATTTGCTGCGGGATTTTGCCGACTGGCTGGGCGGCTGCGGGCCTTGGAAGAAGGCCAGCAGATTGGTGCGGAGCTCAGGTGTTACCTGAGCGAAATGTGCTTTGGCGAGTTTGTCGAGGAGCTCGATGTAGGTTTCGTCGGTGAGGCGGTATTCGCCGGGTGCGGTGGGGCGGCCGGTGTCGAAGTCTTTGTTTTCGAGGGCGAGCGTGCCGGCTGAGGATTGCCTGAGCTCGGCCTTATAGCCACTGGAGGAATCGAGGACGCTTTGCATGTAGAGCGGCTCGGTGGTTGCGCTGGGGACTTTGATGTCCAGGGTGCTGAGTGGTCCTACGTGGGGAAGGATCTTAACCAGGAAAGCGATGAAGTGGGCGACGAAGCCGGGGCGCTTGTAGTCCTTGCCCCAGTCGCGCTCGAAGTCGCTGCGCTTGAGGTGGTAGAGGAAGCGCTTGCGAGTCATCGTCGGGTCTTCTTTTTGGATCTCATCGCGCTTGGTGACGATGGCCACCTTGGTGAGTTGCGGGATGAGCGTGCTGACCGTATAGCGGAAGCTGCCGATGGAGAGGTCGGGATTGGAGATGACGTCGGTGAGCTTGAGGCCATAGGTGGCGAGGAAGGCTCGTTCGAGGACGGGGCGGGAGACTTCGAAGCCGATGAAGTCGTGATAGGCGTCGGAGGTGAAGCGGTCGCGGGCCACCTGGACTACATCGAAGCCGAACTCGGTGCGGATGTGGGCCTTGGGATTGTCTTCGTAGGTGACGGAAGGGCCGTATTTGGCACGGAGTTTAGGGAAGTCGTCGGCGACGGATATGTTCACGGCAGGGTGGCCGGCGGTGTCGCTGGCGTAGTGGGCGAGCGCGCCGAGAGCGAAGGCGTATTCGTTGAGGTCTTGCGACTGGGAAATGAGGTTGGTGACGAAGTCTCCGCTGCGGACGTAGTGAGCGAGATCGCTGAAAAAATGACTGCCGAAGGGGTAGTAGCCGATGTCCTGAATGAGCGATCCGCCGTAGGCATAGGCGTGGGCTTTGTGGAGATCGTCATCGGTGGCGTTGGGATAGCGGGCGAGCAGCATGGGACGAATCTGGTCGTGCCAGAGGAGATCGACGATCTGCTCGTGGGTGAGAACGGAATAGGCTGGGGAGCTCTGGCTGTTGAAGAGGAGAAGCAGAAGGGCGAGGCAGGCGAATAGCTTGTGTGGGAGTGACCGGGCTGGCCTGGGTTGCGGATGCACTCTATGAGCATATCTTTTCGGGGACCGCCATGGATGGTGCCAGATTGCTCATCTGCGAGAGGTTCATCGCGCTGGTAGGCTGAAACTCAGGATGGAATGATGACGGAAGATTTGTGGGATGTTCGCGACGAATGGATTTTTACAGTGCTGTGGCGCGGAACTGGAAACTTCGTAAGTGCACTGGGTCGAACCATGCTTGCCATGAAGGTACGCGGCCTCGAAGTTGACTTCTGCAAAACTCCTACGAAGAGTTCGCGAGAAGCGGATGCGACTTACGGCTGCGCGCAGGTGCATGCTTTTGGGCACATGTCCGACGAGGCTGGGATCCGGGAGGAGCTGCTGCGGCTTGCCGATGAAACTGGCGCGGATGTAGTGGTTCAGCGCAAGAAGGAGTGGCAGGCGGAGCGGAAGCTGTTTGTCTTCGATATGGACTCGACGCTGATCCACGGAGAGACGATCGATGAGCTGGCAAAGATGGCTGGAGTTTCGGATCGGGTGATGGCGATTACGGCTTCGGCGATGCGCGGGGAGATCGAGTTTCAGGAGAGTTTCCGGCGGCGCGTGGCGCTGTTGGCGGGGCTGCCGGAGGCGAAGGCGCTGGAGGTGGTGAGGCGAATTCCGTTGATGGATGGAGCGGAGCGGCTGTTTCGAGCATTGAAGAAGCGTGGGGCAAAGACTGCGATTCTTTCGGGTGGATTTACTTTCCTTGGCTCGGTGTTACAGCAGAAGCTGGGCGCGGATTATCTCTTTGCCAATGAGCTGGACCTTGCGGATGGCTTTGTGACCGGCGATGTGCGCGGTGGGATTGTGGATGGGGCGCGCAAGGCGGAGCTGCTGGTTGAAATTGCCGGGCGTGAGGGGATTTCGCTGGAGCAGGTGGTAGCGGTAGGCGATGGGGCGAACGACCTGCCGATGCTGGGGTTGGCGGGGATGGGAGTAGCTTTCCACGCCAAGCCAGTGGTGCGGGCGAGTGCACGGTATGCGGTTTCGCATGTGGGGCTGGATGGGCTGCTGGAGCTTGTGAGGCTCGGCGAGGAGCGAAACGCGTAACGTGGGTTACTCGAATTCGTCCCAGATGCGGCGCTTTTTGGTTTCTGGGAGAAAGAAGAGTCCTACGAAGAAGGTCATGGTGGCTACGGCGACGGGCCAGACCAGGCCCATGTATTTTCCGTTAGCGTCACCGGGGTGGGCGGCGAGCCACCAGGTGGCGATCCAGGTGGCCATGAGCGGGGTGAGGCCGCCGAATTCGCCATTGCCGAGGTGATAGGGAATGGACATCGAGGTATAGCGGATGCGGGCTGGGAAGAGCTCTACGAGGATGGCGGCGATAGGCGCATAGACCAGCGTGACGTAGAAGACCTGGAGAAAGATCAGCGCGATCATGAGCGGCTGGTTGACGGTGATCACGGCGCCGGTCTTCGTGACTGCATTGGCCATGCCGTGATAGATGGGCCAATACGTCAACGCGGCCAGAGCGCAGCCAGTGAGGAGCAGCGGCTTGCGGCCGATCTTGTCGGAGAGCCATCCGAAGAGGACGAAGAAGGGCGTGGCCAGTGCCAGGGCGATAGCGATCATGGTGTAGGCGTCTTTGTAGTTGACGCCGAGGGTCTTGGTGATGAAGACCAGTACATAGAACTGGCCGGTGTACCAGACGACGGCCTGGCCTGCGGTCGCTCCGAAGAGCGCAATTGCGATGAGGCCCCAGTTGCGGCTGCCGATCTGGGTGATGGGCGATTTCGAGGACTTCCCTTCCTTCTTGAGCTTGGCGAAGAGAGGCGACTCTTTGAGCCTGATGCGAATCCAGAGGGAGAAGACAACCAGGACGAGGGAGAGCAGGAAGGGGATGCGCCATCCCCACGCCTGAAAGGCCTGGTCGCCGAGTTGGACGCGAACCAGGAGCACGAGAATGAGCGCAGCGAAGAGGCCAAGCGTGGCGGTGGTCTGGATGAAGCTGGTGTACAGGCCGCGCTGATGGTCAGGGGCGTGTTCAGCGACGAAGGTGGCCGAGCCGCCGTACTCTCCGCCGAGAGCAAGGCCTTGCAGGCAGCGCAGCAGCACCAGCAGAACCGGAGCCAGCAGGCCGGCCTTTTGGTAGGTCGGCAGCAATCCTATGCCAAAGGTCGAAAGGCCCATGATGCTGAGGGTGGCGATGAAAGTGTACTTGCGGCCGATGAGGTCGCCGATGTGTCCGAAGAATGCGGCACCGAAGGGGCGCACCGCAAAGCCGGCCCAGAGAGCTCCCAGGGAGAAGAGGAAACCGGTTGAGAGCGATCCGGGGAAGAACTGGCTGGAGAGGACGACAGTGAGTATGGCGTAGAGGTAGAAGTCATACCACTCAATGAGGGTTCCGGCGGATGAGGCGAGGATGACATGGGTGAGGCTGGATGCGTTCTGGAGAGCCGCGGTACGTGCTGCGGAAGAGTTTTCAGCCATTGTCTTGCTGCCTCGCGGTTGTCTGAAGTGAATTTGTGGCGGGCTTCCAACGTGCTGGGGTTGGGGGATGGCTGTCAAGTTAATTTACGTAGGGTTCAATTGAGGCCGTTCTGGGATTTTCTAGCCCAGGCGCTATGCTGGCGCTTGACGATGGTGCGAATTCGACGGAATGAGGAGTGATATCACCTCTCGAATAGTGATATCATCTAAGGGCAGCGGAGGTGAATGATGACGGATGTGCTGGTGCGAAATATACCGGAGAAGACGCATCACGAGCTGAAGCGGCGGGCGAAGGCCAACGGGCGCAGCGTGAATGCGGAGATTCTCGCGAGGCTGGATATTAAGGAAGAGCCAGAAAAACGCGTCGGATTGGGAACACAGCTTCAGGAATGGAAGAAAAAGGTCTTTGGGGACGATATGGATTTCACTTTTGAAGTTGTTCGCGACAAAACACCTGCGAGGTTCGTGGATTTCAGTGGTCCTGAATACGATGAACCCGAATCAGAATGACGACAAAACTTGTAGTCGATACAAATGTCGTATCTGAGATGATGCATCCCCAAATGCATCGAGTAGTGAGCAAGTGGCTGGACGGGATGGAAGCCAGTAATCTTTTCCTCGCTTCGACCAGCCTCGCAGAGCTGCGATTCGGCGTTGCCATCCTTGCGCCAGGACGACGCAGGACTAACCTCAGCACAACCCTGGATCACTTGCTGACTTCTCTATTTCGAGGAAGAGTTCTCGCGTTTGACACGGCGGCTGCCGAGCAATTTGGCGTTCTTGTGAGCCAAGCGCGGCTGCGAGGGCGGCCTATCGATTTTGCAGACGGGCAGATTGCGGCGATTGCTGCAGTGCATGGATTCGCAGTGGCGACGCGGGATACGGGGCCGTTTGAGGCGGCTGGGGTGGCGGTGGTGAATCCGTGGGAAGCGTAGGTATTGGGATCGAAGCGCGTTTATGCCATTTACTTATTACACCGGCGAGACAATTGCGATGGGAGACCATGTGCTTTTGAACGGGGAATCTGGTGTGATCGAATTCGTAGCCGATCCGGCTGTTGATGATCCACAAACCGAGTGGTATGTGAAAGAGCTTGGAGGCGGCGTCATGATCTCCAAGCACTCCATCTTTGGCAGCGTGTTCAGTTCCTCTCCTGGCGACAATGACGAGTTGGAACTCGTAAGCCGCGCAGAGGGCTAGCTATAGCGCTTTTGGTGCCAGAGCCAGGCGGTTTGGATGATCTGGTCGATTTCGGGGTAGTTGGGTTTCCAGCCTAGTTCGGCGATGGCTTTTTCGCTGCTGGCGATGAGGAATGCCGGATCGCCGGGGCGGCGTGGGTTTACTTCTACGGGGATGGGATGGCCGGTGACGCGGCGGACCGATTCGATCACCTGCTTGACGGTAAAGCCGGCGCCGTTGCCGAGGTTGTAGATGAGGCGGGATGTTTCGGCTTCTGGCTTTTCGAGAGCGGCGAGGGCTAGCAGGTGAGCGTCGGCGAGATCGCCTACGTGGATGTAGTCGCGGACGCAGGTGCCATCGGGGGTGGGGTAGTCGTCGCCGAAGATTTTGATGGAGGCGCGGCGGCCGAGGGCTACGTCAAGGATGAGCGGGATGAGGTGCGACTCAGGCTCGTGAGCTTCTCCGCGGGTGATGATGCCGCTGCCGGGGCCGCCGTCTTCGGGCGCTCCGGCGACGTTGAAGTAACGCAGGGAGGCCGAGCGTAAACCGTGGATGCGATGGAACCAGGCAAGCATCTGTTCGACAAGAAGCTTGGATTCGCCGTAGGCGTTAGTGGGACGCAGGGCGGCGGTTTCGGGAATGGGAACCACTTCGGGCTCGCCATACAGGGCGGCGGTGGAGCTGAAAACAAGCCGCTTGGGACCGGCGGCGAGGACTGCTTCGAGCAGGGCCAGAGTCGAGGCGGTGTTGTTGCGGAAGTAGACTTCCGGATGCTTCATCGATTCGCCGGCTTCAATGAGCGCAGCGAAGTGCAGAACGCCGTCGAATGGAGCGCCTGCGGCGGTCGCTTCCCGAAACAAAACTTCGATGCGAGCACGGTCTGCGATGTCGGATTCGACGAACTCGACGCCAGCGGGAACCTCGTCGCGATGGGCATGGCAGAGGTTATCGACGACGACGACCTGATGACCCTGGCGGAGGAGAAGCGCGGAGACTGTGCCTCCGACGTAGCCGGCACCGCCGGTAACCATGATCTTCATAAAAAAGTTGACCCTTGTGGTTCGATTTGAGGTAAGTTTAAACTAAGACACAGGCGGAACAGATCGGCGAAAGCCTCAATAGACTGTTTCAAGACCGTCTTCCTAGACGGCAGGCCGCAGCGCAAAGTGTAGTCCAATTGTCGTGGCGAGGGAAAATCAGAGCGGTCAATAAGTTGTTGATTTGTGATTTTTACACGGAATTGACGGCGGGCTCTGATGGTAAGGCAACGGAATGCCGATATATCTCCGGATTTTGTCTTGGCCGGGGGGGAACAGGCAAAACCGAAATTTGATCCTGTCCGGTGATCCGGCAATCGATTTTTGAGGAAGTCGTTTCCGAGGTGTTGGAAATGGCTCAACTGAAGGATCGAGAGTGGAAAATCGGCATCGGGATCATGAACGATTGAAGCTGTCCTTCGTCTGAATATTGTAGAAACCCGGTCAGTTCTGGGCGGTTTTCTGACAATGAGTGATGTGACAATTGCAGTACAACTCGCTTTGCCGCGCGGATTTTCCTCCCCTACAGGTTTATCCGTATAGGCCAATGCAACTCAGCCCGGTACTTTGGGCACTTACGAAAGTAATGTTACTTGGAAGACTTTTCGACTCGTTGCGGCACACAGTAGCCGCGGTGTCGAAAATCACCATCTAAAATGGAAGTTCCGAGTAGCGCAATTTTTGTACCTGCCATAACCGGTTAAAACCGTGGTTGACAAGACCCCGATCGAGGACTGAGGACATGTCATCAACACCTTACGCTGGACGCACCCGCTTCGGATTGCTGCCTGAGCCGGAAAGCAATCCAGCATCTTTCCTGACGAGCTGCATCATTAACGGCGCTATTTTAACGCTGCTGATTATTTTCGGTACGGTGGCGACGAAAACCCTGGAAGTCCGGAAGATGGAGTCGACGGAGATTGTGTTTCCGACGACGCCTCCGCCGGAGATCAAGGTAAAGATACCGCCTCAGCCGAAGATTAAGCTTCCCCCTCCACCGGAGCCGAAGATCGTGAAGCTGGAAGCGCCGAAGATCTTCAAGGCGCAGCTGGAGCCTAAGCCGGAAGTCAAGCTGCCGATGGTGAAGGAAGCGGTAAAGATGCCTACGGTAGCGGCTGCCAAGCCGTCGGTCGTGCTGGCTCCGCAGCCTAAGGCGGCTCTCACCGCAGCGGCTCCGGCGCTGACGCCTCAGGCGCGTCCGCAGATTGCTGAAACGCACCTGGGCGATCTGAATGGCGTAAAGCCGAACCCTGCTGCAACACGGCCGGCGACGATTGCGGCGCTGGGCAATCCTTATGGCGGAATGAAGGGCAATGCCGAGGCTCCTCGCGGCGTGGTGGGTTCGACGGGCATCGGAAATGGAACCCGCTCGGGATCGAATGCAGGCTCGGCGGGCAAGGTAGCTTCGGTAGGACTTCCCGGTGGAACGGGAACGGCCACGTCGGGCGCACCGACTGGAGCCAGGGTGGGCTCGGCGGGAATCGCCGGAGTTTCAGCGCCGACACCCGCGGAGACAGCGGCCGCTGCGCCGCAATCCAAGACGACACCGCCGGTGCTGCTGAGCCATGCCGAGCCGGTGTACACGTCTGAGGCGCGTCAGCTGAAGATTCAAGGCGATGTGGTGCTGCGGGTAACCATCGACACGAATGGCGAGATGGTGGTGCACAGCGTGATTCACGGGCTGGGCCATGGGCTGGACGAATCGGCAATGCGCTCGGCTCCCAGCTACAAGTTCCGCCCGGCGACGCAGAACGGACAGCCGGTTCCGTACACGACCAACATCATCATCAAGTTCCAGACCGCCTAATCGCAGCACGCACGCGACGGCTGGAAAACAAATTTTTGCCGCAAGTCCCCCTGCTCCTTGAGCCTGGTGAAGCGGCCAGAACAGTAGAAACAAGAAGACTTCACCTTAGGAGCCTGACATGAAGTTTCGGAAGATCTCCCTCCCCTTTCTGATGCTTACGCTGGGTATCAATCTGGCATACGCGAAGAAGGAGCCCAAGTTCGAACAGGCGCATCAGCTTACTGCCGAACAAT
>DATAZR010000135.1:0-13449 GCA_036271955.1 Acidobacteriaceae bacterium
AGCGATCCTCACCCCGCTGCTCCTGCAAGGCTGGATTCCCGAGATCGCCACCTTCGGCAACACGCCCGCCTGGACCATGTCCGCCGAAGCTGCCTACTACGTGATTTTCCCCTGGGTAGCAGGCGCGCCCAGGCCGCGCAGGCCCAGGCCTTCCGGCTACATCTGGCGTCTCGCCGGGCTCTGGCTCCTAGGCATGATTCCCGGCGCGCTCTACGTCTACTTCAATCCCGACCACATCGCCCTGGTCGATCGCTTCTCCACCGGGCCATGGCTGCAGGCGCTCAAATTCACACCTCTCCCGCATCTGCCCAGCTTCGTCTTTGGAGTCATGCTGGCCGGGCTCGACGAGTATCTTGAGCGCACCGGCTGGCTTCGCGTGCTTCTTGGCCTGTTCGGCTTCACCGGCATTTATCTCATTCTGCTCCATGTGCCGAACCAGGTTCCCTATGCGCTCATTCACGACGGGCTCATCATGCCGCTCTTCGGCTGCCTCATCCTTAGCCTCGCCGGAGTCAACGTCCTGTCCAAAGTCTTCGGCTTCTCCCTATTCGTTTTCGTCGGAGAATCCAGCTACTGCCTCTACCTCATGCACTTCAATCTCTGGAATCTCCTGCACCAGAGCGGTCTCCTGCCGAAATTGCATCTCAGCCAGTTCGACCCATGGATCAGCTACGCCATCCTCGTCGGCCTCGGCCTGCTCGCGCTACATCTGGTCGAAAAGCCCGCCCAGAAAGCCCTCCGCAAATGGATGAACGCCTGAGGAAAATCGATCGGTCGTTAAGCGGAGGGAGCAGGAGCCTCAAGACTTGTTTCTACCTGCTCCACTTGGAGTAGCAACGAAAAAGGCCGCCTCCAGTGGAGGCGGCCTTTCCCATCAATTCTGCTGCGAGAGCCCTACGGCTGTACTAGGTTGATTGAGTGGTTGTTATGCGGAACCGACGCAATCGCGGCAGGCTGTCCGATCGAGGGATATGGTCCATTCTGCGTCGCCGCCAGCGTGCCGGTGCTGGAGTTCAGCTTGAACCCCGTCACCGAGTTGTCCAGGAAGTTAGCCGTATAGACATAGCGTCCAAATCCCGGGTCAACCAGCACTGCCACCGGCTCGGTGCCTGTCACGTTCGCGGACGCGCCAGTCGTATTGACTGCCGCCGACGGAGTGCCCGTCTGCAGCGCCAGTTCGTATGCCGAAACCGTATTGTCCAGCTCGTTCGAAACGTAGATGTAAATGCCGCGGGGATCGATCGTGATTGCCGAGGGCTGGTTGCCCGTCTTGAACGGTCCATTGATCAGCGGATGCAGAACTCCGCCATCCAGCACGCTGTAGGCGATCAGTTCGTTCTGCGCAAAGTCGGTCACGTAGACAAAGCGGCTGGTCGGCGTGCTGGCGATTCCCACCGGCTTCACGCCAGCGTTGAACGGACTGCCATCGATGGCAGTCAGCGCGCCGTCCGTCGTCGAGTTGAATCCGTACAAATAGCCCAGGCCCGCGCTGGTGTCATATGAAGATACGTACACCGCTGTGCCGCTGGCCAGCGTATTCACTGCCGTGGCATTGATGCCCACAGGCCAGTAGCTCAGCCCGCCATTCGCCACTGGCGATCCCAGCGCGCCACTGGCGCCTACTGGATATACCACCAGGGTGCCGCCATTGCAGGTCTTCGCGCCTGTCGTCGCCGTGGTGCAGCCGGGCTGGAACTTGTTCACCACGTAGAGCAGTGTGCCCTCCGCATTCATCGTGATCGCTACCGGCGTATTGCCCGCGCCAGTCAGGTCGGTCGCGGCCGCCTGCTTCAGGGCGCCGTTGCCCGCGATGCTGAACTGGATCAGCGAGCTGTCTCCCTGGTTGGCTACGTAGAGATTGGCGTAGTCGGTAGAAACCGCCTCGGAGACCGGTGTAATTCCGCCGGAAGAAATCGTAGCGTTGACTGGATTCAAAGCGCCCGACACGCGGTCGACCACGAAAGTCTGAATCTGTCCCGGGCTCTGCTTGTTGCCGGCAATGAAAAGGTAATCGATCGCGACGGGGCTGCACGCCGTAAATGTACTGGCCAGTATGAGTGCGATGGCAGAGACCAGGGATACTTGGCCGACTTTGTTGAACTTCATCTGTTTCCTTCATCGTGGGCCGCTTGCTTCGCCGGCCTCATGCAAACTAAGTTGAGTTGTGTCCGTCTCGATTGTAAAAGCTCAAGACGGCCTTCCGCTAGCTGCTCAACAGCTCCTGTCCGGCTCAGCCGGCGCTTGAAACATCTCCTGCAACCGGCATCAATTGGACCTCGAAAGGTTTCTGATTGGACGCATTCCGTCCGTAGGAGTCATCCCTGCCGGGCCTCGCCGGCATCCGCTGCCTCACTTGCTGTTCGTCCCGGCGTGTGGAACTCCGGTGATCGCCGTCGGCTGCACGGACGAGGCATAGGGCGTCGCCTGTGTATTGACCAGCGATCCGTCCGTCTGGTTTATCTCATATCCGCTGATCGAATTGCCCAGGAAATTCACCGTGTACAGGAATCCCAGGTTGCGCGGGTCGACCGCGATCGCAATCGGATTGGTCGACGAAGTGTACGTTCCGATCTTCGACAGGCTGCCCGCATTCACGTTGTACGCCGTCACCGTGGAGTCCTGCGAGTTGGCGACATACAGATACTTGTCGTTGAAAAGCGTCAGCGCAGCCGGCTGCGCGCCTGTGGCTGTGTTGCTTACCGCGCTCAACAATCCGCCTGAACCGACCGCAAAGCTATGCACCTGGTTGCCGATTTGGTCGGCCACATATAGGTTGGCCCCGCCGGTATCGCCGGCAATCGCAACCGGCTCCGAACCGACGCTCAACGGCAGCACCGTGCAGCCGGAGGTTGCCGTGCCGCAGCCCATGGGAATAGCCGTCAGAGTGCCATCCGAGTTGGCCGTGTAGCCGAAGAGATAGCCGGCTTTGGTGGTTGCGTTATAGGCCGACACATAGATGTTGTTGCCGTTGGGCGTCACATACATCGCTGTCGGCGTCAGCACCGTCTGGTTGGTGGCCGTCAGCGTCAGAGGCCAGTAGTTCGGCGTGCTTGAATTGTTGGTGACCGCCGCGCCCAGCGATCCATCGGAATTCACCGGGAAGACCGCGATGTCTCCGGGGCAGGGATTGCCCAGGCTGCATCCGGCCACCGGCTCCAGCTGGTCGACAACATAGAGAAAGCTGCCCGCCGCATTGAGCGCAACCGACATCGGGAACGTGCCCGGCGTGTTCACCGTGCTCTGCGGATACAGCTTGCCGTCGGTGCCGATACCGAACTGAACGATGCTGTTGTCGTCGTTATTCACCACGTAAAGATTCTGTGTTGCCGTGTTCACCGCTTCGGCAATGGGATTTCTGCCCCCGGAGGGGAACGGCGAGGTCGGAATCTGGCGCAGCACGCCCGACTCTGAATTGACTTCGTACACTTCCATCTGTCCCGGCGTCTGCTTGGTGGTCGACACAAACAGGAACCCGACGGTCAGAGTGCTGCAGGCGGTAAATAAGCTGGCCACGATTAGTGCAATGGCGGAGACCAGTACAACCTGGCCGACTTTGCCGAACTTCATGCGTTTCCTTCGTCGTTGAAACTTTGCGTCTCGTGGCTCTATCTCGCTGAGCCCAGCCGCCGGGTTTGAGGTTTAGCAGAAAGGCCCGCATTGCTGGCGGGCCCTTCCCTGAAATACGGTTCGGACCGATGGATTAGTTGGTGCGGCCTGTGGCCCAGCACCAGCTTGCCGGTCCGTTCAGCGCAAATTGGCCGGTGCTGCCTTGCATCTGGCTCAGCACGCCCGAGTTCGGGTCAAGCACTTTGCCGGTCACCGAGGAGTCGCCCGCGTTGGCCGTGTAGATGTACTGGTTCGACGGATCTTCCAGGATGCACACCGGCTGGGCTCCTGTGCCCGAAGGAGCCTGCGAGCCCGGATTCTCAGTAAGCGTAAAAGGCGAACCCGGGTCTTCGGTAAGCTGAGCCGATGTCGGATCGATTACATATCCCACGATGCCCGACCCGTTGCTGATGCCCGCGCCGTTGCGGTTTGCCACGTAAAGAAACTTGCCCTTGGATTCCACCATCAACTGCACCGGATCGGTCTCAGCAGAATCGTCGGCCACCGCGCCGCCCACCAGAGCCTGCAGCGCGCCGTTGGTTCCTACCGTGAAGGGCAGAATCTGTCCCGGCGTGTCGCCGTTGGCAAAAGGCTCGTTATCCAGCACGTAAACCTTGCCGCCCGCGAAGTTCAGCGTCGTAGCCTGGCCCACTGGAGCGCCCGCTGCGTTGTTGATGAACTGCGGCGTGCTCTGGCTCACCGCCAGCTGCCCGTTGCCCGAGTTGAAGGCATAGGGATAAATCGTCTGTCCCAGTGCCGGATTGGTGATCACAGATTCCGGCGTTGCGCTCGGGGCCCCGGCCAGCACCATCAGGTAGCCCGAAGCCATGTTGAAGTCGATCGGGCTCGCCTGAATCGGGAAGTAGGGAATCTGGGTGCCCGACGAAGCTGTCAGCTGCGCATTGGTCAGCAGCGAAAGCCGTCCCGTCGAGGGGCTGATCGAGAAAGCCGTAACGTCGCCGCAGGCAACCGATCCGGCGATGATCGTGGTGCAGTATGGATTGGGGTTGCTCGCCGAACTGGGCTTGGTCGGGTCCACGGCTCCAGGCGCGTCATGATCCAGCACGTACAGGTACGTTCCGGTCGAGTCCGCCACCAGGCGCATCGGATTGAAGCCCTGTGAGTTGAATGTCTGCTGCGGCGTCAGGATGCCGTTGCCGCCCACCAGGAATTCGGTGATGCTTGCGTTGCCGCAAGGATCGGCGGTGGTGCAGGTGCTCCCGCCGCTTGCCGTGGTGCCTGCGTTGAGCACGTACACGAAATTGCCGCCGGTCAGCAATACCGCGCGGATCGGGTTCGATCCGCCGCTGGCCACGGGAAAGCCATTCAGCTGCGTCAGTTTGCCATTGTTGTTGTTGATTTTGAATCCGGTGATGATGCCATTGTTGCCCGTGCCGGCCGTGTTTGTTCCCGTTACATACAGATAGCCAACTGTAAAACTATGAACGCAAGAGCTAAGGCTGAATACGATGGCCGAACTGAGGGCAGCGGTCAGCACTGTCTTGCCGAATTTCCTGAACTTCATGCGATTCCTTCGTCCTGAGTCAGCGTGAAGCCGTCAGGTTTCATGTTCCGCAGCAGAGCTGGGTGGGGATGGGTCCCTCGCTGCATTGTAGAAGGTGGGGGGCCATTGTGCATAGTTTCCGGCTGGGTGTTGAGGCTCCGTAAAACAGCTAGCCCATATGGTTGCTGGTCCTTTGGACGTTATGGACAAAATTCCGGTATCGGAAAAAACAGGGTGGCCCAGGTCTCGCTTCTGAGACCTGGGTTCATAGAGCTTCATGTCGTCTGCTGGGGGTGACCCCGGTTTCGATTCTGAGACCAGGGTTTCGCTTACCAAACGCGGCAGGAGTGTTCAGGATACATGGGCTGGCCCTTCTTGCACGAGAAGGCCTTGCCGAACTCATCGAAGTTCTGCACGGAGCCATTCGCGCGCCAGCGACCCGGCGAGTGAGGATCGGTCAGCGCCGATTGCCGCGCCGACTGGTCCGTCTGGTTCTGGCACCACACCTGGGCAAAGCTCAGGAAGTATCGCTGCGCCTCTGTGTATCCATCGATCTTGTCGTCGATCGATTTGTGCTGCGCTGCCAGCGTGTCCAGAAGCGCCATGTAGGCGATGCGCAGTCCGCCGTTGTCTGCCGTGTTCTCGCCCAGTGTCAACTTGCCATTGAGGTTCTGTGCCGGCAGGCTGTCGTGCGCCGGGGAAGCCTCAAATCCGTTGTACTCCGCCACCTCGCAGTCCGTCCGTTCGGTGAACGCCTTGCGGTCGTCGGCCGTCTGCCACTCGCGCAGATTGCCATGCCCGTCGTATTTACTTCCCTGGTCGTCGAAGCCATGTGTCATCTCGTGCCCGATTACCACGCCGATGCCGCCGAAGTTCACTGCCGGGTCGATGCTGAAGTCGAAAAACGGAGGCTGCAAGATTCCCGCGGGAAAGTTGATGTCATTCATCGACGGCGAGTAATATGCATTCACCGTCGGCGGCGTCATCCCCCACTCCTTCTCATTCACCGGCTTGCCCAGCTTGGCCAGCCGGTAGTTGCGGCTGAAGACGGAATCCCGCTCAAGGTTGCCGATCAGGTCGTCGCGCTTCACCGTTAGCGCTGAATAATCCCGCCACTTCTCCGGGTAGCCGATCTTGTTCCGGATCAGGCTCAGCTTCTCCTCGGCGGCCTTTTTCGTCGCATCGCTCATCCACGGCAGCGTCTTGATGTCATCGCCCAGCGACTTCTCCAGCGCCAGCACCAGCTTGTCCATGCTGGCCTTGGCCTGCGGCGGAAAATTCACCTTCACCCAGTCCTGCCCAACCGCTTCGCCCAGCGCCTGATCGGTCATCGCCGTGCACTGCCGCCAGCGCGGAGTCCGCTCCTTCTGTCCGGCCAGCGTCTTGCCGAAGAACTCGAAGTTCTCGTCATAGAAAGCCTTCGGCAAATTGCTCGCATTGGCATGCAGCACATGCCAGCGGAAGTAAGCCTTCCAAGCATCCGCCGGCTCGCTCCCGATCAGCGTATTGACTGTCTTGAAGAACTCCGGCGTGGCCACGTTCAGCGTATCGAAGTGCCCAATCTGAATCGCCTTCCAATACACCGCCCAATCGAAGCTCGGCGTAAGCTCTTCCAACTGCGCCACCGTGTAGATGTGGTAGCGGTTCAGCGGCTCGCGCATCTCCGTGCGGCTCGTTGAGCCCTGAGCCAGAGCGGTCTCGATCTTGAGCACCGCCTGCGCCTCCTGAGCAGCCTTCTCCGGCGAGTCGCCCGCCAGCGTGAACATCTTCGTCACATGCGCCACATACTGCTCACGGATGTTCTTGAAGCGCGCCGCGTCGCTGATGTAGTAATCGCGATCCGGCAGCGACAGGCCGCCCTGCGAGGTCTCCGCAATCTGCTTGCTCGAATCCTTCTCGTCCTGGCCTACGTTGAAAAGAAACAGCGGCGCGGCATTGCCCGACGCCAGCAGCGTTCCCATCAGGCTCGCCAGCTTCTTCGGATCGGAGAATGCATCGATCTCCTTGAATGCCGGAGCCAGCGGCGTCAGTCCCTTGCTCTCCACCAGATCGGTGTTCATGCAGGCCGCAAAGTAGTTGCCATACTTCTTTTCGAGTGGCGTCTTGGGATCCTTGGAAGCCGCGTCCAACTCCTTCCACAGCAGGTAGCGGTTGCGCTCTCCGAGCATCGAAAACGAACGCGCCCAGCGCGTCTGGTCAGCCGGCACCGGATTGTCCTTGACCCAGTTGCCGCAAGCGTATTGGTAAAAATCCGTGCACGGATCAGCCGTCTTGTCGAGCGCGCTCAGATCCAGGCTGCCCACCGATTTCGGTGTAGCCGGAACGGAATCATCCAGCCCCACAAGGCTCAAGTCAGTAGGAGTGTTCTGGGCATAGCCAGCAGGGGCAAAGACCAGCGTCGAGCCGGCAAAGAGAAGGGAAGCAACACAGGCGTAGCGTATGGAACTGGCACTCAAAGGTTTCATAGGGTTCCTTAAAGATTGACGTTCTTTGAAGTTAGGATCAGCCGAATCGCAAGGCACCCCACGCAAGGTCTATAGCGCGGGAATGTCAGCGTATGGCCGTCTCAGGTGCAGCCAATCGGGCGGGAACTGCACACAAGAAAATTAACACGGCGAATTCGTCCGGAGACACAAACGGCGATCGCTATGGGAAGCAGATCGCCGTCGTAAAATCGCTGGACGTGTCGAGAGCCCTTCAGCTAAAACACCTTCACGCGCACCGTCAAATACGTCTTCGGGTCCTTCCGAATCGCGGTAATCAGCTGCCCGGTGTCATTCAGGGTCTTGCTGAGGTTGTCATACAGCACGGGATTCTGCGCGATCTGCCCCAGCGTGCCTTTGCCTTCGTTGATGCCCTTGAGCAGGGCATTCAGATGCGTCACCGTCTCTTCCACCTTGTTGGCTAGCGCCGGGTCCTTGGCCAGCTTGCCCAGCGAGCCTTTACCAGAGTTAATACCAGCAAGCAGCTCATTGGTATTCGCCAGTGCCGAATTCAGATTCTTGTAAAGCGCATCGTCCTTGAGCAGCTTGCCCGCCGAGCCTTCGCCGTTGTCCAGCCGCGTCACAATGTCGTTCAACTTGGCGATGGTCGAGTTGGCCTTGTTGTAAAGCTCGTCGTCCACCAGCAGCTTGCCCACACTGCCCTTGCCTTCGGAAATGTTCTCGGTCATCATCTGCAGCTGGCTAATAGTCTTGGAAATTCTCTTGGCCATGTTTGGGTCGTTCAGCAACATCGCTGCCGTGCCATTGCCATGGTTCAGCGTGTCTACCAGGATGCCGACCTTGTGGATCACTTCGTTGATCGCCTGGATCGACTCAGCGCTGCTGCCGATCACATCCTGCAGCCCTGCCTTGTTCGAAATCTTGAGTTCCGCATTGTCCGCCGGGATTGGTCCGGTCGCATGAGCCGAGGAGATATCGATGAACGCATCTCCCAGCACGCCGGCCTGGTCGATGGTGATCGTCGAGTCCGTGTGCAGCGCGGAAATATACTTCTCGCCCACGCGTGAAACGACCTCAACGGCGGTGGGCTCACGGCTGGCGATGACGTGCACGCTGACCACGTTGCCGATGGTCACGCCGTCCAGCGTCACTGGAGCCCCGTTCTTCAAACCATTAGCGTTTGCAAAGTACGCCCGCAGGTTCAGTTTCTTGGAGAAAAGTCCGCCCGTCGAACCCGACAGGATGAAGATGATGGCGGTGAGTGCGGCAAGGGCGCAAAGGGTCAGAATGCCGACCTTCAGCTGCGACCAACGGAGTTCTTTCTGGCTCGGCATCGCAAACGTCCCTCGATGCAGTGAGCATACCAGACCAAATTCCCAACTCCCACACCGGATAGGGTGGTAACCGCAAGGAATTATTCAGCGAAGCCGTAATTTTTCTCAGGACCCGCTCGCAGCGCCTTCCAGAGCCACGCTGGCCATGGCCATAGCGCCGGTGTGCGTGAGCGAGAGCGCCGCATGGGTCACCCCCAGCCGTGCCGCAATCTCCGCCGCCCGCCCGTGAAACGCCAGCCCCGGCCGCCCGCTCGGCTCGCGCGTCACCTCGATCTCCAGCCAGGTCACTCCAAAGCTGATCCCCGTCCCAAGCGCCTTGGCTGCAGCCTCTTTCGCCGCAAATCGGGCCGCAAAGCTCTCCGCGGCATTCTTCTTGCGCAGGCAGTAAGCTCTCTCTCGCGCCGTGAAGATGCGGTTCAAAAACCGGTCGCCAAACCGCTCCATCGAATTCCGGATCCGCGGAATCTCCGTCAGATCGATTCCCGTTCCAATCAGCATTCTCGATCGCTTCCTGATCGTGTCCTGAATTGTGTACTGGCTTGGAGGCTACCACAACCGCCAAAGTTAAATCGGCCGCCCGCTCGCCAAGTGCAGCTGTCTCAATTAAGGGCATCTCTGTCGCACCCTCGTACAGCCTTCAAGCGCCCCGCACTCCCGTCCGATGAAGGAAGGAAATGAACACCATGACCTTACCGCCGGCGATCTCCAAGATGAATCCCTCCTGGGCCATGCAGATGCGCGCCACCACCCTCGAAGAGCCCGCCCACCTCATCCAGACCCTCACCGGAGCTATTCTCGGCACCGGAGGCTGGGTTCTCAGCCGCGGTGCCAGCGATGCCGGCCTGATCAACTTCCTCTTCGAGTTCGAGCGCATGCACTGTGTCGAGATGTACACCATTCTCGTCGCCGTCGGACTCGACCTCAGCCAGCTTTCGCACATGCGCTTCACCGAGCTTTGCCAGTGCACCCGCAGCAACCAGGAAGACTGCAGCACCGAACTCGTCAGCGTCGATCTCGAAATCCTCAGTGTGCCCGTCGAAGCCGCCGCTCCCCGGCGCACCGTCTTTGAAACAGCCTGATACTCGCCTTTCACACTTCACACGGACCACTCCGCACTAGCCCTACCCCGCCTCCATCAGCCCATACCGCCGCTGCCACGCCTGCCGCAGATGATCCCAGACCCGCTTGCGCTCCGCCTCCGTAACCGTTTCGTCTGGAGAAGAAGCAAACCGCACCGCCTCCTGCTTTGCCAGCTCCAGCAGATCGCGATCCCGTACCAGATTGGCCACGCGAAAGCCCGGCAAACCAGCCTGCCGCGTGCCAAAGAACTCACCCGGCCCGCGCATCGCCAAATCCAGTTCCGCCAGCTCAAATCCATTCTGCGTCCGCACCATCGCCGCCAGCCGCTCCTCCGCCTGTTCTGAAATCTTCTTCCCAGTCATCAATATGCAGTAGCTTTTCGCCGCCCCACGCCCCACGCGCCCGCGCAGCTGGTGCAGCTGCGCCAGCCCAAACCGCTCCGCATGATCCACCACCATCACTGTCGCGTTGGGCACATCCACACCCACTTCAATCACCGTCGTCGCCACCAGCACATCGGTCTCGCCGCGGTTGAATCGCCGCATCACCACATCCTTCTCATCCGCATCCAGCCGCCCGTGCAACAACCCCACACGCAGCCCGCTCAACGCTCCATTGCGCAGCTGCTCATGCATCTCCGTCGCCGAACGCAAATCAAGCTTTCCATCCGATTTCGCCGCCATCTCTTCCGCATCGGCAAAGAGCTTCCCCTTGCTCGCCTTTGCAGATTTCCGAACCTTCTTCGCTGGCTTAGCAGCGGCCTCAACCCGAGCCTCGGCATCCGTCACATCGGCTGCTGCAAAGTCCAGTTCCGGCTGATCGTCCTTAGCCCCCTCGATCACCGGATACACAATGTAAGCCTGCCTCTGCTGCTCCACCTGCTTGCGCACAAACTCCCAGACCTCCTCCTGCCGCTCGCCCGCCACGCGCCGCGTCACAATCGGAGTCCGACCCGGCGGCAGCTCATCCAGCACACTCGCATCCAGGTCGCCATACAGCGTCAGGGCCAGCGTTCGCGGAATCGGAGTCGCGGTCATCACCAGCACATCCGGCTCGGCCCCTGCCTCTCCATTTTCGCCGGGCTTCTTCATCAATTTGAAACGCTGCAGCACGCCAAACCGATGCTGCTCGTCCACAACCACCAGCCCAAGCTTCGCGAACTCAACCTTCTCCTCGATCAGCGCGTGCGTTCCAATCACCAGCTGCGCCTCGCCTCGAAAGATCTGCCCCCGCGCCCGCCGCTTGCTCTCCTGATCCAGCGACCCCGTTAGCAGCACGATCTTGTATTCCTTTGTGGATCGCGCCAGCAGCTTCCGCGCCGCCAGGTAATGCTGCGTCGCCAGGATTTCTGTAGGCGCCATCATCGCCGCCTGGTAGCCGTTCTCAATCGCCACCAGCATCGCCTGCAGCGCCACAATCGTCTTGCCCGAGCCCACATCTCCCTGCAGCAGCCGCCGCATCGGATGCGGCTCGCGCATATCCGCCACAATCTCGCCCAGCGCCCGCTTCTGCGCCGCAGTGGGATGAAACGGCAGCACCTCACGAATAGCCGCGCGCACCTTGTCATCTGTCACAAAAGCTACGCCCAGCTGCTTGTGCCCGCGCCGCCGCTTCAGCTCGAGGCCGAGCTCCAGAAAGAACAGCTCCTCAAAGATCAGCCGCCTTAAAGCAGGAGTCCGCGCCTCCATCAGCGCAACCTGCGTTGTCCCTTCCGGCGGAAAATGCGCCTCCCGCAGCGCCGTCTCGCGGTCCGGCAATCCTAGCCGCTCCAGCATCGCTCGCGGCAAACACTCAGGCACCTTGCTTGGAGCCCCAGCGGTCCCGCGAATTGTCTCCAGCAGCCGGAAAATCACCTTCCGCTGCCATCGCGAAGCCAGAATCATCCCGCCCAGCGACTCATAAACAGGGGTAATTCTGCCCACCTCGAGCAGCCGCGTTTCCTCGTCCTCGCCCACCCCCGGCACAATCTCAAACTGCGGCTGGATCATCTTCATGTTCCGAGTCGACCGCGAAGGCTCAACCTTGCCAAACAGAGCAATTGTCTGCCCGGCATGAAAGCGCCCCTGCAGGTAGCTGCCGTTGAACCACACGCACTTCATCGCCAGGTTGCCCTGCCCCACCGTCATCTCAAAGATGGGCATGCGCTTGGTTTTGAGCAGCGCCGTCCCGCGCACCTCCGCAATCACTGAAGCCATCTCCCCGGGCTTCAACTCATCGAGGCTCCGCGGATGCTGCCGGTCCTCATACCGGAACGGCAAGTGGTAAAGCAGATCCTCAGCAACAAAGATGCCCTTCTCTTCCAGCGTCTTCGCCACCCGCGGCCCCACTCCGCGCACATACATCACCGGAGTATCCAGCGCCGAAGCCCGCGCCAACGGCTTCACATCCGGACTCGCATTCGCAACAGCCTCCGGCCTCTTCACAGAGCTGTCGACAGGATCATTGGAAGGAAGCTTCGCCACATTCTGGATGCTACAAGAACCACCCATCCCGGGACCTTCCCTCTCGAAAGCCGCAGCGATGGATAACGAAGTGAATTCGTTTTTGTCTTTGCTTTTCTTGTCTGTCATTCCCGCAGGGAATCTGCTTTTTGCCTCTCCAGCATGAGCACGTCCATAACCGGATACGAAGCTGAAATAGCAATTCATGGTTATGATGAAATCAACCCGAGGAGAATCCCCCATTGATCCCCAGCGACGGAGACGCCGCCCCATTTCGCCCAGAACGGCGCAGGCACAACCGCGAATTCACCATCTCGCGCACCTTCAAAGCCTCACGTGATCTCGTCTTCGCCGTCTGGACCGAACAACAGCATCTCAAACAATGGTTCGGCCCCAAAGGCTTCACCATACCCATCAGCCAGATAAACCTCGTCCGGGGCGGAGCCTTCCACTACTGCATGCGCGCAGCCAACGGCTCCGAAATGTGGGGCAAGTGGACCTTTCAGGAGATCGAGCCGCCTAGCCGCATCGTGTTCGTCAGCACCTTCTCCAACAAACACGGCAACATCACCCGCCATCCCTATGTCCCCGGCTGGCCCCTCGAAGTGCTAACCACCACCACATTCATCGAAGACCACCGCAAGACCACCATCCATCTGCAATGGACTCCCCTTCACGCCAACGCCGCCGAGCAACGTATCTTTGACACCATGCACGAAGCCATGAACCAGGGCTGGACCGGCACCTTCGACCAACTCGACGATTACCTCGTCACCCTCTAGCCGGATCGTTTGCGACCATCTCCCTGGGCGTCTTGAAGGGTACGGGCTTCAGCCCGTACATAGGCAATAGAACGATCATGGGCTTCAGCCCCTGAGGGAATGCGATGGCCGCTCGGTAGCTGGGTGCCTGTAGAAGCTCAAGAGGTTGTTCCAGCCTCGGATCGGCTGATGGGCGGTTTGTAGTTGAGGCTACCATGGGGTCTTTGGTGGTTGTAGTAGTTCGTCCATGGCTGGAGATGCCGGTCTCTGTCCAGTGAG
>DATAZR010000136.1:0-2848 GCA_036271955.1 Acidobacteriaceae bacterium
CAGATTGCGCTCGATGTGCAGGGCGGACGCGCGGCGGATCTGAAAGCAGCCACGGTGCCGGAGGTAGCTGCCAGCTTCAACAGCATTGCGCAGGCGGCAGCGGCGCTCGCGCCACTGATATCAGGCGCCACGATCACCGTCGATGCGGTATACCAACTCGATGCATCCGATGCAAAGCCGGGCGATGACCAGGAGCAGTTCTTCTGCGGCGCTGCAGACAGCAATATGCACGCGACCTTCAGCATCCAGCACCTGCCGCCAGGGCAGTTTGCCTTTGCACTGGTCCATGCGACCGGAGTCGTCAAACCGCAGCAGATTGCCATGCTGCTGCAGTCGCTGAAGGCAGGCGCGCCGTGGCAGCTTGCCGGCTTCTTCCCCAAGCCGCTCAGCGTAGCGGGGCATGACGGCCTCTGGTACTGGAAGCAGGCGCGGATCTATGCGCAAAAGAAACAGATGTGGAACGCCTGGCTTTACTACTCGACGGCGGTCTATCTGCTGCAGCCAGCAGGATTTTTCTCGAGCGCGAACCTTGAAAAACTGGTAGACGAACAGCAGACCAGCCGCCCTCCCGATCTCCCCGATGTCAAACCGCTGACCTTAAGCGCAAATGGCGGAGATTACACCATCACCGGTGTGCGCACCGACGATGCGCTCGGCGGCCTGGACTTGGTGGCGCACTACAACTCGGCTGGCAATTCAGATCCGGTAGTAGCCCGCACCAACACCATCGCCGTGATGCATGGCCTGCTTGCGCTTCATCCTGAACTGCGGGAGGCCTTCCACGGATTGTGGATCTTTGCCGACGCAAAGCCAGGAGGGCAGCCATTTTCGCTGGAACAGCCGATGACAGCCTTGCCCAAGAGTTAAAGTTTCACTTTAACAATTTGAACGGGCTGCCGGGAACCCAGATTGGCTCGACTATTTGATCCCGACGACCATGGAATCCGGTCCGACGAGATGCTCGACGTATGCCTCGCGGAAGCCTGCCTCTTTCATCCACCCGATGCAATCCGCGCCCGTGTAGTCGAATCCGCCTGGCGTCTCGATGAGCATATTTAGGCTCATCAGCAGCCCGAAGGCGTTTTGCGAGCGGTCGTCATCAATCAGAGAATCGTAGGCCACCAGCGCGCCGCCAGGATGGAGCGCGCTGTATGCCTTGTCGACCAGCATCTTCTTCTCGGAAAGACTCCAGTCGTGCAGAATGTGCCCCATCGTGAGCACATCGACGGCGGGCAATGGCTCATGAAAGAAATTCCCCGGCTGGAATCGGACGCGATCACTCACGCCGTTTGCTTTGGCATATTCCTCGAAGACCGGCCCGACCTCGGGCAGGTCGAATCCCATGCCGCGGAGGTGCGGACTGGCAAGCGCAATCTGTACAGCCAGATCTCCTTGCGCTGTGCCCACGTCGGCATAGGTCTGATACTTTGCCCAAGGCACTTTGCGCGCGATTGCGATATTTGCGCCGTGGCTGATACCAGACATCGCCGCAAGAAACCCTTTCAATCTTGCTGGATCGGCATACACGGCTGTGAATGGCGACGCACCGACATCGCTCTTTGCCTCATTCTGCGGCTGGCCAGTCCGCAGCGCCTCCGTCAGGTGGTTCCAGAAACCAAAGAGCCTGGCATTTGCCATCTCCAGAATGCCGCCGATATAGCTCGCTTTGTTCCGATCGAGGAAGAGATCCGTGTCGGGAGTGTTGCAGTAATGCTCCTGCGACCTGTGGAGGAGTCCGAGCGCTACCAACGCGTCCAGGAAGTCGCGCGCTGAGCGGGGATGCAATCCGAGCCGGCCAGACAGTGCATTGAACTCCTCCGGACCGCGGGCCAGTTCGGTGAAAACGCCCATCTCGACAGCGCTCAGCAGAGTTTTCGATGCGAAAAAGCCTGTACCCACCTGCATGATGTGATCCGGTGTCGGATCGGCGGCAGCATTCAAGGTGCACCTCATTCGATCAGGTAAAGATTTTGGTGTTCGCTCGGGCCGGAGACGAGAAGGAGATTTTGTTGTAAATTTCGCGGAGACTGCTAGAACGTATGCAAATATCCGGGAGCAGCGAGGGGAGCCGTCGCGGATAAAAGGGCCAAAGTAGGATGGGTCAACGTCCGGAAGATATAACAGAGGTCTCTGGCATGTCCAGCCGTCAGCAGGATCGCTGGCCCTGGGCGTCTATCTCGCATCAGGCACTACACTAAAGACAAGCAGATGAGTACGGAAAAACCTCTATCGCGGGCTATCCACGATCGCCGCGCCACTCCCAGCTTTGATGGCCGCCCCATCCCCATCAAGGATTTACGCCGCATACTCGATGCCGGGCTGAACGCGCCGAGCGCCTACAACCTGCAGCCGTGGCGGTTTATCGTCGTCCGAAACCCGGAGCATAAGCACCGGCTGCGCAGCGCCTGCTACAACCAGCCCAAGGTCGATGAGGCTTCCGTGGTCATCGTGGCCTGCGGAGACGCCGATGGCTGGCGCAACGGCGATCTGGAAGAGATGCTGCGCATGGGGCGCGAAAACGGCATGCCGGAAAACTATGCCGAGCAGGCGAAGGTAGGCATCCCTGCTTACCTGTCGAACCACCCGAACATACCGATGTGGCTCAACCGCCAGGTGATGATCGCCTTTACCCACATGATGCTGATGGCCGAGGTGCTGGGCTACGACACCGCGCCGATGGAAGGCTATGAGCCGGAAAAGGTGAGTGAGGTGCTGAAGCTGCCGTTGAGCTATGCCACGGTCGCACTGCTGGCGCTGGGCTGGGGCCGCGGCCAGGATAAATTTGCCGGCGGGCGCTTCTCTTCCTCGCGCACCGTCTTTGGTGAAGAATATGGCCGGCCGCTCACCG
>DATAZR010000137.1:0-44732 GCA_036271955.1 Acidobacteriaceae bacterium
AGGCACGCTGACCCACGAGATCATCTCGCTGGCCAAACGGAACAACGTCTGGATGGCTCTCGAATGCGCCCGCTCTGCACGGCAAATCCTCGGAGCCAACGGGATCACGGAAGACTATCCGATCATGCGGCACATGATGAACCTCGAGTCAGTCATCACCTATGAAGGCACGCACGACATCCATGCACTGATCATCGGCAACCACATCACAGGCATCGCCGCATTCTGAGGATTGCATTTACATGATGCTGCCTCTGGTTGGACTGATCACGATTCTGGCGGTGCTGCTTGCCATCCTCAGCAAGAGGGTTTCGCCGCTGGTCGCTCTGATTGTCTTTCCGATCCTGGCTTCCTTGGCGACTGGCTTTGGGCTCGAAACCAGCCGCTTTATCCTCAGCGGCATTCAAGGCATTGCCGGCGTCATCGGCATGTTTGTCTTCGCCATCCTGTTCTTTGGAGTGCTGACCGACGCCAGGATGCTGGAACCGGTTGTGGCATGGCTACTGAGCAAGATCGGCAGCAGGCCATCGCGCATTGTTCCGGGCACTGCGTTACTCGCTCTGCTGGTGCATCTGGATGGCTCAGGCGCTGTGGTCTTCCTGGTCACGATCCCCGCGCTGCTGCCGCTCTATCGGCAAGTCGGCATCGATCGGCGCATTCTTGCCTGCGTCGCTTCGCTGGCGGCAGGCGTCAACTTTCTTCCGTGGACAGGGCCTACACTGCGCGCGTCGGCTGCATTGCATATTCCCACTTCAAATCTCTTTCTTCCGCTGCTTGGAGTGCAGGCTGTGGGTCTGGGATTCGTTTTTCTCGCGGCGTTGTATCTCGGCATTCGTGAGGAGAAGAGGCTTGCGGGCGTCCTGACCCTGCCATCAGACCTGATGGACGAGGCAGCTGAAATTGAGCGCAGTACAACAGCGCTGCCTCGTCACTTCTATCTGAATCTCCTGCTGCTGGTTGTCGTGCTCGGGGTGATGATCAGCGGCAAGGTCGACCCGGTAGTGCTCTTTATGCTGGGTACGGTAATCGCGCTTCTGCTGAACTTTCCCAGCCTCAAAGCGCAGCAGGAAAGGCTGGTGGCGCACGCCCCTACAGCGCTTCTCATGGCCAGCATTCTCTTCGCTGCCGGCTCCTTCACCGGCATCATGAGGGGGACGGGCATGTTGAACGCTATGGCCGGCGCGGCGGTGCATCATCTGCCGCAGTATGTCGCCGGGCATATACCCATTCTCCTGGCGATCATTTCCATGCCGCTGAGCCTTCTCTTCGATCCCGACTCGTTCTACTTTGGAGTGCTCCCTGTCATTGCCGGTGCGGCGGCTCCGTTTGGCGTGGCGCCGATTACCGTTGCTCAAGCCGCTCTGATGGGGGTTCACACGGTCGGCTTTCCTGTTAGTCCTTTGACGCCAGCGACCTTTCTGGCCGTAGGATTGTCGGATATCAGCCTGGTCCAGCATCAACGCTTTGCAACACCGTTTCTGTGGGCAGCATCGCTTGTCATGACGGCAGCCTGCCTGGTCTTTGGCATATTCCATTTCTGAACGAATTTGAAGAACAGCGACGAGGCCATCAGAATGAGAGCTATCAGAATCGGATGCGGCGCCGGCTACTCAGGCGATCGAATCGATCCAGCCGTGGAACTCGCCGAGAAAGGCTCGATCTCATACCTGGTCTTCGAGTGCCTTGCGGAGCGCACCATCGCTCTTGCACAAAAAGCCAAACTGCTCGATCCTCAAGCTGGTTACGACCCGCTGCTCGAAGAGCGCATGGAAGCAGTGCTGCCTATCTGTGCGAAGCATAAGATACGAATCATCACCAACATGGGAGCGGCTAATCCCATTGCCGCTGCGGCAAAAACCAAAGCGATCGCCGAAAAGCTCGGTCTGCACGGTCTTCGCATCGCCGCGGTTACTGGCGACGATGTGCTGACGCTCATCATGGAAGCGGGCCCTGTGAATACTCCGCAACCGCTGCCCGGCAAAACTCTCTCCGCCAATGCTTACCTTGGCATCGAGCCGATTCTCGAAGCGCTCGCTGCGGAAGCAGATGTAATCCTCACCGGGCGCGTCGCCGATCCGTCTCTTTTTCTCGCGCCGCTGGTGCATGAATTTGGATGGTCCACGCGAGACTGGCAGATCTTGGGACAAGGGACATTGACCGGCCATCTGCTGGAGTGTGCGGGACAGATCACGGGCGGCTACTTTGCCGATCCAGGCTACAAAGACGTTCCCAATCTCGCCAGACTTGGCTTCCCAATCGCCGAAGTATCGGAAAATGGAAGCGCAGTGATTACCAAAGTCGAAGGCTCGGGCGGCCGCATCGATATCGCAACATGTAAGGAGCAGCTGCTCTATGAAATCCAAGACCCCGCAGCCTACTTCACTCCCGATGTCGTCGCCGACTTCTCCCGCGTTTCAATACGAGAGCTTGCTGCCGACCGCGTGCACATCTCGGGTGGAAGCGGCGGACCCCGTCCGGAGACTCTGAAAGTATCTGTCGGCTATCACGACGGGTATGTAGGAGAGGGACAGATTTCCTACGCAGGCCCGGGCGCGCTGGCCAGAGCAAGGCTGGCACAGGATATCCTCGCTGAACGCCTGCAAAGCTACGGCCTAAGCGAGCTGCGATTTGACCTGATCGGGCTCAACTCAATTCATGGCGAACGCCTCTCCCGCATGGATTGCGAACCCTACGAGATTCGGCTTCGCGCCGCCGGCAAAGCAAATACGATCAAGTCAGCGTCCATGATCTCGCGCGAGGTGGAGGCGCTCTATACCAACGGTCCCGCGGGCGGCGGCGGAGTAGCAGGATCGACGCGGGAAATCGTCGCCATCTTTTCCATGCTACTGCCCCGCACAAGCGTCACACATCGCATTCACTACGAGGTGTCCTGAGTGCTACTCCGAGAGATTGCGCATTCCCGTACGGGCGACAAGGGCAGCATCGTCACCATATCCCTGATTGCCTATCGAGACCAGCACTACGAATTGCTCGCGGCCCTCATCACGGCAGAGGTAGTCGGAGAACACTTTCGCGAGCTCATCGACGGTCCGGTCCTGCGGTATGAACTGCCGCATCTGTCCGCATTGAATTTCGTTCTTACGCGTCCGCAGACTCAGGGAGTAACCCGTTCGCTGGCCCTCGACGCCCATGGCAAATGTCTTGGATCGGCGCTGCTCTCGTTGGAAATCTGAGCAGTAATCTTGAACGATAAAGAGATAGAGGCAAGCGCCACCATGACGGTAGAACTTCTCGACGTTCACGCACTTGTCGTTGTGTAAGTCATCCCTCTGAAATAACTATTTTGGTTTTTCTTCCTCATGCTTATCTCCCAACGCCCGACGTACTTTTCGCGCGGTGGTTCCAAGCGCGTGAGTAGTGTTGCGATAGCTTTTCTGGAGCGCGGTGCCCGTCGTCTGGAGTGCGTTTCCAGTCGATTCCGTCGTAATCGAGAAAGCTTTGCCGGTCGAGTCGCCAGCCTTGTTTACCGCATCTACTGTGTTGCTTTCGCTCGCGGCGATCGCTTCTCCGGTTGCGAGGCTGGTGGCTATCGCGCCCTGCGCGGGATGCCTGCCGGCATGGAACCACACGATCTCGTCTTCGGGCGTCTGGTCCAGCCGCGACAAGGCTTCCGGCGGAAAGTCGCCGGTGACCATCTTGGCCGTCAGCGGCCACGCTGTGGAAGCGGCGAAATCCGACCCATTCATCGGGCGGCCCTGCTCGCCAAGATTGATGATCGTTGCCGCCTTCAACGGAACCATCGCCTCGCATCGATCGGCCCCGCAGCCACCGGCGCACAGTTTCTCGCTCAGATACGAAGCGTGCTTGCCAGGCGAAATGAGAATCGTCGCGCCACGATCCTCGGCATGGAGCGTCGAGGCACGCGCGATCTGGCTGACGTCGCAGACAGTGTCCTCATGGGCGGCGGCGTACCAGTACAGGGCTTTCCAGGTGGCGCTCTCGATGTCGCTCTGAGAAGCTCTCACGAGCACGGAAACATGCTCGGTATCGAGGCTGTGGCCATGCGGTCCGCAATCGCGATTCCACAGGTGATAGAAGTGAATCTCGACCTGGGGCAACGCGCCTGGGCCGCCCTTCGCGGGAAAGACCTGCCCGTAGATGGTTCCGTTCTCGCTCCGCACTTCCGGGGCGGCAACGTCAGTCCGGAACTCTGCGGGAAGGCCCGCGCAGTCTGCCTGTCCTACGAGGAAGTTTGGGGAGAACTGGGCCAGCAACCGTTGCTCAAGCGCGTCGCTAAGGCCGTCGCGATCGGAATCCTGCGCGCCGGTCGCGGCAGCGCCTGCTGTCAACACGCAACCCGCCAACACAAAACACAGAGCGGCGCTGACGCATGAGCGAAACACGAGACGCTGCCTGAAGGCCGTCATAGGTCATTGTTGCACGCGAATCGCCGATGCCCGTGGCGCGTCGGTGGCGGCCTGCCCGATAGCGCTCTCTTGCATCGGGCCGCCAAACCCGCGATAGTAGATACGGATTTCCCCTCAGATATGCTCGCGACCTGCCCTGCGGCCTGCGCCTGCACAAGGATGCTCCGGGAGAAGAAAGTTCATGATCCTGAAACAGTACTACCTCGGCTGTCTGGCCCATGCTTCCTACCTGATTGGCGATGAACCCTCTTCTACCGCGATCATCGTCGATCCGCAGCGCGACATTCAGCAGTACCTGGCCGATGCGGCAGAGCTTGGCCTCCAGATTCGCCACGTTTTCCTGACCCATTTTCACGCCGACTTTATCGCCGGCCATCTCGAACTCAGGGATAGCTGCGGCGCGACAATCCATCTGGGTGCGCAGGCCAAGGCCGAGTACGCATTTGTGTCGATGAAGGACGGAGACACGCTGGAGTTTCCTGGCCTTCGGCTGAAGGTATTGGAAACACCCGGCCACACCATCGAATCCATCTCCATCCTGGTCTTCGACCTGAGCAAGGATGAAAGAAAACCTCACGCCGTGTTGACCGGCGATACGCTCTTCATCGGCGATGTAGGCCGGCCCGATCTTCGCGCATCGCTGGGATGGACAGCGAACGATCTCGGCGCGCATCTCTATGACTCGCTGCATGAGAAGCTACTGCCGCTTCCCGACGAAACACTGGTTTATCCGGCCCATGGCGCCGGCTCTCTCTGCGGCAAGAACCTTTCTTCAGACACAGTCTCTTCGCTGGGCGACCAGAGGCGCTTCAATTACGCTTTGCAGCCGATGTCGAAAGAGGTCTTTATCGGCCTGGTGACTGCGGATCAGCCCGATGTGCCGGCATATTTCACCTACGACGCGATTCTCAATACCCGCGAACGCGCCACGCTGGAAAAGAGCCTGGCGGAGACTGACCGGCCTGTAGAGCTGGAAGAGATGCTGCGGCTTGGAGACGCCGACGCCCAATTTCTGGATGTGCGCGACCCTGCTGAATACGCCAAGGGGCACATGGCCGGCACGATCAACATAGGGCTGGGCGGGCAGTACGCCACATGGGCAGGAACCCTGCTGGATCGCACCAAGCCGATTGTGATCATCGCCGAGCCGGGGCGAGAGCAGGAGGCAGCGCTGCGCCTGGGCCGTATCGGATTCGATCATGTTCTGGGCCACCTGCGCGGGGGCATGGAGGGCCTTGCCAGCCGTCCCGACCTGGTGTGGCCGACCGAGCGCGTTACTGCACAAATGGCTGCCGATGAGCTGGCGGCTGGCGCGTCGGAGCCGGAGCCGGTGGTGCTGGATATCCGCAACCCGCGCGAGTGGTCGACCAAGCATATTCCTGGCAGCGTGAATCTGCCCCTCAACCGGCTGCAGGAGCGCATTGCCGAAGTGCCGCGCGACCGGCGTGTCGTGGTCCACTGCGCCGGTGGCTACCGCTCTTCTATTGCAGCAAGCATCCTGCATCAGTACGGCATTACTAACCTGATCGAGATTGCAGGCGGAATCGCGGCTTGGGACGCGGCACGGCTGCCTTTGGTCTCCGAAGCATAGACCCCACCCTGTCGCAATACGCCACCGCAATATTCGTTTGCTGGTGTTATTCCGGTCAGTATTTATGATGAGGTTATGTCCGATACTTCCTTTCTCGCTTCGATTGCTCCGGATACGCTTGCCCGGGCGCGCAAGATCAAGCTTTTCCTGATGGATGTCGATGGGACGCTGACCGATGGGGGAGTCTGCCTGATCGGCCCAACTAGCGGAGACAGCTTTGCCGATGTTACGGAGATGAAGGTTTTCAACGCACAGGACGGCCAGGGGTTGTCTCTTGCTCACACAATGGGTATCCAGACCGGCTTCATTACCGGGCGGCGTTCGCCGGCTGTGGCCAAGCGTGCGAATGAGTTGCGAGTGAGCTTTGTTTACCTCGGGCAGGCGAAGAAAATGCAAGCCTATGAAGAATGCATGCAGAAGGCGGGCGTGACCGAAGACGAAGTGGCTTATCTGGGCGACGATCTGCCGGACATTCCGCTGGCAGTGCGTTCGGGACTGGGAGTTTGCGTAGCGGATGGAGCGCCGGAGCTGAAAGCGGTCTGCGCTTATACAACGCAGCGGAATGGCGGACGCGGTGCGGCGCGCGAAGTGGTGGAATTGATTCTCAAGGCGCAGGGCCGGTGGGAAGAGGCTGTGCCGCTGGCTCTGGCTTAGCAAACTTTTACCAACAACTTACTGCTCTGCTTGAATGTATTTACGCAGTGGTTTTGGAATTACAACCTTCTTAAACCTTGGAACGGCACCATTACGGGTATTTGGGTTACCCACAATTAGTAAAGCCTCGATTAAAGCTAACTCCATCGCTGGCCGTTTTGAACCTTCACTCAGCACCAAGGCAGAGAAAAAATTCCACCCATGAAAGTGCTTGCTAGTGACCTTATTCGCGTGCGAATGCAGACGCGACATCAAACGGTTGGCCCTCCCAATGTAGACAGGCAAACGGTCCTGATAAAGAATGTACACAGCAGGGAGCCCAAGCTGAGGTACGATCTCTCGAATAAGTAATTTGCCATTGCTCTTAACCGTGAAGAGTTTTCGAGGCCACAATTGAATAAACTCTATACCCTGGAATGAAGATTTTGGCATGCAACATACTATCACTCAAGTCACTGAAATGTAGAGCGTACCTTCTCGAAATTTTCAAGATATCGCTTGGGTTTTACGTCTGCCAACGATTCCAATATAGCTTTCTTGTATCCGCCCATATAAATCGTATAGAGGACGGCAAATGCACAGCCAACACCGAACATAAAGCCAAGGATAAGCCCTAACAGAGCGGACATGCCGAAGACTTCCATCGCAGCAGTCCTCTCTATTCAGTTAGACGGCGACTACGAAGCTGTCTTCGGTGCGGGTGACGGCGTGGTAGAGCGTATCGCGCTCGACAGGTACGCGGCCTGCGGCTTCGATCAGATGGCAAAGCTGCTTGCGCGTCATACCCTGCGGAGTGGTGGCACCGGCGTCGTGATAGATTTTCTCTTCAATCACCGTGCCGTCGAGATCGTCAGCGCCGAAGCGAAGCGCGATCTGGGCTATCTTCGGAGTTAGCATTTGCCAGTAAGCCTTGATATGCGCGAAGTTATCGAGCAGCAGGCGGCTTACGGCGATCTGGCGTATGTCGGTAAGTCCGGTAGTTACTGGAAGATGATCGAGTGCGGTGTGCTCGGGATGAAAGGCCAGCGGGATGAACGTCTGGAAGCCGCCGGTTTCATCCTGCACTTCGCGCAGCTTGAGTAAGTGATCGACGCGGTCTTCATCATTCTCGATGTGGCCGTATAACATCGTCGCGTTGGAGCGAAAGCCGAGCTTGTGGGCCAGCTTGGCTGTGTTGAGCCACTCGCTGCCATCGATCTTGTGGTCGCATATGATGCTGCGTACGCGCGATGCAAAAATCTCCGCGCCGCCGCCGGGCATGGAATCGACACCGGCCTCACGCATCTTGATCAGTGTCTCTTCAATGGAGAGCTTGGCGCGCCGGGCAAGGAATGCAACCTCGACCATGGTGAAGGCCTTGATGTGCACCTTGGGGAAGCGCTGCTTCAGGCCGCTGACCAGATCAAGGAAGTATTCAAAAGGCAGGTCGGGATGCAGGCCACCGACGATGTGAAACTCGGTCACCGCTTCGGTATAACCAGAGGCGGCTGTTTCCCAGGCTTCTTCGAGAGCCATGGTATAACCAGCAGCATCGCCCTTCTTGCGTCCGAAGGCGCAAAGACGGCAGGCTGCGACGCAGACATTCGTCGGATTGATGTGCCGATTGACATTGAAATACGTAACGTCACCGTGCATCCGTTCGCGCACGTGATTGGCCAGCCAGCCCACAGCCAGGACATCGCCGGTGCCGTAGAGGACCAGGCCGTCGTCGAAGCTCAGCCGTTCACCGGCAAGAATCTTCTCGGCGATGGGTTCGATGCGAGGATCGTACGTGCGAAATGAATGCTGCGCTACTGCCGTTTCTGCCTGCATATAAAAATGATACCGGAATCGAGGAGAAGGGTTCAGCGATTTCAGTCTCACGGGCGAAATCGCCGCCTTTATTGTTCTAATGCCCGCTTCGGTTGCCCCGGCGCGGTCGAAGCAACTGCAGCCTTGGATGCCTTGGGGAGTTCGGGCACTTCCGGATCGATCAGCACGCCATCCTGCAGCGACGCAGCGAAGCGGAGACCTGCCGCCGAGCGCGCCATGAAAAGCCGGTAGCCCGTTGTGGTCGCGGTGAAGGTCAAACTCTTGGGATCGATGGAATAAAGGACCTGGCTGCTGCGCGAGGTCGCGAGCATGCGGCCCGTCTTAGGGTCAAAGAAGAGGTCGCCGCAATCCCAGACAGGGACTTTTTCAAGCCAGAACCAACTCTTGCCCCGGTCACGGGAGAAATAGACTCCGTCGCCGGCTCCGATCCAAAGCTCGCCGTCGCTGGAGAAGGCAATCTTGCGAATGTCCTTGATGCGCGAGGGAATTCCCATCGGATCCCAGGTCTTGCCGTGATCTTTCGAGAAGACGACCCCGCGGCGGCGTGAAGCTAGCATCTCGCCATCCCAGACTGCGACGGAGTTGTACTCCGACGAACCGAGCACCAGGCCGCCCTGCCAAGTCACGCCTTTGTCCTGGCTGGTAAAGAGACCCTCGGTGGTTGCTGCTAGCCATACGTCGCCGGTGAGGTCGAAGCCTGCGACGCGGGAGCTCATTTCCCGAGCGGGAATGGTGATGTTTTCAATGCGGTTGACCTTGCGGCCATTTACGTTTTCAGAGATTATTTTGGTGCCCTGATTGACGATGCTACTGCGCATGACCCAGTGCGGATCGCTGAATCCTTCGCCGCTCTCAAGTGCGAAGATGCCGTGGCTGGTGCCGGCGAGAACGGTGCCGTCTTTTGACTGGGCGAGGGTAAAGACATCGCGTCCATCGAGGCCGGTAGCGATCTGCCCCCAGGTAGCGCCGCTGTCGGTGGTGAGAAAGACTCCGCCATAGCTTTTGTCATTCACGATGCCAGCTAGGATGTGGCGGGGATCGCGATTGTCGGCAACCAGCGCTTCGACCTTGCGCGCGGAGAAGCCCTCATTCGACTGCGCAAAGGTTGCGCCGCCGTTGTCACTGGCGAGCACCCCGCTGCGATCGGTTGCAAGGAGAATGTGGCCAGGATGCGAGGGATCGAGATAGATGTCGTTGATGATCACGTCCGCGCCGGTAACGCGCTGCCACTCGTGGCCTCCGTCGCGGGTGCGGTAGAGCCCTTCGGTGGTGCCGGCGTAGACAACTTCGCGATGGTGCGTGTCCTGCATGAGCACGCGGGTGCGGCGCGCCGTGGATGGGATGCCCTGAATCTTATGGAATATCTCTCCGCTGTTTTCGCTCTTGTAGATGCCGGAGCAGGCGCTGGCGTAAACGATGCTGGGGCGCTCAGGGTCGAGGATGATGGAGAAGACATCGGAGTCATCGATGACGCCCTGCTTGATGTTGTGCCAGTGAGCGCCGTCGTCGCTGGTCTTCCAGGGCAAGTGCCAGGTGCCGGCGTAGATGACTTCGGGCTTGCGCGGGTCGATGGCCAGCGACTCGACCTCATGAATCTCCTTGCTGCCGGGCGGGCTGATCAGGTCCCAGGTAGCTCCGTGATCGCGGCTGCGATAGATGCCCTGCAACGTGCCTGCAACCAGCACGCTGGCATCGGAGGGAGCCTGGGCCAGTGCGAGAACCGATTGCCCGTGCAAGGCCGCTACGGACTTCCAGGTCTTGCCTGCATCATGACTCACGTAGAGGCCGCCATCCGGTTGGCCGAGCCTCCAGACGCCGGCGAAGAGTGTCGTGTGGTCCGATTCATCGACAACGATGCTGTCGACGATGAGGTCGCCGGAGTCATTGGCATCACCAATGCGGCTGAGGCGTTTCCAGTTGACTCCGCCGTCGTGGGACTCGAAGACCCAGTTGTCGATGTCTCCGAGATAAAGATGCTCCGGTTCGCCGGGGACGGAGGCAAAGGAACGCGCGTCTCCGCCATAGGGTCCGATGGAGCGCCAAACGTATGGCTGCGCCTGAGCCAAGACCAACTGGGGCAAGAACCATGCCGCGATGAGGCAGAGGGTCAGAAGCAGCGGGAGGCTAGACCAGAACAGACGAAAAGAGAGCTTCATTCGGTGCAACGGTTCTCCGGCGGCGGAACAGTATCGGTAGGGCAAATCAAGCTTGGCTGGACGCACCTCTTACGCTCCAACAAGACGGGAAATCGACCCTCTATGTTTCTATGATAAGTGGTTTGAATTCGAAGTAGAGGCAAGAAAATGGGCGGAGACTCAATTGAGTCTCCGCCCAGGTTATTTGCTACTGCCAAAATTTACTTGGCAGCTGCCTTCCTGTGGTGGTGCCTTTCCGCGAGGGGCTTGCGGGACTGAGGCTTGACATCGCCAGAGACCGGCATTGCACCGCTCACGCTGAAGGTCGCACCGGAGGGCACCAGATAGTCTTCCACCTTCCTATCCGACCCGGAGCCGGTGTAGACCGTGATGCGCGAGGCATCGATGCCCTTCTCGGTGACCAGGTAGTCCTTGGTGTTGACTGCGCGCTGGGCTGCGAAGTCTTCCATCGTGGCATGCTTCCTCATGTGCTTCGGCGGAGCCTTCTCTTCCGGAGTGGAGGAGCCGACCACGGCGAGGGCAGCATCCGACTTGCTCTGCAGAGTGAGAGCGATGTCGTCGAGGCAAGCCTTGGCTTCGTTATCCACACGAGTCGGACGGCGCTTGTCCTTGTCGAATGTGATGGAGCAGAGTGAGGAGACGGTAGGAGCAGGCGGAGCCGGAGGCGCTTCGATGGTGATCGGAGCCGTGCCGCTGGCGGTCTGACCCTTGTCGTCGGTGACTGTGCATGTGACGGTTGCCGTTCCTGTGGGAGCGCCAGCCGAGGAGAAGGTAGCCGAGTTACCCGTTCCGCTGACCGAACCGGCGGAAGCCGTGTAGCTGTAGGTCAGAGGACGGTTCTGCGGGCTGACGCCAGTCGCAGTAATGGTGCTGGTGTCGCCGGGCTTGATGGTGGTCGGGTTGGCCGAGCAGCTGACCGTCGGAGGCTCGAACTGCTTGACGGTAAACGCTGCCGAGCAGTCGGCCGACTGACCAGCCTTGGGACCCTCGCTCACGTTGCCATGAACGGTGTAAGAACCCGGAGCCAGCGAAGTCGTATCGATCTTCGCGTTTGCATCCGTGCCCGTGATTCCCGGCATGCCAGTCCAGGTGTAGACCGCGTGCTTCTTCGGGTTCAGCATATCGGCGGTTCCGGTGACCATGATCGGCTCGCCAGGGTATACCGAAGTCGGGTTGACCGAGCAGGCAAAAGTGACAGGCGGAACATAGATCGCGCCAATGTGATAAACCAAGCCGGCGCTCAAGCGGGCCGCGTTGATGTTCGCGCGTCCGCCATAGACGACTGGACCGAAATCGGCGTGCATGTATTCGTAGTCGGCCTGGAAGAGGCGGATTGCGAGGTGATGATGCAGCAGCGGGGTGTTGTAGTCCATGCCGCCGCCAACCGTCAGCGCCGGGCCCCAGGTGCGCGCCTCGTGCTCCGGACCGTCGATGTCCGCGGCGCCGACAAGAGCATGGGCAAAGGGCGTGATATCCGAAGTCGGATATCGGAAGATCAGACCGGCCGCGCCGGTAACGAATCCGTCATTGTTCTCGGTGTCATTGTCGCCACCGTACTCGTGGAAGCCAAGCTCGACCTGAGCGCCGACGTACTTGTTGAAGTAATATGCGCCGCTGAAGATTTCGCCAACGTTGACCGACTTGTAGTCGACGGGCTCAATGGCCAGCGTGCCTGGCTGCTCAACCTGGACCGTGCCATGGGGGGCCAGATAGCTATAGCCGGCGAAGATGTCCCAGCGCGACGCGGAATCGTCCGCAGGGGCCTTCACGGCCGGCTTGTCCTGAGCCAATGCGCCCATGGACATCATAGTGGCCGCTGCCGCAACCGCCAGAACCACAGACTTCGAAACACGAAAATTCATACGTTTTCCCTCCGCAACGATGCTTGAAAAGCGACTGGGCATTTCAAGATTTCAACTCGTGAATTGTTGCGCCCGAACGATTGCGGGCGATGTTTTTCTTCGTACAAGATGAAGCTGGAATCAGGTACAACAGTCCCAACTTACCATAGGGTGAATCACTTAAAGCACAAAATTCTCAAGTGAGTAGCCTTGCACGTTAATGACTGAGAGTCTTGCAGCCCCTCTCTCGGTACATCAATTTTCAGCAAATCCGGGCCATCCACTTACAGGCCCTTTATCCGAGATTCAGCGTCTTTCTGAGACTGCCCCGCTCTCGCTGAATCTTTTCCTGAAGCAATGTGATCGCGTACAAAAGCTGCTCCGGACGTGGCGGGCAGCCTGGAACATACACATCGACGGGGATCACCTGATTGACTCCCTGCACCAGTGCATAGTTATTGAAGACGCCCCCGGATGTAGCGCATGCACCCATGGATATGACCCACTTGGGCTCGGGCATCTGTTCGTAAAGACGTTGAATTACTGGAGCCATTTTCTGCGATACCCGTCCGGCGATCACCATCAGATCGGACTGTCGCGGAGAGGGCCGGAACACCTCTGCGCCGAAGCGCGCCAGATCGAATCGCGAAGCCCCCATGGACATCATCTCGATAGCGCAGCAGGCGAGGCCAAAAGTCATCGGCCACACTGAGTTCTTGCGAACCCAGTTGACTGCAAAATCCAGTGAAGTGAGGAAGACGCCCTCGGGCTGTTCGTAGCCGTAGCTGACTTCGCGCACCTTGGCGCGGTTATGGGCGCTGCTCTCGAGCGAACCAAAGAGGTAATGGTCTTTGGTAGTACTTCCGCTTTGATCCTCTTGCGGATTTTCTGCGCCGTGCGTCTCCGACATGGCATCAGTATACGACGCAAACCTCGGGCTCGAAACAACTTCCTGCGTCCGGGGAGATGCTTTTCTTACTTCAGACGCGCCAGAAGTGTCTCATTGTGCACAGTTTGGCGGATTGGCGTGGGTGGAGTTGTTAACGCTTAAGCAATATGGATAGCATTGCGGTAACTTAACGAAGTAACGATGGTAACTTGAGCATCATCTGTGGTGAAAACGGCGACGGAATCGAGAAGCAAGGCAGCCGTGAAATTGAAAAAACGGAGCAGGCATGATTGCTGTGCTCGCGCAAGATCGTTCCTTGCGTGCCGCACAGCGTCCAGCGCTGATGGATTGGCACGATGCCGCTTCATTCTTCAAAAAGCGCGGGGGGCTTGAAATCGATCTACATTTTTTTTACAACTTCGCAATACAATCAAATCCAAATGAGACATTTGCATTCCATCCGAACTCTTCTTGTCCTTAGTGTCTTTGCGGTGGGCGCACTTCTAATTCCCGGCGCTGCACTTGCCCAGACTGCATCTACTCCCAGCGCAACCGCACCCGCCACCCAGGCGCAGATAGCCGCATTGCAAAAATCTGTGAGCGACGCGCAAGGCTCGGCCGACAACGCATGGATGCTGGTCTCAGCAGCTCTGGTGCTAATGATGACCGGCCCGGGACTGGCGCTCTTCTACGGCGGCCTGGTGAGGAAGAAGAACATCCTCGGGACGATGATGCAGAGTTTTGCCATGATGGGCATCATCACCATGCTCTGGGCTTTGGTGAGCTATTCGCTGGCCTTTGGACACGGCAACAGCTTTATCGGCGGCTTTGAACATCTCTTTTTGAAGGGTGTTGACCTGACGCCGAATCCCGATTATGCCGCGACCATTCCGCACCAGACCTACATGATCTACCAATTGATGTTCGCGATCATCACACCGGCGTTGATCACCGGGGCCTTCGCCGAGCGCATGAAGTTCAGCGCGATGGCAGTATTCCTCATTCTTTGGTCGATCGTCGTGTACGATCCGATGGCGCACATGGTGTGGGGCGTCGGAGGGCTGCTCAACGCCGCTGGCGGCAAGTTCCCTTGCCTGGACTTCGCAGGTGGAACTGTAGTCCACGTGACCTCGGGAGTTTCGGCGCTGGTAACAGCAATTTACTTGGGCAAGCGCATCGGCTATCCGAAGACGGCAATGCCTCCACACTCGATGGTGCTGAGCTTCATCGGCGCATGTCTGCTATGGGTGGGCTGGTTTGGCTTCAACGCCGGCAGCGCGCTCAATGCCAGTGCGCTGGCGACTTCCGCTTTCGTCGCTACGCATTTTGCAGCGGCAGCGGCTGCAGTGAGCTGGTCGATTGCGGAGTGGATTCACAACGGCAAGCCGACAGCCCTCGGTGCGATCTCCGGCGCCGTAGCCGGCCTGGTCGCCATCACTCCAGCCTCGGGTTTTGTGCAACCGATGCCTGCACTGCTGATCGGGCTGATTGCCGGCGTCTTCTGCTTTCAAATGGTCACGCGGTTCAAGGGATGGTTCGGCTACGACGACTCGCTCGATGCCTTTGGCGTGCATGGCGCGGGTGGAACGCTGGGCGCGATCCTGACCGGCATCTTTGCGGTCTCGGCGATCAACCCGATCTTCGGCAAGGACGCGAATGGCAATCCCTTGCCGACCGGCGGCATCGACGGCAACTGGCATCAGCTGCTCAACCAATCCGTCGGTGTTGCCATCGCCTGGGCGATCTCGATCGTCGGAACGCTGATCATCCTCTTCATCGTCGACAAGACTATCGGCCTGCGTCTCTCGGCCGAAGATGAAGCTACCGGCCTCGACCTCTCACAGCATGGGGAAGAAGGCTACGACTATGGGTCGTAATTGAGCAGGAAAGAGTGCCGGAGCGGATTCCTTTTCGATCGTAGTCGTTTTGTGGGATTCCGCTTTCGCATCAACCTGATACGCTAACCGTGTCAACGCGAGAAAGCTTCGCCGAGGTTCTTGGATTTATGCAAAAGATAGAAGCGATTCTCCAGCCCTCCAAGCTGGATGCTGTGAAAGACGCCCTGCTCGAAGCAGGTATTGAAGGCATGACCATTCTGGAAGCGCGCGGTCATGGCCGCCAGAAAGGCCATACCGAGTTCTACCGGGGCCGCGAATATACGGTCGACTTGCTTCCCAAGGTCAAGATTGAAATCGTCGTTCCGGACGAGCTTCGCGAAAAGACCATCGCGGCAATCACCGGGGCTGCACGAACAGGCAAGATCGGCGACGGCAAGATCTTTGTCACCCGCATCGATGAGGCGATCCGTATCCGCAACGACGAGCATGGAGAGTCCGCTCTCTAGATAATCTTCTTTCCGGCAGGTATCTCATGAGCACTGAAGCGATTGACGAATGGAACCAGCGCTTCGTGATTCCAGGGATTGCGGAAGTCGTTGCGGGCAGCGGCGGCATGCCCAAGGTCCAAATCACATCGGCTACGTGCTCTGCGGAGATTTATCTTCACGGAGCGCAAGTGACCTCCTGGGAGCCTGCTGGCGCCGGAGAAGTGATTTTTCTGAGCAGCCAGTCGCGATGGGAAGATGGCAAGGCGATCCGCGGCGGCATCCCGGTATGTTTTCCCTGGTTCCGCGGGAAGGCAGACGACCCCAAGGCTCCGGCTCATGGCTTTGTCCGGACTCGAAGCTGGCAGCTGGAATCGCTGACGCAGCAAGGCGATGCGGTGGTCACCGTATTATCGACGGCGAGCGATGAGGCGAGCCGCAAATGGTGGCCTCATGAGTTTCGCGCTTCGCTTCGTATCGCAGTGGGGGCAGAGCTCAGCCTCGAGTTGAGCGTTACCAATGTCGGTCTATCTCCACTTCAGTTTGAAGAAGCGCTGCATACCTATAACCGAGTAGGAGATGCGGCGGCCATTCATATTGCCGGACTGGATGGAGTCTTCTATCTTGACAACCGCGATGCAAACCGGGGAAAGCGTCAGCAGGGTGATGCGATCTTCACAGCCCAGACCGACAATGCATATCTAGAGACGCAAAGTGCCGTCGAGATCGTCGATCCACTGCGGAAGCGCCGCATCCAGCTGGAGAAGTCCTCCTCCAACACCACAGTGGTCTGGAATCCCTGGAGCGACGGAGCCGCCGGGCTCGCCGACCTCGGCGACGAAGAGTGGCGGCAGATGGCGTGCGTAGAAGCCAGCAACATCCTCGCTGCAGCCGTGCATCTTGCTCCGGGAGAAACGCATACTCTCGGTGCAACGATTCGCCTGGCAGGAATCTAGGCCGCGCCAACATAGAGCTTGCCTCGATCCACTGCGATCCAGCCCGAGCGAATCCACTCATTCGTTGCGCAGAGCGATCACCGGATCGACGCTGGCCGAGCGGTTCGCGGGAATGGCCGCGGCCAGAGCGGCAACCAATACAAGACTCAGGCCGGCCAGCAACAGCGAGCTGGACATGCCTGAGTTCATGGCAGCGAAGCTGTGAGACAGAATTCTCTGCGCTGCAAAGGTGAGCAGTAGGCCCGCCCCGAGACCGATGCCGATCAGGATGAAAGACTGGCGCAGAACCAGCGCAATGACCTGCCAGCGTTGCGCGCCGAGCGCCATGCGGATGCCGATCTCCGTGGTGCGCTGAGCGGCTGAGAAACTAAGCATTCCGTAGATGCCGATGGCCGCAAGCAGCAGGGCCAGCCCGCTGAACAGGGTGAGCAGTCCGACCAGTAAACGCCTCGGCGCAAGCGACTCGTCAACCAGGCTGCCAACTGTGTGGACGTTGTAGATGGCCTCAGAGGAGTCCGCTGTCACTACTGCTTCCGCAAGCGTCGCGCGCATGGAGTCAGGGCTGATGGCGGTTCGAACCACGAACGAAGCTTCGCCGATCGGGACCTGGGCCATCGATTGATAGATCACGCCTTTGTTCTCGTCGACTTCGAGCGAATCCCGGCGGATGTGCCCGACGACTCCTATAATTTCGACCCAGGGAGAACCGCCGCCACGGACGTGTTGTCCAATTGGATTTTGTCCCGGCCAGTAAGCATTCGCTAGCATGTCGTCGATCACCGCGACCGGCGGATGCCCCGCGCGGTCCTCCTCGCTAAACCATCGTCCGCGCAACAGTGGAATCTGCATGGTCTGCAGGTATCCAGGCGTAGCCCATGCGCGGTCACCATGCGGTCCGGGATCGTTGGGCTGGCTGGGATGGTTTTCTATCTGAAAACTTCCCGACGGATACCCGTTCTGGCTGAACGGCAAAGGATAGACGGCTGCGGCAGCAACCACGCCCGGCTGCTGACTCAGGTGCGAGGTGACGTTCTGAAGAAAGTTTGCCTCTTTGAGCGGCTGTTTGTCGTAGTTACTGGCATTCAGAGTCACGCTTCCGGCAAGAACGCCCGTGCTGCTGAAGCCGGGATTTACATTTTGCAACTGTTTCAGGCTGGAAAGAAAAAGCCCCGCGCCCGCAACCAGCAGGAAGGCCAGGGCGATCTCAGTGGCCACCAGTACACCACGAAAGCGCTGCTTGGCCGGACCGGCGCTTTCGTTTCTGCCGTGTTCAGAGAGGCGCAATGCTTTGTAGCTGCGGGCTATCTGCAGAACGGGTGCGAGGCCGGCAAGCAGTGATGTAAGAAGCCCGAATCCGGCAGCCACCAGCACCACACTGAGATTGTTGCGAACCGCAAATCCAGCAGCCAGATCGTGAGGGATGGCCAGCAACAAAAGCCTTCCAAGAGCTGGGCCAGAAAGAATGGCCAGGAGGGTGGCAGTGCCCGCCAGCAGAACGGTCTCAACCACAAACTGATCGAGAATCTTTCCTAGAGAAGCGCCAAGCGCAGTGCGGATCGCCAGTTCCCGGGTCCGAGTCGAAGCCCGAGCCAGCATGAGGCCGGAGATATTGGCGCAGGCGATCAGCAGGATCATCGCCACCACTGCAAAGAGAGCCAAGAGCGGCTTGCGCAGGTCGCCGGCAGCGTCCTGCGTCCAGGGCTGGGCAAACATCGCCCATCCGGCCCGCTCGGCAAAGCTGCCTGTGCCTTCGCGGCGAATTTCTTCGAGCCGTTTCTGTTCTAGGGCCGAGTTGAACTGGGCCGCGGTTACTCCAGGCCTCAACCGGACGACAGAGGTATAGGATTCGTTGAACCGGTTGTCCGCGGCATAGTCGGGAGGCGCGAGGCCGAGAGGAATCCACATCTGAGTGTTGCGGGGCCAGTCGAAGTCGCTGCGCATCACTCCAATGACGTGGTACGACTTGCCATCAAGCAGCAGCGACTGGCCGATAGCGCTGTGCTGGCCGCCGAAGAGTTGCTGCCAGGTGGAATAGCTGAGGACTACCTCCTGGTTGGCGCCCTTTTGGTCTTCCTCTGGGGAAAAAGTTCGGCCAAGGATCGGCTGCGCTCCGTAGACCTGGAACCACTGCCAGGTACTCGTGCTGGCGCGCAGATGCTGGGTTCGTCCGTCGAAGGTCGCGTTGAAGCTGTCGGGACGCTCCATCGCTGCCGACTCCACGATGGAGGTGAGGGACTGGGCGTCGGCAAAATCCGGCGCTGATACTCCGATGCTGGGCAGATTGAGTTGCGCATAGCGGACGTGGAACGATGCCACGCGGGCAGGATCATTGACGCCCGCCGGCTGGAGTAGAACCGCCTGCACGACGCTGAAGATCGCTGTATTGGCTCCCACGCCGAGCGCCAGGGTAAGAATCGTGACGATGGTAAAAGTGCGGGCCCGCCAAAGCTGCCGTACCGCATAGCGAAGATTGGCCATCAGCGTGTGCATGCATCCTCCTGATTCTTGCTTCTTACAATGCTCAGTGCTACGCAATACGGCAGCACGCGGTTCTCCAAACCTTGCGGCCAGATCTGCCAGAATTTGAAAGAAATCCGCAGACGGAAGCACGCCCAGGTGTCCAATCCTCGAAATGGCTGTCCGATTCCGGACGCGACCGCTGCGCTTTCTTTGTGCTCTCCTCAAAATTTCCGCCGATTTCGCTTATCCTCAAAGTGTTCCTAAGAACAAAGTGGCCGAAATTTCATCCGCCATCCTCATCTCGCTATCGCGCTTTACCCCAATCTTCCGGAGCAGCTCTTGGACGCACTACCCCTCGTCATCGATGACCTGAGAGACCAGTACACCCAGCAGATGACGCTCGTGCGCCAGACCTACGAACGCACCGGCGATGGCACGGCGGCCATCCGGCGGCGCTCATCGATCGTCGATCGCCTGCTCATTGAGTTGTGGAAACGGGCCTTCCGGGCCGACCCTGTGGTGCGTGCATCGATGCTGGCGCTGGGAGGTTATGGCCGCAAGGACCTTTTCCCGTTCTCCGACATCGACGTGCTCTTCGCCTTTGCCGATGAGGATTCCGAGAAAAAGTCCAAGCCTGCCATTCGCTCGATGATCCAGGCAATGTGGGACATTGGACTGAGAGCCAGCCCGGCCACGCGCACCGTAAAAGAATGTAGCCGCTTCGACCCCGATAACCTTGAGTTCACCCTCTCAACCTTCGATCATCGATTTCTCGATGGCAGCTTTCCACTCTATCAAAAGCTGCACAACGAGACCTTCCCCGGCCTGATCCTCAGTGAGTGGAATCCGATCGCACAGAAGCTCGGCGAGATCGCCCGCAACCGCCATGCCAAGTACGGCAACACCATCTTTCACCTTGAACCCAATTTGAAGGAATGTCCGGGCGGGCTGCGCGACTTCAACCTGGCGCCGTGGTTCGGCTTGCTCTTCCATCTCAAGGAAAACAAGGAGTGGCCAAAGCAGAGAGCCGGAGAGCGCGCTGCCCCCCTGGGCTGGCAAAGCCCCAACGGGGACGCAGAGGCAGCATTCGACTTCCTCAGCTCTGCACGCTGTTTTCTTCACTTCCGCCATGGCCGCGATGACAACACGCTCGACTGGCAATCGCAGGATGAAGCAGCCGCCAACAGCGTCGGTCTCGAAACGCGCGGCACCGCCGATCCAGCCTACTGGATGCGCACCTATTACCGCCATGCGCGAACCGTCTATCGCCGTGCCGTGCTGCTGATGGAGCACCTTCCGGCTCCGGTCAGCTTCTACAAGCAATTTCGCAAGCGGCGAGCGCCGATTCAAGGCACGGATTTTTCCCTCGACCAGGGCCGGATCGACATCAGCGCAACGGCTCAATTTTCCGATACCGACGGGATGCTGCGTGTCTTCGCGCTGATCGCCAATCATGGCTACACGCTGACCCAGGCAGCTGAAGATCGCATCACTGACGCGCTGCCGGTGCTTGCGATTCATATCCCCGAGGGGCCGTACCTCTGGAACCATCTGCGTGAGGTGCTGCTCGGGCCACACGCTGCGCACGCATTGCGCACCATGCACGCACTGGGCATTCTGGAGATGCTGATCCCGGAATTCCACGGCATCGATGCGCTGGTGATTCGCGACAGTTACCATCGCTACACCGTCGATGAACACACCTTTCTGACCATCGACAACATACACGCGCTGCGCCGTCCCATGCACGACTACGAACAGAGGCTGGGCACGCTACTGCCCGAGCTCGAACGGCTGGACTTGTTGCTGCTTTCGCTGCTGCTGCACGATACCGGCAAGGCCCGCCGCACCGGCGAACATACGACTACCAGCGTTGAGCTGGCAGACAGCTTTCTCGCTCGCCTGGACTTCGACATCGAAGAGCGCGAGATCGTGCGCAAGCTCATTCGCAGCCATCTCGAAATGTCGAATGCTTTGCGCCGCGACATCTTCGATGCCGACAACGTGCATACGCTGAGCGAGAAGATCGGCTCGCCGCAGTTGCTCAAGATGCTTACGCTAATGACCTACGCGGACATCAAGGCGGTTCATCCCGATGCACTGACGCCGTGGAAAGCCGAAAATCTCTGGCAGCTCTACATGTCGACAGCCAACTTCATGGATCGCAGCGTCGACGAGGTTCGCTACCACGCGGACATTGATCCCACTTCGCTCTACCGCATCGGCTCCATGGTGCCGGGCAAGGAAGCCGCGATTCGAAAGTTTCTCGAGGGCCTGCCGCAACGATACCTGCAGACGCGTTTGCCGGAGCAGATTCGCGACCACTTTCTGCTGGCAGCCAAACTGGACCAGAAAAAGACTGACCCGATCCAGCTTGAGCTTCGACCCAACCGCCAGCTGGTCGAACTCACGGTTATCGCCCGCGATCGCAGCCGTCTCTTCGCCGACGTTGCTGGCGCCCTCGCTGCCTGGGGCATGAACATCGTCAAGGCCGACGCCTTCGCAAACGACGCGGGCGTGATCGTCGACAGCTTTCAGTTCACTGACACCTTCCGTACCCTCGAGCTCAACCCGACGGAGAAAGACCGCTTCCTGGCCAATGTCCATGACATCCTGGCGCAGCGCGTGCAGGTGGAAACACTGCTTGCCAGCCGCAGGCAATCCGCGCGCCATGGCACCGTCAAAGTGGATATCGCGACCCGGCTCGAGTTCGACTCTGAATCCAGTTCGCACTCAACATTGCTGCAGGTTGTGGCTCAGGATACTCCAGGCCTGCTCAGGCAGATCGCGCTCGTGCTCCATGAACACGACTGCAACATTGAAGTGGCGCTGGTCGATACGGAAGGCGAGACAGCGATCGACGTTTTTTACCTGACCCAGAAGGACCACAAGCTTACGCTTGATCTTCAGAGCCAGCTGGCACATGACCTGAAGCTTGCCCTTGATAACATCCTGCCTCAGCCGCAGGCTCAGTAGCGTCGCCTTCCAGCTTTGGCTCTGTCTTGCCTGAGCAGACTCCTATGTCTCGAAACGCGCAGCCTCCAGCCTCCCTACCACTGCTGCTGCGAGGCAGTTGCCGGTCACATTCAGCACCGTACGCCCCATGTCGATCAGTGCGTCCACGCCGAGAATCATCAGAATCGGCGCGCTTGGCAAATGGAAAGAAGACGCGGTCGCCAGCAGAATCATCAGCGTTGCGCGAGGCACTCCGGCGATGCCTTTGCTGGTCAGCATCAGGGTAAAGACCATGACCGCCTGCTGCGCGATGGTGAGGTGAATACCGGCGACCTGCGCGGCAAAAATGGATGCGATCGACAGGTAGAGGCTCGCCCCATCCATGTTGAAGCTATAGCCGGACGGAATCACGAACGAGACAACCCAGCGAGGCACTCCGAACTCTTCCATTCGCTCCATCGCCAATGGCAGCGCGCTCTGCGAAGTGCTGGTCGCAAAGCCGATCGCTGCCGGCTCGCTGACTGCCTTCAAGAAGCGCAGCACAGGGATTCGCATCAGCAGCATCACGGGCAAAAAAACCAGCAGGATCATCGCCAGCGCTGCGCCATAAAAGGTAGCCAGCAGTTTGGCCAGCGGCATCAGCGTAGCGATCCCCATGCTGGCTACGGTATAGCTGAGGGCGGCTCCAGCCGCCAGTGGCGCCATATACATGATGATCTTCGTCACTTGAAACATCGCCGCCGTAAGCGATTCCAGCAGCGCCAGCAGCGGAGCCCGTTTCTCTTCCGCAAGCAGGGCCAGCGCAACACCAAGCAGGATCGAAAAGACCGCCACCTGCAGAATCTGGTTCTCGCCAATTGCCGTCACCAGGTTTTCAGGAAAGACGTTCAGCAGAAACGATTCAAAGCCCGCGTGAGCCCCGATGGCCGCAGGCGCTTCCTGCACAGTGAAAGATGCGGGAACGACCACGCCTTCTCCAGCCCGCGAAAGATCGATCGCGGCGACGCCCAGCAGGAGCGCGAGCGTCGTAATTATTTCGAAATAGATCAATGTTCGAATCGCGATGCGGCCCAGGCTCTTGACCTGCCCATGGGCTGCAATGCCTGTGGTGAGCGTGCCGACAATGAGAGGCGCAACGATCAGCCGCACCAGCCGCAGAAAAATCTCGGCCAGCACCTGTAGATGAACCGCAATTCGCGGAGCATCCGCGCCTAGCTCCGCCCCGGCAAGGATGGCAAAGAACGTCCACGCGGTAAGCGAGCTGCGCCGCGCCGTTACCCAGAGAAGGAGCAACAAGGCGGCAACACGAATCGCCATACCTGGGATCGTGTAGCCGGCGAGAAAAATACCAGCAGCGTAAATCGCCGATCCAGCGATGGTGACGGCGAGCATGGCTCTACTCGATACTGCTCTATTTGATATTGCTGGACTTGCTTTCGACTGGTCTGACGTAGTTTTCTCCCTGCACACATCGAGATCGTTGTGCATCGCAGTGGAACGGCATTCGCTATTCTATGATCTATGCCTCGGATTGCCCACCTGGAATGCTCCCGCTGCCGCGCCACACTCGAAGCAACTGCTCCACAAACAGTTTGCAAACTTTGCGCCGGCGCTCTCTATGTGCGCTACGACCTCTCGTCCGCGCGCGGGACCGCGATTCGAGATGCCATCGGAACTGGCGATGCCGACCACCGCTGGTCCGGCATGTGGCGCTATCGGGCCGTACTGCCGGATATCGAGCCCGTCACGCTTGGTGAAGGCTGGACTCCGATGCTGCCCAGCCGCCGCTTCGACAACGTGTTCTTGAAAGAAGAGGGCGCAAATCCCACCGGCACATTCAAGGCACGCGGCCTCTCGCTGGCGATGACCATGGCGCGGCACTATGGTATCCAGAAGATAGCCGTGCCATCGGCTGGAAACGCCGGTGGAGCGGCAGCAGCCTATGCCGCCGCCGCCGGCATCGAAGCACATATCTTCATGCCCAAAGATGTTCCGCTGGCCAATCAGGTGGAGTGCGTGGCCTACGGCGCAAAGATGACCCTGGTCGATGGATTGATCTCCGACTGTGCGCGGATCGTCAGCGAACGAAAGCAGGAAGAAGGCTGGTTCGACCTGTCCACGCTCAAGGAGCCTTTTCGCATCGAGGGAAAGAAGACCATGGGCTATGAACTGGTCGAGCAGCTGGGATGGACCTATCCCGATGCGGTCTTTTATCCCACCGGCGGCGGAGTCGGACTGATCGGCATGTGGAAAGCCTTTGACGAGCTCGAGGAACTTGGCTGGGTGAAGGGCCAACGCCCGAAGATGATCGCCATCCAGGCAGCCGGATGCGCTCCCGTGGCTCGCGCTTACGAGGAGCATGAGCCTGTGAGCCGCATGTTTGAAAACGCGGCGACATTCGCTTCCGGGCTGCGTGTGCCCAAGCCTTACGGCGACTACATCATTTTGGATATCGTGCGCCGCTCGCAAGGCACAGTCGTTGCGCTCAGCGATGAGCAGATCTTCGCCTCGCTGCGCGACTGGGCCTCCAGCGAAGGCCTGCTTTTATCGCCCGAAGGCGCGGCAGCTACCGCGGCTTACGATCATCTGCTGGCAACGGGATTTCTGAAGCCAGCGGACCGCGTCGTGCTCTTCAATACCGGCACAGGCAACAAGTACACCGATGTATTGGCCGAGTCCTTCGGCATCCGCAAAGCAAATTGACTCCACAGTAGGACCGCCGCTTTGCTTGTCCTTTTTCACAAGCTCGGCCATTGTCCAAAAACGGAGGCCCAGAACGGAATTCATAGCCCGTTCATCTTGCCGCCTTACTCTGCGCAAGACGGCTCAGCCAGGCGGAAACTACTTCAAGTAGGCTCGCACCAGGTCGATTAGATCCTCAGCCAGCTCGGGAGCGATTCTTTCTTTGGATCCGTCCGTGAGGTGAAATCGGATATGAGTCTCCAGCACCTCGCCCATGAGGCTGTTGACGCCGCCTCGCACCGCCGCCAGCAACATCAGTTGGTCTCCGCAATCGTCCTTGGCAAGCAGCGAGCGCTCCACTGCGTCGAGTTGCCCCCGCAGTTTGCGAATGCGCTGCTGGAGTTTGACCTTTTCCCGTTCGTCGTGAGACATCGCCGCTCCCCTGTGAATTTATTCTGAACCGCTTGCAATACCCCCTGGGGGTATGATACATACCCAGGTAGGGTATTTGTCTCAACCATCATACCCGATCTTAATTGCCGCCCAGGAGCGTTTCTTTGCACCAGCTTCGCCCATTCCGCCGGCACTTCCGGATTTGTTCCGGTTTAACGGCGTTGCTTTTTTGTCTTATCTGCAGTCAGGCGCATAGCCAGGATACGAAGCCGGCGGCCACCGAACTCCCTCCGGCTCCGGTGCCCTCAAAGGATACAAGCCAGGATTCTCCACTGGCTCCACTGCGATGGACCTACCACTTCATCCAGATTGGAATCGGAGCGAAAGCCACCGACGTAACCCCGCATGGAACCGAACGCCAGGATGCGCCGGTGATCAGCATGTTCCGCCACCCGGACGACTCCATCTACTGGATCTCCGGCCAGGCAAACATCATCTTTCAGGGCCGCCCGGCGTTTCACTCGCCGTACGAGGGCATAAACAGCTTTCGCAACTCGGCCGAATACAAGACCTCCCTGGTTGGAACGCTGTTCCTGGCAGCGCGGCGCAACCGTTCCATCCGATACAACACCGATTTCATCTATGACGAAGAGGCCGCCGGAGGCCGCGGCCTGAGCCAGGCGCTCGGCCTCGCCGGCTTCACCAATCTTGACGTAGTGCGCAATCCGAACCTCGGCTCGGTTCCCTACACTGCCCGTTACCAAATCCATCAGGTCATCGGGCTGACCGAGGAAACCTCCAGCCAGGACGCAGGCCCCTTTGCCCTTGCTCCCAGCGTGCCTGCGCGCCGCATCGAACTGCGAGGCGGCAAGATGACCCTGCCGGATTTCTTCGACATCAATTCGGTCGGCTCCGACAGCCATCTCCAGTTCATGAACTGGACCATCGACAACAACGGCGCATGGGACTACGCAGCCGACACGCGCGGCTACACGGTCGGAGGCTTAGCCGAATACGACGACCACATCTGGTCGATTCGCTACGGCATCTTCGCCATGCCGACCGTCGCCAACGGCATCGATCTCGATTGGGCTTTCAGCCGCGCGCATGGGCAGAACGGCGAGTTCGAATTTCGCCGCGGCTGGGTCGCGCACCAGAAGGGTGTTTCGCGGTTGCTCTTCTTCGCCAACACAGCCCACATGGGCACCTATCGCGAATCCAATAACGCTTTCCTCACCGGCCAGGATGCTAAGCCGGACATTGTTAAGCACGAACACGTCGGCGCGCTCAAGTATGGCTTCGGCTACAACACCGAGCAGGCGATCACCGCCGACCTCCGCGTCTTTGGCCGCTTTGGCTGGAACGAAGGCCAGCATGAATCGTATGCCTATACCGAAGTCGACCAGACCGTCGAGGCCGGCGCCGATTACGCCGGAACGAGTTGGCATCGTCCTGTCGACAAAGTAGCCATCGCCGTCGTTTCCAACGCCATCAAGAGCGATCACCAGGAATATCTGCGGCTCGGCGGAGTCGGCTTCCTGCTCGGCGATGGCAACCTGAACTACGGACGCGAAACCATCGTCGAGAGCTACTACAACTGGCACGCATGGCGCGGCCTCTTCTATGCGCTGGATGTGCAGCATATTAACAATCCCGGCTATAACCGCGATCGCGGCCCGGCGTGGGTGGGTTCAGTGCGGGCGCACGTCGACTTCTAGAAGCGCGAAGACAAGAAACGCGAAGACGAGGGCGTACACTGCTCATGCAATCGATTTCAAAGGTGAGACAGCCTACGCCATGCGTCATCCATCTTCTTTTTCCCCTGGAATTGTGCCTTCCGTCCTCGCCGCGTCCATCCTCGCCTCATTGGCTGGCGGCATCGCGCACGCTCAAGCCACAAATCAGGCACAGCAAATCGTTATTCCGCAAGGCGAAAGCACCATCGTCCTGGAGCCTTATGCGCCCAATGTGATCCGCGTCACACTGAGCCTCGACAAGGCCGAAGCTATGGCCGCTCCGGGCTACGGCATTGAGGCAAAGCCCGCGCCAGCGGGATGGAGCTACGAAGAAGGCGAGAGCGCACGCACCTACCGCTCGCAGCGGATAGTGGTGACGCTGCTGGGTGGGCGCGGCAAAGGTACGGCCGGCGCAGCTCCAAAACCCGATCCTACGAATGTGCAGAAGACGCAGGCATCGATTGCCAAGTTCTTCAACGGCTCAGCGCCCTGGGCCGACATCCGCTTCAGCACTCCCGATGGCAAGCTGCTGCTGGAGATGAACGGCTGGCAGATGTCTGTACCCAACTATAAAGATGGCAACGCCTCGATCCTCTACGATAAGCGGCCGCAGGATAAGAACTTTTATCAAGTCGGCGCGACCTTCGCCTCGCCCGCCGATGAGCACTACTACGGCCTCGGCCAAAATCAAGAAGGCTATCTCGACCATCGCGGTCACACCGTCGAGTGTTGGAACAACTACACCGCGACCGGAGGCCCTACCTGGTGCATCCCCTTCGCAGTCACGAACAAAGGCTACGGCCTGGTCTGGGACAACCCTTCGCAGACCACCATCGAGCCCGGCTTCAACGAGCAGACGCGCTGGATTTCCCAGGTAGGCAACCGCGTTTCCTTCTTCGTAATCGCAGGACAGAACACCGACGAAATCTACTCCGGCTACCGCCTGCTCACCGGCGCGACACCAATGCTGCCCAAAGCCGCCTACGGCTATATCCAGTGTAAACAGCGCTACATCACGCAAGACGAAGTGATGGGCGTAGCCAAAGGCTATCGCGATCGCCACCTGCCCGCGGACGTGCTCGTAGTCGACTGGTTCTACTACACCAAGATGGGCCAGATGGACCTCGACCCGAAGAACTGGCCCGACCCAAAAGCAATGAACGACGAGTTGCACAAGATGGGCTTTGAAACCATGATCAGCGTGTGGCCGCGCTTTGTGCCCGACGATCGCTTCTACGACTTGATCAAGAGCAAAGGCTGGTTCGAGCACCTGGCCGGCGGCATTCCGACCAATGGATTACCCTACGACCGCGCCGGCTCCGACATCGACACCACCAATCCCGATGCAGCGAAGTGGTACTGGGACACGATCCGCGACAACATCCTAAGCAAGGGCTTCGACTCCCTGTGGGCCGATGAGACCGAGCCCGACCTGCCTCCCAACGGCAGCTACTATCACATCGGTCCCGGCACGCGTTACTACAACGTCTACCCACTGTTTCACACGGGCGCGTTGTACGACGGCTTTCGCCGCGACACGAAAAACCGCGCGCTGATTCTCTCACGCGACGCCTATCTTGGCGTGCAGAGCAAAGGCACCATCGTCTGGTCATCCGACATATCAGCCACCTGGGACACGCTCAAGCGGCAGATCCCGACCGGCCTAGATGCCGCAGCCTCCGGCCTCGCTTATTGGAGCAACGACACCGGCGGCTGGCAGTATCTCCCCGCCGAGCATCATCCAACACATCCACCGCTGCTCGATCCATCGGACGCTCGCGACAACGTCGGCGGCTACGATGACTATCCTGAGCTCTACACGCGCTGGTTCGAGTACGCAACCTTCCTGCCCATCATGCGCACCCACGGCAGCCGCAACTTTAATGAGACATGGTCCTACGGCAAGCAGGCTGAACCGATTCTCGAAAAATACCTGAAGCTACGCTACGAACTGATGCCATACATCTACTCGTTGGGCCACTCGACCTATGAGTCCGGAGCACCGTACATGCGCGCGCTGTTCATGGATTTCCCCAACGACGACAAGGCAGCCAATGTTTCGGACGAATATATGTTCGGCCCCGCATTCCTCGTGGCCCCCGTGACCGATCAGGGCGTGACCAGCCGCGAAGTCTATCTGCCCGCAGGCACGGATTGGTACAACTACTGGACCAACGAGCGCGTGCATGGCGGCCAGACAATATCGGTAAGCGCTCCGATCGACAAGCTGCCGCTCTTCGTGCGCGCTGGATCGATTCTGCCGCTGGGCGTGCCGGTGCTGAGCACCCATGAGCCACAGGCGCTGGCGAAGATTCGCGTCTATCCGGGCGCTGACGCCAGCTTCACCCTCTACCAGGACGATGGCAAAACCTACGGCTACGAGAAAGGCGAAAGCAAAATTACGCAACTCCGCTGGAACAACGCTGCGAGCAAACTGAGCCACGAAGGCGACGCCGCATGGGAAGGGCCGGATAGTTCGCTGCTGGAGATAGTGGGACATAAATAAGCCCGCAGATGAGTCCAAAATCGATTTGCCGTGTTGCGTCTTTGCGGGATCACGAAGTAGACTTCTCCCCGAACAAAGGTGCCCTTTGAAACTCGGATGAAATTCCTCCGTCTTCCTGGGCATAGCTAGATCCATGCAGGACACAGTTCGACCAGATCAGCACAACTCGCTCCGGGGGCGATTGGCTTCGCGGATAACCTCATCGATCTTGACCATTTAAGGAGATCCCTTGCGTACTCCTCGATTTTCGCTTTGTCTTTCGTTGTCTATTCTTGCCGTTGCCCTCGCCGGCAATTCGATGCAGGCTCAGTCCGGCAAGGACCTCGTAGCGCCTCCGCCCCATGCCAAGCCGATGCATCTGAAGCATGTCTTGGTCATCGGTGAGACCAAGGGCTTTGAGCATGACTCCGTCTCCGCCGCCATGGCCGCCATCTTCAACATGGGTCAGGAGAGCGGCCTGTGGGACACCGAGATGCGCACCGACACGGAGCTGCTGACAAAGAAGGACCTCGGCCGCAACGCCAAAAATCTTAACTATTTCGACGTGCTCATCTTCGCCAGCACCACCGGCGAGTTGGATATGGACGAGAGCCAGAAGGCCGACATGATGTCCTTCATCCACGACGACGGCAAGGGCTTCGTCGGCATTCACGCGGCGATGGACACCAACTACAAGTGGCCCGAGTATGGCGAGATGATCGGCGGATGGTTCGATCAGCACCCCTGGATGACCTTCAACGCGCCCATCATCAACGAAGACCCGAGCTTCCCCGCGGTGCGTCACTTCCCCGCTGCGTTCACCAAGTACGACGAGATCTACCAGCCCAAGTCGTGGTCGCGCGACAAGGTCAACGTGCTGCTCAGCCTCGACCCATCCAAGCTGGACTACACCAACAACCCGCGCATTCACCGCGACGATCATGATTTTGCAGTTGCCTGGAGCAAGATGTACGGCAAGGGCCGCGTCTTCTACTCAACGCTCGGGCACACCGAAGAAGCGTGGCAGGACCCCGACATCCGCAAGATGTACTTTGAAGCGATCAAGTGGACCCTGGGCATGACGGAAGGCAGCACGGCGTCGCATCCGCACCCCGCGACGCACTAGAATCGTCTTGCAGAGAACGCGAATCACAAGCGATCTACGGAAGGCACACTCGACGCTCTATGAAGAAAATTGGCATGGGCCTAATCGGCCCCGGATTCGTTGCCGCGCACCATATCGATGCAGTTCGGCGTTTGGGCGACGTGGATGTCGTCGCCATCGCCGGCTCCTCGCAACAGTCGGCAGAAAAGAAGGCGCGCGAATATAAGGTGGATCGCGCTTATGGCGACTACCACTCGCTGATCGCCGATCCCGATATTCAGGTCATTCACAACACCACGCCCAACTACCTGCATCTGCCGGTAACGCTGGCAGCTCTTGCCGCGGGCAAGCATGTCATCTCCGACAAGCCTCTGGCGCTCAATCCCGAAGAAGGCCGCACCCTCCGCGACGCCGCCGTTGCAGCTAAGGTTGCGCATGTCGTCACCTTCAACTATCGCGGCAACCCGCTGGTGCAACAGGCGCGCGGCATGATCGCACGCGGCGAGACCGGCGGCCTGAGCTTTGTGCATGGCCACTATCTCCAGGATTGGATGACCGATCCCAATGTCTACTCCTGGCGCTCCGATCCGTCGAAAGGCGGCACGAGTTCTGCCCTTGGAGACATCGGCTCGCACTGGTGCGATGTTGCCGAGCACGTCTCGGGATTGAAGATCGTCTCCGTGCTTGCCGACATCACCACGGTCATCCCAACTCGCTACTCCGCCGGCGCTTCGGCCGAAGCCTTCTCGACCAAGAGCGGCGGCGAGCGTACGCCAGTTCAGGTGCAATCGGAAGATCTGGCCAGCGTACTCCTGCGCTTCGACAGCGGAGCTAAAGGCTGCTTCTCCGTCGGCCAGGTGCTGCCCGGCCACAAGAACGATCTGGTGCTTGAAGTGAATGGCAAAACCACCTCGCTGAAATGGAAGCAGGAACAGCAGAACGAGCTCTGGATCGGCCACTACAACCAACCCAACTGCACCATGGCAAAAGACCCATCCCTTGTCTCACCCGACGCACTGCCCTACGTGCATCTGCCGGGCGGCCACCAGGAAGCCTGGGCGGATGCGTTCTGCAATCTCATCCGCGACGCATACCGCTGGATCGGCGAAGGCGGCGCGCCAGAAACCAAGCCTGCTATGCTCCCTACTTTCAACGACGGTTACCGCTCCACCTGCCTTGTAGACGCCATGTTGCGCAGCCACGTTGCCGGGGGTGTCTGGCAGCAGGTACAGTATGTGGAAGAAAACGTTTAGAAACGACCGCACGCGCCGGAACCCCAGATTCCAACAGCAAGCCAGAATCAAACAGCAGAAAGGAGAAGCATCGGAATGAGATTGGGAGTGTTTACGCCTCTGCTGTCCAAGCTGCCGCTCGAAGACGTGCTTGCCAAGCTCAAAGGTCTCGATATTCATACCGTCGAACTCGCGACCGGCAATTATCCCGGCAACGCCCACTGCGACCTGGGAATGCTGGAGGACGCGGCGGCGCTCGACAAGTTCAAAGGCACGCTCGCCGACCACGGAGCGAGCATCAGCGCCCTGAGCTGCCATGGAAATCCGCTCCATCCCGACCCGGTACAGGCCAAGCAATATCAGGAGATCAACCGCAAAACGATCCTGCTGGCCGAGAAGCTGGGCGTGACCGAAGTGGTCGATTTTTCCGGCTGCCCCGGCGACTCGCCCGACGCCAAAGCCCCCAACTGGGTCACCTGCCCATGGCCTCCCGAATATCTCGACGTGCTGGCCTGGCAGTGGGACAAGGTGGTCACACCTTACTGGATCGAACGCGCGAAATTCGCTGCCGATCACGGCGTTCGCATCGCCATCGAAATGCATCCCGGCTTCGTCGTCTACAGCCCCGAAACAATGCTTCGCCTGCGCGAGATCGCGGGCCCATCGATCGGCTGCAACTACGATCCCAGCCACATGTTTTGGCAGGGCATCGACCCGATTGCCGCGATTCGCGTGCTCGGCGACGCCATCTTCCACGTTCACGCCAAGGACACGCAGATGTATTCCGCGAACCTGCCGCGCACCGGCGTTCTGGACACCAAGCCATACACCGACGAGCGCAATCGCGGCTGGATCTTCCGCACCTGCGGCTACGGGCACGGCGCCGAGTGGTGGAAGGAATTTGTTTCGACGCTGCGCATGTTCGGCTATGACAACGTCCTCTCGATCGAGCATGAAGACAGCCTGCTCTCACCAGAAGAAGGCCTGTCCCGAGCAGCACAATTTCTGAACGAGATCGTCCTGAAAGAAAAGGCCGGCGCGGCCTGGTGGGTGTAGGGTATCTTGATACGCTGAAAACTCAGACTGTTCATTTGTGCGCAATCGATTTTTCAGTGGGTGCGCAGCAATAGAATGGCGAAAGGTCAGAAATGAATCGTAGGAACTTTCTCGCATCGGCGAGTGCTTTGGTAGCCAGTCAATCATTGCGCGGGCTCGCCCCGATGCAGTCCGCCAAGCCTGCCGGAAAAGCCGATTACACCCTGCGCATCGAGCCATGCACGATCGATATCGGTAAGGGCGTGTCGATCAAGACCATCGCCTACAACGGTCAGGTCCCCGGTCCTCTGCTTCGCTTGCGCGAGGGTGTTCCGGTCACCATCGATGTGACCAATGCAAGCCACGATCCCGACATCGTTCACTGGCATGGCCTGGCCATCGATCCGATCAACGACGGAGCAATGGAAGAAGGCTCACCCATGATCGCCGCCGGTGCCACGCAGCGCTACAGCTATACTCCAAAGCCCTCGGGCACGCGCTGGTATCACAGCCATGCCGGAGCCTATGACAATCTTGCGGCCAGCACCTACACCGGCCAGTTCGGCTTTCTATTGATCGACGGCGCCGGGCAACCTGCGCACTACGATCAGGAGATCAACCTCGCCATTCATCACTGGGAGCCCTCCTTCGTACCCATGGTGGAGACGATGCGCGCCGAGTCGTCCAACATGCCGCTTACTCCCGGCTCCGACGTCGGCTACAAATACGCCACCATCAATGGCCACATGCTGGGCGCGGGAGAGCCGATTCGCGTCAAGCAGGGCCAGCGTGTTCTGATGCGGCTGCTCAATGCCAGCGCGACAGAAAACGCCGTACTCGCGCTGCCCGGTCACACCTTCAAAATCATCGCCATGGACGGCAACCCGGTCCCCAATCCGAGGAGCGTTGAAGTGCTCTCGCTCGCAGTCGCCGAGCGTGTCGATGCTATCGTCGAGATGAACTCGCCCGGCGTCTGGGTGCTGGGCTCAACGCTTGAAAAGGCCCGCCAGATGGGCCTGGGCATTGTCGTCGAGTACGCCGGCAAATCCGGTGCCCCGGTATGGAAAGACCCCGCGTCCGCGGAATGGGACTACTCACAGTTTGCCAATGGCCCGGCTGCGACTCCTACAGTGCCCGACGAAACCTTCACCCTGACCTTCCGCGACATCGGAGCGAAGAAAGGCACCAACTTCGATATCTGGACCGTCAACAACAAGTCCTGGCCCGAGGTCGATCCGCTGATGGTGGAGGCGGGCAAACGCTATCGCATGATCCTGCGCAACGGCAGCGGAGACCAGCATCCGATTCATCTTCACCGGCACACATTCGAAGTCGTACAAATCGGCGGAAAAAAAATGAGCGGACTGATGAAAGATGTGATCAACATCATGCCGCTGGATACAGTTCACATCGATATGGTCGCCAACAATCCAGGCGATACTCTAATGCATTGCCATCAGCAGCTGCATATGGATTACGGATTCATGTGGCTCATCAAGTACTCCGGCTGATCAAGTACTCCAACCGGTCGATGGTGTACTCCAGCCAGGCTCGCAAAGCAAGTTTTCTTGTGTTCCATCAGTAAAACAAGTTCACCTCGAATGAGGCGTTATTGTCTATGAAAAGATTTCGGGATCTTGCAATCCTGGCAGCAGCGTTGGGATTCTTTGCCTTTGCGTTTCTTGGCTTCCGGGCCCTGCAGTTGCCTGTCCACGCGCAAGCCGCAGCCGCTGTGGCCCAGGCTCCAACACCGCCCGGCCTGAGCGCCGCTGACGCTGCCGGTGGCAAGTCGTACGAGAAGCACTGCGCCATCTGCCACGGCGAGCAGCGCGAGGGCATCCTGCCTGCCTTCCCGCCATTGATCGGCATCAAGCGCCAGATGAACGACGCACAGATCAACGACCTCATCCGCAAAGGCAAAGGCCGCATGCCCGGCTTTCCCACGGTGTCCCAGGAAGAGCTGAGTTCCCTGCTGAGCTTCCTCGCCACCACGCCCTCGATTACTCCTTCTCTTCCGGCAGCGCAGGGTAATCACCGCATGCAGCTCACCGGAGAGGCAGCAGCCGGCGGCGCGCTCTTTCTGCAAAACTGCGCCTTCTGCCACGGCCGTGATGCAATGGGCGGCGAGACCGGCCCTGACCTGACGCAATCCAAGCTCGTACTCGAGGATAAGGACGGCTCCAAAATCTCCGAGGTAGTTCGCACAGGCCGCAACGAGAACGACAAGAAGATGCCGGCCTTCCAGTTCTCCAGCCAGGAGCTGAACAGCCTCGTAGCCTTCATCCGCGCCCGCGAAGTAGCTGCCGCGGCGATGAAAGGCGGCCGTCGCGGCGTCTCTGTCGAAGACCTGCAGACCGGCAATGCAGATGCGGGCAAGAAGTACTTCAACGGCGCTGGCGGCTGCTCCAAATGCCACTCGCCGACCGGCGATCTGGCCGGACTTGCGCGCCGCTATGAAGGGCTGCGCCTCGAGGAGCGCATGCTCTATCCGCGTGACGCCAAGAGCACCATCGTCATAACACTTCCCTCGGGCCAAACGATCTCCGGCACGCTCGCGTATCAGGATGAGTTCACCGTAGGCCTCAAGGACAGCACCGGCACCTATCACTCCTGGTCGGTCGACAACGTCAAGTTTAAGGTCGATTCGCCCGTCGAAGCGCATGTCGAACAGTTCCCCAAGTACACCGACGATGATGTTCACAACCTGATGAAGTATCTGCAGACGCTGCGCTAAAGCGCCGCCCTGAATTGCACGGAGAGGCTTGCTCCGCTATGAAGTTGTTGCATCACACCTTGGTTCCCGCCGCTGTCGCGCTTCTCACGCTGGCAGCGGGAAGTCATGCTCTGGCGCAGAGCCTCGATCCCGCTCAGATCGCCCATCCTCCATCCGATACCTGGCCCAACTATCACGGCGACTACACCGGCCAGCGGCATAGCGCGCTCACCCAGATCACGCCGCAGAACATCTCCGGCCTGGGCCTCGCGTGGGCCTTCCAGACCGGCCAGGTGCAGACGATCAAGTCCTCTCCGCTGCTTGTCGACGGCATTCTGTACTTCACCGTCCCCGACAACATCTGGGCCGTTGATGCGCGCAGCGGACACTTGCTCTGGCACTACGATCACCCCACCGCGGGCGGCCAGCACATCGGCCATCGCGGCCTGGCCATGTACAAGGGATGGCTCTACTTCACCACGCCCGATGCGCATCTGGTCTCGCTCAATGCCAAGGACGGCACGGTGCGCTGGGATAAGGTAATTGCTGATGTCAAGCTGGGCTACTGGTCCACTATGGCTCCGCTGGTCGTCCGCGATCACGTGATCGCTGGCGTCGGCGGCGACTCCGACAACATCATGGGCCTGCTCAAGTCCTACGATCCCGAGACAGGCGCAGAGCAATGGGAGTGGGACGCTACTCCTCCCAACGGAACACCCGGCAAGACCACCGGCGGCACCACCTGGATCACCGGCACCTATGATCCCGAGCTCAATCTGCTTTACTGGGGCACCGGCAACCCCACTCCGGTGTTGAACGGCAATCCCCGGCCCGGCGACAACCCATGGACGTGCAGCATCGTCGCGCTCAACCCCGACAACGGCAAATTAGCCTGGGGTTTCATCGCCTCTCCGCACGACACACATGATTGGGACGCAGTCGAGATTCCAGTCCTGGTAGACGCGGACTTCCACGGCAAACCGCGCAAGATGCTCATGCAGAGCTCGCGTAACGGCTATTTCTTTGTGCTCGACCGCACCAACGGCAAGAGCCTGCTCACGGTTCCCTACGGCCCAGTGAACTGGGCAACTGGCATCGATAAAGAAGGCCGTCCCATCCCCAACCCCGACAAAGACCCCAAGCCCGACGGACGCCTCATCGCACCCGACGAAGGCGGCATGACCAACTACCGCTCACCCAGCTTCGATCCCAAAACTGGCCTGTTCATCGTCGCCGCTCACCCCAGCTGGAGCATCTATTTCACCAAGCCTGCCGATGGCGATTACGGCTGGGCCGGTGCCGACTACGGCGTCTGGGGCAAGGGCCTCCTCGAAGCCATCGACTACCAGACCGGCAAGATTCGCTGGAGTCACGAACTCGGCCCCGGCGGCTCCGGCGCAGGCGTGCTCACGACTGATTCCGGCCTCACCTTTACCGGCGACGCCCACGGCAACCTGCTAGCTCTCTCTACCAGCGACGGCAAGACGCTGTGGCACTCGGGAACAGGAAGCCAGATTCAGACCTCGCCCATTACCTATGAACTGGATGGACGGCAGTATGTTTTGACCGGCAGCGGCGGTGTGATGTTCGCCTGGGCGCTCTCCGATATCCCTCATGACAAATCCTCTGCAGGCAATGCGGGCCGATAGGAATTCGAAAGCGATGTTACAGTCTCTGAATTACAAAAGGATTCTCGCTGCGGGCGCACTGCTCATCGCAGCATCGGCTCCGCTGGCCCTCATCGCGCAGAACCTCGATTCCGACCAGCTCCTTCATCCGTCGCCGGGCACCTGGCCCAGCTACCATGGCGACTACACCGGCAAGCGCCACAGCAAACTTACCCAGATCACGCCGCAGAATGTCGAAGACCTCTCGCTGGCCTGGGCCTTCCAGACTAATCAGCCTGCGCAGATCAAGTCCTCGCCGCTGCTGGTCGATGGCATCCTCTACTTCACCGTTCCCGATAACATCTGGGCCGTCGATGCGCGATCCGGACACCTGCTCTGGCACTTCCATCACCCCACCACCGAGGGCGATCACATCGGCCACCGCGGCGTGGCGATGTACAAAGGTTGGCTCTATTTCACCACACCCGATGCACACCTGATGTCGCTCAACGCTAAAGATGGCACAGTCCGTTGGGACAAAATCATCGCCGATGTGAAGCAGGGCTATTGGTCAACGATGGCTCCGCTGGTCGTGCACGATCATGTAATCGCAGGCATCGGCGGCGATCTCGACAACGTACCCGGCCTGCTGCGATCCTTCGATCCCGATACCGGCGCCCTGCAGTGGGAGTGGGACGCCACCGGGCCGGGAGGCGTTCCGGGCCAGACCACCGGCGGCACTACCTGGATCACCGGCACCTATGATCCAGAGCTCAACCTTCTCTACTGGGGCACCGGCAACCCTACGCCGGTATTGAATGGCAATCCACGCCCCGGCGACAATCCATGGACGTGCAGCATCGTAGCGCTCAACCCCGACACTGGCAAATTAGTCTGGGGCTTCATCGCTTCGCCGCATGACACCCATGACTGGGATGCCGTAGAAATCCCCGTGCTCGTCGATGCTGATTTTCACGGCCAGCCCAGGAAGATGCTGATGCAGAGCTCGCGCAACGGCTACTTCTTCGTACTCGACCGCACCAACGGCAAGAGCCTGCTCACAGTCCCCTACGGCCCCGTCAACTGGGCAACAGGAATCGACAAGCAAGGCCGGCCCATTCCCAATCCCGACAAAGATCCCAAACCCGACGGCCGCCTGATCGCACCCGACGAAGGCGGCATGACCAACTACCGCTCGCCCAGCTTCGACCCCAAAACAGGCCTGTTCATCGTCGACGCTCACCCCAGCTGGAGCATCTATTTCGCCAAACCGGCAGACGGCGATTACGGCTGGGCCGGCGCCGATTACGGCCTCTGGGGTAAAGGCGTCATCGAAGCCATCGACTACCAGACCGGCAAGATTCGCTGGAGTCACCAAGTAGGCTCAGGCGGCTCCGGTGCAGGCGTACTCACCACCGACTCCGGCCTCACCTTCACCGGCGACTCCACCGGCAACATCCTCGCGCTCGATAGCACCGATGGCAAAACCCTGTGGCACGCGGGCACAGGCGCAGACATGCAGACCTCTCCCATCACCTACGAACTCGACGGCCGCCAATACGTGCTCTCCGGCAGCGGCGGTGTGATGTTCGCCTGGGCGCTTCCAAAAGCCATGACAACCTCCGAGACAGCAAACGCCATAAAGCACTAGAAAGCTCAAAGCCTTGCTCAATTTGCCGCACTCAGCCTTGGTCCTCGCCGCCGCCACACTTCTGTTCGCGGGTGCCTGCTCTCTTGCGGCGCAGAATCTCGAACCCAGCCAGATCGCGCATCCCACCGCCGACAGCTGGCCTCTCTACCACGGCGACTACTCCGGCAAACGCCACAGCAGCCTCACCCAGATCACGCCTGAAAATGTTGGCAAACTCAGCCTCGGCTGGGCCTTTCAAACCAATCAGCCGAGCGAGATCAAGTCCTCGCCGCTGTTAGTCGATGGCATCCTCTACTTCACGGTGCCCGATCACATCTGGGCCGTAGACGCGCGCTCCGGCCACATGCTCTGGCACTACAACAAGGCCACCACCGAAGGCCTGCATATCGGCCATCGCGGTCTGGCTATGTACAAAGGCTGGCTTTACTACGTCACTCCCGACGCGCACCTGATCTCGCTCAATGCCAAAGACGGAACCGTTCGCTGGACCAAGGAAATCGCTGATGTCAGCAAAGGTTACTGGACCACCATGGCCCCGCTGGTGATCCGCAACCACGTCATCGTCGGCGTCTCAGGCGACTTCGACAACCTCACAGGTTACCTGCGCTGCTTCGATCCTGATACCGGCGCAGTGCAATGGCAGTGGAACTCAACTCCGCCCGTAGGCACCCCCAACAGCACCACCGGCGGCATGACCTGGATGACCGGCACTTACGACCCCGATCTCAACCTCATCTACTGGGGCACCGGCAATCCGACACCGGTACTGAGCGCGCGAACCCGGCCCGGTAACGACGAGTGGACCTGCAGCATTGTCGCGCTCAATCCCGACACCGGCAAACTCGTCTGGGGCTTCTCCGCATCGCCGCACGACACGCATGATTGGGATGCGGTAGAAACGCCCGTTCTAGTCGACGCCGACTTCCACGGACAGCCGAAAAAAATGCTGATGCAGACCTCCCGCAACGGCTACTTTTTCGTGCTCGATCGCACCAACGGCAAGAGCCTGCTGACCTCGACATTCGGTCCAACCAACTGGGCTCTGGGCATCGATAAAAAAGGCCAACCCATCCCCAACCCGGACAAGGAGCCGAAGCCCGATGGCCGGCTTATCGCTCCCGACGAAGGCGGCCTGACCAACTATCGCGCTCCCAGCTTCGACCCGAAAAACGGCCTCTTCATCGTCGATGCCCATCCCAGCTGGAGCCTCTACTTCGCCAAGCCCGCCGACGGCGACTACGGCTGGGCAGGCGCGGATTACGGCCTCTGGGGCAAAGGCGTTATCGAAGCCATCGACTACCAAACCGGCAAGATTCGCTGGAGTCATGAAGTAGGCGAGGGCGGCTCGGGAGCCGGCGTTCTGACCACCGATTCCGGCCTCACCATCACCGGCGACTCAACAGGCAACATGCTCGTGCTCGACACCAGCAACGGCAAGACGCTTTGGCACGCAGGCACAGGCGGCTCGATTGAAAGCTCACCCATCGTTTATGAGCTCGATGGTCGCGAATATATCGTCACCAGCAGCAGCGGCGTCCTCTTCGCATGGGCGCTGCCGCATCACCTGATCACGACCGCAGGCCGCTAGGCGATCACCGCGTCGCAGCCCACACATGCGAACTGTTCAGCCACACATGAAAGCTGTTAAATAGAAACTGCCCGCCCAGCACCAGCAGCCAAACCCATAGCGCAAAACGTAGCGGCCTTCGTGGTATCGAATTCGTCAGCAGCGTGCCGGCAATGGCGCCCACAACGCCACCGGCGATCAGGTGCATCAGCAGCTCTGGATTATTTGAAGCCTGCGAAAACCAGTGCGCACCACTGCCGATCAGCGACACGACAAAACCGAATGCAATATCCGTTCCGACAACCTGCGCGGGAATCAGTGGCGTAAGCCCCAGCAACGCCGCGCTCCCCAACGCTCCTGCGCCAGCCGATGAAAATCCAACCTCCGCTCCAACAGGAAACATCAGCCACGGAAGCAGATGGGTGCGATCCTTCGCGCCCTGATTCTGCTTCATCGGCCGGAACGAAAAGAGTATCTGCCAGCTCGCCGTGCTCACAAGAATCGCACCGAGCAGCGCATTCAATAGATTCTGCGAACCCGCGCTGACCAAATGCTTCAAGAAGAGCGATCCAATCAAGACGCCCGGCGCACCTCCCAGCAGCATGTAGCCAAGAGTCTTCCATGCCACGTTACGGCGAACGATCTGCGCCGGAACAAGTATCAGCTTCACCGCCGTAGAAAACATCAGCCCGATGCCCACCGCAACCGGCGCAGGCACACTGAGAAACAACACCAGCACCGGCACCGTCACTGTACCCGCGCCCACTCCAGTAAGCGCGATAAAGAGCGCGATGAAAAACCCGATCAAATACTCCATTGCCTGGCCTCAGTTCCCGTGCGTTGCCGCTTCAATGTGAATACCGCATTCCACTTTGCGCCCTGCCCATCGGCCTGAACGCGGATCGTTGGGGTCGAGCGGCAGCGTCGTACATGGCTCGCAGCCAATCGACGAATAACCGCGCTCGTAAAGAGGCAACAACGGAATCGCAAGCTGCTCGCACGCATACCAGACATCGCGCGTGGTCCATTCCACAAGCGGCGCAAGCTTCAACACCTGCTTGCCTCCCGGCAGTGCAAACAGCGACGATTCTTCCAGCGCAGCGCGGCTTTTCGCTTGCTCACGGCGCAGGCCCGTAAGCCACACACAATACTCCCCAACCGCCTTGAACAGCGGCTCGACCTTGCGCAGCTTGCAGCACTGATCCGGCGCAGACTGATAGAGAAGACCGTGCTCCAGCTCCTGCTCCGCAACCGTCTTCTCCGGCAGCAGATTGATCAAATTCAGATTCCAATCCTCGGCAATCCGGTCGCGATACGCATAGGTCTCAGCGAAGTGATAACCGGTATCGAGAAACAAAATCGGAATGCTCGGATCGAGCGCAATCGCCAGTTTCGTCAGCAGCACATCTTCCGCCTGAAAGCTGCATGTCAGGCAGACATCCCCGTGCCCCGTGATCTCTTGTGCAAGCGTGGCGCGTACTTTGTCGAGCTTGGCGCTTACATCCGCGTTGATTTCCAGTGTGCTCAAAGCGCGCCTGCCTTTCCTGAAGGAAGAAGAATGCCGGCCCTCGCCAGCAGTTGACGAACAGCAGCAACCATGGCATTGGCATCACTCGTATCAAGCGCGAGCGCTTCATCGCCCGCACGTGCAGTAAGCTCGCTTCCGTCTCTTATCGTTACAACTAAAGCGATCAATCCTGACTGAACATAAGAATCGAGAAGAATTCCCAACAGTCCCTCGTTATCCGCCAAACGTGAATCGCCAATATCGATGCGCCCCGTGACAGCACCTGCTGCAAATAGAGATCGTTCAATCGCATTGATTAGCGTTTGGATCAGCAATTCAGGTCCATTCAACTCCAGCACTCCGCCGCGATGCCCCCAGCGCGTCAATCTCTCCTCTGCCGTCACACGTCCCAATGCACCGACGCTCGTCGCGACATCCTCTGAAGTCGCGGTCACCATGCCAGCCGCAACTGTGCCGTTCGTCTCTGGATCGATCAGGATGAATGCGCCAGTGCCGCGATTCTTCCCATAAAGATCAATCGCAATCGGCCGCAGCAGTTCAATCGACACCACGCCGATGCCATTCATCTCCAGCGTTTCCGCAGCTTCATGCGACAGCGTGACGATATCTGTGCGGTGCTCAATGGCGGAGACATGCGCCGGCACAGTATGGCTCGTGTGCTTGAGCAGATAACGCCGATTGCGATCGAGCGGACGCTGATCCATCCACACCAGCGCGGCTTTGAGGTTCTTTGCCACAGTCGCCGGGCTCTCGGCAGCAACGAGGATGTCGCCGCGGCTGATGTCCAGTTCATGATTCAGCACCAGCGTCACAGACAGCGGCGCATGCGCCTCAGCTAGATCGCCATCCCATGTAACAATGCGCTCGACCTCTGCGCTTCTACCCGAAGGAAGCACCGTAATTTTGTCACCAGGACGAATCGTTCCCGAAGCAATCTGCCCTGCGAATCCACGAAAAGTATGGTCAGGCCGAAGCACGCGCTGCACCGGAAAACGAAACGGCGCGCTACGCGTATCGACCGACGATGGCAGAGCCTCAAGCAGTTCCAGCAGCGAAGGCCCGTCATACCACGGCATCGCGCCCGACTTATGAACGATGTTGTCACCCGCCAGCGCGCTCACCGGCACAAAGACCGGCTCAACCGGATTACCCGTATCGGCCGCGATCTGATCGAGCAGCAAGCGAAAGTCGCTCTCAATCGCGCGGAAAGCGCTCTCATCATAGCCAATCAAATCCATTTTGTTGACCGCGACAAGAATATGCCTCACCCGCAGCAGTGATGCGATATACGCATGGCGTCGCGACTGCACCAGCACGCCTTTGCTGGCATCGATCAGCACCACCGCCGCATCCGCCGTCGATGCGCCCGTGGCCATGTTGCGTGTGTACTGCTCATGTCCCGGCGTATCGGCAATGATGAACTTGCGCCGCGCCGTCGAGAAGTATCGATATGCAACGTCAATCGTGATGCCCTGCTCGCGCTCGGCGCGCAGACCATCCGTCAACAACGCAAAGTCAATCTGTCCCGGAGCAGTCGTTCCCTTCCCTTCGATGGAACGCACCTGGTCCTCATAAACCGACTGTGTGTCATAGAGCAGCCGACCGATTAGCGTCGACTTGCCGTCGTCTACACTGCCCGCGGTAGAAAAACGAAACAGGTCCTTCCCGCGCTCCTGCGCCAGAAAGTCCTCAACAGAAAAGCTGGGAGCAATCAACGTAGCCATCAGAAATAGCCCTCCCGCTTCTTGAGTTCCATCGAGCCTTCCTGATCGTGATCGATAGCACGGTTGGCCCGCTCCGAAGATCGGAAGGACAGCAGCTCCGCAATGATCTCGGGAATCGTTTCAGCGTCCGATCGAATCGCCCCCGTGCAAGGGCTGCATCCCAACGAACGCAATCGCGACTTAACCATTCGCGGCTGCTCACCTGGCCACGCTACAAACTCCTGCTCGATCGGCAAGAGCGCATCGCCACGCACATACATTGGCCGCTCTTTCGCAAAGTAGAGATCGACAACCGGAATCTTCTCTTCATGGATGTATTGCCACACATCCATCTCCGTCCAGTTCGAGAGCGGAAAGACGCGAATGCTTTCGCCCGGATGCACACGCGCGTTATACAGATTCCAAAGCTCGGGCCGCTGATTCTTTGGGTCCCACTGGCCTGCGCTATCTCGGAAGGAATAGATGCGTTCCTTGGCTCGCGACTTCTCTTCATCGCGCCGCGCGCCGCCAAAGGCCGCATCGAATTTGTAGTACCGAAGCGCATCGAGCAGCGCCTGCGTCTTCAGCAATCCGCAGCAGCGCTTTGTATCGAGCGCAATAGGATTCGTGCCCGCCGCAATAGCCGGCTCATTCCGCCACACCAGCAGCTCCGCGCCAATCGACCGCGCCATCTCATCGCGGAACGTCAGCATCTCGGCGAACTTGAAGCCGGTATCCACATGCAGCAGCGGAAACGGAATCGGCGCTGGATAGAAGGCCTTCTGCGCCAGCCGCAGCATCACCGAAGAGTCTTTGCCGATCGAGTAAAGCATGACCGGCCGCTCAAATTCCGAAGCCACTTCGCGCAGAATGTGAATGCTCTCTGCCTCAAGCAGGCGCAGATGGCTCAGCGGCGGCGGACCCTCTGCATTCACTCGAGCATTTGATGAATCGATTTCGTTTTCGAGAACCGGCATGCATTCCTCTTAAGCGATGAAGCTGAATGCATGTGTCCAAAGACGACAAAACCCGTGCATTCAGGTACGGGTGTGTGGTCTGGATCGGTCTGTATCTGGAGATCGAAGACTAGAAATCGCACCCGTCGAAGATGTTCGACAGGCGACAACAGCTGCGGCCAGCATTACGAATTTGGGCGGCGCAAACCATGTATGAAGTGATGATAGCAAACTCCTTCTCGATGCACAATTTGCGCTGCCCCTGTCTCGCCGCTCTAAAACAACAGCTTCAAACCGAACTGCAACTGCCGCGA
>DATAZR010000138.1:0-21372 GCA_036271955.1 Acidobacteriaceae bacterium
TAGGTCCACCATCGCCGCATGCATCTCGTCGCTCAGTTCCTTCAGCGACACATTGCGATATTTTTGCGGATACTTCTGCACCAGATCCGGCAGCGCCTCGCTCAGCGTAGCCTCAGTGTCATAGAGCCGTTTGAATTCGAAGAGATTCTCAAGCAGCGATCCCCACTTGCCCTTCGAAGTCCCGACCGAGAACAACACCAGCACGGTGTAGTCGCCCGTGCGCGCAATCTCCACGCGCCGCGCGTCCAGGAACTCCGTCATCATCGCCGCCGGAATTCCCCACTCCTCAATCACTCCCTGCGCATTCACGCCCGGCATCAGGATGGTGACCTTGGTCGGATCGAGCAGGCAGAAGTCGTCCGCCACGTCGTCATCGTTGTAGCCGTGCCAGTCCTCGCCCGGCTTCAGCGTCCAGCAGCTCGGGTTCTCCGCCAGCAGCTCATCGGGAGCTTCCTCGATCATGTACGTCCGCCCATCCTTCGGGTCCTTCACGCGATCTGGTTGAAAGAGCTTGAAGAACCAGCCATCATCGCCATCCTGCACCCGCAGCCGATGCGCAATCGAGCTCATCGCCTTGCGGAAGCTCACTGCATCGAAGATCGTCTCTTCCATCAGCGTCGGGCCTGCAGGCTCGTCCATCATCGCCGCCGCAACGTCCAGCGAAGCGATCAGCGGATAGAACGGCGAAGTCGTGCCATGCATCATGAAGGCTTCATTGAACTGGTCGAACTCCAGCGGCGCTCGCGGGCTCAGCTTGATATGCACCATCGACGCCATGGAAAAGGCAGCCAGCATCTTGTGCGTCGACTGCGTAGAAAAGATCGCCGGCCGGTCCGGCATCTCATCCGGCACATCCATCGCAAACCGCCCGCGATAGATGGGATGAAACTTCGCGTACGCATACCACGCTTCATCAAAGTGAATCCGCGGCACACTCTGCGAAAGCTCCGTGACCACCTTGTTCACGTCGTAGCACAGCCCGTCATACGTCGAGTTGGTCACCGCTACATACGTCGGCTCCAGCGAAACGGCCCCCGCAGCAAACGGACTCCGCGCTATCAGCTCCTTGATCGACTCCTTGCCGAAGCGCTTCAGCGGAACCAGCCCGATCATCCCGTATCCATTACGCGTCGGATTCAGATACACAGGCCGCGCGCCGGTCACCGTCAGCGAGTGGCAGATCGACTTGTGGCAGTTCGCATCGACGATAACAATGTCATCCTGCCCCACCACGCCATGCCCGACGATCTGGTTCGAAGTCGATGACCCGCCAAGCACATAAAACGTCCAGTCCGCGCCGAAGATGCGCGCAGCATTGCGTTCGCTCTCTCCCGGAGGCCCGACATGGTCCAGCCATGACCCCAGCGGCGAAGTCGAAATGCCCAGATCCGAGCGCATGATGTTCTCGCCAAAGAAGCGGTGAAACTCCATCCCCACGGGATGCTTCAGATACGCCACGCCGCCCATGTGTCCCGGAGCGTCCCAGCTATACGCGCCCTGGTCGTTGTACTCTTTCAGAGCCTTGAAATACGGCGGCAGCAACTGTGCCTCATACCGCTCCACGGCAAAGTCCACGCGGCTGGCAATGAACGCCGGAGTATCGCCAAACAGGTGAATGTACTCATGCACCTGCCGGATCACTTCCAGCGGCAGTTCGCTCACGAGGGTGCGGTCGGCGATAAGAAAAATAGGCACGCGCTTATTGCGATGGCGCACTTCGCGGATGATGGTCAGCGCCGCGCTCTCGGCAAACTGGTCTTCGCCTTCCAGATCCCAATCCAGCAGAATCGCCGAATGCGAAGGGTCGCTTTTCACCAGCGACAGCCCATCCTCGGGCGTCGCCGTCCGCACCACTTCGTACCCTTCGTTGCTGATCGCTTCCACCAGCCGCTCCATAGCCCGGTCCGAGACCGAATCCGTCCCGCCAACCTCGCTGGCAATCAGCAATACCCAGTTCCCCTCGTCCATCTCACCTCTCGAATTCGCGCAAAGAAAAACGGTCTCGTCTTTTCGACGGACCGTTTTCTATCCTACAACTTAACCGTGCCTCAGGCGGCTTTGCAGGCGTCACGGAGACCAAATTCATCACACTGCAAACTTGGTCTTTACTATCTGGCCAGAAACGTCCCTATCGTGCCCTCAGAACGTCAGCTTCATCGCCAGCTGAACCAGCCGAGGGTTATTCACCGTCGAATTCACCGAGCCAAATCCAGCGGCGCTTACGTCGTTCACCGGCGAACCGAACTGGGTGTGATTGAAGAGGTTGAAGAACTCCGCCCGGAAGTTCAGGCCCATTCCTTCGCGAGGCAGCGCGAACTGCTTGATGACGGAAAAGTCAGTATTGACGAAGTCTGGGCCGACGACGGGAACGCGGGATGCATTGCCCAACTGGCCAGGCGGAGGGGCAACGAAGCAGCTGGTGTTGATCCATTCGAGCTTGCTGTGGTCGGTCTTGTAGGGGTCGCAGCCGGCGACCTTGTCAGGGCGGTTCCAGTTGTTGCCGTTGCCGCCGTTCTGGAAGAAGACGCCCGACTGGTTGTTGCTGTCGATGAGCGGCACGGGGAAGCCGGATGAGATGTGCTCGATGGCCGTGACCTGCCAGTTGCCGATGACTGCGTTGGCAAGCGAGCTCGAGCTGCTTCCGAAAGCCTTGCCTTTGCCAAAGGGAAGGTCGTAGATAACGCTCGCGGTGAAGCTGGAGTTGAGGTTGATCTGCGAGAGGGACCAGTCAAGGCTCTCCCAGTTGGGCAGCGGAAAGTAGGGGGCGCTGAGCATGGAACCGAGGCCGTCGGAAAGGCCGTTGTCGTAGGTTCTGGAGTTGGTGTAGGCAACGAGCGCATACAGGCCGTGCTTGGCGGTCTTGGTTTCTGCCTTGATCTGCAGCGAGTTGTAGTGAGTCTTGCCTACATCGCCGAAGAGGAAGACGGCGTTGCCGTTGAGAGGAGCGAACGGCGGGGCGTAGGATCCGCCGTCTGCCGCGCAGCCCAGTGTGTATCCACTGATGGTTCCGCAGCCGGAGGGGCCAAAGGTGTTGAGGTTGTTGCCAATGACTAGGATGTGGCTGCCGACGGAACCAGCATAGCCCGCAGTGAGAACGATGTCGCCGGGGAGTTGGCGCTCGATGTTGGCGTTTAACTGGCGCACCCGGCCCAGCTTGAAATCTGTGGGCTGGTAGTAAAGAGAGCCGCTGAAGGTTTCCAATGTCGGAGCGGTCGGAATGGCCTCGAATCCAGCGGAGAGGCTGGTGGGGGCAAAGTTATCGGATTCGGCGAGGAAGGGAGGATTCTGCCATAGACCGTTTGCGCCCTGGCTCCATGCCGAGTCGTGATAGATGGAGTAGCCTGCGCGGAAGACAGTTTTGTCGCTGCCGAGAATTTTCCAGGTCAAACCGATGCGCGGCTCAACTGCTTTCCAATCCATCTGGACGCCGGCCGAGTCGCTGACGCCGTTTTTGCCTGCGATAAGGAGCTGCCCGGTGGAAGGAATGTAATTGGCGAGACGCCCCTGCGCTTCGGTGACCGGGGTGGTCATATTCCAGGCAAAGCCGAGGTTAAGGACGAGAGATGGCAGGGCGCGCCAGTTGTCTTCGACGAAGGGACGGTAGCTCGACCAGCGACGGCTGGTGACAGCGCCGTTGTAAACCTGGTCGTGGATGGCCAGGCCGGTAATGCCAAGCAAAAGGTCGGCCTCGGGATTGCCTGGGACGCTGTTGCAGCCTTCCACGCCCGTGGGGCAGGTATAGCCGCTCTGGTTGCCGTCGTTGCCGATAATCCAGAAGCCGTCCCCGAATGCTTCTGTGCCGACATTCATCTGGTTATAGCGGAAGTCGAGCCCAGCCTTGATGTCGTGCTTGCCGTGGGTGATTTCGAGGGCATCGTGGAAGGAGTAGATGTTGGTTCCACCCTGGAATGGAGAGTAGCCGCGGTCGCCAAGGGCCCAGTAGCCACCCGCCACGATGGTGGAAGTAAGACCGCAGCTGTAGGGATCGCCCGTGCAGGTTGTGCTGCCGGCGGTGCATCCGAGGTCGGCGTTGGGAATGCCGAGAGCTGCTGCTCCGCAGTCGTTGTTGCCCTGCGAGGCGATGTAGTCAAAGATGCGGTTGTAGCCCACGCTGGCCTGATTGACCATGGTTGGCGAGAAGACGTGTGTATTGCCAAGAGCGATGTTGCGCGCATGGTTGCGGATAGCTTCATTGCTGCCGAAGGCGTTAGATTCAGCCAGCCCGGGAGCGCCGCCGGGCACAAAGGAATAAGCCTGATCGTAGCTGAAGCGGCCGAAGAGGGTGTCCTTGCTTGAGAGATTGTGATCCAGGCGGACGTCGAACTTGGTGTTATTCAGTTCCCGAACAGGCTGATTGACGTAGTTGTAGCCCGAGGTCGGGTTACTGGCATTGGGGGCGGGATAGATGTTCATCATGCCCTGCCCGATGCTGTTGATCAGGCCACTGGGAATCTTGTTGCAAGGCACTCCGGGCGCCTGGCTTCCATTGGGAAGGGATGGCAGAGGATTGCCTGCCGAATCGCACTGAAAATAGATATTCGGAGTAGCTGCCGGATTGGTCGAGGCGCTGGCCATGTTGGGGTTGGCGATCACCAGACCTGAAACGGGATTGCCGAAGGCATCGGAGGTGAAGTCGCCGGTGCGCATGGCCAGCGAAGGCACCAGTCCGGTGAAGGGGATGGCGTGAAGCTGATACTTCTGCTCGCCGTCAACGAAAAAGAAAGTCTTGTCCTTGTGGATCGGACCGCCGAGGGCGCCGCCAAACTGGTTGAGATTGAATTTTTCTGCCGACGTGGCAAAGTAGCTTTTGGCGTCGAGATCGGTATTGCGGACAAACTCGAAAAGCGAACCATGGAAGGCGTTGGTTCCCGATTTGGTGGTGACGAGGACAGTTGGGCCAGCGCGAGTTCCGTATTCGGCAGAGTAGGTGTAGGTGAGAACTTTGAACTCCTCGATGTCATCGATCGAGGAGTAAATGCCGATGCCGCCGGCGGTCAGCTCATTATTATCGACGCCGTCGAGAATCCAGTCTGTGCTGTTGGGCCGGGAGCCGCCGATGGAGAGCGAGAACGATCCGCGCGCGGCCACTTCACTGTCAGAGCCGGCAGTGAAAAAGCTATTTGGATTCGTCTCCGCCGTTGCCCCGGCCGTCAGCGTGGCAAGCTGCACAAAATCGCGGCCATTCAGTGGCAGCTGCGAGACCTGCTGGGAGGTGATGACCTGACCTAGCGATGGGTTGGCGGTCTCAACGGCAACAGCGTCTCCGGCGACCTGAACCGTAGTCACAACGGTAGCCGGCGTCAGCGAGAAATCGAGCTCGCGAGCTTCATCTACCTGGAGCTTGAGGTCCTTGGATTCGACGCTTTGAAACCCCGAAGAGTCGACGCGCACTGTATAAGTCCCAACCGCGAGCAAAGGAATCAGATAGTGGCCTGCCGTATCCGTTTTCGCTTCACGCGTAAGGCCGGTTCCCTGAGAAGTCGCGGTGACTGTAGCTGTGGCTACCCCCGACCCTGACTTATCGGCAATGGTGCCGGAGAAACTTCCCGTAGCCTGGCCATACATCGACTGGGTGCAACATGCGAATGCGCAGGCAGCCACAAACAGCAGGAATCTACACGATAGTTTATGGAACAAGCCTTCTTTCGACTTCGGAAACGCTCTCGCAATCATGATGCGATTCATCGTCAAATCCCCTTCCACTGTGCGGTTAAGGTGGCTTTTTAATTGAGCTCGCTATATCACGGCCAAATTACAACTGAATCACTAGACTGTAAGAATTAGCTGACTGAAAGTCAACGCTAGTTTTAAACAGACATCGAGACGACAGGTGTTGCAGGCAAGCTCTCAGCGACCTCTTGTCTCTACTGGAAGCAACCCATTCCGGGCTTCTCTTAACTGGCAGCGTCAGTATGTACTGATAAATATTTTGGACGAGCTTGTGGAAATCCAGCTTTCAATTAAAAAAGGCGGCAAGCGCAAACCGCGCCTGCCGCCTTTTGCTTCAAACAATCTGCTTTAGAAGTTCAGCTTGGCCGAGATCTGAAGCTGCCGCGCGCCATACAGCGTGCTGCTGCTTCCCGTCGCATTGCCAAACTGTCCTGAAGGCGTGCTGGCCACAAACGGTGTGATGCATCCCCAGAAGTACGATCCATTTGGAACACTGGAATTGGCAGGGCAGGAACTGGTCGTTGCCCCTGGATTCGCATAGCTGGAGTAGGTCGTATTCACACCGGAGATAATCTGGTGATTCGTCAGGTTGAACGCCTCACCGATAATCTGCATCTTGATCCCTTCGTGAATCGGGATATCGCGCGTCACACGGAAGTCGATGTTGCGAACTCCCGGTCCCGGCTGGCTGTTGCGGCCGATCACCGGCGGACGGCCTGTGGTTGCTGCACCCGAAGACGAACTCATCGCACCGCCATAGATATTGCCATCCGCAGCTTTAGCCGAGGCAGGCGGCCCGGTGATACCCGGTACCGACCACGTCGCGGGAACCGTGTTGGCCATGGCGGCAACGATCGGCTGACCAGTGGACTCGGTCGCAGTGCCAGAGAAGGTGAAGCCATCCAGCCCATACTTCATCCAGGGATTGGTGGCATGAATCGTCGGCTTCCAGAGCAGCGTGCCGACGAAGCGGTTGCGAACATCCAGGTCGGAGCGTCCGTACTCCGCCCGTAGATTGTTCGGGTCGAGAGCAGGATTGCCGCCATAGAAGGTGCCGAATGCGCCCTCTACCTGATCGTTATCCAGAGCCTTCGACCATGTGTGGTTCACGAGCAGCTCAAGTCCATGCTCAAACGGACGGCGAATCGTAACCGCCATCGAGTTGTACCACGAGTTCGCAACGCTGAAACCTGCATTGATCGACGTCAGAGTCGGGTCGATGCGGTCGCTTGCCAGGTAGTACGGAACCGTGAGCTGTTGTGTGGTTCCATCCAGATTGGTCACGTTAAAGGTGCGCACTCCATGCGGAGCCTGTCCCACGAGGTTTGCATCCAGGAAGACCGGCAGACGCAGCGCGCGTGAACCGACGTACCCAACCGAGAGAGAAAGCTTGCCCGGCAATGCCTGTTCCACTGACAGGTCGAACTCATGCGTCAGCGGAGGAACAAAGTTCGGAGACAAACCGTGAAATCCTGCCGACCCATTCACTGACACAGTCGTCACAGCGGGAGCAGTGCCGCCCATCGGGAATAGCGCTGCGGAAAGCGGCGGCCCCGGTGGCAGGAAGGAAACATTAGGAAATTTCAGGGCTGGCTCTGTTGAAGCCGAGCAGGCAGCATTGCAGCCGTTGTAGGTGTAGTTGATCTGGTATTCGCCGTTCTCTACGCGCATTGCGTAGTACGTGCTTCCCTGGTTCAAGCCGGTGAAGATGCCGTAGCCGCCGCGCACCACCGTGTCGGGATGCGGGCTCCACGAGAAGCCGATACGCGGCTGCACGCGATCGGTTACGTTCTTGATCTTCGTGTTGTACTCCGCCGCCAGAGCAGTCGAGGTATTTGGGATTGCAGGATCGGGCGTCAATTGCAGGTCGTATCGAACGCCCAGATTCAGCGTAAGGTTCGGACGCAGCTTCCAGTTGTCTTCAGCAAATCCGTCATACATCTTCATCCAGAAGTCGTCAGCGCCTGCTTTACCGCCAGTCGTCGGATTCTGAAGATCGACTGTCTGCACAAAGGTGTTGTAGTGCGATCCGGCGTACGCATCTGTATCCCCAGGCTGGCCGGCAAACGCATCCGCTGCCCAGTTCTGGAACTCCTGCGTCACCGTGCCCGAGTAGCCATAGACACCGCCGCCCTGGAAGAGATTGATCATCACTTCGTGAACGATGTTTACGTCACCGCCGAACTTGAAGGTGTGCCGGCCCCAGACCTTGTTGAAGACATCGGTAATCTGAATGCGATGTTCATCCGGCTCCGCTACACGCGGCAGAGCATTCGGCATGCCGTAGGTCTCTGCTCCCATGCCGATGCTGGGACCGGGCGCATTCGCTCCAGCAGTTTCGAGATCGCGTCCCCATTGAAAGCGGAAGTCGTTGACCGCCGTGCTGGTCAGCGTTGAAGTCCAGTGCGCAATCAGGAACCGCTCATGGTAGCTGGTCGGCGCATTAGTGCTGGGCGAGGTGTTGGAGTAGGTCGGATTTGGAGCATATCCGTACGACTGGTCGAAGTTCGCAAAGTTGAAGTTCGCGTAGATCAGGTTCTTCGAGTTGAGTTGGTAATCGACGCGCGGAAAGACCAGCGTCTCCTTGGCAAAACGCCCTGGGGCAGCTTGCAGGTCAAGCAAAAACTGAATTGCATCGGTGCACTGCTCAGCTGTGATTGTCGTAGGGCACTGCTTTGGCGAAATGAGGGTCGTGGCTGGCTTGCCCGCCGGCGCATCGGTGGGCGTCAGAGTTACAGTGTTGGTCTCGTAATAGAGTGCACGGCCTGTGCGGCGGAAGTTATCCGAAGTCAGGAAGAAAAACAGCTTGTCCTTCTTGATCGGCCCACCCGCGCTGCCGCCGAACTCCTGCTGCTGGTGAATCGGCTGCGTCAGCAGGAACTGGTTGCCGCCGTTATGCAGAGCCGACCATTTGCTGATCGGGTCGAGAGCATTCAGATCGGGATAGCGAAGGTAGTAAAAAAGATCGCCGTGATACTGGTTGGTTCCGCTCTTGGTGATGGCGTTCACCTGGCCGCCTGCAGCCTGGCCAAACTCCGCCGAGTACGTCGAAGTCTCCGCCTGGAATTCTTTGATCGCATCCAGACTGTAGACAAACGGCGCGCCCGATGAACGTCCGCGTGCTTCGCTGAAGAGAATCTGGTTGTTGTTCGCGCCATCCACGTAGTTCTGGTTGTAGAGGCCGCTGATGCCGTGGAAACTCACCAGCCCTGAGCCGCCATCAGGCACCACGTTAGGCGTGAGCAAAACGAAGTCGCTCCAGTTGCGGCCATTGACCGGCAGGTTCGAAATCACCTGCTGATCCACCACCTGCGAGACCTCAGTCTTGTCCGTATCCAGCAGCGGACTCTCGCTCGATACCTCGACGGTTGTCGCCGTCGACTGCACCGCCATCGTCAGGTCGATCGTGAGAGTCTCGCCAACCTGCAGCGTGAGGCCGTTCGCCTCAACCGCTCCAAACCCGCCGCCGCTGGCAGTTACTTTATAGTGGCCCGGCTGCAGAAAGGGCGCGACATAGAGGCCGTCCGCGTTGCTGGTGTAGACATGCGGCACGCCGGTATCGACGTTCGTCACCGTCACCGAAACGCCAGGCAGCACCGCGTGGCTGGAATCCGTGATCGTACCGGAAACCGTGCCGGCGCCGGCTGTTTGTGCATAGGTTGAAGGACTGAAGAGCAGAATTGCGAGAGCAAAGAGAGCGATACTTACAGCTTTCCCCAGAGGGAAGCAGGTCTTTCTGATCATGAGATTGGCACTCCGAAAATAGCAGTTCAAGTACGTGTTTGATTGGCGTCTTGCGTCCGGTTATCGCCGTGAACAGGATCGTCAGGCGAGTCCGGGACGCTGGCCGGATACTCTAATTCTCTCGGAGAGCCCCAAAATCGACAAGCGGATTGCCACCAACGTCGAATCTGCATAAGTCACTGTATTTCTATAACTTCAAGCCCCAAGAAGCCCTTCGGTTGACGATTTTGTGACATAAATTAACCGAACCGTAACAATCCAAGCCAACAATTGCTGCTTTCAAGGCCTCGGACCGGCATACCCGCTAATCGAATCTCCCCACCCAAATCGCTGCTACACTTAAAAGTTGAATCCAGTCTCGAACCAAACCCTCCCCGAGCGCGCGCAACATGCCGCCGGCGACGGTTTCCCCAGGAAGTGAGGAACATACAATGCCCGACGCAAACCATAATGGAAGCTTTACCTCGACCTCCCTCCGCCTCAAAGTAGGCCTCGCCGAGATGCTCAAAGGCGGCGTCATCATGGATGTGATGAACGTCGAGCAGGCCCGCATCGCAGAAGAATCCGGCGCAGTCGCCGTCATGGCTCTGGAGCGCGTGCCCGCCATGATCCGCGCCGAGGGCTGCGTCGCCCGCATGGCCAATCCCAAGCTCATTAAAGAGATCAAAGCCGCCGTCTCCGTCCCCGTCATGGCCAAGGCCCGCATCGGCCACTTCGCCGAAGCCCAGATTCTCGAAGCCATCGGCGTCGACTTCATCGACGAGAGCGAAGTCCTCACCCCCGCCGACGAAGCCCATCACATCGACAAGCACGCCTTCACCATCCCCTTCGTCTGCGGCGCGCGCAACCTCGGCGAAGCCCTGCGCCGCATCGCCGAAGGTGCGGCCATGATCCGGACGAAAGGTGAGGCCGGCACCGGCGACGTCGTCCACGCCGTGCAGCACATGCGCCAGATCACCCGCGAACTTCGCCAGGTCACCGTCGCCCGTGAAGAAGAGCTATACAACCTCGCCAAGGAGCATGGCGCGCCGTACGAGCTCATCCGCATGGTCGCCAAAAACGGCAAGCTCCCGGTGCCCAACTTCTCCGCCGGCGGCATCGCTACCCCCGCAGACGCAGCCCTCATGATGCAGCTTGGCGCAGAAACCGTCTTCGTCGGCAGCGGCATCTTCATGAAGGAACGCGCCACTCCACTCGATGTCGAACACAATCAGAAGGAGCGCGAAGAAGCCGTTTCCCGCGCCCGCGCAATCGTCATCGCGACAACCCACTTCAACGACCCAAAAATCCTCGCCGAAGTCAGCGAACAAGTCACCGGCACCATGAAGGGCCTGGCCGCCGCCGCAATCGAAGAAAAAGAACTCCTCCAAACCCGCGGCTGGTGAGGACTAGCCGTCCAGGCAGCCGCGCCTTCAGGCGCAAAAAACAGAGCCGGAGATGCCCACGCATCTCCGGCTACTTGTTGTTACACAGCTCCTTTTGCAAGGGCGCGGGTGGTCATGAGCCTATTGCGTTACGCGGAAGTATTTATTAGTTAACGCAAGCGCACTTGCAGTTGACGCAGCCGTGGCCTACGATGCACGGTAACGCGAGTCTCGCGATCATTGCCCCCAAACTGAAAAGAATCGCCAGCTCAGGAGGGTTGAATGCGAAAAAACGCTATCGGCGTTCCGGCTTTCGCACTGCTCGTTCCGATTTTCTTGGTCCCGATTTTCTTATCCTTGCCGGGCAGCGCACAAGCACAGGTTGAGAAAGCCCCCTATCCAACCATGGCTCCTCTCGATCAGTATTTAATTCCCGATGAGAAGGCTGAGATCGCGTTGGCTCGCAGCGCAGCGCCAGCGTCGGTTTCGGATGCCGCAGAAGTGATGGTGCTCCATCGCGACGGCTACACGACTGCCGCGAAAGGCTCGAATGGCTTCGTCTGTATTGTCGAGCGATCCTGGGCGACCACGACCGATGATGCACAGTTCTGGAATCCCAAAATACGCGCCCCCCATTGCTTCAATGCGCCCGCCGCAACCACTGTTCTGCCCATCTTTCTGAGGAAGACCAAACTGGTGCTGGCAGGAAAATCGAAGGCCGAGATCGTTGCTGCCATCGCATCGGCACTGGAGAAGAAAGAATTGCCGGCGCTTGTTCCTGGAACGGTGGTCTACATGATGTCGAAGCAACAGTATCTCAACGATGAAGGCAAAAACTGGCACCCGCATGTCATGTTCTACGTTTCGGGCGACGCCGGAAAGAGCTCGGGAGCCAATCTTCCCGACTCGCCAGTGATGGCGGGGTATGACGCTGAACAGCGGCTTACCACCTTCTTCGTGCTGGCCGCCAAGTGGTCTGACGGAACGACGGGACCGCCGATGACTAACTGATCCTAACTTGTGGCGAACTACCGTCTCAAGCCTTCCCATACTCAAGCTTGGGATACCAGTCTGTGCCACGGCCTCCGGGAGTCAAGTCCAGCATTAGCCAAAGCGGGTCCATATCCGGGGCGCCGCGCGGGTCCTGCCCAGGGTCGGACATCGCTCCGCTCAACTCGCCGCTATAGAAGTGGTGGACGGCGCCGTTCCTGCGAGTAAAAACACTGAACCCTGGAATATCCGCATCATCCTTATTCACGTAAGTGCGCGTATACTCGCCGCTCGGATCGGAGACAAACGGAAGGTAGCCGAAGCCACGCTGCTTCTTGTACTCAATGAGGCGGTCAATTGGCGAACGGGCAGTAACCACGATGGCCACCCGCTCGCGCAAATTGAACGCAACCCCGTTCCAAGCACTGAGAAACGAAGTGCAACTGGGGCAAGGAGCCTTGCGCTGCGGCCCGAACATCATGCTGTAGACCATCAAAGTATTCTTGTCGCCGAACAAGTCTGGGAAGCGAGTCGGCCCTGTTTCCGAGATCAGCTCGAAGTCTTTCGCGATCTCGCCGCCTTGGGGCAGCGCACGCCGCTGGGCGGCCACACGCTCAACATGGCGGCGCAGTTCGATCTCTTCTGCGAGAAGCGCATTGCGCGCAGCACGATACTTCGCGCTCTCGTTGGGATGGCGGGCCTGATTGGTGGCGACAAGCTGCTCAGCAGGAACAAGCGTTTGTGAATCGGGCATGAAACCTCCGAAATATACCTTGCGTCATTGGATGCGATTCACGCCTGAAGCGTCAACGGCTGAGTGCGGGTGCCCCACATCTCGTTTCTGAGATGTGGGACCAAATTCGTGCGAAGCACGAACCCTATTTCCTAATCCTGGTTTCTGTTCCCCGCCTCAATCCCATTCGCTGCAACCATGCACAAAACACCATAATCATCGGCAAATCAATCTCTAAGAAAACAAGCAGCTTCCAACAAACAATTCCAGACTCGTCCCATTCGCTGAATTGTTCCACGTAGAACAATTTCGGGCGCGGCCTTCGTTATTTATTCAGAAAGCCTTGTAGCTGCAGCCAATCGGCAAACCGGTCGACCCAGTGATCAGTTGGAATGTTTTGTACATGCATTCCAAAACCGTGGCCGCCCTTCGCGTACATGTGCAACTCCACCGATTTCTTAGCTGCTGTCCATCTCTGCCAGAGATCAATACTTGCCGGCGCAAGCCCAAGCGAATCGTCCGTAGCCGCCGTAATAAACATGGGCGGCGCATCCGCCGGCACAGGAGCATCCTTCGACAAAGCGCCGCCATAAATAGGAGCGACAAACGCCGGCCGCCCTTCCGGTTTGTAGTGGAGAGCAACCTCCGCCGTGACCGCTCCACCGGCGGAAAATCCCACAATCCCCACGCGATCCGGAGATATTCCGAATTCGGCCGCATGCTGCCGCACGTATGCGACCGCCGCCAAACCGTCAGCCACCGCAAGCGGTTCTTCATCCTTCATCATTGCGTCGAACTTCGGCCGGTCTGCATACAAAGCCCCGAATTCCTGAGTCGCATCCTCGCCCGTGTGCGCCAGACGATACTTCAACACGAAAGCGGTTACGCCTCTGGCAGCCAGATACTTGGCGACATCCGTGCCTTCGCTGGCGATGGACAAAGCCATGAAGCCTCCGCCGGGACAGATGACGACAGCTGTGTTGATTTTCAACTCTGGAGCGGGCTTAAAAACTGTGAGCGTGGGCCGGGTCACATTTGTGACCACATCTGTATTCCAGACTTTGGAAAAGTACTGCTTCTCCGGATAGTTATCCGATGGCGAAGACCCGGGCGCGGTGCCTGGATAAAGCGGAATGACATCCTGCGCCGCTGCGATGGGCGCCAGCGATAGCACAATACAGAAAAGCTGAACGGCAAAGGTTTTCATGGCGCGCCAAGTGTATCAGAGCGCTTCAATACCTTATTGCATCGGCACCCGATAAACAGTCACCGAGTAGGGCCGTAACCGTGCCTTGATCTTCCCCGAATCTAGATCCGCAGTAGAAGCCGCCGGCACTACCGCGGTCGGATGGTCAAAGCTGTTCTCCGCATTCAGATCGGCGCTCTCCAGCGTCATCACTTTGGCTGTGCCGGTTGCATTCATGCCCTTCAACTCAATCTCCGTTGCTCGCTCTGCCGAGGTAGTGTTAACAGCTTTCACGATTAGTTCATGCGTACGTTCATCGAGCGTCGCGCTCGTGTATAGACCACCATCCAATAGCGGAGTCACCGGCACCATCCGAGTCCCCACGTTGCTGGCAAAAATTCTTTGCACGTAGTAGTCCGTCGTGCCAAACGACCGCAGATTGTCGAACCAGATCGCATCCGGCTTCCACTGCCACGCATCCGCGTGCGCAAGCAGCGGCGCATACGAAGCCATTTGCACCACATCGCCATTCCGCTCCAGGCCGGTCATGAAGGCCGCTTCAGCCAGCGCAGTCTTCCAGTTATTGCGGTTCTCCTGGCTGGTCATGCCCACGCTCTGCGCCGCATATTCACCAGCGAAGACCTTCGGACCTTTACGGTCGTAGTGATCGTAGCGATTGCTGTTTTTCAGGAACCAATCCGGGCTCATGTAATAGTGTTCATCGACGATATCCGCATGCAGTTGCCGCCATGTAGCCCACATGCTATCGAAAGGCTCTCCAGAAGGCGTCGGCCCCGCAGCCACTACCAGCTTGATCTCTGGATGCTTAGTCTTCAACGCCGCTGCGAAGACCTTGTATCGCTCCACATAACGTGGCCCCCACTGCTCGTTACCTATGCCCAGCATCGTCATATGAAACGGCGCTGGATGCCCCATCTGCGCGCGCAGCTTGCCCCAGGGAGTAGTTACTGCGCCATTTGCAAAGTCGATCAGGTCGAGTGCATCTTGCACGTACTCATCCAGCTGATTGAGCGCCGCTGTCTCGCTCGAATTGAACTGGCAGGCCATGCCGCAGTTAAGAATCGGCAGCGGTCTCGCGCCTATATCCTCAGCCAACTGAAAGTACTCATAAAAGCCAAGTCCGAAAGACTGAAAGTAATCCGGAGCCGGCCTCTGATCGAACTCGTCGTTCCAACGATTGATGATCGTTTTCCGCTCTGCGATATCGCCTACCGTAGTCTTCCAGCGATAGCGCGTAAACAGCGTGCGGCCTTCTACAATACATCCTCCAGGAAAGCGAACGAAGCCGGGATGCATGTCATACAGCAACTGCACCAGGTCTTTGCGAAGCCCATTGGGACGGCCTTTCCACGTGTCGACAGGAAAGAGCGAAACCATATCCAGATCGACATAACCAGTGCCATCGACAAAGAGATTGAGCTGAGCTTTCTCGACTGTAGCGTTGGCGCGGATGATGGTCTCGTAGCGCTTCCAGCCGTCACTGAAACCCTCCAGCTTGCCGCTGCCGATCTCATGTCCTGCGGCATCGGTGAGCGTGGCGCGAATCGCCTTCGGGCTCTGGTTTGCCAATCCGCCGCGCACATACGCCGAGAAGCGATACTCCGCGCCGCTCTTCACTCCCATGCCGCGAAAGCCGGTGTTGTAGAAGCCGTATCCCGATTGGAACGCACGCGCCCTCAGATAATGCGGATTGGTCTCATGCAGAGGCGAGTCTATGCGAACACTCAGTTCGCCAATCTGCGGATCTATTCCCTTGCCCGCGCTGTAGCCCATGATCTGGTGCCAGCCCGTCAGCGGCTCCTGAAACTCGAACGAGCGGTTCTTCACCAGCTCGGGATAGAGACCGCCGTCGGCAGCAAAGTTGATGTCTTCAAAGAAAATGCCATACATCTGCGGCGAAATCGCTGCTCCCGGATGCGCCGCATCGACTGAGATCACCATTAGATTGGCCGCATCCTGGCCATAAAGGCAGACCGGCAAAAGCGAAAGCAAAACGACTGCAAACCAAGCTCTTCTACGCATAGGAGCCCAATGATAAGACTTCGGTGGTGAACCGTCTACGCTTGCACCCAAACCGCTTGCACGCACATCCTTTATCCTGAAAACAGGAGAACGAATTGCACGAAACAGCGACCGCGCCACATATCGGAGTCCTGGCCATCCAGGGAGATTACGAACGCCACGCCGCCGCCCTCGAAGAATCCGGTGCCCGGGCCTCTTTAGTAAAAACCCCCGCAGAACTTTGCCAGGACGGTCAGACAGGTGAATCCATGGACGGCCTGATCCTGCCCGGCGGCGAATCCACAACCATGCTCAACTTCCTCAATCGCGGCGGACTTTTCGATGCGCTCAAAGCATTCGCGGAGCAGAAACCCGTCTTCGGCACCTGTGCCGGAGCCATTCTGCTGGCGAAGGAAGTTCGCCATCCCAGCCAGGCCAGCCTTGGCGTGCTCGACATCGCCGTCGAGCGCAACGCTTATGGCGCGCAGCGCGACTCCGCCATCCTGACCCTGGAAACCTCGCTGCCCGGCGGCCCGCTTGAAACAGTTTTCATCCGCGCCCCGCGCATCGTCGCAGTCGGCCCCGGCGTAGAGGTGCTTGCCGAGCGCGAGGGCTTCCCGGTTCTGGTCCGGAAGGGCAAAACCATGGCCGCGACATTTCATCCGGAGCTCTCGACCGACCGCCGGGTTCATCAACTCTTCGTCCAGCTTGTGGAAAAAGAGAGGAATTCTAATAAGAGTTGAGCCGGAAGGGCCGTTTCGCCTGTCCAATATAGGAACAGCCTTCTGCCGCACGAAAACAACTGGCGCAGAAGAGATCGCATCCTTCCTCAAGTCGGTGTAATCTGAGTTCCATCGAGGCGAGCTGCCATGCCCAGCACTTTTACGCGGTATCCGGTTGAAACCGAGCGGAAAGACCCAGGCATCGGAGGCAAACCGCCGGTCGACCGGCGCCCCACAGGCGGCGGAGGCAGCGGCGACGACGATGAATGGAAACGCATGGGGCGAAGCGGCCCGGGCGAGCTGCTCAAACGCGTACGGCTCATGGTTTTCCTCATTCTCGCCGCTCACATGATGTTTTTTTTAGCCCTCGCGGTCATGTTCTACGCGCACCAGGGCACCGGCCACTTCGATGCTCGCACACAGGAGTTTATCGGCGACTGGCACCCGGTACGGCTGCCGCCCATCCTCTTCCTCAACACGGCGGTGCTGCTGCTGAGCGGGCTGACGGCGGAGATTGCTCGTCGGAGAATTTTTCGCGAATTGGATGTCGTGGAAGAGTGGCTTGGGATGGGACGTCCCGCGCTCATGCGGACCCTGCCCTGGCTGGCGGTAACGCTGGTGCTGGGCAGTTTATTCGTGGCCGGACAATGGACAGGCTGGGAGCAGCTGAGCCTGCAAGGCTTTTCCTTCGATCATCTGGCCACGCCGGCGGTTTATTTCTTCTACATCCTTACTGGTTTTCACGCTGCATTCCTACTGCTCGGCCTCCTCGCGCTGGCAATCAGCCTGCCTGCGCTGGGGCTCTTGCGCAAGGTTGAGTATCGGCAGATCGCTGTAGACAGTCTCGCGTGGTATTGGCATGCCATGGGTCTGGTCTGGCTTGCGCTCTTCGCGTTGCTGGCGCTCGGCCAGGCCTAACTCGGTCAGGTCTAATTTACCGGGTTCTGCTTCAGCCGCAACCAGCCGCGTACCCGTTCCCCAATCGTAGGCACTTCGGGACAGCTCAGATAAATCTCCCGGTTGCATCTTTTCAGGATCTCAATTGCCCTCAATCGCGGATGCAGTCCGCCCCCGATTCCCAGCACCCGATCCATACAATCCAGCGCAAGCTCATCGGCCAGATACTCGATCGAGTGACCCAGCATCTCGATGGCATGCCCTGCTTCCCGAGAGAGCTTGCGTCGTCGCGGCGTTACGAGCACTGTCGCCGGCCGAACCAAAGCTCGGGAACCCCTTGTTAAGGAAATCAAATCGCCGTTGGGAATCGAAGTCGCCATTCGTATCTCTCCTACCCGCTGCATCGGCGAACTCATGAATAGATTCAGAGGACGAAAGTAATGTCCTCAAGCTAGAGTTCCTTAGCCGCTTGACGCAATGAGGTCGAAAACCTAAGCTCAAGCTAGCGGCGTCCGGCACCCCTGTTCGCGATCATTGGCGAAACCGCTGCATGTCTGATCATCAAAGCCGGGCCAGAGTTGCGCATGCGAGAAAATAAATTGCGAGAGGATATATGAAAGATCAGATCCCCTATTCCTGGCAGTACCTCCCGCTGCTGCTGCAGGTACTCGCCGCTTTCGGCCTGGGCATCGGCATGGCGGTGGGCTCGTATTTTGTCGGCCGCCATCGCAACACCAAGACCAAGCTCGCCACCTATGAGTGCGGCATCGTTGCCGTCGGCGACGCACGCGGCCGCTTCAGCGTGCGCTTTTACATGGTCGCCATGCTCTTTATCCTCTTCGATGTAGAAGTTGTTTTCATGATGCCGTGGGCCATCATCTTCAAGCAGCTGCCCAAAATCACAGGCTCGCCGATGTTCGGCTTCTGGGAGATGCTGGTTTACCTCGGCTTCGTGGCCGTGGGCCTCTTCTATATTGTGAAAAAGGGCATCCTGGACTGGTCCAGGGACAAGGCCGATCTCTAAATAGAAGTGCGACGGGAAAGGAATCGATGAGCGAAACTCTGGCTGACAAGGAATCCGTACTGCGCGAGAAAGCAGATCATCCAGCCATAACTGCCATCCTGGGCTGGAATGCCGATGCGCTCACCGAAGCCCGCTGGGACCGCGACGAGCTCACACTCACTATCGCTCCGGAGCACATCATCGCCGCCGCACAAACTGTGCAGCAGGCCGGTTACAACTTCCTCGAAGACATCACCGCCGTCGACTGGTTCCCTGCCTCGCCGCGCTTTCAGGTCAGCTACCACATCGTTTCTCACACGCATAAAGAACGGATCCGCCTGCGCGTGATGCTTGACGAAATCGATCCTTCCGTAGACTCCATCACCCCGGTCTGGCCCTCGGCCGACTACTACGAGCGCGAAGTCTTCGACCTCTTTGGCATCCGCTTCAATGGCCACCCCAACCTGCGCCGCATCATGATGCCCGACGACTGGACGGGTCACCCGCTGCGCAAGGACTATCCCGTCGAGGGCTACCGGTAACCGAATTGCAACTGCCAGAGATATTGAAAATTCACCCGGCCGCATAGATGTATTCTGATTAGTCAGTAACCTCCGAATTTCGGCGGACATTCCCCGCCTCCTCAGCATCAGAACAGCAACCGGGAGATCAGCTTCGCATGACCGACGTGGCAGGAACTCCGATTCTGGAAGCGCCCATCGCTACCGGCTCCGCGGACCAGACCATGGTCCTCAACATGGGGCCGCAGCACCCCTCGACGCACGGTGTTCTGCGCCTGGTGCTTGAGATCGACGGCGAAATCGTCGTCCGCCTCTATCCCGAGATCGGATACCTGCACACCGGCATCGAAAAGACCTGCGAGGCCAAGTTCTACCAGCAGGTCGTTCCGCTCACAGACCGCATCGACTACCTCAGCCCGATGCACAACAACCTCTGTTACTGCCTGGCGGTTGAAAAGCTCCTTGAGCTCCCGATCCCTGATAAAGCCCAGTGGATGCGCGTGCTACTCGCTGAGTTGACGCGCCTCAATTCGCATCTGGTCTGGCTCGGCACCCACGCCATGGACATCGGCGCGCTCACCGTCTTCCTCTACACCTTCCGCGAGCGCGAAGACATCCTGCGCATCTTCGAGCACGTCAGCGGCCAGCGGATGATGACCAGCTACTTCCGCATCGGCGGCCTGTCGATGGAGCCGCCCATCGATTTCTTCGACCGCGTCAAGGCCTTCATGAAGACCTTCCCGGAGAAGATCGACGAATACTCCAACTTGCTTACCGGCAATCCCATCTTCGTCAACCGCCTGCAGAATGTCGGCCATCTCTCCGCTGCCGATGCCATCGCGCTTGGCGTCACCGGCCCGCCGTTGCGCGCCTCCGGCGTCGATTTCGACCTGCGCCGCGACATGCCCTACTCGAGCTATGAGAAGTTCGATTTCAAGGTGCCCACATCGCAACGCTGCGATGTCTGGGGACGCTATCTTGTCCGCCTCGAAGAGATGCGCGAGTCGGTTAAGATCATCAACCAGGCGCTCGCCGGCATGCCCGAAGGGCCAATCAAAGCCGACGCGCCCAAGATCGTGCTGCCCGACCGAGAAAAGATGAAGACCCAGATGGAGTCGCTTATCCATCACTTCAAGATCGTCACCGAGGGCTTCGCTGTGCCGGCTGGCGAGGTCTATCAGGGCATAGAATCTTCGCGCGGACAGATGGGTTATTACGTCGTCTCCGACGGCACCGCCAAGCCTTATCGCGTCCATATGCGCAACCCCAGCTTCGCTTCATTGCAGGCCCTCGAGACGATGTGCCAGGGCCGGTCTATCTCCGACGTAGTCGCAGTCATCGGCTCCATCGATGTAGTGCTTGGGGAGATCGACCGCTAATGGCCACCGCCGTCAGCGCCGTTACATCCCTTCAACTCTGGCCCGAGCTTTGGGTCTCGCTCGCTTCCCTGCTGCGCAGCTACACCGCGGCACACGGCCTCAATCGAAAGCAGCAAGCCACGGTTGAACTGGGAGAAGACGACATTATCGTGCGCGCCGCGGATCGATGGCTGAAGCTGCACCGCCATCAAGCAGAAATCATCTGGTCGCGCGAAGATGGCGCCCGCGGCCTCATGCGTTTTACCATAGAAGGAAAGCTGCAAACCCAGGTGGGCGATGAAGAGTTCCACGAAGTTGAGGAAGAGATGGACATGCAAGCCGAAGCCTGGGCACGGGAGCTGATGCAATGAGCGCTGAAATCCCCAACGAGACCATGTCGATCTTTTCACCGCAGCTTGCCGCGCGCTTTGACGCGCTGGTCGAGAAGTATCCGCTGCGCCGCTCTGCGCTCGTTCCCATGCTGCTCTACGCGCAGGACGAGATCGGCTATCTGAGCGACGCGCTCATCGACGAAGTCGCCTTTCGCATCGGCATCACTCCGCTCGATGTGCGCAATGTCGCCACTTACTATTCGATGCTGCGTTTCAAGCCCGCAGGCAAATACAACGTCCAGGTCTGCACCAATATCAGCTGCATGCTGCGCGGGGCTTACGACCTATTTGAACACCTCGAAGAGAAGCTCGGCATCGGCCATAAAGGCGTCACCGCCGACGGTCTATTCTCGCTCGAAGAAGTCGAATGCATCGGCGTCTGCTGCTGGGCTCCGGCCATTCAGGTAAACTACGACTTCCACGACGATCTGACTAACGACAAGGTCGACGCCGTGCTCGCCGATTACCGGACCAAAGCAGCAAGGGGAGAAACGAACAATGCCTAAACTCGTCTCCCATCCCGACGAAGTCAAGATCATCTCCAAGCGCTTTGGCATGGGCGCGGCAGAGATCGACCGCTACATTGAATTGGGCGGATACGAAGCCACGCGCAAAGCCCTGGCCGAAGGCCCTGAGTGGATCATCACCGAGATGAAAGCTTCCGGTCTGCGTGGCCGCGGCGGTGCAGGCTTCCCGACCGGTCTGAAATGGTCCTTCGTTCCGAAACAGTCCGCCAAGCCGAAATATGTTCTGGTCAATGGCGATGAGTC
>DATAZR010000139.1:0-8215 GCA_036271955.1 Acidobacteriaceae bacterium
CAAAGCGGTCGAAGTTGGTCACATTTTCAAGCTGGGGTACAAGTACACTTCATCGATGGGCGCAACAGTTCTCGACCCCAACGGCAAGGAAGTTACGCCGATCATGGGCAGCTATGGAATTGGGATCGAGCGCATTCTAACGGCGGCGATTGAGCAATCCAACGATGCGAATGGCTTCTGGCTGCCGGCGAGCATTGCGCCTTTCACAGTAGTGGTGACGGTGACCAATGTGACCGATACATTGCTGCGTGAGACGGGCGAGAAGCTGGCTGCAGAGCTTGAGACTGCAGGATTTGATGTGCTGCTGGATGACCGGGACGAGCGTGCGGGAGTCAAATTCAAGGACGCGGATCTGGTGGGCATTCCCTATCGCGTAAATGTGGGCAAGAAGGCTGCGGAGGGCAAGGTCGAACTTGTTACGCGCGCGGTTGCCGGTAGCGAAGATGTGTCGATTGAGGAACTGGTGGGACGGTTGAAGAGTCTGGTTTAAGTAAGTGGAATCCCACCCTTCGTTAAATGCGCGAAGGATGGGCATCCGGCACCCGGATTCGTTGAAAAGCAAGGCAAAAGCAGATCCTTCACTTCGTTCAGGATGACAAGTTCGACGAGTGGGGTTTGCGGAGGCAGTTGGAATGGCGTTGAAGGTCAAGATCGCGAAGCCTACTACGCGGCATGGGTGGACGACCCTGATTGTGGGCGGTCTGCTGGCCTTTGTGGCAGTGCTTGCGATCGTGTTTTTTGCGGTCTTCGGGTATTACTACTTTCGCTACTCGAGCATTGTGGATGCGCGGCTGAAGCAGCCTCTGTTTGAAACGACGGCGAAGATCTATGCCGCTCCCCGCGAGATACGGCCGGGACAGAAGCTGGGCATGACGGCGATTGCGAACGAGCTTCGCACCGCCGGATATACGACCGATGGCTCATCTAATGCTTCGCCGCTGGGGACGTACTCGGAATCGGGCGAAAGCGTTGCGGTGCATCCGGGACCGCAGAGCTTTCATGCCGAGGACGGCGCGACTATCCACTTCAGCAATGGCGTGGTGGAGTCGCTGACCGACGATCATGGGCAGTCGCTCTCGAGCTATGAGCTGGAGCCGCTGCTGATCACCGGGCTGAGCGAAGACGCCAATCGCGCCAAGCGCCGGGTGGTGACGTATGACGAGCTGCCGCGCAATCTGGTATTGGCTGTGGTTGCGATTGAAGACCGCCGATTTTTTGAGCACAGCGGCGTGGACTACTGGCGCATGATGGGCGCGATGCGCAATGACCTGATGCACAAGCATGCCTACATGGAGGGTGGTTCGACGCTGACCATGCAGGCGGCGCGCGGGTTCTTTCTTTCGCCGGAGAAGAAGTTCAAGCGCAAGCTGATCGAGATCGTCATCACCTTTCAGCTGGAGCATAGGTTCAGCAAGCAGCAGATCTTCCAGATGTATGCCAACCAGATCAACCTGGGGCAGCAAGGCAGCTTTGCGATCAATGGATTTGGCGAGGCGGCGCAGGCGTATTTCGGCAAGGATGTGAAGCAGCTGAATCTTGCCGAGTGCGCGATGCTGGCGGGGATGATTCAGCATCCCAGCTATCTGAATCCCTACCGGCATCCGGACCGCGTGCTGGCGCGGCGCAATCTGGTGCTGGACTCGATGGTGGAGACGGGCGCGATCACCAAGGAGCAGTCGGAGCGTGCGAAGGAAGAGCCGTTGCATCTGTCTACGCTGAGCGTGGACGCGAGCGAGGCGCCTTACTTCGTCGACCTGGTGCATGAGCAGTTGAATCAGAAGCTGGGCGAGCGGGACTTCAATCGCGAGGGATTGCACATCTACACATCGCTTGATCCCGATCTGCAGCGGGTGGCGACGTCGGTGGTCGAGAACACGATTCATGTGGTGGACGAGCAGGTGGACAGGCTGTATGCGCGACGGCATCGCGCCAAGGCCGGGCAGCCACAGGAACCGGCTGCTCCGCCGGTCTATCCCCAGGTGGCGCTGGTGGCGCTGAACCCGCATACGGGCCAGGTGCTGGCGCTGGTGGGCGGTCGCAGCTATGGGCAGAGCCAGCTGAATCACGCGGTAGCCTCGCGGCCTACGGGCTCAATCTTCAAGCCGTTTGTGTATGCGTCTGCTTTCAACACGGCGGTAGCGGGAACGCAGCTGCCCGGGCATGATGAGCTCTTCTCGCCGATCACGATTTTGAGCGATGAGCAGACGACTTACGACGTGGGCAACCAGGAGTATACGCCGCGCAATTTCGAAGGCGAGTATCACGAGCAGGTAACGGCGCGCTTTGCACTGCAGCGTTCGCTGAACAATGCAACGATTGGCTTGGCTTCGCTGGTGGGCTTTGACCGCGTGGCAGCGCTGGCGCGCGAGGCCGGCGTGAAAAGCGCACGCGGCACGCCGTCGATGGCCATCGGCTCGTACAGCGCCACTCCGCTCGATATGGCGGGCGCGTATACGGTCTTCGCCAATCGCGGACTGCATCTTGATCCGTGGATGCTGGCGAGCGTGCGCACGCCGTCGGGCGATGTGATCACGGATTACTCGCCGACTTCAAAACAGGTGCTCGATCCACGAGTAGCGTACCTGACGAGCAGCCTGATGCAGAATGTGCTGCAGGGCGTGGGCACCGGCGCAGGGGTGCGCAGCCAGGGATTCTATGCTCCTGCGGCAGGTAAGACGGGCACCAGCCATGACGCTTGGTTTGCCGGCTATACCACCAACCTGCTGTGCATTGTGTGGGTGGGCAACGACGACTACACGGACATCAAGCTGCAGGGCGCGCAGGCCGCGGGGCCGATCTGGGGCGCGTTCATGAAGAAGGCTACTGAGCTGCCGCAATATTCAGACACGCATGAGTTCAACGTGCCGGATGGCGTACAGATTGTGCCGGTGGACAAGACGACCAATCTGCCCGCGGATGCGACCTGCATGGGGGACACGTACAACGCTGCGTTTCTCGATGGAACGGTGCCGACGACTACGTGTTCGCACCCGAGCACGGACAAGCGGAATTTTCTACAGAAAATTTTCGGGCTGGGCGACAAGAAGCCGTGAACCAGAGATCAGGGGTCAGAGAATAGGGATCACGATCGGAGAACAGCGCTTCTTTGATCTGCGATTCATCCTGGTCGGGTAAGATTGCGTGAGCACTGGAGAGGACGAAACGATGATTACTTTGACAGACGCAAAGCGCGTGATTGAGGCTGCCGAGAAGAAGGCGGCAGAGATTGGCCAGCCGATGAACATTGCCGTTGCCGATGCGGGCGGCAACCTGATTTCGCATGTGCGCATGGATGGCGCGTGGATTGGGTCGATCGATATTTCGATCAAGAAGGCTTACACTTCGCGGGCCTTTGACATTGCAACAAAGGACTTGGCAACGCATTCGCAAAGCGGAAACCAGTTCTTTGGAATTCATGCTTCGAACGATGGCAAGATCATGATCTTTGCCGGCGGCATTCCGCTGAAGCAGGATGGCAAGGTTGTGGGCGCTATCGGCGTGAGCGGCGGATCTGGGGACCAGGATCATGCTGTGGCTGAGGCTGGGTCGGCTGCGCTGTAGAACTGGCCGTCCAGGCACACTCTTCGGTCTCGAAAGAAAGACCGGACGGCCGAATTCAGGACACGTTTAAGCCGCCTGATGAAAGGGCTGAATTCTGGGCCTTGGCTTGCGGCTTGCTTGCCACAGGTCATACTCCATTTGCATCGCGGACCAGAAGGCGACGTGGGTGCCAAGAGCATCGGAAAGACGCAGAGACATCTCCGGCGAGATGCCAGCGCGGCCATTGAGAACTCGAGACAGCGTGGTGCGCGAGATTTTTAGACGCGCTGCGGCTTCGACGACTTCGATTTCTCCGAGATACTCGCGCAACACCTTTCCGGGATGCGGTGGATTGTGCATAAGCGCCATGGCTTTCTCCTCACTCAATGGTAGTCCTGGTAATCCACGAGAATCGCATTCTCGCCTTCAAAGGCGAAGGTCAGCCGCCAGCTTCCGCTGACCCAGATCGACCAATGACCGGCTGACTTTCCCTTCAAGGCATGCAACTTCCACGCCGGCACATCCATGTCTTTTGCCGATCGGGCGTTGTTCAGAGCGAACAGCTGAATGGCCAGTTTGTGGGCGTGCTTCGGCTGAATACCTGCTTTGCTTCCGGTCAGAAAGAATTTCTCAATCCCGGCATGGCGGAAGCTTTGAATCATGCGTAAAACGTAGCGCCTCACGCATCGTTTGGCAAGGGCTGGCAAGCAGGGCACCAGTAGGTGCTTCGCGCGTTGGGGCCTTGGATTGCTCGCTGGATGGGTGTGCCGCATTTTCGGCAAGGCTCGTTTTTTCTTCCGTAGACCCAGAGACTTTGGCCGGGCTCGCCGCTGTGGGTGGTGCGGCGGTTTTTACCGCTGTAGGTGACGATGAGGTCGGTCGAGTCTTCGAGGACGTTTGCGGCGAGGAGCTTTTGGGCGGTTGCGACGATTTCTTTGGCTTGCTTTTGCGAGATGGTTTCAATCTTGCGGAAGGGGCTGAGGCCGAGGAGAAAACATATCTCCGACTTGAAGACATTCCCCACGCCGGCGAGCACATCCTGACGCAGGAGCGCGTCGCCTAACTCATCGCGGCTGCGGGCCATGAGGCGCTTGACGGCGTTGGCGGCGTCAAAGCTACTGCTGAGGACATCGCGGTCGGTGCGCGGGATTTTCTTATCGCGTAATAGCGATTCGGCGGTGTACATGCGCGCGATGGGGATGCGGAAGCCGACGGCGAGGTAGTCTTCGGTTTCGATGACGATGCGGGCGTTGGAGGGCTTGTCCTGCCAGGGCTCGCCGGGGCGGTAGATGTGCCAGCTGCCGCTCATGAGCATGTGGGTCGCGAGTATGTTCCCACTTGAAAAGTGAATGAGGAGCCATTTGCCGCGGGCTTCGATCTGGGTGATGGTCTGACCTGTGAAGGGAGCCTGGTCGTTGGCCTGGGTGAGTTGCGCGTAGCCGGAGTCGAAGCGCGTGATGAGCTTGCCGGCGATGGCGCGGGTAAGGGCGCGAGCGGTTCGGAAGATGGTATCGCCTTCGGGCATTGGTTCTCTCTGATGGTTGGATGCTGAGTTTGCTCGTCCCACCTTAAACCGCAACTACCCCGGAAAAGCGCGGTGAAGGTTGGGCGTCCGCATTCTTGGCCGAAGCCTGACGTTCCCGTCGATAACAGAATTCCGTCACGACAACATCAAATCCGCGACGGACAATAGTTATTACTTGTCAGGCCGTTAGTTGATGTCTGCTGCTTGCGTTCGATTGGTCCAGGCAGCAAAAAGCATATCCTTCGCCTAGTCGGGGCGGGTTAGGGCTGGGCGGTTTTTGGCAGCTTGTTGAGGAGTCAGGCGCTCGGTTGGTACGGCCTGCTGCGAGGCGTAGCCGATGCGCGGGGGCTGGCTGGTGGGGCGACGGAGGTGCAGGCCTAGCGGACCGGGATGGAAACCGGCGTCGCGAAGGGCTTGCGCAAAGGGGTGGACGGCGACGGCTAGTCCGTTGACGGTGCTGATGAGGTAGCCGCTGTTATGGTTGCGGGTCTGGTCGTTTTGCAGGCGGTTTTGGCCGAGTTCAGCTAGGAACTGGGCGAGGCCATCGGCGATTTGGGAGCGCTCTGGCTCGTCGACGGGGAGAAAGATGAGCAGATTGGGATTGCCCCGGCGCAGCCAGGCGACGAGGCGTCCGGCGCAAAGGACCACCTGAGCGTACGCGGTGCGGGTGAGGGCGCGCGGAGCGGTTTCGGTGTCTTCAGCCTCTGAGGGCAGGTCGGGCCATTTGAGGGTGCTGCCGTAGGGGTTGGCAGGGTCGGTGGCGGCGAGGAGGACGAACTCGGGTTTGCCGGAGTCGGGACCTCTTTCCAGAAAAGCCGGAGTGTTGCGGAGAGAGCGGAGGAGATCGACGGCGGCTGGGAGGGCGAACTGGGTCGCTCCCAGGCCGGCGACGAAGTAGCCTCGGCGGATGCGGCCGCTTTCTTCGAGGGCTTTGAGGACGGGGTAGATGGCGGAGAAGCCGCCGGGGATGTTTTCTGCAGCGGCGGCTTCGCGGAGGAGGATGCCGTAGCGGTTGAGGAGTTGGAGGGCCAGTGCGTGGGTGGCTTCGGTGGTGGTTGGAAGATTTCCCTCGGGGGCTAAAGCCCCGATCTCCTTTTGCGAGTGAATGTACGGGCTAAAGCCCGTACCCTTCAAAGAAGCACGACTGGCGCTTGTACTGACGAGGGACCAGCGGCCCTGAGCGGTGGCTGGAACGGTGCGGCGAGAGCGGAAGGCGGCACGCTGGGCGGCGCTGGAGTGCTCTTTGCGCTGGCCGCGGCCAGAGTCGGGGCGGAAGACGTAGGCGCGCAGCGGGTGCAGTGAGTCGTTGGTGACGAGGCCGCGCCAGACGAGAGACCAGAGGGCGTCGAGAGATTCGCCAGGGTAGCCTCCGCCGATGGAGTCGTGGAGCTGGGTGAAGAAGCTGGCGCCCGTGGTTTGCAGAGCGGCGAGCACCTTCTCTTCCCTCTCCGTCATGGGCTCGGCGTTGGGACGGGGCATTGCGAGCAGCGGCAGCTTGTCGGCGAGGTAGAGAGCGACTCGGCCGTCGTGTTCGCCAAGGGGCTCAACGCCGGTCCAGGCGATTTCACCGGCGGCGATGAGGGTGTCGAGGTCGCCGGGCTGATAGTTGGCGATGCGGGCTGGGAGGATGGCCGATTCGAGAAGCGAAGCGGCGATTGGCGCGCCTTGGAGCTGTTCGATGACGTCGAGCAAGGCGTCCATTCCTCTTCGGGGCGTAAGCAGGCCTTGCCAGTGAGTGAGGAAGCGGGCGAGGGTTTGTTGCTCGACTGGCTCGACCTCTTTGCGCAAACGGGCGAGGGATTTGCGGCGGATGATGCGCAGGATTTCCTGGTCGACCCACTCGCGATGCAGGCCGCCGGGGCGGAAGCCGCCTTCGACGATGCGGTTTTCTATGACGAGTTGATTGAGAGTCTGTTCGGCCTGCGCGGGATCGAGGGCAAAGCGATGGGCGACTTCTTCGAGCGTAAAGGGACCGTGGGTGCGGGCGTAGCGGCGGATGAGCTCAAGGGCCGGATGAGCTACGGGTTCGAGCAACGCGGTCGGGATGCCCGGTGGGAGTGGTATGCCGAGGCCGTCGCGGTAGCGGGCGCTGTCTTCGATGGCGACGATGCGTTTTTCGCCGGCAATGCGGAGTTCGAGAACGCGGCGGGTACGGATTAGCCTGTCGACCGCTTCGAGGACTTCGGGGCCGGTGACACGGAGGGATAGCTCTTCGCGCGTGAGGTCGCCGATGCGGAGGAGCATGTCGTGCAGGCTGTCGGCGGAGCGTGCACGGAAGGGATCGATTAAGCACTGCTGCTGCTCTTCGATCTCGGCCATGGCGTCGCCGTCGAGGAGTTCGCGGAGGTCGGATTCGCCGAGGAGGTCGCGGAGCTGATCCTGGTCGATGGTGAGGGCCTGGGCGCGGCGTTCGGCTAAGGGGGCGTCGCCGTCGTAGAGGAAGTTGGCGACGTAGCTGAAGAGCAACGACGAGGCGAAAGGCGATGGCGTGCGCGTGTCGACGACGTGGACGCGGAGCTGGCGTTGTTCGATGCCGCGGAGAGTCTCGATCAAGGCCGGCATGTCGAAAACGTCGCGGAGGCATTCGCGATAGGCCTCCAGGAGCAGCGGGAAACCTGGGTAGCGGGAGGCTACGCTGAGCAGATCGTAGGCGCGTTTGCGCTGCTGCCATAGGGGAGCGCGGCCATCGGCACGGCGGCGCGGCAACAGCAGAGCGCGGCCGGCGGCTTCGCGGAAACGGCCGGCAAAGAGTGCTGTGGCGCCGAGCTGGCGCAGAACGAGATTCATGACTTCGGCGGACTCGACCATGAACCAATCGGAGTCGGGCGGTTCGTCCGAATCTGGAAAGCGGAGGACGAAGCCGTCGTCGCCCCAGAGCATTTCGACATCGGGACCGGAGGCGGCGCGGATGCGGGCGGCGACGGCCATGGCCCATGGAATGTGGATGCGGCTGCCGAAGGGAGTGAGAACGCAGACGCGCCAGTCGCCGAGTTCGTCGCGGCTGCGCTCGATGACGATGTTGCGGTCGTCGGAGACGATGCCGGTGGCTTCTTCCTGGTCGGCGAGGAAGCGCATGAGGTTTTCGGCGGCGCCGGGGTCGAGGTCGTGGGAGGTTACGAGGCGCGTGAGGGCGGCGGGCAGCGGCATGGC
>DATAZR010000140.1:0-4108 GCA_036271955.1 Acidobacteriaceae bacterium
ATGGAGTCTTTCTTCTGTCGACCCATTGGCGGATCAATGCGGTGTATTTTGGCAAACTTGAGAGAGAGATGCCGCAATTCAGCGACGGCTCTGTGAGTTTCATTTCCAACAATGGGACGCATATCACGGTTCGGGAGCGGCTAGCCCCGATGTACTAGTCTTGGCCCCCCGGGGTACCACTACGATGCGGAGCTAATAGTATGACGTGTGCTCGCGCCTATGCAGATGAACGCGCATTTCGACCGTACCTTTTCACCGGCAAAGAACGAGACTCCGAATCCGGTTTCGACTACTTTGGGGCCAGCTACTATGCCTCTACGCGACGATGATTTTCGTGCCATGATGCACGGCTCACGACTTTGTGGATACCTATCGGCTCAAGGTGGCGACCACGGTCGACTACATGCACGATGTGCTGGCTGTTGAGGAGTAAAAGAGCTGGCTCCTACTGGGTCTGCACTGCAAAGCGCATGGTGCGGTAGTCGAAGGTGTAGCTCTTGAGCTCGTCGAGCACGTCCATGCCGAGGATTCCATAGATGTCGTCGAGAGCGGAGTTGCCCAGGGGCTGGGTGAGCACCTGGGTGAAGTGCGTGGTTACTGGCGTTCCGCCGATGTCGAGGGTGACGGAGGGCGCGACGTAGGCCGGTGCCGGCGGCTGGTTTTGTGCTCCGGGGACAGTAAGCAGCTGCATCTTCTGATGGGCGAATTCGTCGCTGTGTTCGCCGAAGTAGCGTGAGGTCAGATAGGTCTGTTGACCGCCGGCGTCGACAGCGAACATGCGTTCGTCGCCGGGTTTGCCGAGGGCGGCGATGACTCGGTCTCCGTCAAGATAGAAGCGTGCACCGGTGGCGAGGTGTTCGCCTTTTTTGCCGGGCTGGACCTGAATATCGGAGGTGGCGGAGATGGTGAGGCTGCCGAGGGCGGAGACAGCCGGGTAGCCGAGGACTCCGCGAACCTGATAGTTGGATTTGGGGAAGTAGTAGTCGGCATCATCGAAGACGAATGCGGTCATGCTGCGATAGGTCACGGTGCCTATGGTGAAGCGGGGAATGACTGTAGCCTGCACGCGCATGGGATGGCCGGTGAGGGCGGTTATGGTCGCGTATTCATCGGAGATTTTGAGGCCGATCTCTTTGGCTGTGGTACGGCATATGAGATTGAAAGGCGCGGTTGGGTCGAGCATCCAGTCATGCGATTGGCCGTCGACGAAGACGGGCACATCGGTGAGGCCGAGGGCGTCGCGATCGTAGGGAAGCTGGAATGCATCGCCGGGCTCGACGGTCATGGGCGGAAAGTCGCGGACAAGCGGGAGCAGGTGGACTGGGAGCTCGATCTCGGTGCGCTCATCGGGCGTGAGGCCGCCGCCGAATTTGTACTCGAATTCGAGATAGGCCTGGTTGGCCTGCTTGTAGTCACCGGCGCGGAGGTAGTCCTCTGCGAGGGTTTTGCGGAGGAGCTTTTCTTCGGGTGGATGGTCGGTGGACTTGATTTTGGCGAGCAGCGGCTCGAGCAGGTCGATGGATTCCTGGGGCTTGTTGTCGCGATTGGCGAGCACGCCGCGGTAGAGCTGCTTCTGCTCAGAAGTGAGTTGGTTTGCGGGCTTGGCCGCGGTCGCGCTGGAAGGGGCGTCGTCGGGAGCATCGACGATGCTTTGCAGCTCAGAGAACTGATGGTCGGCTAGCAGGCGGGTGAGCCGGTTGAGAAAGTTAATTTCGCCGAACTGAGAGCCGGTGCGAACCTGGGTTCCAGTGCCGGGCTGCTGTGTGTCAGGCTGGGCTGCTGGTTGTGCCTGAGTTTGTGCGGGTGCGGATGGGGTCGAATCCGGTTTTCCTGATTTCTTGGGGCCGGATTCCTGAGCGGAGACGATGCCTGGAATCGCACTGAGCAAAAGAGCTAAGCAGATGCAGGAAATTGCGTTGAGCCATCCGGATCGGATGAAGCGAAGCCGACCAACCATAGCTACGAAGTTACCAGATGAAACCTGAGGAAAAGCCAGTGCCCAGATTGAGTGCATTGGCACCATTCTGGCGTATCCATTGCGGATAGGAAGTCCAAAATTGAACCGGAATTGAAGTGCGGGAATTGATACGCCGATTCACCATCCGCGTTCTGAGACCGATGCTATGCTTCCGCCGGTACACTGTTGAAGACGATGAAGCGAAGAATGATCGAGCACTACGAGATTCTGCGACGCCTGGGAGCAGGCGGCAGCGGTGTCGTGTATCTGGCGAACGACACGCTGCTGACGCGGCCGGTAGTGCTGAAGATTTTGCGCCGCGGATTGCTGACACAGGGGCAGATGCGGACGACGGTTTTGCGTGAGGCGCGGCTGGCGTCGGCGATTGAGCACCCCAATGTCTGCGCCATCTATGAAGTCGGCGAGACGGGTGAAGAAGCGTACATCGTCATGCAGTATGTGCCGGGGCAGTCGCTGGATACGCTGGTGACGCGCGGGCCGGCCAATGTGCAGCTGGTGCTGTCGGTGGGTATTCAAATTGCGGATGGATTACAGGCGGCGCATGGGCTGGGCATCTTCCATCGCGACCTGAAGCCGCAGAACGTAATGCTGACCGATGGCGGGCTGGTCAAGATTCTCGACTTTGGCCTGGCGCGGCGCTTGCATCCGGAAGAGGCGGGGTTCGATCCGTCGAAGCCGGCGGTGGCGCGAACGGCTTCGATGGCCGAGACGTATACGGCGCGCGGCGGAACGATTCGCTATATGGCTCCGGAGCAGTTTGTTACCGGGCAATCGAGTGTGCAGTCGGACATCTGGGCGCTGGGTGTGCTGTTGTATGAGCTGACCAGCGGGCGGCATCCGTTTGCGCGGCCGGATGCGGAGGATTTTCAGGTGATCCGCTCGATTCAGTTTTCCGATCCGCCGGAGCTGGAGCAGATTGTGCCCGGGGTTTCGGTTGAGCTGAAAAGCGTGATTGCGATGTGCCTGGAGAAGAACCCGGCGGGGCGGTATTCGTCGGCGGGCGAGGTGCGCGAGGCGCTCAAAACGATCATGAAGGCTATGCAGCTGGAGACGGGCGGAATTCCCGGCGATGCTGCGGCAAATCTGGTGACTTCAGGGCCGGAGGCGGAGAAGCGGTCGACGAGTTTCTTGTCGATGCTAGCGGAGCGGTTTCGAGAATCAACGCCGGACACGCCGCATCAAAACTCGCTTGTCGTCCTGCCATTCAACAATCTTGGGACGACGGCAGTTGCTCCGTTGTATGGGTTTGCGCTGGCGGATTCGATTGCGGCGCGCCTGGCGAGGATTCCTTCGATTGTGGTGCGGCCGTCGAGCTCGCTGATGACGCTGCCGACGGCGCAGATGGACCCGCTGGAGATTGGGCAGAGGCTGCTGGTTTCGCATGTGCTGGCGGGCAATTTCATACGCTCGGATGAGGGATTCGACCTGAACTGGCAGCTGCTGGATGTGGCAGCGCAGAGCGTGCGTTCAGGCGGGACGATCAGCGTGGCGTCGTTCGATCTGATCGCGGTGCAGAACGAGATTTCGAATGAAGTGTTTGCGGTGCTGCAGGGAATTGGCGGCGTCGACAACCGGGCTTCGCAGGCGGATGGTGCGCGCAATGGAGTGCGCGGCAATATCCGGGATGGTTCGCTGCCCGATCTCGTATCGGAGGAGTACTTGCAGGCGCGGGCGCTGCTGAGCTCGTTCATGACGAGGACGGGATCGCGGACGGATTTGGATCGGGCGCGAGCCTTGTTTGAAAACGTGACCAAGAGCGATGCAGAGTTTGCAGCCGGATGGGCGGGGCTGGGCATTGCGGAGCTGCAGTATGTGCGCCACGGGTTTGGCGGGCAGATTCATGTGATGACGGCACGTCGGGCGTTTGACCTGGCGCACAAGCTCGATCCGGGGTCGGTTGAGGCTAATCTTTATCGTATCTACATGCTGCTGTCGCGCGGCGAGAAGGAGTCGGCGCGGCATGGCATCGCCAATCTGCTGAGCTCTGCGGCCAACGATTGGAATGTGCACATGGTGGCAGGCATCACGCTGCGCATCGATGGCATGTATGACGAGGCGCTGGCGCAGTTCAGCCACGCGCTCAAGCTGAATCCGGCGAATGCGGCGCTGCTCTATAACCATCGTGCGCGG
>DATAZR010000141.1:0-29472 GCA_036271955.1 Acidobacteriaceae bacterium
CGATGAAATCGCCTACCTCACCGCCGACCTCGAAGATGGTCTCGGCGCCGGCATCCTCGAGCTCCAGCACGTACGGGCCCACGTCTCTCTGTTCGCCGATTTCTACGCCGATGCAGAACGCGAGTACCCCGCAGCCGAGCCCCATCTGCTCACCAACGAATCCCTCAAGCAGATGCTCAACACCCTCGCCACCGATCTCGTGCAGGAGGTCTCACAACAGGCACGCAACCTCGGCATCCAAACCCTCGACAATCTACGCCGCGCACCCCATCGCATTGCCCTGCTAAGTCCGGAAGTAGAAGAAAAACGCCGTCAAGCCAAGACCTATCTCTATGCCCATCTCTATCAATCCCCGGAGCTGGACGCCGAGCACGCCCTCGCCGAAGAAGTCGTAAAGACCCTATATGCCGCATGGACAGAGAACCCCGAGCTGCTTCCACTCGATCACCAGGCCCGCATCCGGGAAGAGGGCGTCCCGCGCGCAGTAGCCGACTACATCGCCGGCATGACCGATGCCTACATCGAGCAAGCGTGGCTGAAACACAAAGAACTCAATTCGAAATAGTGCGCTATTGCACTTTCCCATGCGGCCTGAGGCGTCGCATATCCAAAGCGCACTCCACTGCATTTTGCGCTGCCAGGCGCAGATTGTCGCTCGCCGCCCACAGCCAGAATCTGCTCGTCTCCCCGCGCAGCCGGTCTACAGGAGGCTCCGGCTTCAGCCACACCAGCACGTCGTTCTGCCCCGCCGCCGCCAGATTCGACGGAGTATCCGTCTCCTCCAGGACCAGGTCCAGATGCTCCCCGCCCAGCGCATCCTCAATCGTCGAGATTGGAATTGCATGGTCCAGCTCGATGCAGATTGAAAATGTGTGCCCATGAAACACCGGTGCGTGAATCAGCTGCAACCGCAACTCTGGCAATCGGTCGCCAGCGAGCAACGCATAGTGCCGCCGGATGCGATCCTCCGCCCGCGACAAATTCGCCGTCGCGCTCTCGCCAAAGCTGGCCAGCGTGTTGTATGCCACCTGCGTATCGAAAATAGCCCGCGGCATATTCTGAAAACTCAACAAGCTCACCGTCTGCTGATGGAGCTCGTCCAGCCCCTCCTTGCCATACTCCGAAGCGGGCTGCAACACCGTCGCGGCCACAAACCGAATCTCCGCGACCTCCTGCAATCGATCCAGCATCAGTGCAAGCGCCAGCGCCGCGGCATTTGCCGGCACCACAGCCTTGGTCAGCAAATCCGGCGACCCGATACCCTCGCCCACCCAGGGAGCGCACACCACCGCGCCAGGCTCGTCCTCTAGCACCCCGGTCAGGTCCAGCACCGTCGACCCGGCCTGCAGTGCGTGCCGCCAGAACCTCCGCGTCAAATCCTCTTTACCCGCAAAAAACGTGAAGTCGACATCCTCAAACGAGTTCTCGCCGATAACCTGCACCACGGTGACTTCATCGCCCACCTGATCCAGCAACCCCTGCGCTTCCTCCACATCCAGCAGGACAAAATTCGCCCCAGCCAGCGGAGACTCCGTCAGGCACTCCTTCAACTCCTTAGCCAGCAGCGACGACGCACCTACCAGCGCAACCTTATATTCAGTAGCCATCGGGCCTCTCGTCCTGTCTGGGATTCAACATCGAATCGGCATATCCCTCATCTTCCACCGAAGAGGGATGCCGCGTCGCAAACTCCTGTTCAGCAGCAGTGCCTTCCCCCGTCTGCGCATATTCGTCCTGCTCATACTCCGCTGCAAACGCAGGCCGAGCACGGCGAACCGCGTCCCGATCCATGTCAGACTCCGCACCTGGATTCCCAGATGGAACGCGCGGCATCTGCCGCCTGCGCCGCGACCACGAATATGCTGCCCGCGCCCAGATCCCCGAGAACATGTACGCCAGCGCCACAAAGAACAACACTCCGCTCGAAAACCGGATCAGCACAAACACAACAATCGCCAGGACTGCCAGCAGTTGAAACGGCTGCCTGCTTCCAAAGTTGATTTCCTTGCCCGACCAGAACCGCCAGGTGCTCACCATCAGGAAGCCCAGCATCCCGACCAGCCCGATCCAAAGCAGCGCCAGCCACCATTTAGGAATCGGAAACCCATAGCAGAAGTGAACCGTCGCGGCGATCATCCCCGCTGCCGCCGGAATCGGCATCCCCACAAAATATTTCCGGTCATGCCGCCCTGGATTTCTAGGTTGAGGATCGTGGCTGATATTGAACCGCGCCAACCGCGAAACCCCGCACAGCAGGTACAGAAAGCACACAAACGATCCGATCTGCAAAATCGTCTGCCGCGCCTGCAGATTCATCTCGTCGGGCAGTGAATGCAATCCCCACACCCACGCCAGGAGGCAGGGCGCCACGCCAAATGTGATCGCGTCGGCCAGCGAATCCAGCTCTTTACCAAAATCGCTGGTTGTATTGGTCATCCGCGCAATGCGGCCATCCAGCGCGTCAAAGGGAATCGCAAACAGAATAGCCATCGCAGCCAGGTCCAGATGCTGCGCGCCACCGCCTGCGGCATTCACCGAGTCAATGGTCTGGGTAATGGCAAAATAGCCTGCGCCGATGCTTCCAGCAGTAAACAGCGAAGGCAATAGAAACATCCCACGCCGCACTCGTCGCGCGCGCAATGCAGCCTTTTGCGCGGCTTCTTCGCCGTTCAGCCGGCCGCCAAAAGGTGAACTCAAGACCGCGCTCCGCCAGCTACCGGCATTTCGGCCCCAGGCATCTCAGCTAAGACCGAGGCTCCGCCCTGCACCCGCATCCCCGGCTTCACCTTGAGCTCAGCCTCGCCGGGCACAATCACATCCACGCGTGAGCCGAACTTGATCAGCCCCACCCGCTCGCCGCGCCCAATCGCACTGCCCACGGCGGGCACAAAAACAATGCGCCGCGCCAACAGCCCGGCTATCTGTTTGAACGTGACCTCAAACCCGTCACCTTGGACGGTCACGATATTCTGCTCATTCTCTTCGGCCGACGCAGGATTCATCGCATTCAGGTACTTGCCCTTCTGATAACGCGCCACCACAATCGTGCCGGCAATCGGCGACCGGTTTACATGCACGTCGAAGACACTCAGAAATATGCTGATCCGATGCCTCGGACCGTCCGTTGTCTCGAGGCGCACAGCTTCCGTGACCATCCCATCGCCCGGCGAAACAATCAGCCCTGCTCCGGTGGGAATCACTCGCTCCGGATCACGAAAGAACCAGAGAAAAAATGCCGCCAGAAGCACCGCAATCAGCGCCAGGAGCCAGCTCGTAAGCCACAACAACAGCAACGCTGCGATCAGCAGCCCTGCACCGTAGTAATAACCGTCTCTAACCATAGATCCAAAGGTTCCAAAGGTCCCAAACGATTATAGCTACACACCAGCTTATCGACCTCTCCTGCTGCTCAGAGAGGCACAACTATCCCGTCCGTGGCGAACACTCCGATACCAGATCGCTAACCAGAACCAGCAGACACAAAACCTGTGATCCGGGCTGTCACATGCCAGCCCTGCCGAATTGTCCTTGTTTTCATTGCCGGCCGCCAACGCGAGGTGCTGGCCTCCGGCCCTCGCGGCAGGCTAAGCTGTAGCCGTTGCGCGGTGCTCGATCGCTGTAATCAGGTCCTTGGCGTGAAGCTTCAGCTTCTTCAGCCGGACCTCTTCCAACTGCTCATCATCGGAAAGATAAGGCTTGGTAGTTAATTCACTCAGGCGCAGAGAGTACCTTTGATGCTCGGTCAACAGGCGCTGAATCTCCGCGCTCATTTGCGATTCGAGTAGTTCATCCATAGGAGCACCTCGTTTCTGATCCAGCTAAGGGACGATCTCGCTGGGCCCGAACACCGGTTCGGCTTGGAGCCCGACACACCGGCGTCGAACACCTATGTATACGCCCGGCTGGCAACCCATCGCAAGATTACGCAGACCATTTCCCGCAACAATGTGTGGATAACTCCGCCCGGATTCCCACAAGCCAAACCGGCTAAGCCCGATCCGGAACCCCATCCCAAATCCGAATTCTTGTCTTGAATCAACTGGATGCTGGGTGCCTCAAGTCTCATTGCGCAGCACAAACCAGGAGGTCAGCTCAATTCAAGCCGCAACAAAACAGCATCCTCCACTGGCTCCCGGTAATATCCCCGCCGCCGCCCAACCTCCTCAAAGCCCATCTTGCGATAGAACCAGAGCGCATTCTCATTCGACGCCCGCACCTCCAGCGCAACCTCACCCACCCCCACCAGCTTCAATTCCTCAAATACGGCATGCAGCAGCGACGACCCAAATCCATACCCTTGCGCCGGACCATCCACCGCAATCGTCTCGATTTCCGCCTCGGGAACGATCACAGCCGCAACCACAAACCCGGCAACCTCACCACCAGCCTCAGCCACCAGCGCAACCCGTCGCGGAGCACCCTCCGGATCAATTGCCGCCTCGTACGCCGGCCGGCTCCAGTGCGGTGCCGTCGGCAGCGAATCCGCGATCGCCATCACTCGATCCAGATCGCTCTCGACCATCCGCCGGATGGTCAAGCAAGTCCCAGGGTCGAGGTGGCTCATTGCCTACCCCAGCCTCGTGTTGATCTTGGCGTCTGCTCCGCGCAGATAATACCCATCGAGCGAAGCCACATCCGCAAATTCGCCAGCGCGCCACTTCTCCAGGGAAAACCTGAGCGCCGCGGCCGCCGTAGGCGCTTCCAGCCGAACGATCTCCGGTTCGCCGTACAGCTCTTCCAGGAGCTGCGCCACCGTCTCCTCGCAAACCGCCACCCGCCCCGCCAGCCCGCCCATTGCGTTGATCTCCCCAGCCGTCAGCAGCATCTCCCGCGCTTCGGTTCCGTCATACATCCCGCAATAAAACTGCCCCCGATGCGCATCCAGCACCGCCGTCGCTGCCGGCCCGGCATCCGCCAGCAGCGCCAGCCGCGAAATCGTCACCACCAGCAATCCGGCAACCTCCGCAATCGCCTTCACCGCCGCCAGCCCAATCCGAATCCCCGTAAAACTCCCCGGCCCCGCCACCGCCATAATCCCGGCCAACTCCCGGACTGTTACCCCAGCCGCAGCCAGCAACTCCGCAATCTTCCCCACCAGCGCAGCCGCATACTCCCCCCCGACTATCGCGGCCTCGCCGACAATTTCGATTTCTCCGCCTAGAACTCGCCCCAGCGCAATCGACCCCGATGCCCCGCAGGTATCCACGCCCAATACCAATCCACCCTCAATCGATCCAGTGTCGATCAATGCTTATCTCCCGCTTCCACCAGCTCCAGCAAAACCCCATTCGCACTCTGCGGATGCACAAAAACATACCGGTGCCCGCCCGCACCCACCTGAATCGTCTCCGAAACCAGCCGTACCCCCATTTCCTTCATTCGCTCCACCGCCGCAGTCAAATCCGGAACCCGCAGAGCCACATGATGCAATCCCTCACCGCGCTTGGCCACAAACCGCCCCACCGCCGAATCCGCCTCCGTCGCCTCCAGCAACTCGATCCGGCTCTCACCCATCGCAATCATCGCCACTCGCACCCGTTCATGAGCCACTTCCTCGACGCCGGAAACCACCGCCCCCAGCGCCTCATACAGCCTCAGCGAATCCGCAATCGACCGCACCGCAATTCCCAGATGATCCAGCACCGGCCCCAAAAGGTAGGCCGGCGCCTTGACCTCTGAAGCATTCGTGCCGCCGATTTTTCGCCGGCTCACGCCTTCAGCCGCGAATTCATCCAACGCCCCCAGCAGCTCCCCAACCCCTTCGCCTGCAGTCGCCACTGTCTTCAACACCTTCGGCACCCCGCCTTCCGGGTGAGCCCCGGAGACCACCGCAGAAAGCATCAGCATCTCCGCGATCTCCGCCTCCAGCCGCTCAACTCCCGGCTGATCCGCCTTGTTCAACACAAACACCGAAGCAATCTCCAGCACCCCCGCCTTGAGCGACTGCACCGAATCGCCCATCCCCGGCACCAGCACCACCGCCACCGCATCCGCCAGCCCGACGACCTCAATCTCTCCCTGCCCAACCCCGGTGGTCTCGATCAGCAAAACGTCTTTATCTGACGCCTCAGACCCCATACCACCAGCCCACGCCGCCTCAATCACCGTCAGCACATCGTCCGTAGCTCTCGCCAGCCCGCCCAAATGCCCCCGCGTCGCCATCGACCGCATGTAGATTCCCGGATCGCCTGCCAAATCGGTCAGCCGAATCCTGTCGCCCAGAATCGCTCCGCCGGAGAATGCGCTTGATGGATCAACCGCCACGATTCCCACCCGCCGCCCCTGCCTGCGCAGCTCTCGGGTCAGTCCATCCACCAGCGTGCTTTTGCCTGCTCCCGCAGGCCCGGTAATCCCTACGCGAAACGCCCGCTCCCGTCCCTGCAGCGCTTCCCCGCAAAGCTCCAGCAAGTCAGCCGCCTCCGCCGCGCCATCCTCAACCAGCGAAACCGCGCGCGCCAATGCCCGCGTCTCGCCTCGGCGCACAGCGGCAAGCAATAGCTCAACCGTAGTCTTATCGCCAGACCTTTCGCCGGCCTGGCCACCAATCCTGCTACCGGCGATCTTCAAATCTCGCTCACTCATGCAAGCTAACCTGGTTATGCCTCGATGGTATGCCTCGATCTTAACTGTCTTTGCCATATTGCCCGGCCTCCAGGCTGAAGCCGCTACAATCTTCCCATGAGCGAGACATCCCCCGCCCGATCCATCATTGCCACCAACGAAGCCCCGCGCGCCATCGGACCCTACTCCCAGGGCGTCCGGGCTGGCAATCTCCTCTTCACTTCCGGCCAGATCGCGCTGCATCCCGAGACGCAGCAGGTCGTCGCCGGTGGCATCGCCGAACAGACAGCCCAGGTTTTTGCCAACCTCAAGGCAATTCTGGAGGCCGGTGGCAGCAGCTTCGCCCATGTGCTGAAGGCAACAGTATTCCTCAAGAACTTCAACGACTTCGCCGCTATGAACGCTGTCTATGCGGATCACCTTGGTGCAGGCGGCACGCCCCCGCCCGCCCGCACAACAGTCGAAGTCTCCCGCCTACCCAAGGACGTCTTGATCGAGATCGACCTGGTGGCGATCATCGCCGCCGACTAACCGCGTACCTCGACTTGAAAGCAGCTTTGGCCTCAGAGTCCTCATTCAGTATTGAGGCCGCACCGCTTCCCACTCCGGAAATTCCCTTCCTGTCTCTTCGCTTAGCAGACATCTCGGGTGCTACTCCCGGCTCCTACACTGGAAGATGAGCTGAAAACCCACGATTGCGCTGGCTTCAAGGCTGGGTTTTTGCGTTCCGCTGGGGAGCGAACTGTTCCATGGCCATCGAGATCGATCGGTTGAGCGAACTGCTGCTGAGGATGGCAGACGAAAATGCGCCGGGGCGGGAGTTCTCCGCCGCCATTGCCGAACTAGCCCGGACAGGGCGCTTCGCCAACCTCAAGGAAGTGCTTCCCGGAGTCGTGTATGACGAGCTATGGCAGCGCTATCAACTTGATCCGGTGCGGTTTATCGAGGAGTGGGAACATCTTGCGCAGGAAATGCAAAAGGGATTCATCCAGCATGCGCGGCAGCGTCTTACATCGCTGACCCGGCTCCAGCAGGCAGGCAATGGTCACACTCCAGCTTGGAAATCCATCCAGCGGGCACTCGATTCGCGCCAGAACGATCTGCTGCGCGCCGCGGTCGCTGCCGAGTTTCTCGATCTGGTTGAACCAGCCGTCGCCCGCGCCACACACCTGCGCGAATGCGTAGTGGTGTCGCCTTATTCGGACGAGGCTGACCGCTATCTCGATGAGGCGACGCGCTGCTACTTCTTTGCTCTGTTTACGGCCTGCGCAGTGATGTGCCGGTCGGTGCTGGAGGAAGCGATCAAGCAGAAGCTGCCAGAAGGGATGCGCAAGCTGATCCGATCGCGCTACCGCAATGCGGCGACCTTGGGAAATCTGCTGCACGAAATCAATAACAATCTGCTGGCGACGGGCATTTCCGCTGACTTTCCCCGGCTGGCGAACCAGGTCAACGACATTGGCAAGAAGGCGGTGCACCAGGGATTGTTGTCGGAAGACGAGGCGCGAGGGTGCCTGCAGAATGCGCGAGAGGCTCTGCAGATGCTGCTGCAGAGCTAGATTTCGGGTGAGTCCTCAGTAGGAAAGAGTGGCAATCGACAGCCTACTTTTTGCAATCGGCGGCCGATTTTGTGCAATGCGCGGCAGCTATTTTGCAATCAGCGGCAGCGATTTCAGGTGGAATTGGGAGTCGTGGCGGGCTCCGGTGGCCATCAGGTTTTCGATCTCTTCGGTGGTCGCGATTCCACCTCGGGCTCCGACTCCGGTGCAGTTGAGGGCAGCGGCGGCGCAGGCGAAGTCGAGTTGACGATAGAGCGGCCAGCCTTGCAGGAAGCCGTAGATGAATCCGGCGTGGAAGATGTCTCCGGCACCAGTGGTATCGGTGACGGGCACGCGATAGGCGGGAACGTGGAGGAAATCCTGACCATCCCAGGCGAGGACGCCGTCCTGGCCAAGAGTTGCGGCCGCGAGGGTTGAGCCATAGCGAAGATGCATGCCGCGCAGAGCGGTTTCGAGATCGTGCTCCTGCATCAGGCGGCAGGGAAAGTCGCGGCTGACGATGAGGTAGTCGATTCTGGCGAGCAGCGCTTCGACGCCAGGATAGAGCTCATCGAGATCGGCGACGACCGGAACGCCAACATCGCGGGCCCAGCCAGCTGCGAGAGTGGCAGCGGCGGTGTCGTGGCCATCGACGTGGAGGGCGCGGGCATTCACGATCCACTCGCGGCGAAGTTCTTCAGGCTGGAGGACGAGGCGGTCGTCGCGGCGATTGAGCACTGTGCGCTCGCCGAGCGCGTCGACGAGAATCAGCGATTGCGGGCTGACGCCGCCGGGGACTGTGACGATCTGGGTTTCGACGCCCTCGGCTGCGAAGGCAGCCCGATGGAGAGCCGCAGCGGAGTCGTCGCCCAGCTTGCCGACATAGCGCGTATCGAGGCCCCAGTGCTGGCAGGCTATGACCGTGGAGGCAACCTGGCCACCGGGCAGGATGCTCTCAGAGCGGTACTCCATTTTGGAGCCGCGTTCAGGGTAGCTGGCTAGGGGGATCAGGGTGTCGGTTGCGTTCAGACCTACGCCGACCAGATCCACCTGCGACGAATTGACCATCCTTTCACTATAAATGGGGCTGCGCCGAGTGGGTCTGTTTGGGCTCCCATCCCGGCGCAAAGCGTTGCAGGCAGGCGACCGGCTCAGACGTAGCACATCTGTTCGAGATCGCTAATCATCCCAGGTCCAGTCGGATGCCATCCCAGCCGCTGCTGCGTTAGCGCGCTGGAAGCCGGCATGTCGAAACCAACGAACATGCTGAGCCATCCGAAGTGCGCCGCCGCTTCCTCCTGCGACAGGGAGACAACCGGCACTTTCAAGCCTCGGCCAACGACTTCCGCGATGTCCCGGACTCGCACTCCTTCTTCGGCGACTGCGTTGTACCGGGCTCCCGCTTTGGCCTTTTCTACTGCTAACCGGTAGAGGCGGGCAACATCGAGAACGTGCGCCGCAGGCCAGCGGTTGAGACCTTCGCCCACATAGGCCGAGACGCCCTTCTCACGAGCCACCGCGACCGCGTAGGTGATCAGGCCCTGTTTGACTGTGTCGTGGACCTGGGGGAGACGCACGACCGACACATTCACACCACGCCCGGCTACCGAAACTCCTGTTAATTCCGAAATTCTTCTAGGATTCGGATGGTTGGGATCGAAGTGATCTTCGGTTGCCAGTTGACCTGGCGCGGCATTGCCCATTCCAGTCCCGGAGGTGATGACCAAGGGGCGATCCGATCCTACAAGTGCGTCGCCAAGCGCCTCGATGGCGCGCCTGTCCTTTTCGCAATTCGCCACGAAGTGCGAGAAGTCGTGGTCGAAGGCGCAGTGAATCACGCCGTCCGACTTGGCCGCTCCGCTGCACAGGCTTTCCAGATCTTCCAGATTGCCTCTGTGCGCCTCGGCGCCGGCGGCGATGAGAGCCTGGGCTCCCGCATCCGAGCGCGTCAGTCCGATGACCTGATGGCCCGCGTTGATGAGTTCCGGAACAATGGCTGAACCTATAAAACCGGTTGCACCGGTGAGAAAGACACGCATAGAAAACTCTCCTCGCTGGATTTTGCGACCGCATTTTGCGGCCTCGTGATGAGTAGATGGGCTTGGAAGAGATACGATCTATATCAGAAGTCCGTATTTTCTTCGCGATCGTCCGGAGTTGCCGATGGAGATGGCGTACCTAGATCCACTCTCAGATGTACTTTCCCTGTTGAAAGTACGCAGCTATATGGCAGGCGGCCTCGATGTTGGAGGCGAGATGTCCGTGCGGTTTGAGCTGCATAATGGCATCAAGTGCTACGCCGTCGTCTCCGGGCAGTGCTGGTTGTCTGTGGATGGCGTTCCGGAGGCGGTGCGGCTGGAAACGGGCGACTGCTTCCTGCTGCCGCACGGGAGGCCTTTCGTTCTCGCGAGCGATCTGAGCCTAACGCCTGTCGATGCTCTCACTCTCCTCATGTCTGCTAAGAGGCAGGGCGGTGTGGCACTGATCAACGGCGGAGGAGGTTGCTGCATTGTAGGCGGATTCTTTGCTTTCGCCGGCAATCACGCCAGCATCCTCCTGGAAGCGTTGCCGCCTATCGTCCATATCCGGAAAGAGTCGGACAAGGCGGCGATGCGGTGGGCTCTTGAACGGATGAGGCTGGAGTTGTTTGAGCAACAGCCGGGAGGCTCGCTGGTGGCGCAGCATCTCGCGCACATGATGCTGGTGCAGGCTCTGCGACTGCATCTCGCGGAGGGAGTGAAGGGTGGAGTTGGGTGGCTCTTTGCCCTGGCAGACAAGCAGATGAGCGCGGCGATCAACGCGATGCACAACGATCCCGGACAGCGTTGGACTTTGCAGAAGCTGGCGGAGTGCGCCGGCATGTCTCGATCCATCTTCGCTATGAAATTCAAAGAGACGGTTGGAACATCGCCAATGGAATACCTGACGCGCTGGCGCATGCTGGTGGCCGGGGACAGGATGGCGAATTCGGGCGATTCGCTGGCGTCGATCGCGCTTTCGCTCGGCTATGAATCGGAGAGCGCCTTCAGTACTGCGTTCAAGAGGGTCATGGGTTGCTCGCCACGGCAATATTGCCGCGGCAGCAGCACGGCTACTTCTCGCCGTGAAGGACGAGACGGCGCTAAGGTTTTGGAGCGTAGCAAAGGCGTGGCCATAAAGCAGCCTGAAGAAGTCGCGGCAGCAGTCGCGGGCTGAAAAACATGGCTGGCGGATCGTCAGCGCACGCGATCTTCTTCAAGGAATGGCTAAGAGAAAAGCGCTGGGCAGCGCAGGATTTCTTTGCAGCCTGTCCTGGTCGTGAAGGCCGTGTAAATCTCTTCCGGCATGGCGTATTGTGCATTGAGTTTGGCGCGTTTTGCCTATCGCGATTGACCGGAACGGTCTACATTGGAGCCATGTACAACGCGAAGGCATACTCCGCTTCCAGTGCTTCATCGCCGCTAGCGTCCTCCACGATCGCGCGGCGCGATCCAACCGAGAATGATGTGCAGATCGATATTCTCTTCTGCGGAATCTGTCACTCCGACCTGCATCAGGTCCGCAACGAGTGGAGCGGCGTGATGCCCACGGTCTACCCGTGCGTTCCGGGCCACGAGATTCTTGGCCGCGTGACGAAGACGGGTTCGGCTGTCACCAAATTCAAGACCGGCGACCTGGCTGCGGTCGGCTGCATGGTCGACTCCGACGGCACGTGCCCGGAGTGCAAGGCTGGGCTGGAGCAGTTCTGCCCGAACCTGACGCTGACCTACAACTTTCCCGACAAGCATACCGGTGGCGTGACATACGGAGGCTATTCGGACAGCGTGGTCGTCGACGAGCGGTTTGTGTTCAAGGTTCCTGAGAACCTGGACCCTGCGGGCGCCGCCCCGCTGCTCTGCGCGGGTATTACGACGTTTTCGCCGATGCATCACTGGGGCGTGACGACCGGCAAGAAGGTCGGCGTCGTCGGGCTTGGCGGTCTGGGCCACATGGGTGTGAAGTTTGCCCATGCGCTGGGCGCGCATGTGGTGTTGTTTACAACCTCGCCGAACAAGAAGGATGATGCGCTGCGTTTAGGCGCGGATGAGGTTGTGATTTCAAAGAACGCCGACGAGATGGCGAAACATGCGGGCAGCTTCGATTTTATTCTCGATTGCGTCTCGGCCGATCACGATATCAATGCCCTTCTCGGCCTGCTGGGACGCGATGGAAACCTCACGCTGGTGGGCGCGCCGGAGAAGCCGCTGGCGGTATCGGCATTTAACCTGCTGTTCGGACGCAAGAGCCTTTCGGGTTCGCCGATTGGCGGCACAGTTGAGACGCAGGAGATGCTTGATTTCTGCGGCAAGCACAACATCACCTCGGATGTGGAAGTGATTCCGATTCAGAAGGTCAACGAGGCGTACGAGCGGCTGCTGAAGCAGGATGTGAAGTATCGCTTTGCGATCGATATGGCTTCTCTCAAGAGCGAATAGCAACCGGCAGAGAAGCGGATTCGGGATCGGCCAGTGCAAATATAAACAGGCAAACTTGCAAGTTAGACTTGCAAGTTTGCCTGTTTTGTTTTATACCTGACTTCAGTATGGACGATACGGACTTCGACTCCGAGGTAATCGAATTTGCACAGGCGCTTGGCCTGCTGGTGCGCAAGGTGCGGGCGGCTGCCTCTTCCCATGAGCTGTCGATGACGGAGTCGGCTGTGCTGGCGCGGCTGATGAACGATGGCCCGGCGACGATTGCCGAACTGGCGCGCACTGAGGGCGTAAAACCGCAATCGATGGGCGCAACGATTGCCGCACTGGAAGAAGCCGGACTGGTGCACCGCAAGCCGCATCCGACGGACGGCCGGCAGATGCGGATCGACCTAACGGCCAAGGGCATCGCGGTTCGCAAGAGCACCAAGGACGCGAAGCGGACATGGGTAGCGGAGGCGATCAGCCAGCTCAATGAACGCGAACGCAAAACGCTGCTCGCCGCGGGCAAAATCATGCGGCGCCTGGCAGAGGGCGATGCGCAGTGAAGGGCACAAGCCAACTGGATTGCGAAGGCCATTTCAGATGAAGGTTGTGAGCAGTGCGAAAAAGCGGGAGGGAGCTTTCCTGGGCTCGATCTCTCATGCGTGGCGAGCGCTGCGGCATCGCAACTTTCAGCTCTTCTTCTTTGGCCAGAGCATCTCGGTAATGGGCACGTGGATGACGCGGCTGGCAACAAGCTGGCTGGTCTATCGCATGACACACTCGGTGCTGCTGCTTGGATTTGTCAGCTTTGCCGGGCAGATTGTCTCGTTCGCGCTGGGGCCGGTTGCGGGCGTTTGGGTGGAGCGGCTGAATCGCCGCAAGCTGCTGGTGTGGACGCAGGCCGGCGGAGCGATTCAATCTCTGGCGATGGCCGCGCTAACGCTGGCGCACGTGATTACGCTGTGGGAGATCATCGCGCTTGCTTCGCTGCAGGGTTTGATCAATGCATTCGACATGCCGGGGCGGCAGTCTTTTCTTTCGCAGATGGTGGAGGATCGCGACGACCTAAGCAATGCGATTGCGATCAACTCTTCGATGGCCAATGGAGCGCGTCTGCTGGGGCCGGCGATTGCCGGGTTGATCATCGCGGGGTTTGGTGAGGGCTGGTGCTTTCTGATCGATGGGGTCAGCTACTTTGCTGTGATCGCTTCGCTGCTGATGATGCGGATTCAGCCAAGGAATCTTCCCACAAAGATGCAACACGGTACGACGATGTTGGAGCAGATGCGTGAGGGATGGGATTATGTGCGCGGCTTCAAGCCGGTGCGTACGATGTTGCTGCTGTTCTCGCTGATTAGTTTGATGGGGTATCAGTACCCGGTATTGCTGCCGGTATTTGCCGGACAGGTGCTGCATGGCGGCGCGACCACGCTGGGATGGCTTACGGGAGCATCGGGGGTTGGTGCGCTGACTTCGGCTCTATCGCTTGCTGTGCGCAAGTCGGTGATGGGGCTGACGCGCATGGTGCAGATTGCTGTGGCGATGCTGGGCGGCGCGCTGATCTGTTTTGGACTTTCGCATACGCTGTGGCTTTCGCTGGTGTTGATGATGTTTGTCGGCTTCGGGCTGATGCAGGGTGCGACAGCTTGCAACACGATTATTCAATCGCTGGTGACGGACGATAAACGCGCGCGGGTGATGAGCTATTACACGATGGCTTTCTTTGGCGCCGCTCCACTGGGCAGCCTCTTTGCTGGTGCGTTGGCACATCGCATTGGCGCGCCCTACACGATGATGTTGACGGGAAGCTGCTGCATTGCGGGCTCGCTCTGGTTTTCGCTGCAACTGCCGAAGCTGAATGCAGAGATGCGGCAGGTATATCAGCGCTCGGAACTCAAGCGGGTGCGTAGCGTGATGCCGGTTAGTGCAGAGACAGTAGCGGAAGAACGCAGAAATTTAGCCTGAGAGGAAGATCAGAATGCATTGGTATGAGTATGTCGCTTGTTTCTTTGCCGGGGCGTTTTTTGCCAATGTGGTGCCGCACTTTGTGCATGGCATTTCGGGCGACCGCTTTCCGACTCCATTTGCTAACCCGCCGGGGAAGGGATTGTCTTCGCCGACAGTGAACGTGGTGTGGGCGCTGGTGAATCTTGTCATCGGCTACATACTGTTTCGCACGGGCGAGGTTGCGAGTGGAGGCAATGTGACGCTGGTGATTTTCTTTGCGGGAATCGCGGCGATCAGCGTTCCGATGAGCGTGCGGTTTGCCGAGAAGCATGCGGAGTAAATGAACAGATGGATTACGGACTTAATAACACAACGGAAGGGAAGAAGCATGCCTCTTACGCAAATCGATACGGTAGCGGCGCTGGTGGTAATTGATCTTCAGAAAGGCATCGTGGGATTGCCGACGGTGCATCCGACAAGCGAAATTGTGAGCCGCTCGGCGGAGCTGGCACGGGCTTTTCGCAAGCGTGGGTTGCCGGTGGTGCTGGTCAATGTTTCGGGCCGTGCGCCGGGGCGAACGGATGCCGGAGCGCCGAATTTTTCGTTTCCGCCGGATTGGACAGAGCTGGTTCCCGAGCTTGAGCAGAAACCGGACGATTACCTGGTGACGAAGCAGCGCGTGGGAGCATTTCTCGGGACGTCGCTGAACGATCACTTGCGCCAGTGTGGCGTGACGCAGGTTTTTCTTACCGGAGTTGCGACCAGCGTAGGTGTGGAGGCGACGGCACGAAGCGCCTACGATCTGGGCTACAACGTGGTCCTGGTGGTGGACGCGATGACGGACCGGGATGCCGATACACACCGGCATAGCGTGGAGAAGATCTTTCCTAAGCTCGGCGAGACGGAGACTACGGAGAACGTCCTGCAAAAACTGCAGGGCTGAGAGCATCACGACGAAACTAAAGCATGCGCCAATGCTGTGTGAGCGGGCCGCCTGGGCCGCTGATTGGGTCGGAAGCCGGGAAGGCTACTTTGCGCATGCGGTTGAGAGTTGCCGCGTCGGGCGCGGTGCGGCAAATGTCCCAGGTTTCGCCTTTGGGATAAGCGCCGATAACGAGGAAGTCAGAGCTCGTTTCGAGACGACAGTGGCCGGTGCCTGCTGGCAACACAGCAACATCTCCGGCCCTGACAACCAGTTCATGTCCGCCTTCCCCACCGAGGACGAGGCGGCCAGTGCCGCGGGCGAATCCCAGAACCTCGTGGGCTGTTGAGTGGTAGTGATGGAAGTCGTAGACTCCGTTGCGCCATTGCGGAGGCCAGCCGTTGCGCTCGAAGGCGGCTTCCATAGCCGAAGCAAGGTCATCCTGTTGCATGAAGGCGCTGCGATAGAGCAGGACAGGAAGCGCCTCGTTGTTGGGCATCCAGCCATTGCGCGAGAGATGCAGCAACTCTGGCTCGACGGATGCTGCTCGTGCTCCCATGACTGCTCCTGCGATGGCGAGGGTCGCGATCATGCGGCGCCGATTCATATTTGTAGAGACGGATGAGCGAGATTTGGGACTCGTGGCATGCGGCTTTTGCAGATCGATCTGGACTTTTCGCGGCTTGAATGAAAGCATCCCGATGAGAACTATTCAGGAGATGCGGAATTGCCTATCTTGTCGCCAGTGTCGCGTTGCCGTGTTTTGATCGCAAGCCTCAGCCTTGTTTCGGTCAGCTTCTTTTCGTCGAACATTGCGCTCGCGCAGAGTTCAGAAGCGTTTACGCTGCAGCAGGTGCTGAGTGCATCGTTCCCTTCAGAGCTGCAGGCAGCGCCGGCGCTGGGCCGCGTGAGCTGGATCGCAGATTCACAAGGCAGGCGCAATCTTTGCATCGGCGAGCTAGCTGGAGGGAAGTATGTGGCGAAGCAGCTTACGCATTATGCCGATGACGATGGTGTGGAGATAGGCGATGTAGCGTGGTCGGTGGATGGCGAGCAGATCGCATTCGTGCGTGGCGGAGATTTTGAGGCCACCTCGAAGCCTGCGGCAAACCCCGCACTTTTGCCCGGTGGAATAGAGATGAACATATGGCTGGTGTCGCTGAAAGGCGGTACGCCTACTGAGCCGGTGAAGATTACGGCGGGGCGCTCGCCGCTGTTTACACGCGACAGCGATGCGTTGATTTATCTCTCCGGAGGCCAGATATGGATGATCAAGCTTGGCGCGGCGAAGATAGCGAAGCCCAAGGCGCACGAGGCTGCCGCCGAGGCCGTCAAGCCGGAGCAGCTGTTGCACACGCGCGGCGGGATCGGCAATCTGAGGCTCTCGCCAGACGGAGCAAAGCTCGCATTTGTGAGCGACCGCGACGATCACGGCTTTATCGGCGTTTACGATCTTGCGGCCAAGTCGCTGGTATATCTCGACCCAAGCACGGATGGCGATATTGAGCCGGCCTGGTCTCCGGATAGCACGCACGTCGCATACATTCGAACTGCGACGGGCAATGACGACTACGAGTTTGCCCCGAGCCGCACGGCGGTGCTGCCCTGGTCAATTCGTGTTGGGGATGCGAAGACCGGCGAGAGCCGTGAAGTGTGGAAGGCCGCGGCTGGGCAGGGCAGTGTCTTTCATCAGTTAGCGTCGGTGAATCAGCTCTTGTGGACAGCTGACGATCGGCTCGTCTTTCCGAGTGAGCTGGACGGCTGGCTGCATTTGTATGCGGTGCCGGTTGCGGGCGGGCAGGCTTCGCTGCTGACGCTGGGCGAGTTCGATGTTGAAAATGCGACATTGAGTGAAGACCGCAAGACCGTGGTCTATTCCTCGAATCAGGGCGACATCGACCGGCGGCATGTCTGGAAGCTGACGGTGGCCGATGCGGGCATCTCGAAGCCGGTTGCGGTGACCTCGGGCGAAGGCATCGAACTGCAGCCGGTGATGGCGAGCGATGGCAAGAGTGTCGTTGTGCTGCGCTCGGATGCGCGGCTGCCGTTACGTGTGGCGAGTGTTGGAGATTCGGAGCAATTGACGGACATCGATCCCGGTGCGATTCCCAAGGATTTTCCTGCCGATAAGCTCGTGATCCCGCAGCAGGTGATCCTGTCTTCGGCGGATGGAATGATGATTCATGGGCAGCTCTTTTTGCCGCCTGGCGATAGCACGGGTAAGCATCCGGCGCTGGTGTTTTTTCATGGCGGCTCGCGGCGGCAGATGCTGCTGGGCTGGCACTACATGCAGTACTACAACAATGCCTATGGGATGAATCAGTATCTCGCCAGCCAGGGCTATGTGGTGCTCTCGGTGAACTACCGCAGCGGCATTGGCTATGGGCTGAACTTTCGCGAAGCGCTGAACTACGGTGCGGCGGGCGCGAGCGAGTTCAACGATGTGCTGGGTGCGGGGCTGTATCTGCGCAGCCGCAGCGATGTGGACCCGGCGCGCATTGGATCGTGGGGGGGCAGCTATGGCGGGTATCTGACGGCGCTGGCGCTGGCTCGCGCTTCGGATATGTTTGCAGCCGGCGTCGACTTTCACGGTGTTCACGACTGGAACATCGAGCTGGGCAACTGGAACACGACCTACGATCCAAACGCCGATCCCAATCGCGCGCGGGTGGCGTATGAATCTTCGCCGATGTCGTCGGTCGCGACCTGGCGCTCGCCGGTGCTACTGATTCATGGAGACGACGACCGCAATGTGCAGTTTTCGCAGACGCCGAAGCTGGCTGGTGCACTGCGCAAGCAGAATGTGCATGTCGAGGAGCTGATCTTCCCCGATGAGATTCACGACTTTCTGCTGCATCGCGACTGGCTGAAAGCCTACGCTGCGGAGGTGGAATTCTTTGGCCGGTATCTGAAGCCTTGAGTTTTTTGCAAGAAGCATCCGCAAGAATCCAAAGAAGGCATGCATTTGTACGGAGAACTGCCGTACAATTACATGTAGAGGAAGTTATGGCACTTACCGCATCACGCACGGAGCGAACCGAAGCCCGCTTGCGGCCCGACCAGAAGGCTCGGATCGAGCGCGCTGCCAGCTTGAAGGGGCTCTCCGTCTCGGACTTTATGGTGCAACATGCCGAGGAGGCTGCGATCCGGACGATTGAGCAGTACGAGAGCTGGACGCTGACTGCAGAGGATCGCGAGGTCTTCTTCAACGCGCTTCTGGATCCGCCAGAGCCGGGGCCGAATTTGCTCGCCGCCGCCAAGCTTTATAACAAATGGGCAGGCAAAGCCTGATGCGAATGACGAATTTGCTTTAATTCTATGAGCCCAGCCGATCCCTCACCGATTTTGGGGCCAGATGCGTTCCACGTAGAAATTCTTGCGGATGCTCATGACCGGGCCAATTTTTGCTGCGGAGTGGAAGCACTCGACGCATACTTTCGACGGCAGGCGAAGCAGGATGTGGATAGGCGCGTTGCAGCCGTGTTTGTGCTGACGGCGGATGGCGAGGAAGTCGCCGGTTTCTATACGCTCTCCTCACTTTCGATTTCTGGGACCGATTTACCTGAGCCGCTGGCGAAGAAGCTGCCTTCGCGCGCCCCCATTGGTGTAACTCTGCTGGGCCGTATGGCGGTCAGCGAGAAGTTCAAGGGGAAGAAACTGGGCGTTCTGCTCCTGATGCACTCTCTCAAGCGGGCATTCGATGCTTCGCGGCAAGTTGCTTCGTGGGCTGTAGTTGTGGATGCGAAGGAAGGTTCACGGGAGTTTTATTTGAAATACGAGTTTACGCCGCTGCCTTCGAATCAGCATCGGCTGTTTTTGCCGATGAAGATGATTGAGAGACTGTTCAACTCTGAGGCGCGATAGGCGCCGGTCCGTGTGATGAGATGCGTAAATTTGGAGAATTCGCGCTTCGTACGAAGCAGACCCAGGTCTCCGAAGCGAGGTCTGGGCATACGGCAACCTATGTGCTAGAGGATGGGAATCACCAAAAAAGCACTTTCCGTGCAACTTCATCTGCAAATTGTCTGCTCTGTTCCGAGTTGTTCAAACATTCTTCCTGCTTAACTTGGCAAGCTTCAATTAACAAAGTTGCGCCGTTAACTTTTCTTGCCCACTCTGCATCTTCCCTGTCGAGCTTGGAGATCATTTCGGCAAGCTTGAATCGGTCTGGAGGCTTTTCGTACATGTTCGAATACAGTAACTGCTTGCGGAGGGTGTCGAGTCTCATAGCTCGATTTTCAAACCACTTTGCTTGTTCGATGAGTTCGTTGTAATGCTCCTTTTTGGCATCGAAATGTCGAACAAGATATGTGCGCCATAGCCATTTCCAAGCTGGCTGAAGGGCAGTAACTAACGTAATACTTGCTGCTATCAACACAATTACGTCAGCCTTTGTTTGCATTGGTTTCACCTTCGGTACAGCCTGCACTAAATAGTTGCATACCTCTTGAACCGAGTTGCGGTTCAAATAGGCCCTCTTGAAATCGCCCAGCACCATTTCATTCTCAAATCTTCTGGTGTTAGTGGTTTTCAATAATTCTCGCTATTGGTCTCCATGATGCGTGTCGAGGTTTTCGAAGCGGGTGAACTGGGAGAGGAAGGCCAGGTCGATAGAGCCGGTGGGGCCGTTTCTTTGCTTGGCGATGATGATCTCGGCTTTGTTCTTGTCTTCGGGGTTTTCTTCCTTGTCGCGGTTGTAGTAGCTCTCTCGGTGGATGAAGGCGACTACGTCGGCATCCTGCTCGATGGAGCCGGATTCGCGCAGATCGCTTAGCAGCGGCTTCTTGTCGTCTCCGCGGCGTTCGCTGGCGCGGGAGAGCTGCGAAAGCGCGATGACCGGAACATCCATTTCCTTGGCGAGGGCTTTGAGGCCGCGCGAAATGGCTGAGACTTCCTGGGTGCGGTTTTCGAAGCGCTTGCCACCCTGGCTGGGCAGTGAGGCGGACATGAGCTGAAGGTAGTCGACAACGATGAGGTCGATCTGGCCGCCGTTGGCCTGCTTGAGGCGGCGAGTCTTGGCGCGCATCTCGGCGAGCGAGATGCCGGGAGTGTCGTCGATGAAGACTTTGGATTCGACGAGGTCTTCGAGAGCGCGGCGCAGCTTGTCCTGATCGTCGCGGCCGAGGAAGCCGGTTTGCAGCTTGCGCTGATCGACCCAGGCCTGCGAGGCCAGCATGCGGCGCAGCAGGGCTTCCTTGGACATTTCGAGCGAGAAGACGGCGACGACGGCTTTGCCAGTGACTGCGGCGTTCTGCGCGATGTTGATGGCCCAGGCGGTTTTGCCCATCGAGGGGCGGGCGGCGATGATGATGAGCTCGCCTTTTTGCAGGCCGGAGGTCATCTTGTCGAATTCGGTGAAGTGGGTGGCGAGGCCGGTGACTTCGCGGGCCTGGCTGTAGAGATTGTCGATGCTGCCGAATGAGCCGGCTACGATCTCTTCGAGGCTGGCTAGGCCTTTGGAGATGCTTTTTTCGCCGACGATCATGAGCTGCGATTCGGCGGCGTTGAGGACGTCGAGGGCGGTCTCGCTCTGATCGGCGGCGCGGGCGATTGCGGCCGAGCAGATGAGCATGAGCTGCCGGAGCAGGCTCTTGTCCTTGACGATGCGAATGTACTCTTCAATGACCGGGCGGCGCGGCAGGCCCTCGGTGAGCGAGGAGAGATAGGCCACGCCGCCGACGGACTCGATCTCTTTGTACTTGGCGAGCTCGTTGGCCAGGGTGACGAGATCGACGGCGTGGCCGGTCGCGCCGAGCTCGGTCATGCGCTGGTAGATGCGCTGGTGCGAGTCGAGGGAGAAGTCTTCGGGGGTGAGTTTTTCTTCGGCTTCGGAGAGGGCCTGGTTCTCGAGCAGAATGGCGCCGAGAATCATCTTTTCGGCGGAGACGTTTGCCGGGAGGCCGGTGTCGAGGGCGTAAGTGGAACTCGTAGCCATGATTTTCAGTGTACGGATTTTTGCCTTGTGCAGAAATGAGGATGGCTGTGCAGAACCGAGTCGAAAACCGCGCACGGCGACCGCTCACCCCAGCGAATTATCATGGTCTATAGGAGTAATCGCCTATGAAGCTGTTTTCTACTGCCGTTCTTGCTGCTCTTACCGTTTTTTCTGGCACTGCATTTTCCGATACTGCTTTTTCCCAGACAGCCGCTCCCACTGCCGGACCTGCTACTTCCGCCGAGTCGCCGGAAATTCGCGAGCTGCAAAAGGTCGAGGACTCGTGGAGCAACGCACTCAACCAGCGCGACCAGTATGGGCTGGAGCTGGTGCTTTCGCCTCTATTTGTCAATGTCTCAGCCAATGGCGACATCACCACCCGCAACCAGCAGGTGGTGGCGCTGATCAATGAGGGTGACAAGACGGCGACCACCGATTCGCATGTGATCACGGTGCGCATGCTGGGCGATGTGGCTGTGGCGAATGGGACTTACTCCTTCACCCACAAGCTGAACGGCAATGTGGTCGATGAGAAGGGCGTGTTTACGCATGTCTTTCAGCGCCAGCACGGCAACTGGGTGTGCCTGAATGCACAGCGGACGATGCTGCGTGAGGAGGCTCCGGGGAAGGCCAAAGCGAAGAGGCCGAAGTCCGAGGCGGATCAGCCATTCCACATTCCGCTCTTCTCGAAGGGTGACAAGAGCACGACTGGGCCCAACTAGCTGCCAACACTCCATTGCTGGCGCTTCAAACAATCAGCAGGTCCTTCGCTCTCCGCTCAGGATGACAAGCCTGTGCGGGGAGCGATTAGTCGTAGCGCTCGAAGATGATCTGCTTTTTGTGCCAGCCAAAGCCGCCGAGGCGTTCGCGGACTGCTGAGACCATGTTGTTCAGGCCGCAGATATAGGTGTGGATGTCGAAGGTAGGCGGCTCGGTGGCCAGCATCTCTTCGACTGCCACGGTGGTTTCGGCGACTGCGCCGATTATGGCAGCCGACTCAATCGCGGTCTCGCGGCGATTTTCCACGATGTGGCCCAGGTACTCCTGCACGTAACCGCGGCGACCGCTCCACTCTTCGCCTGCGCGGCTCAGTGTCGTCAGGTAGTGGAAATTCTCGTGCTCGGCGGCGATGCGGTCGAAGTAGTCGCGGTAGTAGAGATCGTTTTCGTAGCGTGTGCCGTAGATCAGCCAGAATTCGCGGCCTTCGCTGCGGTCTTCGCCGGCGTGCTTTCCCTGTTCGGGAAAAAGCCACTGGGTGAAGGCGCGCATAGGTGCGATGCCGGTGCCGGTGGCAACGAAGATTCCGTCGGTCAGAGGCGAGCGCAGGGTGAAGTTGCCGTGCGGTCCGTGGACCTGGACCGTGCCGCCCTCGGGCATATCGCAGAGGTGGTTCGAGAAGAAGCCGCCTTCGACGCGATTGACGCACAGATCGAAGTGGTTTTCATTGGACGCCGAGGCGATGGAGTAAGCCCGGGTCTGCGATTTGCCTCGGCTGTCGGGCGCTACTGCGGAGATAAATTGCCCGGCAGCGTAGTCGAACGACGGCAGCTCATCGATGGCGAACTCCAGGTGGTAGCACTGGGCAGATTCCGAGAGGCAAGCTTTTTGAACCAGGCGGGCGGTAAAGGTTGGACGAGGCAAATGAGGTTCTCGCTTGACGTAGAAATTGGGCCAGTTGCGAGAATCGGCCTTGTTTTTCAGTCGGCGCCTTAGGTCGATTCGAGCCTGCCTGAATTATAAGACGCGCCAAAGTGATGAATTGCCGCCGATTACGCGACGCGAATCTGTCTTCATACCATGATGAGGAATAACACTCCGCAACAGGAGTTTTCGCTTCCCAATCTGACCTTGCTTAGAGCAGAACAGTCTGATTGTCGTGCGCAGGATGCGGGCCGAAGGTGAGGTCGGGCAGGTCTTCAACGGCGTTGCGCAGGTATCGCTCCCAGAGGGCGTGGATGGTCTCCAACTCGCGGTCTCCGGCCTGAAGGCGACGATAGCAATCCAGCTGGAAGCTGTCTTTGCGATAGAGCAGCAGCTCGAGCGGCGGCCCGACCGTCACGTTCGAGCGCATGGTGGCGTCGAAAGAAAGCAGCGCGTATTTAGCTGCGGATTTGAGGCTCGTCGAGTTGTAGACGATGCCGCGGTCAAGGATGGGACGGCCATATTTGTACTCGCCAAGCTGCAGAAAAGGCGAGTCTTCGGTGGAGCTGAGCGGGTTTCCCTGGGGATAGATGAGGAAGGATCGCGGAGCTTCGCCGCGCACCTGACCGCCGAGCAGCAGGTGAACGTTGAAATTGTAGCTGTCGCGCTCGAGGGCGGCGCGGTCGAGTTCGGAAACCTGGCGGACGGCTTCGCCGACTTCGCGGGCGGCCTCGTACATCGAAGTGGCCTGGGCCAAGCCTTCGCCGGCGTCGAAGCTGGCGCGGAGCAGGTTCATCACCGACTGGCTGAGCGAGAGGCTGCCGCTGGAGAGAAGCACGAAGACCCGCTCATCCGGCTGGACGAAGGTATGCATCTTGCGCACGACATTGAGATCGTCAAATCCCGCATTGGTGCGCGAGTCGGACGCCATGACCAGGCCTTCGTGTGTCATGATGCTTAAACAATAGGTCATGTGCTCCCCGGTCTGGAGGGCCATTGGGCTCAAACCAGACGATTCCGGCAGATTGAATTTACGAACGAAGAACTTGGAGCATCCAACCGACCATGCTCATTCGCTTAGGGTACGACATCCAATTCGATATTCCCGCTCCGATGGCATTTGTGGCCCAGTTGCGGGTGCATCCGTCTCGTCTAGCCGATCTGCGCGAACCCGATCAAGTGCATGTTGATGGCGGGATCGCTACGTATGAGTATAGTGACTCCTACGGCAATCTCTGCACGCGATTTCTTGCGCCCGCGGGGCAATTGCGGCTGTGGAACTCGACGCTGATCGAGGATTCCGGCCTGCCCGACCCCATCGCGCTGGATGCGAAAGAGATTCCGCCGCACGAGCTGCCCGACGATGTGCTGCGCTTTCTGCTCAATAGCCGCTACTGCGAGGTCGACCTGCTGGGTTCTATCGCCTATGAGCTGTTTGGAAATATTGCTCCGGGATGGGGCCGTGTGCAGGCGATCTGCGACTGGGTGAACACAAAAGTAAAGTTCGATTACAACTTTGCCCGCCCGACCAAGACGGCACTGGATGTGTTCACCGAGCGCATCGGCGTATGTCGCGACTTTCAGCATCTGGCAGTGACCTTTTGCCGCTGCCTGAATATTCCGGCGCGCTATGTGGCCGGCTATCTGGGCGATATCGGTGTGCCGCTGCGATTGCCGATGGATTTCAGCGCGTGGTTTGAGGTGTATCTCGACCACAAATGGTGGGCCTTCGATGCGCGCAATAACCAGCCGCGGATTGGGCGTGTGCTGATGGCCACCGGACGCGACGCGGCGGATGTGGCGTTTCTGACTTCGTTCGGTAGCTCGACGCTGACCAAGTTTTTTGTGGTTTCGGATGAAGTACCCACTGAAACGGAATCCTGACAAAGAACAATTTCTAAAGTTTAGAGCGGTATGAAGACAAGGAATGGGAGCTCCGCCCGAGCATGGGAATCTTTCGGATGGAAGATGCCGAGCGAGTTAAAAGTTCTCGGTCGATAGCAGAGAGCGAAGCCAGATCTCCTCCCTCGAAATACGTCAAAGCTTTTATCGCTTCGTTCGGCTGGAAGGCTGGCCCATAGAGTTCCCTCGCTGCTGCCAAGCCGTTGTCCAATCTTTCGCCAACTCGCAGTATGGCCGCTATGTCCTGATAATCCTTGGCTTCGATCCTCTGCAGAATGACCTTAATCTTAGTAGCCAATAAATCCAATAGCGACGCCACTTCGAGAACGCCATCCGGCGTTCGCGTGGGAACACCAACCCTACCGATTTCAATTGAACCGAAGAACGAAACCTTCACTTCCGATTCGAGCGCTGATACAAGCACGCTCAACGTGTCCGGCTGGCTTTGGATAACGCTCGATCTTTGCAGAAATGGAAAGGCACGGTCGAGCCTTTTGAAATCCAGTGGCCGTTCTGAAAAGAAATCAAAATCTATCGATGTTCGATGACCCAAACGCAGGGCGATAGCTGTGCCCCCATACAACACCAGGCCAAGTTGAACGCTTGAACTTAGTTCCGGCCAAATCGCCCGTTGGGATGGGGGCAAAACCGCGAAATGCGGCTCGAAGCTGCTCACGCTATCTTCCTAGCGGGCATCGGAGGCACAGGTATTTTGCCGTAGTCCGCTAAACCAAGGCGATAGTGCCAATAATGCCAGGAACGTTCATTGAACTGGCCGGCTTCAGCCTGTATTAGGACTTCGCGGAGATAATCTTCGCCGACGACCTCGACTAACTCCGTCACGTCATCGAAAGTGCCCAGGTTCATCACCTGCGCAACGACGCGGTTGGGATAGAGCATCGCTTCTTCGGATGGTTTCCACCACACATACCGGTCAGCGAGAGGTTGCAAACAAGCTATGGCACGGGCACTCAGCTCAGGCATCCAGTTGTGAGACGAGTCAATCGGAGATTCCGGCGTTGGAACGGACATCTTCATCCCGTATGCTCCCTCAAATCAGTGTAGCAACTTCATGATTTTCATTGCGCTTTGCTTGCACGGATTAGGCCTCAAGGCGTAACCTTTGGCCATGTCTCGTTGTCGATAGTGCCGGTCTGGTACTTACGCCGAGGCAGTCTTGCGCGGGTTTTCCGATCAGAGTTTCCATCCGACCTTCCGCGATATAGCTTCCCGCCCCGGCCAAATCCCAGAACATCCAATTCAAGAAACAGATTCGCCGAATTTTCGGAAGAAGAGGGGATCGTAATGAACATTGCAGCGAATGTGACGGAGTTGATTGGTAAGACTCCGCTGGTGCGGTTGAACCGGATTGGCCAGGGATTGCCTGGCGAAATCGTGTTGAAGCTGGAGAGTCAGAATCCGCTGGCCAGTGTGAAAGACCGCATCGGTCTGGCGATGATCGAAGCCGCCGAGCGCGAAGGCAAGATCAAGCCCGGCGAGACGACGCTGATTGAGCCGACCAGCGGCAACACAGGCATCGGCCTGGCGTTTGTGGCCGCGGTCAAGGGATACAAGCTCATCCTGACCATGCCGGAGACGATGAGCATGGAGCGGCGGATCGTGCTGCGCAGTTTTGGGGCTGAACTCGTTCTTACGCCGGGGCCGAATGGCATGAAGGGCGCGATTGCCAAGGCGAAGGAGATCCTCGAGGCGACACCGAATGGTTTCACTCTGGGGCAGTTCGACAATCCGGCCAATCCGGCGATTCACTACGCCACGACCGGCCCTGAGATCTGGAACGATACCGACGGCAAGGCCGACATTCTCATCTCCGGCGTGGGCACCGGTGGAACGCTGACCGGCATTGCACGCTATATCAAGGAAAAGAAACCGGAATTCAAAGTGGTTGCTGTGGAGCCGGTCGACAGCCCGGTGTTGAGTGGCGGCAAGCCTGGGCCACACAAGATTCAGGGCATCGGCGCGGGCTTTGTGCCCAGCATTCTGCGTACGGACCTGATCGATGAAGTAGTGACCGTGACCAATGACGAATCGATCGCCATGGCGCGGCGGCTTCCGCTCGAAGAGGGCTTGCTGGTCGGCATCAGCTCCGGCGCGGCGGTCGCTGCTGCGATCAAGGTTGCCGAGCGGCCGGGGAGTAAAGGCAAGCTGATCGTGGCGATCATTCCCAGTTACGGCGAGCGCTATCTCACCAGCGTCCTGTTTGAATCTACACGTGCGGAGATGCAGGCCCTGCAGGCTCAGCCGGTGAATCTGTAGAACCAGTGATTCATGGTTAGTGGTCAGGGATTGGCGGTTGACGCCGATCTCTGCCGCTGGCCGCTTGGGGCTTGCAATGGAGTGGTTGGCGCGGATTCGCGAAGACATTGACTCGGTGATGAAGCGCGATCCGGCGGCGCAGTCGGCGTTGCAGGTACTGCTCTGCACACCCGGTCTGCATGCTGTCTGGAGCCATCGCATCAACCATTGGCTGTGGCGGCATGGCTGGCGGCTGACGGCGCGTGTTCTCTCGCAGAACACGCGCTTCTGGACGGGTGTTGAGATTCATCCCGGTGCGCTACTGGGACGCCGTCTGCTGATCGATCACGGGATGGGGGTGGTCATCGGCGAGACTGCCATCGTTTCGAGCGACGTGACTCTCTATCAGGGTGTGACGCTGGGCGGCACCGGAAGCGCGACAGACAATACGCGGCTCAAGCGCCACCCCACACTCTGCCAGGGAGTTTTTGTCGGCAACAACGCCAACATCCTGGGCGACATCACCATCGGCGAAAACTCCCGAGTCGGTGCAGGTTCGGTGGTGCTGCGCGACGTGCCGCCCAACTCGACTGTCGTGGGAGTACCGGCGCACATCATCTATCGCAATGGGCAGCGGGTGCTGATCACCGATCCGCATGAAGTGAAAGACCCGCTCTCCGATGCACTGATCGCCCTTTCCGAGCGTGTCGAGGCTCTCGAAGCCAGCATTGGCAGCCCACAGACTGTGCCGCACAGCTTTATGGCCGAGGACGAAGAGCGCGACGCCTATCGCGCGGAAATCGATAAGCTGCGCGACTATGTTTCCATGGGTGCGGGGATATAAGGCATTTCCCGCAATACTATGGTCCAGCCAAATGTGGCGAAGTGTGGCTTTTCTTGGGGAAAAGCCACGCCATCCTTTGTTGGTCGGTCTACACCATCGCGGGAAATGCTATAGACGAGGCTATCTTTTCGGCCGTCAAAGGCTTACGGCAACTGCTGGCTGATGGCCTCTCCCCCAAAGTGGGATGCCGACCCTTACCCTCGGGCGATACACTGCCAATATTCAATCCGGGAAGACAAGTTTCCCTGCTCATGTCTTTAACGCGCCGTGCTTTTTTGTTGTCTGTTTTTCTGCTTCTCTCCTTCGGTCCCCTGGCCGTGGCGCGGACGTTGCCGGTGCCTGTCCCGCAGGAGATGCGATCTACCGCCTTCACGGTCCAGGTCGATGGCAAGCCAGTGGATGTCGTCCACGCGGCAGCCAGTTACGACTATGTGAATATCGAAGCGACCGCGCCGATCAAACTCTCCATCACTGCTTCGGAGCAGGGCTTCTGGGATCGCGGCGTAGATGTACAGCCGTGGCGGCTGGGCCTGCGCCCGGTGCGGAACGGCAATACGATCCAGCTGCTGCTCCAGGATCCGGTCAAACTCTCCATCTCCCGGCCTCAGGATTTTCTCAATCACGCGCGTATGCTGTTCATCTTCGTGTCGCGGCCGACCACATTGCCTTCGAAAGTTGTCACCTCGAAGCCCACGTACCACTTCATCGGCCCGGGCGTATATCACCAGAGTCTCAATCCGAAGAGCGGCGAAACTTACTACCTTGCGCCGGGCGCGGTGATCTTCGGCAGCCTCAATCTTTGGAATGTGCACGACGTCAACGTCTTTGGGCGCGGCGTGATCGTGTACAACGGCTCGCAGAACCCAGCCGATGACGATGGCTGGATGCAGAAGCAGGATTGGCACTGCATCGGTGCAATGAACGCGCACAAGATTCGCATCACTGGCCTTACCTGCGTAGTGCGCAGCCGGACATGGTCGATCCAGATGAAAGACTCCGGCGACTTTGAGTACGACGATCTGCGGGTCATTGGCGGCAACCCGGGCAACGCCAACCAGGATGGAATGGACTGGCTGGGAGGCGGCGACACGATCGTACGCGACTCCTTCTTCCGCACCTCGGACGATGTTTTCGCCATTCAGGGTAATTGGGATGGCTACGGGCATGCGAACATGATTATCCCCGGCCACGATGTTTCGAACATCCTGGTCGAAAACAGCGTGCTCTCGACCAGCATCTCGAACATCTTCCGCGCCGGATGGCCGGAGAAGACCTTCAACTCGCACAACGTCACGCTGCGCAACTCCGACATTCTGCACGGCGGCATCGGCTCGTGCGGCCTGCCCTTTGCGCTCTTCACCTTCTGGGGCGCGGATGGAGCGAAGGGCGATCACTACGGATACACTTTTGAAAATCTGTGGCTCGACGATTGGTACTCGCTCCTTCAGATCGAGCAGGAGCAGCCGCTGCTGCACGGTTTTACCTTCCAC
>DATAZR010000142.1:0-34188 GCA_036271955.1 Acidobacteriaceae bacterium
CTGCCATTTTCCAAGGGAATCTGAGCCGGAAAGATCGTTGCCTTGAATTAACTCTAAAAAGCGCACAATAGATTCAACACAACAGAAAGCCGCAAAGAATAGCGTGTACAGCCGCCTGTTTACCGGAAAATAAATACCCCACCCCCCCGGGGGGTAGGCTTCTTCATTTGTTCGCTACTTGTGGGAAGAAAGATGTGCGGAAGGAAAGACTCGATCGAACGCCGGTCTACACCAGGAAAGGAAGGGAAGATAGCGGTATCGGGTTTGCCGGGAAGGGAAGCGGCGTCTACTGCACGCCGCACTTCTGCAGCCACGGGCCATACTTCTGTCCGGCCACTCCAGTATGCGTCGTAAACCACTTCCGCAGATATTCGACCAGCTCATAGACCTGGGCTGTCTGTCTCTGTTCAAAGCGAATATCGAACTGCGCCAGCCGCCCCAGCAGTCTCTGGTGCTCCGCCCGATGTGCATCGAGGCCAGGAAAACCATGCAGCGTTAGCAACCGCTCCTCGCACTCCACATGCAGCCGCATCAGCTCATTTACCCGGCCAAGCATATCGCGCACCGTCCGGCAATCCATGCCCTTGAGCAGCGCCACGCGAAGCTCGTTCAAGGCATCCATCAAAATGCCGTGCTGATCGTCGATCGCCTGCACACCCACCGCGCAGGAAGAGTTCCACATGAGAGAAGACATAAAAGCCTCCTAATAGGCTGCCTATATAAGTGCAGTTATCGGCAAAAGTTGCGCGATACATATTAAGTAATCTCAAACTTTGGTTACTCCAATAGTACTTCTGGGTCAAAGTCGTGCCCACGTGTCGTAAGAGTAACGGCCGCCGCCAGAATCAGCCCGCCTCCAACCCACGCAAACGGCCCCAGTTTGTCCCCCAGCAACTCCACGCCCAACAGCGATCCCAGCGCCGGCTCGATATTGAGAAACACCCCGGCCCGCGACGCCGGCACATGGTGAATTCCCCAATTCCACAGCAGCGTTGTCGTCGCCGTACACAGCACGCCACTCGCCGCCAGAGCCAGCCAGGCCGTCAGGCTTACCTTCGCCACCGGCGGCGGGCCGTCTACCGCCACAACCCAGATCGCCAGCATCGCCGTCCCAGCCAGAATCCCGTAAGCCGTTACCGAAAGCGGCCCGTGCGTCTGCATCAGGCTCTTGTTCATCAGAATCCAGCCCAGCGCAATCACCAGCGAAAGCACCACCAGCAGATCTCCGCCCAGCGAAGGAGCAACGCCCGCAACGCCAGCCTCATGCCCGCCCAGCACGATCAGAGCCGCGCCAATCGTCGACCCGGTCAGCGCCAGCCAGCCCACCCAATCCAGCCGCTCTCCGGCAAAGATCGTTGCTCCCAGCGCCAGCAGCACCGGCATGGTGCCCACCATCAGCGCCGCGTGGCTCACCGTTGTCCGCGCCAGCCCTTCAAACTGCAGCAGAAACTGGATCGGAATCCCCAGCGCCGCCGACAGCAGCAGAATTCCGATTTCGCGCCTTGTCCAAGGAACTCTACTCGCCGTTGGCTTCCGTCGCGCCGTCAGCATCATCGGCAGCATGCCCAATGTTGCAAAGAGAAAGCGGTACAGCACCATATGCCCAACGCTCATCTCGCGCAGAGCAAGCTTGCCAAAGAAGAAACCGGTTCCCCAAAGACATCCGGCCATCGCGCAGGCGCTGTAGCCCAGCCAGACTACACGTTCGGCTCCCCGCCTGCTCATTCTTGCTTGAGTCATCCTCTCCACTCTCGCACATGTTCTGAAGACGGCTGCCATCCTCGCCCGGAATCGGCGACAATGGGGAACGGAAATGATAAGGACTCTCAGCTGCGGCCCGCGCCTCCCGATTCTCCGGGGAATCGCCGCCGCTCTCACGGCCGCCATTCTCAGCTCTACGATTCCGGCACACTCACAAAATCCGCTGCTTACGCCTTTGGATTCCGCTTACCCGGCAACAAAACCAAAGAAGCACCCTGGCTCGCATCGCATGCCGCCTGTCGACAAGAGCGGTCCTCGACCCAGCATCGTCGTCCCCACCGCGCCGTTCGGCTTTGCCTCGCCAGCGCCCTTTTATCTTGGCGAACGCTTCGCCCAGGCCTCGCTCAATTTTCTGGATGAAGATACCCTGCTGTTTACTTTCCGCGTCCCTGGCCTCATCGCACGCGAGCCCAGCACGCCTGGTCAGCCGCCTTCCGACGAGCGCCACATCCGCGCTCTCACACTCTCTCTGCCCAGCGGCAAAGTCGCTGCCGAGAGTCTCTGGGTGCTGCACGATTACAGCCGCTATCTCTGGATGCTTAAAGACCGCAAATTCCTGCTTCGCGACCGCAACGAACTACAAATCGGCGACGCCTCGCTGCATCTGGAAACATTTTTGCGCTTCCCCGGTCCGGTCAACACCATCGAATTCGATCCCAGCCAGGACTGGCTCGTCGCCGACACGACCGAGCCGCCTGCGCCCGGTGAAAGAACGAATTCCGATGTGACAGATCTGTCCGGCGCGAGCCCATCGAATCCCTTAACCGCAACCTCAGCCAGCGTGACCACCGGCGCCCACCCGCCAGACGAGTCGTCGCAGCTTCCATCGCAGGATCTGCTGCGCATATTCAACATGAACACCCGCAAATTCCGGCTCTTCAGCCGCATCAACAAGGCAGTCCATCTGCCCATCGACGGCGATGGCTACTACGAAGCCCTGCGCGGCGACGGACCCCATTGGATGATCACTTTCGAGTACTTTCAGGGCGCATCGCGGCCCCTCGGCTGGATCGAGTCCGCCTGCAATCCCGCTCTCGACGCCATCGCCCCAGGTGTCGTCCTGGCCTCGGGATGCACTGCCAACGGCGCGCGTCACCTCACCGTCCTGAGCCGCGACCGGGATAAGGATCACGCTCGCCTGTGGGAGACGGCGCTCGCCCCCACCAGAATCTGGCCGCAGCTGGCCACCTCAGCTGACGGACTTCGCTTGGCGCGCGCCACCCTCGAAGTCAGCCACCCCATCGGCCCTTACAATCCCCTCGATAACGAAGACATTCGTGGCCAGAGCGTCCAGGTCTACGATCTCGCCACCGGCAAGGTGGAGCTCACCGTGCCTACCTCACCTGTCCTCGATGCCGGCGGCAACTTCGCTCTCTCGCCCTCTGGCAATCGTCTCGCCGTCCTCGACCAGGGAGCCATCCGAGTCTTCGACCTGCCGCCCGCCCCGCCGGTGCCGCCCCAGCCGGAAGCCGTTTCCGCACCCGCGAAGCCCTGAATTTTCCTCCCCGCCAAGCCACTGACTGAGCTCAATCGAACACCTCAAGCCAGCTGTGCAGAACTCGTTGTAAACTTATTGACTGGGAGAATCTTGTGGCTACCGCCGTCGCGCGCTACACCGCCGCTGCACTCACCGATCGTGGCCGCAAACGCGCCTCCAACGAAGACGCCTTCGGCTACTCCGTCGAACACGGCGTGTACCTCGTCTGCGATGGCATGGGCGGAGCAGCAGCCGGAGAGATCGCCAGTTCCCTGGCCGTCGAAGAAGTGCTGCGGCATATTACCGGTCGCCGCGAATCCGCAAACGGTGACTCCGCGCACAATGACGCTGTCCAAATCCCGCAGATCGCCCAGGAAGCCGTCGCTTTAGCAAACGAAGCTATTCACTCCCGCGGACAGCGCAACCAGCACCTCACCGGCATGGGCACCACCCTCGTAGGACTGCTCGCGGGAGCACCGGAAGAAGACCGCCGCGTCTGGATCTTCCATGTCGGCGACAGCCGCTGCTATCGCCTGCGCCAGGGATCGTTCCAGCAGTGCACCAACGACCACTCTTTTGTGGAAGAGCAGATTCGCATGGGCCGCATGACCCGCGAAGAGGCTGCCCGCTCTCCGTGGCGCAACGTCATCACCCGCGTCCTCGGCACCCAGCCCAGCGTGACTCCCGACGTGTTTGAAACCGAAGTCGAGCCTGGCGATCTCTTCCTGCTCTGCTCCGACGGCCTCACCCACGAAATCTCCGACCAGGAAATTCAGTCGGTGCTCACCAGAGCCATCTCGGAAGCGGGGCCGGAATCCGTTCCGCTCGAGGATCTCTGCTGCCGCTTGATCCAGGCAGCCAACAAAGCAGGCGGCCGCGACAACATCACCTGCATCCTCGTCCGCATCGATTAGTGTCCAGCCCAGAGTCTAGCCTTATGTCGAGCCCTCAGACCATAGCCGTCATCGGCGCCGGAACCATGGGCAGCGGCATAGCCCACGTCTTCGCCCGCTCTGGCTTCGATGTCCTGCTCTGTGACGTCGAGCAGGCGGTCCTCGACAAATCCCTCGCCCGCATCCGCACCAACTTGGGCAGGGAAGCCGCCAAAGGCAAGCTCACCACCGAAGAAGTCGAAGCCTCTGCCGCCCGCATCCGCTTCACAACAGACCGGGCGTCGTTAGCCGAAGCCAGCTTCGCAGTAGAAGCCGCCAGCGAACGCTTCGAAATCAAGAGCGAGCTCTTCCGCTCCCTCGACGCCATCCTGCCGCCGGCAGCGATCCTCGCCACCAACACCAGCTCCATCTCCATCACCAAACTCGCCGCCCAGACCAGTCGCCCGGAGCAGGTCATCGGCATGCACTTCTTCAATCCAGTGCCGGTGATGGCCCTGGTCGAAATCATCCGCGGCCTGCAGACCGATCAGGCCACCTACGATGCAGTCCGCGATCTGGCCGTCAAGCTCGGCAAAACGCCCATCGAAGTCAACGACTCGCCCGGCTTCGTCTCCAACCGCGTCCTGATGCCCTTGATCAATGAAGCCGCCTTCACCGTGATGGAGGGCGTTGCCACCGCCGAAGCTGTCGACCAGGTCTTCCAGCTGGGCATGGCCCACCCCATGGGTCCACTCACCCTGGCGGACTTTATCGGTCTGGACGTCTGCGTCGACATTCTCCGCGTCCTGCATCAGGGCCTCGGCGACCCCAAATACCGCCCCTGCCCGCTGCTCGTCCGCATGGTCGACGCCGGCTGGCTGGGCCGTAAATCCGGCCGCGGCTTCTACCAGTACTGAATGCTGCTGTCCGATCGCAGGTCATGCGGGGTGTGAGCAATCAGTGACTTCCGCCCGGTTTCAGAGCAGATTTGCACTGACCGAGGCATAAAACCTGTTACATCTGAACTCTCTACCTGCTGCTCAATCACCTTGAGCGTAGGTCATTGCGTGCCGCGATTTTGCGTGTCGTCCTTTTGAAAGTTCAATTGATGCCTCTCCTCGTACGTGTTCTGCTATCGCTGGCCTGCCTGCTCTGCATTTGCAGGCCGCTGCACGCACAGCTGCCCTTTTATACCGACGACACCGGGGTTACCGAACGCGGAAAGTGGCACTTCGAGTTCTTCAATGAATATGACGCCCTTCAGCTTCAAGTGCCCAACCTGCGGCAGAATACGGCCAACTTCAAGCTCCACTATGGCCTGTCGCACAACCTGGAACTCGATGTGGATTCTCCCTATCTCTCTATCTATCGAACCGCAGGAAACCAGCCCTCAAGCGGCATAGGAGACACCAACCTCGGCATCAAGGCCAATTTCCATAAAGAGTCCGACACTTCGAAGGTTCCGGCTCTGGCGGCCAGTTTTTATGTCGAGCTGCCGTCGGGAGACTCCACGCAGCAGCTCGGCTCGGGCCTGGAAGACTACTGGCTCAACGTGATCAGCCAAAAATCCCTGTCCCCGAAAACCAGGCTCACAGGCAACATTGGTTATCTGTTCGCAGGAAACACCAGCACCGGCGCGCTGGGAACCCAGAATATTCACGGCCATGTTGCCACTGGCGGCCTTTCGCTGCTGCACGATTTTCGCCCCTCGCTCACCCTTGGAGCGGAGATTTATGGCGCTTACACCAGCAATGGAGGTCTGGGCAGAACACAGTTGCAGGCCATGGCGGGAGGTCAATACGCCCTGCGCAATGGGTTCAGCTTCTGTTTTGGCCTGCTCGGAGGCAAATATGTCGCCAGCCCTCGCCTCGGCGCGCAAATTGGCTTCGCGGTGGACTTTCCCGACGTCTTTCATGCCGCCGCTCACTAATTGAGCCCGTTACCAACTGGGAAATCTCTCCGCCCTGCCCGGCTATCTCCCCGCTCTTCCACACGCTATGGGACTATGCTTGAAAGATGGTGCGTTTCACCGTTCTCGCCTCAGGCTCCAAAGGAAACAGCTGCATCGTCTCCTGCGCCCCGGCGTCCGGCGGACAGACCCGCATTCTGGTTGACGCAGGCCTGAGCTGCCGCGAGCTTTTTCGCCGCATGAAGCTGGCCGGCGAAGACCCCGCCACCCTCGACGCCATCCTCGTCACCCACGAGCACCAAGACCATATCAACGGCCTCGCCGTCACCGCCCGCAAGCTCGGCATTCCGGTCTATTTCACTGAAGCCACGCATCGCGCCTGGGTGCGCCAAGTGACGCCGCAAAAGCGCATCACCTACGCGCAGTGGGCCGAGCAGTACCGGCAGCAAAAGCAGGCCGCCACCGAAGGACTCGTTCCTGAATTGGAACAGGAAGCAGAGCCCGCAACCGCCGAAGCCGCCTGTGAACGCGGACCGGAGACAAATTCCGGACCAGTTCCCGACCCCGCGCGCCTGCCGGCGATCCAGTATTTCCGCGCCGGAGAAGCCTTTTCAATCGGCGATATCGCCATCAATCCTTTCACCATCCCGCACGACGCCGCCGATCCCGTAGGCTTCGTCTTTACTGCCGAAGGCGTGCGCATGGCCCTGGCCACCGACCTCGGTTACATGCCGCCCAATGTCCAGGCCCAGCTGCGCCGCTGCGACCTGATCATGCTCGAATCCAACCACGACCTCGAGATGCTGCGCGACGGTCCCTATCCCTGGTCGGTCAAGCAGCGTGTACTTTCCAGGGTCGGCCATCTCTCCAACGACGCTGCGTCTGCCTACCTCGAGCAAACCTACGACGGCTCAGCAACTTACCTGATCCTCGCCCATCTTTCAGAGAGCAACAACCTGCCCGAACTGGCACGCCTGGCCGCCGAGCGCGCGCTCATCTCCAAACCCAGCCTGCTCGCCAACCGGCTCTTGCTTGCAGCCCAGAATGAGCCGCTTGAAGCCGTTTGTTTCTAGCTGTTTGCTTCCAAGAGTCAGGTCAGAACATTTAGTTGTATAGTTCGTAATCTGCCTAGGTTACAATAGTGTGATATCCACATTTGCTGGAACTTGTACGGCACTCCTACCGTAGACAACCCGTATAAGACTGAACTGTTAAAAAATGCGAACCAAATCTGCGGTAAAGCGAGTCTAAACAATATGGCACGTTCCGAATGTACAGACCGGGTTGTTGGAGCCATTCTGGGTAGCTGGCGCTATGATATCTCCGCGATTACTCCGGAGATGCGCAGAGATTACGAACAGCACCTTACCGAATGCACCCACTGCCGGTCGCGGCAAAAATTTCATCGCTCTCTCGATGGCACCCTCGCCATCCTGACGGCGCTCTCCATGCTCTCCTTCCTCTTTGCGCTGGCCGTCCTGCAGCGCGTCAAGTTCATGGAGCACGTAGCCTTCAACATCCTCGGCCTGGACACAGTTTCTATGTACCAGATGCTGGTCTCAGCAGCCTTTGCCGGACTCTGCTTCTCAGCCATCGGCTTCGTGCTGGTGCTGATCTCGACGCCTGCCTCCGCCTACCTCGGCGGCATGGCTGCAGAACGCGCCCGCCTCATCGAAGCGCGGCTGCCCGCAGCGATTCGCTCCCTGCGCTCCAGATAAGCTCGGCTTCATGGAATACAAAGCCCGCTGAATGCTCTTCAGCGGGCTTTTTCATGTCTGGTTTCTACAGCCTGTCTTGGCGGTTCAGACAATCGACCCCGGGAGATGCCGCGAGACCTTCGCCTTCAGAATCTCAACCAGCCTCGGCTCCATGTAGTCGTACTCGTCGCGAATACCAAGCACCACCAGCCGCTTCGTCTCCAATAGCTTGCCAAATCTTGTTCGCAGCTTGTCGCGATGGTGACGCTCCATCACAACGATGATCTCCGCCCACTCGATTAAATCCTCTGAAACCGGCGTTACCGCATCCGGCGCGGTTCCGGCAGACAGGACCTCGATCCCCTCATAGCCGGAAAACACAGCCTCCGCCGTCGGACTGCGCATTCGGTTTCTGCTGCATACAAAGAGCACTCGCATCGCATCACGCCTGCCACGGAATCGTCAGGCCGCCCGTAAGGCTGCTCACCCGCTCCACATTGTGGCTCTTGCACCACGACGTGAGCCCTGAAACCAGCCGCTCAACAGCGCGCGGATCGGCATAGCTCGCCGTCCCCACCTGCACCGCCGTCGCACCAGCCAGCAGAAACTCCACCGCATCCTCTGCCGTCACAATCCCGCCCATGCCCAGAATCGGAATCGCAACCGCCTTCGCCGTTTCGTAAACCATGCGCAGCGCAATCGGCTTGATCGCCGGCCCGGAGAGCCCCGCTGTAACATTGCGAATTTCCGGCTGCCGCGTCTCGGCATCGATAGCCATGCCCAGAAAAGTATTCACCAGCGAAATCGCGTCAGCACCAGCCAGCGCCGCGATCCGCGCCATGTGCGCCACCGAAGTTACATTGGGCGAGAGCTTGACGATCAAAGGTCTTTTGGCAGCGGCCTTGGCTCTTGCCACGAGGTATTCGAGGGCGCCCGCATCGGCCCCAAAGGTCATGCCGCCCTCATGCACATTGGGGCAGCTCACATTCAGCTCGTAAGCCACAATACCTTCGGCATCGTTGAGCCGCTCGATCACCGCAACATAGTCCTCGACCTTGTAGCCGAAGACATTCGCAATGCACTTCGCTTTCGGATAGCGCTTCAGCTCAGGCAGCTTCTTCTCGACGAAATCCGCAACCCCAATATTTTGCAGCCCAATGGCGTTGAGCATCCCCGCCGCTGTCTGCACAATCCGCGGGGCTTCATTGCCGGCCATCGCCTCGCGCGACAGTCCCTTGGTGACAAAGGCGCCGATCTTTTCGAGCGCAACAATCTCCTCGAACTCGATGCCATAGCCAAAGGTGCCGCTGGCGGCAATCACCGGATTCGCCAGCTCGATACCGGCAAACCGCACTGTCATATCGGGCTTCAAAGGCGATAGCTTCTCTTCGTGAACGTCCAGCGCTCTAGTGATTGATTATAGTGATGTCCTTCTTGAGAGACTCAGTCAGTATGTGGCCTACCGAGGCGGATGGCTGATTGACGCCCAGCAGAGATGCGAAGGTCGCCGCAAGATCCACCGGCTCAACGCGCCCGCGATAAGTCCCCGGCTGAAACGGCTCCCCATAGAAAGCCAGCGGCACATGGCGGTCATACGACCACGGACTGAAGTGTGTGGTTCCAGTGCCATGCTGATCCTGCATCTGATAGGCATTCAGCACCAGCATCACATACCAGTTGCCGTGATAGGCGTAGCTGTGCGCCAACATTCTTCCGAACTCCGTCTGCGGCACGCCATCGCTTTGCAGTTGCAACCGTGTATACGCGGCTGCAACCGCCGGCGTCGGAGCCAGCCGATGCGTGGCTGGCTCATTTTGATAACCGGGGTTAATCGGAGGCCCAAGCTTGGCAACCGCTTCCGGCAGCGCATCCCGCAGTGCCTCCTCAGCCGTCTTCTCATTGATATTCATGATCTCGAAAATGCGCTTGTCCAGCACCAGATACGGTAAGTCTGAAGGCGGAAGGATGTACCCAATATTGTTTCCAGGGGTTGAAAACCGCGCATTCAGCGCCGCATTCGCATTATCTACCAGCGCCGGCAGATCGACAGTAGCCGCGTTCATACCCCAGCCTGCGGCCGTTGCAGGCACCGGAGCGACGCCGTGGTCCGCGCTCAGCGCCAGCCATACATTTTTGAGCCCGACCGACTTATCCAGCCAGCTGAAAAAGCTGTCGAGATCGCGATCCAGTCCCATGACCATCTGCCGTTCCTGGTCCGAGTCGGGGCCGTATCTGTGACCCATAATGTCATGTGCCGAGAGAGAGATTGTCAGTACATCCGTCGTATCGTGCTGGCCTAGTTTTTCCCCGGTGATCAGCGCTTCAGAAAACGCCAGCTCATAGCGATTCGCAGCCGGCGTAGGCTCCACTTGTTCATTGAATGGCCCCTGCCCATCGCCGCCTGCTTCCTTCAGCGCCTCCGCTCGATGTCCGCTCGCATTGAACGCCGCCGCCCACTGTGGCAGATGCTCCTGATAGTAGGTAGAAGTAGTGAATTGGCCGCTATTGTTGTCCATCCAATACGCCGCGTTGGCGCTCTGGCCTGCCGGGAGAATCGCGGCGCGATCCTTGAGCGAAACCCCGAACACCCGCGACTTCCCCTGTGTCGCCAGCTTCACTTCGTCGCCCAGCGTCGAGGCGCGCAGATTTAATGGCGAGGTTCCCGGAGTATCGGGGCTTCCCGCGGGCAAATCCACCAGCTTGTAGCGTTCATCCTGGACCGAAGAAACCCGGTGGTCATACGAACGATTCGCATCCCACCACTCGTTCGAGTCAATGCCATGCCCATCGGAATACGCGCCTGTTCCAATAGTCGCGTGCCCCGGCGCTGTCTTGGTGTTGGCGTAGTTGTAATAGCAGTCAGGGAACCACGCTCCCTCATCCAGGAACAGCCGGAAGCCTCTACCTTTCAGATCAGAGCGGTATCGTTCGAGATAATCTCCGCGAAACTGGTCGATGACCACGATCACTACCAGCTTGGGCTTGGCATCGTAGGCTTCCGCGTGGGCAATCGATGCGGTTTGTGTGGTGAAGAGGGAAGTGAACAGGGCGACAACGGCAGCAATTGAGAACAGACGGCGCATGGTTTTTATGCTAACCGCTGCCACCGGGCCATTCATCTCCCCGTAATATGCAAAGCCGTCACACCCAAAGCAGTGACTGCACACACAATCCCGTTGCAGACCGCACCTTGGCAGCCAGTTCCATTTCTTCACGCGGAGTTCGCATAACCCGCCGGTCCCTCGCAAAAGACCTCGTCTAACTCGTCTATAATCGCAATGAAGCAAGAATTTCTGTAGGAGAAGTTCGCCTCCCGCAGGGCTCCCGATTCGGAATCGATGTGTGAAATCGATTCGCGCTTGAGCGATGCCCGCAGGTCGCGCCCATCCCTGAAGGTCGTCGCCCGCTCATGATCCGTTTTCTGCAAAGCAAAGACAATCGTTTCGTCAAAGCCATCTTTATCGTCATCATCGGCGCCGCCGTCGTTACGATGGTCGTCACCCTCATTCCCGGCATCTTCCAGGACGCCACGGTGACCAACGACACCTACGCCACGGTCTATCCGCACTGGTACAGCCGCTACACCTTCTCCGGCGAAAAGGTCTCCATGACCCGCGTGCAGGAGGTTGCCCAGCAGCAGCTCCAGCGCCAGCGCCTCCCCGATTTCGCGCTGCCCTATATCGTTCAGCGCGTCGGCGAACAGCTGATCATGCAGAAGATTCTGCTTGCAAAGGCCGCCAGCCTCGGCATCCAGGCCAATGACGACGACGTGCGCGCCTTCCTGCACACCGGCCAATACGGCGAACTGCTCTTTCCCAACGGCAACTTCATCGGCGAAGACAAGTACCGTGCCTTCATCTCCCAACAGTTCGATATGACGACTGCGAACTTTGAAAAGGCCCTGGCCGACGACATCACCATCAATCGCCTGCGCGCCTTTCTTACTGACGGCGTCACCGTTAGCGATAAAGAAATTCGCGATCAGTACCGCAAGCAGAACGTGAAGATCAAGTTCGACTACGCGGTGATCTCATCCGACGACCTGCGCAAGCAGATCAACCCCACCGATGCCGATCTGCAGGCCTTCTTCACCAAGAACGCTGCACGCTACGCCAGCGCCGTTCCTGAAGAACGCAAGATCAGCTACTTCGCCTTCACTTTGGATCAGGTCCCCGGCGGTGCTCCCAAGGCCACTCCGCAAGAGGTTCAGGCGTACTACAACGCCCATCAGACCGAATATCAGGTTCCCGAACAGGCCCGCTCGCGCCACATCCTCATCAAGACCTCGGGCGGAGCAGCCAAGAGCGATGCCGAAGCCAAGGCCAAGGCGGAAGACCTGCTCAAACAGATTCAGGGTGGAGCGAATTTCGCCGATCTCGCCAAGAAATATTCCGAAGATCCCGGCAGCGGCGCACAGGGCGGCGAGCTCGGCTTTGCCCGTCGCGGCACCATGGTTCCTGAATTCGACACCGCCATCTTCAACCAGAAGATCGGCGACGTGAAGATCGTCAAGAGCCAGTTCGGCTACCACATCATCCAGGTCGAAGAGCGCCAGACGGCGCACACCCAGCCGCTCAGCGAAGTCGAGCCGACCATCCAGGTCCAGATACTGCGCCAGAAAGAATCCCAGGCCGAATCCGCCTACGCGCAGACGCTGGCCACCGAAGCAGCCAAGAGCGGTCTCGCCCAGACCGCCGCAGCCCATCATCTCCAACTCGTTACGACCCCGCCGGTCAATGCGCAGGGCACCATCGCGGGCCTGCCGGACGGCTCGCAGGTCATCTCCAAGGCCTTCACCCTCAAGCAGGGCGCGCCGCCGGTCTTCGCGCCTACCGGCGAAGGCTACGCCATCCTTCAGGTCGCGGGCATCACCCCGCCGCACGCTCCAACCTTTGCCGACTGGAAAGATAAGGTCGCCAAGGATTACGCTGACGAGCGCCTGCCTCAACTGCTCGCCGAGAAGACCAAGGAGCTCGCCGACAAAGCTCATGCTTCCAACGACCTCGCCAAGGCCGCAAAGGAAGTTGGAGCCACCGTCAAGACCAGCGAACTGGTCGGCGATACCGGCCAGGTCCCTGACTTCGGCCAGGTTGGCAGCGTCGCGCCGCAGCTCTTCGACCTGAGCGTCGGCGCGATCAGCGGACCGATCAACGCCCAGCGCACCGGCGTTGTCGCCAAGATCCTGGACAAGCAGGAGCCAACCGCCGACGAAATCGCCAAAAATCTCGATCAGACCCGCGATCAGGCTCTGCAGCAGCGCCGCGATGAAGCCTTCGGCATCTTCGTCGGAGCCGCCCAGGATCAGTTCAACAAAGCCAAGCTCATCCAGGTCAACGCCAAACTGGCCAAACCCGCTGCTCCTCTCGGCCGTTAAGCTTACGGCGATCCTGAATCGGCAGTAAATTCCCAAGGACCATCGCCCAAAAGCGATGGTCCTTTTGCTTTCGGTCCCGTCAGGTAGCATCCTGACGCTTTTTGAGCGGTCGTCCTTCCCGATCCAGCCGATAATGAAACCATGAGATTTCAACGCTCAACCGGCATCCTGATGCACATCAGCTCCCTGGCCTCCTACGGTGGCATCGGCGACCTCGGTCCTGAGGCCTACAGCTTTCTCGATTTCCTCGCCGCCGGTAAGCAGCACATCTGGCAGGTGTTACCTCTCTGCCCTACCGGCTACGGCAACTCCCCCTATGCCGGCAGCTCGGCCTTCGCCGGAAATCCCTACCTGATCAGCCTCGAACACCTCGCCGACTGGGGCTGGATCGCCGGCGGCCGCATCGCCGATCTCGCCGGCCGCGACGGCAATGTCGATTTCGAAGACATCGAAACCCGCAAGCTACCTTTGGTCTACGAAGCCGCGCAGAATTTCCTCGATCGCGGCGCCAGCGAAGAACAGTTCCAGGGTCAGTGGCAGCGTTTCACCGCCTTCTGCACATCCGAGGCCTCCTGGCTCAACGACTACGCCTACTACGCCGTCTTCCGCCGCCACTTCAAGACCGGCGCATGGACCGCCTGGCCCGAACCGCTGCGCCGTCGCGAACCCGCTGCCATGGCCGAAGCCGCAACCACCTTCGCCCGCGATCTCGCCACCGAACAAGTCGTTCAATTCGCCTTCGAAGAGCAATGGCGCAACCTGCGCTCTGCCGCGCTCAAGCGCAAAATCCGCATCCTCGGCGATGTCGCCATCTTCGTCAGCATGGATTCAGCTGACGTCTGGGCCAATCCCCACCTTTTCGAGCTCGACATCGATCTCGAGCCCGTCCACGTCGCCGGAGTGCCGCCCGACTACTTCTCCCCCACCGGCCAGCGCTGGGGCAACCCCCTCTACCGCTGGGACGTGCTCGCCGAGTCCGGCTATGCCTGGTGGGTGCAGCGCATCCGCCGCAGCTGCATGCAATACGACATCGTGCGCCTCGACCACTTCCGCGGCTTCGAAGCCTACTGGTCCATTCCCGCTCTCGAAGAAACCGCCATCAACGGCGAATGGGTCAAAGCCCCCGGCGCAGAGCTCTTCGACCGCCTCGAACACACCCTCGGCCCGCTGCCCCTGGTCGCCGAAGACCTCGGCCTCATCACTCCCGAAGTTGATGCCCTCCGCATCGACAAGGGCATGCCCTGCATGCGCGTCCTCCAGTTCGGCTTCAGCGGAGCGGAGGCGCACAACCACCTTCCCCATCGCTTCGCGCCCGACACTGTCTCCTACACCGGCACCCACGACAATGACACCACCCTCGGCTGGTGGCAAAAAGCCACCGAAGTCGAGCGCGCCGCCCTCGAAACCTACGTCGGCCCAGTCGCTCTCAGCCCTGTCTGGGCGCTGATGCGTGCATCGTCGGCCTCCGTTGCCGAGCTCGCTCTCGTCCCCGCGCAGGACCTGCTCCAGCTCGGCTCCGAAGCTCGCATGAACACCCCCGCCATCGCCGTCGGCAACTGGAGCTGGCGCGCCCCCGAAGGCTCCTGGACTCCCGACCTCTCTGCCGGCCTCGCCGATCTCGTAGAAGTCACCGACCGCGACAATGATCCATTAGCCCCGCCAACGCCCCCTGCGCAACCAACTCCCGCAGCGTTGTCATCGTGAGCGCACGGCGTTCACTCTGACAGGCCTTCGTCCGTGGAGCGAAAAGCGAAGAATCTATGAACAGTCCTATACTGGAGTCATCCAGGCCTGTGGAGGCAATCTCGTGGACTACTCGCAGATCATCACCATCGATCCGGAAAGACGCAGCGGCAAACCTTGCATTCGCGGCACGCGCATCACCGTCTACGATGTGTTGGGATACATGGCTGCGGGTATGTCGCACGCAGAAATTCTCGCTGATTTTCCAAGCCTCACCGAAGAGGCTCTGCTGGCCTGTCTCGCCTTCGCAGCCGATGGCGACCGTCGATTTGACTTCGTGACAACGTGAAGCTGCTTCTGGATGAGAATCTGTCTCCTCGGCTCGTGGCGGCCATCGGCGATCTCTTTCCCGGCTCGCTCCATATTGGGCAATGCGGCCTGGAAGGCGCGACCGATAGTCAGGTCTGGCAGTACGCTCTCGATCATGGCTTTGCCATTGTCTCCAAGGACTCCGATTTTGCCGAGCGCAGCGCCTTACTCGGAGGACCACCCAAAGTGATCTGGTTGCGGATCGGCAACTGCCCAACTGCTCGCGCCGAGTTTGTACTCATCAATCTTGCTTCCCGAATTCAGGACTTCCTGCTGCGCGGCGAACAAGATTGTCTCGTCTTAAGGCACCCGCGATAACCGCAATACCGCTCTCGTACAGCTCGCCGTGAGACGTTCAGGCCACCCGTTCCTGTATGGTTGTGGATGCCTCACGCCAGGCTCTCGACACCCCATTGAATGGACCCATCCGCCATGCCCAATCCCGTGTCCGGACGTCGCTGTTTCTCCTACGCCCTTCGCCTTCTGACCATCGTTCTTTCTACTATCAGCCTGCTCGCCCCCATCTCCTTCGCCGCCGAAAACGACCCCGAAGCAGGCTCGCTGAACAAGCCCGAGCGACTCGAATGGTTCCGCGATCAGGGTTTCGGCCTCTTCATCCACTGGAGCGTCGACAGCCAGCTCGGCGTAGTCATCAGCCACTCGCTCGTAGGCGCATCTCCCGAATACACTACCCGCTTCTTCGAAGACCTGCCCAAATCCTTCGATCCCCACGAGTTTCGCCCCACCGACTGGGCTCGCCTCGCCCATCTCGCCGGCATTCGCTACGTGATGTTCACCACCAAGCACCACTCCGGCTTCGCCATGTTCGACACGAAGACCACGCCCTTCGGCATCATGAACACGCCCTTCCACCGCGACATCACCAAAGAGGTCTTCGACGCCTTCCGCTCCGAAGGTATCGCTCCCGGCGTCTACTATTCGCCCGACGACTTCTGGTGGCTGCATCAGAACGGCAAGACCATCGAGCGTTCCGTCCCCGGCGTCCAGCCCCGCAACAATCCCGGCCTCATGCAATACGATCAGACCCAGATTCGCGAACTGCTCACCCACTACGGCAAGATCGACGCGCTCTTTCTCGATGGCGAAGCAGTCGGCCTGCGCGATCTTGCCTGGCAGCTCAACCCCGACATCGTCGTCACACGCGGAGCCATCAAAACCCCCGAGCTCACCATCCCCGGCATGCCCATGCCCGGCGCCTGGGAAACCTGCATGACCATGGGCACCGCATGGCAATACCAGCCGCAGAACGAGCACTACAAATCCGGCGGCGAGCTCATCCGCATGTTGATTCAGACCCGCGCCAAGGGCGGCAACTTCCTGCTCAACGTCGGCCCCAAGCCCAATGGCGAACTGCCCATTGAAGAAGAAGAGCGCCTGCGCGAAATCGCCGAGTGGATGTTCGTCAACTCAGACGCAATCTACGCCGTGCGCCCCTGGGTCATCACCAACGAAGGCGACATCTGGTTCACCAAAAAGAAAGACAGCAAGACCCTCTACGCCATCGTCGAGTCCGACAAGCCCTGGCCACGCGCCACCTGGCAGGAGTTCACTTTGCACTCCGTCCGCGCTACTGACAAGACCGAAGTCAGCATCCTTGGCCAGAGCGATCAACGAGTCGAATACCACCCCGAGATCACACCCAAATCGACATTCCATCAGGAAGCCGACGGCCTTCATGTCCGCGCCATGCAGGCACAGCGCTTGCAGGACAACTTCCGCTGGCCCAACCCCGTCGTGTTGAAAATCACAAACGTTGAACCGGCCTTCACCCCGCCGCACATCCAGACCACCAACTCAGTCGCAGAAGCCTCGGGTCAGCAGGAAACACTGCAAGGCGAAGTCCTCGACATGGGCGACAGCAAATCGCTGCAAGTCAATTTTGAATACCGCCCCATCCTCGGTGAAGACGTAAACTCCCGCTCCTCGCCTTGGACCGCAACGCCGCTCGAGACGATCACCAAATCAGGCCCGATCACCGCACACATCGAAGGCCTCACACCCAAAGGTACTTACGAGTTTCGCGCCGTCATTCACCATCCGCTGCTCACACTCTACGGTGGTGAAATCTCCATGAAGCGTTAGCTGCGTAGCTAGTTGCTGCGCAGCGCAATCATCGGGTCGATGCGTGAGGCGCGCAGAGCAGGAAAGTAGCCGGAAAGCATTGCCACGGCAACCAGTCCGAGCCCCATGCACACATACGTCCACGGGTCCCATGGCGAAGTCGCAAAGAGCAGGGAAGCGATGATGCGTGCCGCACTCAGCGAGACAACAATCCCCACGAATGTCCCGATCAGCGCCAGCCGCAACGTGCCCGCCAGCACCTCGCGCTGCACACGGCCCATGCTCGCGCCCAGCGCCATACGCACCCCAATCTCCTGCGTCTTCTGCGTGACCGAGTAAGAGATCACGCCATAGATTCCCAGCGCAGCCAGCGTCACACCCAGACCCGCAAACAGCGTAACCAGCAGTACAAAGAACCGCCGCGGCGAAACCGAGTGATCCACCAACGCTTGCAGCGAGCGGAACTCCGTCGCCGGCTGGGTTGGATTAATCGCGCGCAGCGCACCCAGCACGCTCGACGAAAGCGCCTCCGGCTTGATGCGGCTGCGCACCACCAGCGTCGCGCCTTCCATGTCCGAGTTCTGAGTCGCAAGAATGTAGACTTCAGGGCTCGATGCCTGCTCGAGGCTGCTTTCATGCACATCGGCCACGACGCCAACAACGCGAACAGGATTCTTATCGACGTCAGTGGCAAGCTTCCCGATCGGGTCTTGGCCAGGCCACTCACGCCGCGCCATCGCTTCGTTGATCAGGATGACATGCTGCGCGTCAGCAGCATTGTCGTGCCAGCTGAAATCGCGGCCGCTGCGGATATGCATGCCCATCGTGGGGATGTAGCCAGGAGTTACAACATAGACAAGCGCGCCGGTATCTGATCCCTTCGGATGATCTTTCCCCACTGCCTCCAGTCCCCAGCTGCGGTTGCGGTCCAGCGGAAGCATATCCGCTACGCCTGCGGACTCGACACCAGGCAGCGCACTGACCCGATCGATGATCGCTTTGAAGGTGGCAACACGCTGTGCGAACTGGTTTGCACTGCTTGCATTCGGCAGATCAATATTCATCGCCGCCGCATGAGATGGATCGAAACCTAAATCGATGTCGAGAACCTTCAAAAAGCTGCGCAGCAACAAGCCTGCGCCCACGAGCAGAACGCAAGCCAGCGCAATCTCCGAGATAACAAGAGTAGAGCGAAAGCGTTGATGCCCGCGGCCCGCGCCCATCCCCGCGGCATTGTCTTTCAGTGCATCCTGTAGATTGCCTCCAGACATCTTGAATGCCGGCGCAAGCCCAAAGAGCACACCCACAGCGACCGCGATCAGCAGCGTCCATCCCAGCGCCGCGCCGTCGACGCGAATCGTCGTAAGCAGCGGTAGCGTGATCGAGCCCTGATGCGCAAGGTAAAAAACAATTCCGTAGGCTATGCCAAGACCGAGTACTGCGCCGCCCGCGGAGAGCACTAGGCTCTCAGTAAGCATCTGGCGAATCAGCCGGCCACGGCTTGCGCCCAGCGCTCGTCGCATGGCGAACTCCTTATTGCGCGTCGCCGCCCGGTTCAACTGCAGGTTCGACAGGTTCACGCAGACGATCAGCAGTATCAGCGCCACAGCGCACCACAGCACGATCAGTGACCGCCGCAGCTTGCCGCCGACATGATCCTTCAGCGTCGTCAGATCGCTCGAATAATCCTCATACCAATTCTTGTGCTGCGTCTTCAGCAGAGGAAAAAGCCGGTCGGCTTCACCCTGCGCCTGAGTTACATTCACGCCGGGCTTCAGGCGGCCAACAATAGCCAGCGTGTTGCCCCAGGTGCGCCAGAAGTCCATCACCGCGGGAACGAAGAGATCGACCTTCATGCCGGGCGCGAAGACAGCGCCGAAATCGAAGCTCTTAGGCAGCACGCCAACCACCGTCACCGGCGACCCATTGATCGAAATCGTCTTGCCCACAATGCTGGGGTCGGAAGCGAATTGGTTCTTCCAGTAAAAGTAGCTCAGCATCGCAGCGGATCTGCCACCCTTAACCGTTTCCTCCTCGCTGAAATTGCGGCCCAGCGCAGGTTCAACGCCAAACGTAGGAAAGAAGTTGCCCGCGACCTCAACAGCGGATATCTGCTTTGGCTGTCCAATATTGGTGAGCTTGTATTGCAGCGACCCATAGAAAGTCTGGTAGCTCGTGACCGCCTCAAAAGACCGGTTGTTGCGTTGGAACTCCTGATAGGCATCGACCGTGTAAGTCTCGCCAGACAGCCCCGCAGCAGCTCGTATCTTGGCTTCAAAGCTCCTTCCGCCTGTGAACCAGACAAGCTTGTCCGAATCCGGAAACGGCAGCGGACGCAGCAACAGCGTGTTGACCACACTGAAGACAGCAGCATTGGTGCCGATGCCCAGCGCCAGAATCAAAATGGCGACAATGGCAAAGCCGCGATTGCGTCCAAGATTGCGCACCGTAAAGCGCACATCCTGGAGGCACTCATTCCAATAATCGTTAAGCCGTCTGCGTCGTTCCATCTTTTCTCCTATTCGTTCGCCCATCTGCTGCACTGCCCGTAAATCTCCGAACTGCCTCTCCGCTTCTTTCCGCGCCGCATCGCGCCGCCAGCCCTGCGCAATAAGATCGTCCATCTTCGCGTCGATATGAAACAGAAGCTCGTCCTTCACATCGGCCTTGGGATCAGGCCCAAAGAACCGCGCATAGCGCCGCCACAGAGGCATTTGCCACATTCGCTTCATCCCGCCTCCTCCGGCAATGGAGGCTGCGTCGCGCCCAGCACCTTCGCCACTGCCTCCGCATACGCTTCCCACGTCTTCGTTTCCAGCCGCAGATGCTTGCGCCCATCGCCAGTGAGCTTGTAGTACTTGGCCTTGCGATTGTTTTCGGACAGGCCCCACTCAGCTTCCAGCAATCCCTTGCTCTCCAGCCGCCACAGCGCCGGGTACAGAGTGCCTTCTTCCACCAGCAAGGCATCGTCGCTCTGCCGCCGAATCAGGCTCGTGATCGCATAGCCATGCAGCGGCCCCCACACCAGAGCTTTGAGAATCAGCACATCCAGCGTGCCGCGAAAAAGGTCCAGTTTGGCTCTATCCATCGGCATCGACACGCTCCCCTGTGATTTCAAGGGAAGACTCTCACAACTTCCCCTTGGAACGCAAGGGGACTCGTCACGAAATTTTTCCTTAGCCGAAAACTGATACGGCGAACCACGATGCCAGGTTCACTCCTGCTGAAGGCGTTGGCACTCCTGCCTATAATCAAAGCTTGCTCCCAGCGAGCGCCAACTCATGACCGAATCCATCACCGTATCCAAAGAGGATTACCTCAAAGCCATCCTCGAAGCCGAATCCGAAGGCCACCACGTCATCCCCGCCACTCTGGCCCACTGGCTCTCCGTCTCCGCGCCCGCCGTCACCATGGCCCTCAAGCGCCTTAAGCGCGACGGCTTCGTCGAAGTTAAACCCGACGGCCCCGACCGTTTAATTCGCCTCACCGCCAGCGGCAAGGAGAAGGCCTACCGCACCGCGCTCCGCCATCACCTCATCGAACGCATGTTGAGCGAAATCTTCGGCATGGAGTGGTACGAGATCCACGCCGAAGCCGAGCGCCTCGAGCACGCCGTCTCACCCGCTTTCGAAGCCCGCCTCATCGAAAAGCTAGGCGAGCAGGGAACCTGTCCCCACGGCAACACCGTCCTGCCTGAAAACCCCACCCAGCGCCGCAAGCGCGGCCTCATCCAGCTCTCCGAAGGCGTCGAAAGCACCGACTATCTCGTCTCCGCCCTCTACGAACGCGACCCTAAGTTATTGGTTTTTCTATATCAATCCGGCATCAGCCCCAACGTCCGGGTCCGCCTGCTGGCCAAGAACTACGACCAGACCGTCTCCATCCAAACCCCAGTAGGGCCGGTAACCCTCGGCCGCCCCGCCGCCGAAAGAGTGTGGGTTAAGCGCGTTTCATCCAGGGAATCGGGTAAAGATTCGATCAAATAAAGCCCGGCATCCAAATTTTTATTAACCATAGTTAACATCCTGTGGCATACTCTTGCTAAGGGCGATTCTCCCCCTTATCTCCCTATGGCCACGCATGTCACCGAAAATCCGACCGGCGAAGTCCCCGTCCTTCGCCCCTCCATGCCGGACATCTTTTCTTCGGTGCACGTCTCCAGCTCGCCGCAGATATGGCGCCGTGTCCTCGGTTTCGTCGGTCCCGGCTTCCTCATCGCTGTCGGTTACATGGACCCCGGCAACTGGGCCACCGATCTCGCCGCCGGCTCGCGCTACGGATACACCCTGCTCTTCGTCATCATGGTCTCGAACCTGATGGCCATACTGCTGCAAAGCCTGTCTATCAAGCTCGGCGTCGCCGCAGAGCAGGATCTCGCCCAGGCCTGCCGCGCCAGCTACAGCCGCCGCACATCCTTCGCTCTTTGGGCTATCGCCGAAATCGCCATCGCCGCCTGCGACCTCGCCGAAGTCATCGGTTCGGCCATCGCCCTGCAGCTTCTCTTCCACATTCCGCTGATGGTCGGAGTAATAATCACCAGCCTCGACGTCCTGCTGATCCTGCTACTCCAGCATCGCGGCTTCCGCTACATCGAGGCGCTGGTCATCGTCCTCATCGGCACTATCGCCGCGTTATTTGGGATTGAAATTATCCTCTCGCGCCCCGAGTTCGCGCCCATCCTGAGCAATCTTCTCGTGCCGCGCAGCCAGCTGATCACCGACCCCGCAATGCTCTACATCGGCATCAGCATCCTCGGCGCGACCGTCATGCCCCACAATCTGTATCTGCACTCCTCGATTGTCCAGAGCCGCAACTACCCGCGCACCATCGAGGGCAAGCGCGAAGCCATCCGCTTCGCCAACTGGGATTCAGCCGCCGCGCTCACCATGGCGCTCTTTGTCAATGCCGCGATTCTCATCGTTGCTGCAGCCGTTTTCCATCGCAGCGGCCACACCGAAGTCGCCGAAATCGAAGACGCCTATCGCCTGCTCTCGCCGCTCCTCGGAGTCGGCGGCGCCAGCGCCATCTTCGCCATCGCACTGCTTGCCTCCGGCCAGAATTCAACCCTGACCGGAACACTCGCCGGCCAGGTCGTCATGGAAGGCTTCCTCAACATCCGCCTCCCTCAGTGGAAGCGCCGCCTCATCACTCGCCTTGCAGCCATCGTGCCTACCATCATCGTGGTCGCGCTCTACGGCGAACACGGCACCGCCAAGCTGCTCATCTTCAGCCAGGTCGTGCTCAGCATGCAGTTGAGCTTCGCCGTCTTCCCGCTCGTCGCCTTCACCAGCGACCGCCGCAAGATGGGCGAGTTCGCCAACGCGACATGGCTCAAAGTCCTGGCCTGGGCCGTAGCCATCCTCATCGCCGGCCTCAACGCATGGCTGCTGATTCAGATATTCCAAGGTCGGTAAGCGCTGGTAAGTGTTTGAACCTATATAAGAATCGTCATCCTGAGCGGAGACTCTCGCAGCCTTATCGCGAGAGGCGCAGTCGAAGGACCTGCGGTTTGCTGACTGTGCTGACATTTGTTTACATCGTGACCATTGAATCGTTTTGAAAGGTACGGGCTTTAGCCCGTACATAAAGCCAGCAAAAATCAATTGGGCTTTAGCCCCGTCAATCTGCCTTGAACTGAAAATAAGCCAGATTCATATTGCCCTCGGTCAGGACATGCACCGTAAGCAAATTCTTCCCCGCAGCCAGTTTTACTCGCACGAGGCTCTTCGCCAAGTTCCAGTGATGCCACTGTCTCCACGCCACCGGATCGGCTGCATCGTTAGTCGATGCAATCGCGATAGGCCCAGTCGCATCGCTTCCATTCACATCCATCGAGATCGTCCCGCCGCGATTCGAGGTATACAAGAGGTCTGCTCGATAAATTCCAGCATGCGCAACATCGACCGTAATGTTGAACCACTCTCCTGGTTGCGTCCACCCCACATACAACTGGTTCTCTTCCGGCACGACTTTGTTGTAGGGATTGTTATCGATCGCATCGTGAAACTTGGTGTACGAAGTATCGACCGCCTCATGCATCCGAAACTCGTTCAGATAGCTCCCATCCGCCGGATTCAACCCGCCGCTGCCCTCATTCTTTTCGGTAGTGTCGTGATAAGCAACGCCCTCGCCGCCAATATCGTAGGTTGCGCATTCCACACGCCCCGGAATCTTCTGCGCGCCGCCAGCATATCGGCTGTCGTGGTACGGAGTGCCTTTGTAGTTCTTCGGAAAACCCGCAGCCAGCCCGGCCGGAGTCGCTATCACCAGAACAGTTAAGATCGCCAACGAAGCAGACAGATCAGATCGCGTGAACATCCCAACATGCTACTATTCCGCCATCGCCTATGATCGTCCTTCGCTAAATTCGCAGCTTGATTAGAAGAGCTCCACACTGCTCTCCAGCAGCAGGGAACTCGCACACCTGCGCAATTCCAGCCCGATGCCCGCTTAGAACCTGACCCAACGCGGCATCCACGAAAGCGATCCCAATGAAGAACGGCCTGTCTCACGACCCATCCCATGATTTGCCCCAGGATGTAACTCGCAATCCAGCAATCCCTTCCACCCCCATCTTCGAAGACATCCTCACCCCGCGCCTCGACCTCATCGCCGTCACCCCCGAGTCCCTCCACATCCAGCAGAAAGACGGCTGCCAAATCAGCGACCAAATGCGAGCCGAACTCGGCGCATCCATCGGAGCCACCGTTCCCTCCGAATGGCCTCACGAGCACTGGGAGCCCCACGTCTTCGAATATCTCTTGAACCTCTTCGCCGAATCGCCGGAGGCCATCGGCTGGTGCCGTTATCTGGCCCTGCGCGACAGTAGTTCAGGCACACGCACACTCATCGGCAGCTTCGGCTCCGGCCTGCCCAAACCCGAAACCGGAGAAGCCGAAATCGGCTACGGCATCCTGCCCAGCTGGCAGCGCCAGGGCTTCGCACCCGAAGCCGTCGCCGCCATGCTGCCCTGGCTGCAAACCCGCCGCGAAATTCGCGCCTTCGTCGCCCAGACCTTCCCCGACCTGCGCGGCTCCATCCGCGTCCTCGAAAAGTGCGGCTTCGAGCCAGCCGGTCCAGGCTTCGAAGAGGGAACAATCCTCTTCCGCCGAGGCCGGGCCGGCTCAACTCCCTAATCGCAGTCATGCCTGCGGGAGCAGCACTCGCATGCGGTAATATCGGTCCTGTCGAGAAACTTCAGAAATCGTTTCCCAACAGGATCAATCAAGGGGTGCGCATGAAACTTACCTTGGGTAGGCAGCAGAAATTTCACCAGCATCTCGCCGGAGCGCTGCTCTGCGCTCTCGCGGCCCTATCCTCCGCCGCGCAAACCCCAAAGCCTGTCACTATCACGGTGCACGCGGACAAGCTCGTTGGCCCCTACCGGCCCATCTGGAATTTCTTCGGAGCCGACGAGCCCAACTACACCTACGCCCCCAACGGCCAAAAGCTCCTCCACGAACTCAGCGCCCTCAGCCCCGTCCCGGTCTACTTTCGCCCCCACAACCTGCTCACCTCCGGCAATGGCGAGGGCTCGCTCAAGTGGGGCTCAACCAACGCCTACACCGAAAAACCCGACGGCACGCCCATCTACGATTGGACCATCACCGACCGCATCTTCGACGCCATCACCTCCGCGCACGTCCGCCCCTTGGTCGAAATCGGCTTTATGCCCGAAGCGCTTTCGACCCATCCCGAGCCCTATCGCCACACCTTTCCCAAAGGAGATATCTACACCGGCTGGGCCTATCCGCCAAAGGACTACGATAAGTGGAGCAAGTTAGTCCACGCCTACGCCGAACATCTCAAACAGCGCTACGGCAGCAGCGTCGATAACTGGATGTGGGAAGTCTGGAACGAGCCCGACATTGGCTACTGGAAAGGCACTCCAGAAGAGTACGACCACTTATACGATGTAACCGCCAACGCCATCCGTACTGTACTTCCCAACGCCCGCATCGGGGGTCCGGAATCGACCGGCGTCACCTCCAGCCGCGCCGAAGCCTTCCTTCGCCAGTTCCTCGAACACTGCGCCCACGGCGTCAACACCGCAACCGGCAAGACAGGCGCGCCGCTCGACTTCATCAGCTACCATCCCAAGGGCCGTCCCATCTCTGTAAGCGGTGCCAACGGTAGCCACGTCCGCATGGATATTGGCCATCAGCTTCGCGCCATCGATCGCGGCATGCGCGTCATCGCCTCCTATCCCGAGTGGAAAAACACCCCCATCGTCCTCGGCGAAAGCGATCCCGAAGGCTGCGCCGCCTGCAAAGGTCCCGAGAACGGCTACCGCAACGGCCCGCTCTACGGCGTAAGCGTAGCCGAAGCCACCATGCGTACCTACGAGCTCGCCAGCAGATACAACCTCAAAGTCGAAGGCGCAGTAACATGGGCCTTTGAATTCGAAGACCAACCTTACTTCGCCGGCTTCCGCGAGTTAGCCACCAACGGCATCGACAAGCCCGTCCTGAATGTATTCCGAATGATGGGCATGTTAGGCGGTAACTGGGTAGAAACCCACAGCAGCGGAGCCATATCTCTCGACGATATCGACCAGGAAAGCGTGGTAGGTTCGCCCGACATCAACGCCGTCGCCACGGCGAACTCCAGCAACGGCAATCATGAAGCAGACATCCTCGTCTGGAACTACCACGACGAAGACGTAACCGCTCCCGAAGCCGCTATCCACCTCGCCGTCGATGGTTTGAGTCATGATGGCATCGCCTCAAAATCCGTCACCGCCGAAGAGTTCCGCATGGACGCAACCCACAGCAACGCCTACACTGCCTGGCAGCAGATGGGCAGCCCCGCCCAGCCCTCGCCCGAGCAGCAGCAAAAGCTCGAAGCCGCCGGCGCTTTGCAGCAGTCCATCGCTGCCCATACGGTCCCGGTCGAGGCCGGTGTCGCCTCCATCTCCCTCAACCTGCCGCGTCAGGGAGTAGCCCTGATCCGCCTCCGCTGGCAGTAGCCGCGCCTTTACACCCCCACCCCTCAGCGCGGACAATGACAAGTGATACCAATCCCCACGAGGACCCCCGCCATGCCACTCTCCGGAGAAGCAATTCGCCTCATGAACTACATCGACGACGTCTCGGTCACGCTGCGCCGCATCCTTACCGGAGTAGCCACGCTGGACGACAACGAGCGCGCCCTCGTCTCCGCGCATCTCGCCCAGGCCAAGCCCAGCGCTCAGGATGTTCTCGACGCGCTCGCCGCCAAAAGCTCCCTGAAAGAAACCATCTAGACCTTCGTTTCGGATTTTCCGGCGCGCGCAGTCATTCCCCTTCTACACTCCGAGCCGATTCGCATGTCTCTTCCCGACACAATCACTGTCGCCATCATCGGCGCCGGACCGCTGGGCCGCCGTCTGGCCCGCCACGCGGCCCGCGCCGGTTTTCATGTCGTCCTCGAAGACGTAATGCCCGCCAGCCTGCGTCACGCCGAAGAATCCCTCCGCGAAGCGCTCGGCCCCGCCGCCATGCCTCAGGTCAGCTTCGCCGGCACCGTCGAAGAAGCCGTGCGCCAGGCTGACCTGGCCATCGACTGCGTCCCCGACGAGCTCGAATCCAAGCTCGAAATCTTCAGCCTCCTCGACCGCATGGCCCCCCCGCGCACGGTCTTCGCCACGCCCACCACCAACCTCTCCATCGCCGACCTGGCCAGCTGCACCTACCGCCCGGACAAGTGCGTAGGCTTGGCCCTCGACGCCACTCGGCTCTCCGAAGATGCCGCGCCCAACCCCATCCCAATCCCCATCCGAATCACCACCCGCACATCTCCTGAAACGCAGTCGCTCGTCTGCGAATTCTGGCACCACCTCGGCTTTTCCCCGGCCGTCGAACTCGATCCCATCGAAGCCACTTTGCGTTAAGCGCCATGCTGCGCTGATCCACACCCCATCCCTTCGATTCATCTCAAATCCCTCCACTCTCATCCCATTCCCGGTAACTCACCGCTGCCGCAATCGTCCAAAGGTCAGCGTTTTCTCGCCTGGGTTCACGGAACCTCCCGCAGATCACTTGCGTACAGCTTTCTAGGAGAGGGCAGCGTCTCATGCAAAATTTTGGCGATATTCTCGGCGAAGTCTTCCGCGCCATGATGGCCAACAAGCTGCGCACCTTCCTTACCATGTTCGGCATCGCCTGGGGAGTCGGCTCGCTGCTCGTCCTCGTCGGCCTCGGCGAGGGCTTCCGCTCCGGCCAGCGACGCAATCTCGCCAGCGTCGGCAACGACGTCATCATGATGTGGAGCGCCACCATCCCCGCCCTCCCCAATCAGCACACCGCCATGCGCCCCTACAAGCTCACCCTGCAGGATGAAGCCAATCTGCGCAAGCTGCCGGAGCTTCGCGCGGTCACCGCCATCCTCAACCGTACCGACCTCTACCAGGTCAGCGCCTGGTCCAACACCTCGTCGCAGGTCATGGGGGTCGAGCCCAATTTCACCGATGTGCGCTTCGTCAAGATGGAAGAAGGCCGCTTCATCGACGCCGCCGATCTCGCCCAGCGCCGTCGCGTCGCCGTTTTGGGCCTCAAAACCTCCCATCTGCTCTTTCCCGGCCATCCGATGATCGACCAGACCATCACCATCAACGGCACTGCCTTCACTGTCGTCGGCCATACCGCCACCTCGGGCCGCGGCAACAACGATTTTGACGACCAGAAGGTCTACATCCCGCTCACCACCATGCAGGAGCTTTTCGCCATGAAAGGCGAAAACATCCCCCAGGATGCCCTGACCTCCCTCCAGTACCAGCCCACGAAAAAGGGCGATGACGTCGCCGCGCTCGCCGCCGTGCACAAGACCATCGCCGCCAACCACAGCTTCGATCCATCGCTCAAAGAAGCTTTCGATGAGTGGGACACCATCCACACCACCCAGCTTGTCGACAAGATCTTCGACGCCATGGACGTCTTCCTCGGCGGCGTCGGCATCGTCACCCTCGGCCTGGGAGCCGTCGGCATCATCAACATCATGCTCGTCTCGGTCACCGAGCGCACCCGCGAAATCGGCCTGCGCAAAGCCCTCGGAGCCACCAGCCGCAGTATCCTCACGCAGTTCTTCTTCGAGGGGTTGATTCTCACCACGCTAAGCGGAGGCATCGGCATTGCCATCTCCGCAGGCTTCATGGCCATCCTGCAAGCCCTGCTCACCGGTAAAATGCCCGGCTTCGATCCACCGCAACTCGTGTGGTGGTCGGCCGCGCTGGCCATGGGCTCGCTCGCCGTCTGCGGCATCGTCGCCGGAGTCTACCCCGCCAGCATGGCCGCCAAACTCGAGCCAGTAGAAGCATTGCGCAGAGAGTAGTAATGGGAGTGCATGTTGATCACGAACCTTATCTACAAGGCATCTTCATCCTGAACATCCCAACCGGCTTGTCATCCTGAGCGAAGCGAAGGATCTTGCTTTTATGAACGAAGTGAAGGAACGGTTTCTATGTTCAAAGACATTCTCGGCCAGGCCTGGGAAGCGATGGTTTACAATCGCCGCCGCACCACCATCACCATCGTCGGCATGGCCTGGGGCATCGCCACCGTCGTGCTGCTTCTCGCTTATGGGGCAGGCTTCAGCCGCGCGATCGAAGCCATCTTCGCCCAATGGGGCACCAGCCTCATCGGAGCCTTCCCCGGACGCACCAGCATGCAGGCCGGCGGCGATAAAGCCGGCGTCAAGGTCCGCTTCACCGACGACGATATCGATCGCGTCGCCAACGGCGTTCCCGGGCTCATCCACATCACGCCCATGGTCAACAAAGATGTGCCCGTGCAGGACGAGCTCCACACCTACACCTGGACCGTGAACGGTGTCTATCCAGTTGCCCAGGACGTCATGCATCTGCCCACCGACACCGGCCGCTTCTTCAACGGAGCGGAGGAAGAGCAGCGCGCCCACGTCGCCGTCATCGGCTCCGAATCCAAGACCAAACTCTTCTCCGGCGAATACGCCATCGGCCAGTCGATCCGCCTCAACGGCATCCGCTTCACGGTTATCGGCGTCCTCGCCGCCAAAATGCAGGAGGGCGACAACGACAGCAACCGCCAGATCTACATCCCCTTCAGCACCATGAGCGACATCAAAGACACCAAGTATCTCGACGGAATCTGGCTCAACTACAGCGGCGACTATCAGCAGGTTGAGAAGAACCTGCGCGAAACCCTCGCCGCCGCCCACAACTTCCGCCCCACCGATCACAACGCCGTCTTTGTCGCCAATCTCATGCAGCAGCTCAGCCAGTTCCGCATTCTCTCGATCGCCCTGCAGGTGCTGCTGGCCATGGTCGGAGCCCTCACTCTCGGCATCGCCGGCATCGGCCTCATGAACATCATGTTTGTAGCCGTGCAGCAGCGCACACGCGAAATCGGCATCGAAAAAGCCCTCGGCGCGCAGAAACGCCACATCCTCACCCAGTTCCTCGCCGAAGCCTTCGTCATCACCGGCGTCGGCGGTGGGCTGGGTATCCTGCTTGCTGAGGTGGTTTCTGTAGCCGTCGGCCGCATCACCTTCTACAGCGCCATCGCCGCCAACGCCGAGAACGCCGACATCTATCTCCGCATCTCCCCGGCCTCGGTTCTGGTCGCCACTGGCATTCTGATCGTGACCGGCCTGGTCAGCGGCATGATCCCCGCCATCCGCGCCGCCAACCTCGACCCCATCGAAGCCCTCCGCTACGAGTAGGGCAGCCAAAAAGGAGTGGGGAGGGGTGCTCGCCGCGCCCACTCCGATGGATGACGATCAATCCTCCGAGCTGCTTCAATTGGCGAATGTAATTTCGCGAATTGAATGAGGCTAAACCAGCAAACATCAAATAAGTGTCATGACGTTATCTACTAAAAATCACTACATTAGTTATTAAAGATCACGCCAATAACAAATAATTGCCATCGAGACACCGGGTGCCCCATGTCTCGATTCTGAGACATGGGCCTAATTCGTGCGAAGCACGAACCTCTCATATCCAGACGGCGAGCCCTTCCTAGACAGGAGGCAGCGCATCGACTACCGGCACACCCGCCGGCGGCGTGAAATGGAACGCAATCTCTGGAATCTTCGCGTTCGGCTGCTCGCCCGTAAACGAGAAACGCGTCTCCGCTCCATCCGCCTCATCGATCTCGATGCCAGTGATCGTTCCCGCAGCCGTCACATCGAGGGAGAGCTTGGCGATGCGCTGCTGCTGTCCCTTCGGCACGCCGGCAAGCTTGTAACCACCATTCGATCCTGCAGCTAAAGTCAATCCGGTCAGCTCGCTCTCGATCTTCGTATGCCCCAGCAGAAAGCGCAGCGGCGAGCGCAGATCGTCCAGCTGGCTGGCCGCAATCCGCTGCACCTGCGTATCGCCCGGCGCATAGAACCACGCATACTTGCCGTCCAACACAAAGACCTTGCCGGGCGTGCTGGAGTATTCCCAGCGCATCCGCCCCGGCTTGCGCAGCATCATCACACCCGACTCACTGCGATGCTGGCCCAGCCCGTCATACTGCTCGACAAAGTTCGTCTTCAGCGATTGCAAATGGTTGTAGTGCTCATCGACCTTTTTGGCAAGGTCGTTCGCCGACAGCACCACCTGCTGGCTCCAGGCGGGCAAGCAGGAAAGCAGCAGAAGGGCGAGCCCGGAGAATATCCGTCTCGCCCTTCTGCTGCTTGGAGTCTTTGAAATCTGCAGGCTAAGCTGTCTTTCGATCATTGAATAGGCTGGGTGCAGTTCGTGCCGCCTTGCGGGTCTACCTTGATCTGATTGTATGTATCGATGCAGAAGCCGCGATTGCCGGTCTTGCCCACCGCCTGCGGCACGGCCGTCACTTCATAGCTCGTCACCTGGTCGGTGTTGTTGACGGTCACCTTGCTGCAGTTGGTGATGGCAAAGGTGTAGCCGTCCTTGATGCCCGCCGGCAGATCGCCCTGCAACAGTTGCGCCGAGGTCGGCGTTGGAGTGCCCGACTTCGGATCGCCGCCCAGTGACTGCAGCGAACAAGCGTAGCCGTTCGACGGATACGTCGTCTGGTATTGGATCTGGGATGAATAGATGACCTTCAGTGAGTTGATCGCCGAAGTCTCATGTACGTTAATGCGCATCTTGTTGAAGTTCGGAATAGCCATCAGCATCAGGATCAACATGATGCTGATCACGATCAAGAGTTCCATCAGCGTGAAGCCGTTCCGGCGTTGGCGGCAGGTTGTCTTTTGCAAAGTGTTCATAGTCTCCAAAGCCTCGTCATACAAACGGTCCATCATAAAGCTAACCTTGCTGCACGAGAAGAATCCTAACCCCTTACCAGCCAAAAGGAAAGCCCTGAGCAGGTAAGGGCGCACCTGGGACAGCTCTAAACGCAATAGACGTTCCAGGGGCGGAAATCGCTTGCGGCTTCAGCACACGAGCCGAGACCGGTGCAGTTTCAGCCCATCCAACCGACCCAGCAGCGTCACCGCAATCCGCTCCGAAACGAAGAGCTTCTGCGCCATCGTCTGCACCTGGTCCGCAGTCACCGCATCCAGCCGCTCCAAAACCTCTTCCACACTGAAGAAGTGGTGGAAGTACATCTCCTGCCGCGCCAGATTCGACATACGCGATCCCGAGCTTTCAAGGCCCAGCAGAATATTGCCCTTCACCTGTTCCTTGGCGCGATGCAGTTCCTCTTCACTGAGCAGCGTTTCTTTCAACGAGCGGAACTCGGCCATCACCAGGTCCAGCATCTCCAGCGTCTTGTCCGCGGATGTGCCGGCAAAGACGCAAAGCGCGCCGGTATCGCTGTACGGGCTCAGATCGGAGTAGATCGAGTACGCCATGCCGCGCTCTTCGCGAATCGTCTGGAACAGCCGCGAGCTCATCCCGCCACCCAGAACTGTGTTCAAGATCAACGTCGCATAGCGGTTCTCGTCGGTAATCGGCGGCGAAGGCACGCCCAGGCAGATCTGCACCTGTTCGAGCGACCGCTTGTTGCGCAGAATAATCGGCGCGCTCACCTGTGCCGATTGAAAGGAAATGTTCTCTCCGCCAGCCGGAAGCGAATCGAACTTCTCCGCCACTGAAGCCACAAACTGGTCATGATCGAGATTGCCGGCCGCAGAAAAGACCATATTTCCGGCCCGGAACCGCTCCGAGTGGTAGCCGAAAAGAGTCGGTTGCTGCAAGCCGGAGACGGTTTTCGTCGTTCCCAGAATCGGTTTGCCCAGCGGCTGATCCTTCCAGAAGTTCTGGGTAAAGATCTCGTGCACCAGCACGTCGGGATTGTCTTCGTCGATCTTGATCTCTTCGAGAATCACGCCCCGCTCGCGCTCAATGTCCGTATCGGCGAAAACCGGATTCAGCACCAGGTCGCTCAGCACATCGAGCGCAATCGGCACATGATTCGACAGCGCCTTCACGCTGAAGCAGATCGTTTCCTTGCCGGTAAACGCATCGAGATTGCCGCCGATCGCATCCATCTCGCGGGCAATGTGCTGCGCCGAGCGCGAACGCGTGCCTTTGAAGAGCATGTGCTCCACAAAGTGCGAGATGCCGTTGATCTCCGCAGCCTCGTAGCGCGAGCCGGATTTGACCCACACGCCCATCGCCACCGAACGCAGATGCTCCATTCGCTCGGTGAGAACGATCAAGCCGTTGGGCAGCACGGTACGGCGCAAGTTTCGAACGGTTGTCGTGTCGGTCGGGGCAATCGGATTAATCAAAATCGGAGGACTAGTTGTCATAGCTCACACTTCGATTGTAACTTCTCGCGTGGCTACCAGTCTTTGTTTGGATTGACTTCTCGCAGCAGACAAGCGCACACTAAAGTCAAGGTAGGTCCGAGAGCCGTGCTAGGGCCCCCGGAGCAGTGAGCACTACCGAAGTAGCACTCGGATGAGAATTGCCGCAGCTATCAGGAAGCGCCAGTCAAGCGCTACCCTGACAACCACCTTGAGCCATTTCGGCTCGGGTTTGGGCATCTCGCCCCACCTCCTCACATCGACCGATCCTGGGACCGCGTCAACGGCTCCAGGATCACGTCGATCCCTTTAGCCTTAGCACCTGTGAGAAGGCAGACTGTCCGGCGATTCTACGCTGGATTGGCAGCCAGATCAGCCGTTATCGCAATCGCGAATTGAGCGTCTGTTCGCTCACGGGATTGTGCCTGAAAATGCACATAACTGGTATTCTTAAGTAGCAGCAATTCGTCCTGTTCTGCTGCCACTAGCATGATTGAAACCTTTCCAGAATCGGCACCGCTGGTCACGCTCGGCAGCTCCATTGCTGCTGCTGAGTCAGCGTCTCGCCGTCTTTTCGGCTTGAACACTGCAGAGTTGACACAGGTTTTTGTGGAGATGGGCGAGAAAGGGTATCGCGGACGCCAGCTAGCCGAAGCTCTTTATCGCCAACGCGCCACGCATCTCGACCAGATCACGACGCTCCCTCAAGTGCTTCGCGAAAAGCTCTCCAGCGCGGGATGGGAGATCGGCCGCCCGCAGATTGCCGAGAGCTTCAAGAGCGTCGACGGCACCGAACGATACCTCATCCAGACCGGAACCCAAACCGTAGAAACCGTCTGGATGCCGGAAGGCGATGACGGCGCCGAGTATAGCGAAGATGCCGACGTCGAAGGCACATCGTCCGGCACGGCCAGTGCCTTTCGAAGGGCTACTATCTGCGTTTCCAGCCAGATCGGCTGCGCAGTCAACTGCCAGTTCTGCCTGACGGCCAAGCTCGGCCTGCAGCGCAACCTCACTCCCGGTGAGATCGCCGGTCAGGTTGTAGCCGTGCTCGAACGCCACCGCATCGAGCTCAACAAGAGCCGCGTCAATCTTGTTTTCATGGGCATGGGCGAGCCCTTTTTGAACTACGACAACTTCATGGCCGCCGTTCGCCTGCTCATCGACGAAGTCGGAATCGCTGCACCGCGCATGACAGTTTCTACTTCCGGCATCGTCCCCGGCATTCTGCGCTTCGCCCAGGAAAAAGTTCGCCCCAAGCTGGCCATCAGCCTCAACGCGCC
>DATAZR010000143.1:0-3056 GCA_036271955.1 Acidobacteriaceae bacterium
AATGAGCTTTCAAGCTGCGAGGTGTGCCACCGATGAGCAGCGAAATTGGGAAAGGCATGATGCAACCGGAGAACGAGAATCGCGGCGGCATTGCGGCGGCTGAAGCTATGACGCTGGCCGAGGTGCGCGAGCAGCTGAAGGGCAAGAAGGGCAAGCGCTACTGGCGGTCGATCGATGAGCTTGCTGGCACGCCGGAGTTTGAGGCTGCTGTTGCCAAGGAGTTCCCTGATCAGGCGCAGGAGTGGGTCGATCCGGTCTCGCGGCGCGGGTTCATGAAGCTGATGGGCGCTTCTCTGGCGCTGGCCGGCATGGCCGGTTGCACCAAGCAGCCGGATGAGCCGATCTATCCGTACGTCAAGGCTCCTGAAGATCTGATTCTGGGCAAGTCGAATTACTTTGCCACGGCATTTCCCTTCGCTACGGGAGGCGTTCCGCTGCTGGTGAAGAGCGATGCGTACCGGCCGATCAAGGTCGATGGCAATCCGGATCACCCTTACAATCAGGGGTCTTCGGATGTGTTTACGCAGGGCTCGCTGCTGGATCTCTATGACCCGGACCGTTCGCAGCGTGCGACGCTGCGCGGCAACGCCGCGGAGTGGGCAGATTTTTATGCGGCCTACCGCGAGCGGCTCAATGCAGGCAAGGCCAATGGCGGCGAGGGGATTTACTTCCTGTCGACTTCGTTCACTTCCCCGACCTTGCAGCGGCAGTGGAGCGAGGCGCAGAAGGCGTATCCCAAGGCGAAGTTGATTCAGTACGATCCGGCGCTGGCGGGGAGCCAGTACGCGAAGGGAGTGGCTCCGCAGTACGCGCTGGAACAGGCCGATGTGATTGTCTCGCTCGATGCGGATTTCCTTTCGGGCGCGAGCTTTCCGGGATCGCACAAGCTGATTCGCGAGTATGCCAAGCGGCGCAAGCTGGCCGATGGCGACAAGACTCTCAACCGCCTGTACGTAATCGAGAGCACGCCGTCGACGACCGGCATGAAGGCCGAGCATCGGCTGGGGCTGAGGGCGAGCGAGATTCCGGCATTCGCGGCGGCGTTGGCTGCTGCGGTTGGCGCGTCGGGGGTTTCGGCACCGAGCTATAGCTGGACCGCTGAGCAAACTAAATTTCTGAACTCGCTGGCTGCAGATCTGAAGGCCAACGCGGGCAAGAGTGTAGTAATTCCGGGGCTGCTTGGCGATGAATCGGTGGCGCAAGCTGCGCTGGCGACCAACAATGCTCTGGGCAATGTGGGTAAGACAGTCAAATTCCTGTTGGAGCCTGAGAGTAAGTCTTTCGCTTCTCCAGACCAGTTTGCAGACTTAAAGGGCCTGGTTGCAGATTTGAATGCGGGCAAGGTCGATTGGCTCGTCATGTTGAATTCGAACCCGGTTTATGATGCTCCCGCCGACCTGGAATTCAAAACAGCTCTGGGCAACGCAAAGATGTCTGCGCATCTGGGCTCGCATGTCGATGAGACCGGACTCGAAGCGATCTGGCATCTGCCGGCTGCGCATTATCTGGAGTCGTGGTCCGATGTGCGGAGCTATGACGGAACGGTTTCTATCGTTCAGCCGCTGATCGAGCCTTTGTATGGCGGACGCACGGCGCATGATGTGATCCAGGCGATGCTGGATGAGCCGCAGACTTCGGCTTATGAGGCTGTTCGCACGACGCACAAGCCCACAATCAAAGGTGACTTTGAGCTGGGCTGGCGCAAGGCGCTCCATGCTGGATGGATCGAGGGAACTGCTTTCAGCGTCGAGGCGTCGACGAAGATGGGCGGTTTCCCTGTACCGGTTCCAGCGGCGAAGGATGCTTTTGAAATCATCTTCCGGCCCGATCCGAATGTGTATGACGGGCGCTACTCCAATGTCGGCTGGCTGCAGGAGCTGCCCAAGCCGGTGACCAACTTGAGCTGGGATAATGCCGCGCTGGTATCGGGCGCGACGCTGACCAAGCTGGGCGTGGAAGAGGGCGACATCGTCGAGATCACGGTTGCGGGGCGCAAAGTGAATGCTCCCATCGTGTGGGCAGCCGGGCATCCGGACAACTCGGCGACGCTCTATCTCGGCTATGGCCGCGAGGCGGCTGGCCGGGTGGGCTCGGGCGCGGGATTCAATGCATACTCGATCCGCACCTCGGACGCTCCGTTCTATACGACCGGCTCGATCAAGAAGGTTGACGGCAAGTGGGGCATTGCGATCACCAAGAGCCACTTCCAGGACCATCGCGGCAAGTTTGCCGGCGGCAAGGGTGACGGCAACTATTCTCTCGAATGGAACGAGGCGGAAGAGCGCGGCATCATCCGTTCGGCGACCCTCGATGAGTACAAGGCTCATCCCGGCTTTGCCAATACGGACGACGAGGAACACACGGTTGTTCACAAGGAAGCGACTCTCTTCCCCAACTGGGAGTACAAGGACAATGCCTGGGGCATGTCCATCGACCTGAACAGCTGCACCGGCTGCAATGCCTGCATTGTGAGCTGCTACGCGGAAAACAACATCCCCGTGGTCGGCAAGCAGCAGGTGCGCATCGGCCGCAACATGCAGTGGCTGCGCATCGACACTTATTTTGAAGGCGACCTAGCGGCTCCGAGAGCGCACTTCCAGCCAATGGCTTGCCAGCATTGCGAGAACGCTCCCTGCGAGCAGGTTTGCCCGGTGGGCGCGACGGTGCATACGCCGGAAGGCCTGAACATGATGGTCTATAACCGCTGCGTCGGCACTCGCTACTGCTCAAACAACTGCCCCTATAAGGTGCGTCGCTTCAACTTCCTGCTCTACTCCGACTTTGAGTCGGAAAGCCTGAAGCTGATGCGCAACCCGGATGTCTCGGTTCGCTCGCGCGGCGTGATGGAGAAGTGCAGCTACTGCGTGCAGCGCATCCAGGAAGCCAAGATCACGGCGGACAAGGAAAATCGCGCAATCCGCGACGGCGAGATTGTGACCGCCTGCCAGCAGGCCTGCCCGGCGAGCGCGATCACCTTCGGCAACATCAACGACAAGTCCAGCAAGGTGGCCAAGCTGAGAGCGAGCGAGCGGAGCTACTCGGTGCTGGCCGACATC
>DATAZR010000144.1:0-42127 GCA_036271955.1 Acidobacteriaceae bacterium
ACGCCTAGATTGAGCGTCAGCTTGTTGGTTGCGCGCCACGTATCCTGCCCATAGAAGAATGTCCTCTTTTGGAACTCCTTGGCATTGGTTGAGGTCGATGCGTACCGGTTGAAGGTTGCCACGTCGCCTAGAGCCAAACTCGCGAAGGGAAGACCGTCCGCGCCCTTGTTCGAGGTTGGACCCGCCGTGATGTTGTATTGCCCGCTGCGGTTCGTATCGGAGGGTACGCGCAGGTTTCGTCCGTATCGCAGATCGGCTCCCACCTTGATGGAATGATTGCCGAGAACCTTGGTCCAGTTGTTCACAATCTGGAACTGGTCCTCGCGCTCAATCAGTGGGCAGTTGCATCGGCTGATGTTCAGGCCGTCACCCCACAGTGGCTGTGTGCTGCCGCCGGCTAGCGTCGAGATATTGAAGGCCGGCAGGCCGCCTGTCGTGGTATCCCCGGTATTCGCACCGGCCAACCCCAGCGCCGCGCCCGCATCCGCGGTCTGGTCGTTCTTCGCGTCGGCGATGTTGTAGCGCAGGTAGCCAAGACGAATGTCGGTGATGAGCTTGGGGTTGAAGATATAATCCGTGCCAACCGAAGCGCTATCATCCGCGCTGCTGGAATCTCCACCATAGCCGCCGAGACCGAACCCGCGTCCGCCAAGCCCAGTGTAAAGCTGCCCGCCGCTCAGAGTGTTCGTCCACCGCGAGAAGCGAACAAAGGCGTTCTGCTTTTGGCTGATGGTATCGTCAACACGCACCGCCCACAGATCGCTATTGAAGCCGCCGCCGCCGTTTGCTCGGTAGTTTGAATCTAACCCGCCAAGGTTGCCGCCCGATTCCGCATTGATATATGGCGTCAGCGTCGTCAGGATGTTCTTCCATTCCTGAGAAACCAGCGCGTTGGGAATGATGTTTCCAGCGAAAGCCACAGGAGTGCCAGAGCGGTTGTCGTAAATCTGACCCTGTCCGGTGGGCAGATTCGCCAGATACTCGCTGAAATCGCATCCGTTTCCGCTCAAACAGCTGGTCGCCACCAGTTTGGAAGGAAGGGTATCCAGCTCTGAAATGCCGCCCCTCTGCCGCTGGCCTTCATAGCTGCCAAAGAAGAACAGCCTGTCGGTGATGATTTTGCCGCCGACCGATCCGCCAAACTTGTTCTTGATTCCAGATGGAACATCTGTGAACTGACCAGGATGCTGGGTAAATGGCTCGCGCGCCAGGAATGCATTGCTCGTCCTGAAGTCGTACGCGCTGCCGTGGAAGCTGTTCGATCCAGACTTCGTCTGCACCGCCATCACCGCCGACACAGCCTTGCCAAGCTCGGCATCGAAGTTCTGCGTGGTGATCTTGGTTTCGGTGATCGAGTCCATTGAGGGATTCACAACCACGATTCCCAGAATCGGGTCCTGGTTGTCTGTGCCGTCCAGCTCATAAGCGACGCCGCCAAACGCCTGACCGTCGATTTGAATCTGCCGAGATGCCTGCGGATTCTCGTCGGCGGCATGCGACCAGCCCAGCAGCTGCGCACCGGGCAACAGAAGCTGCAGGTTGGTGAAGTTCTGATCGCCCACCGGCAAATCCGAAACTTCCTGTTGATTGAAAACCGTCGACACATCGGCGCGATCTGTCTTCAGTTCGGGTACCGTGTCAGCGTTAACCGTAACGGTCTCGCCGCCGGCGCCGCCCACTTTCAGGGCTATATCCACACGCGGCGACACGTCGGCCTGGACCACGATGCCCTTGCTGATATAGGTATCGAAGCCCTTCAGTTCGACCTTGAGATCATAGGTATCGGGAACCAGATGGGAGACGTTGTAATCGCCCGTCCCGTTGGAAACAACTGTAACGACGGTGCCTTTGGCTTCGTCCGTCACTGTAACCGTGGCGCCTGGTACTACCGCCCCGGTCGTATCCGCCACTGTGCCAAAAATCGATCCGTAAACCGATTGGGCGCGCGCGGGTGCAATAGTGAGCATGCATCCGATGGCGAGGAGTGCCACGTAGAATGCTGCCCGCAAGTGTTTAGTCATGCGGTCTCCTGAAATCGTTCAATCCGTTATTGGATCTGTTTTGTTTGCCCCGCAGACAGGATCGCGATCCTAGCCGTCGTCACCGCATCGTGGCTGCCCGCTCCCGGAATATATGGGAGTCACGCGCTTTCGCGGTCGATTCGACGGCTTCGATGGAAATACGCCCCCGCCTGAGAACAATCCCGGCAAGTCCCGCCATTAGGGTCGGGCTTGCTCTTCAGTCCTGCCCCGGCCCTGTTCTGCCTGCGAGTAGGTTTGCCCGAAGCCTCTGCCCCACAGGACAGCAAAAGCTGAAGCGTACAAAAGAGACACTTCGGAACACCGCCGAACAATAGTGGAAAGAAGGGTCAACTGTCAATCGTCGAATAGGCAGAAAATCTATCTGCTGTGTCAGATTAAGTAATGTCAAACATTGAAAGCGTTTTCAACCGCACCCGTTCCAGCTCTCTCACGACTCACAAATCTGATCTCTCACAAAATAATCGCTTTATCGCCCTACAACACGGATTTGGGCGTATTCTAGGCCTCATCCTTTTGGTGGAATCGATACCATTTTCTTCCCGCAGCTAAACCTCAAAATAAGTACAAACAATCCGATTTGTTAATAGATTGATATGTCATTCAATCTACCCCGTCGAGCTCCGCCCGCACACGGGAAAAACATCTATGAACTCTCTCGTGGGAACCGTTTCTGTCCCGTGCCGGAGATACAGTAAATGCCTTTACTCAAACCTCTACCGCCAACTCAATGAGCCTGCACACCCCCAGTAATTGAGATCGCATGCCCCACAGAATCGGATTTTCAGCCAGCCAGCCTCGGCATCCGGTCAAAGTTCAAACCGCAGGAAGCGGCTTTTTTGCATCTCTCGAAATATGACATTTGCCTTATACCTATCGCCACAACCGATTGCGCTGATTCACCCGACCGCGCACTTCACAGTTACCAGTTTCAGAATTGACTCGCCGCTCATTTTGCGGGTTTCCTCCTCAACGCCCAGGGCAGCCATGTTTCCCGGAGCGAATCTCCCGTGAAAATTTTCGCGCCGCCCCACTATCCGGCGAGAACGCCAGGATTCGGTCCAGCGTACCCAGCGCTGCCTCCTTTCGGCCCAACCCGCACTCCACGATTGCCAGATTCATACCCGCTTTCAGCTGTACAGGATCCTCCTCGAATGCCCGCTCCAAGAGCTCCGCAGCGTCTGCATATTGCAGCTCTTCGGCTTTCAACAGCGCAAGATTCCCCGCCGCAATAGAATCATGCGCATCCGCCGCAAGCGCCTCGCTGTACTCGCGAGCTGCCATATCCTTCTCGCCCGCAAGCTGCTCCAAAAAACCAAGCTTTTCATGAAGTTCCCCATCCGAAACCGCCTCTGGCAGCGCCTCGGCTTCCGTCAGCAGTTGCATCGCCCGCTCACCCGCCACGCGATCTCCCCGGCTCGCGGCAAGCGCGTAAGCCAGCCCCAGATTTCGATTCGAGCTATTTCCGGCCACCCCGACGGCGCTTCCTATCGCTACCAAGGCTCCCATCCGGGTCCGCCCATCCGCAGGCTGCTTTTCTTTTGACCTTTGGACAAGCCTGGGAATTCGATGGTCCGTAACCTGTTCATGCGCAATGTCGTCCGCCTTGGCGCGGGGCATATGGCACGACACGCAATCCCGGTCTTCGGGATGATGGCTCGACGCAAATCCCTCCTGAGCTGTCGCGTCGGCAGCATGACCCGAAGCCGCCGCATCGTGACACTGCAGGCATTTCATGCGATAAAACTCAACTCTCTCCTCAGAGCTCATGGTGGCGGTAGATCCATGCGGATCGTGGCAGGTCGTGCAGGTCAGCCGTTCGCCGGCGCCCCGTTTGCACCCGCTCTGCAGCAGCGCCTCCCATTGGCTCGTCGCCCGTTCTCCGGCCACCTCACGCACAAAATAGCTTGCGTAGTCGAAGATATTCTGCCCCGGTCGAAAGTCCACCAGGCGCTTGCCTTGATGCACTATCGCTTCCTGGCCCTCCAGGTGACAGCTCAGGCAAATTGAATCCCGTCGAACCGCAGGCAGTTCCTCAAGCTTCAGCATAGGAGTTTGCCCACCGCTGGCCAGATGCGCCTGCGCGTCTCCATGGCAGGCGGTACAGGTAATGCCTCCTGCAAGAAAGGGCGCTCCCGCATATTTATTGCGCGCCTCCGGCAGGGAAGGCTGCGCCTCGGAACTATGACAACGCAGGCACCCCGGATCGACCGGCATCGTCAGAGGCATCTCTTTTACATTCAGGTAATTGGGAGCCATATCCCATACCCGTTTCTTTCCATACCAGTTCACTGGAATTTCAAACCAGTAACCCTCCTGTTCAAAAAGGTAGGTGCGACCTCGCTTCCCCGACCCAATGAAGTATTCCAGCTCCCGCTGCCCTTTCAGGCCTTTACCCGAATCGTCGCCGGACGGTTGCCTGGGAGTAGCCTCCCTGGCAAAGGTTAGAAATACCTTCCCCTCGCGCTCGACCATCCGGTACGAAACGCCCGACGGCGGATGTGTGAACCCTCCTCCCTGAAATCCGTCGGCCGCCGACCCGCTGGCATTGGCCATGGGAGTATTTCGATACCGGTCGTAAATCGCCTGATGGCAATGCGCACAGACTGCATTGGGGTCGGCTCCCGAGTAGGCGCGACCTGCCGTTTGGGGCGCAGACCGTCCCGCAGAGACGACGGGCAGCCTCCAACCGATCAGCAACCAACCCGCCATTCCCAGAAAAACCAAAAGCCAGCAAACAACCAGCATGTATCGAGTGCGAGCCAGACCCTACGCCCCACCAGCTCTCGCCGTCGTACTGGCAAAGCAGACGTAGAATTAGCCGTTCAAGTTGCGGCTTCCTTCACAATTGCAAAATTGCTGCCATATCCAATCGAGGAAGGAATTGCCTGACCACTCTCGTGAATCTGAAAGATTCCCCGACCTGAAAGAAGCTGGCGGCATTTCGACCGTCTGCGAATCTCTGCTGGAAACCGGAAGGCAGGTAGTTATCTGGAGGTGCAATTTATCCGAAGTAAGCTGAGGAGCGAAGTTACATTTACTTAGTTTTCTTTTCACTGAAATCTTCGGACTTCAATATCTTCCCACCCTCTTGAATAACATACAGGCGGTTCACATCGAGATCTTTCAAGGTATCTATCGTTCCGGAGGGCCAGCGAATCTCCAGTGTCTCGACCTTCTTCGCCTGATCGAGTCCAAAGTGCACCCGCAGATCGTTTTGCGAGTAATAACTTCCGCCTGAGCGCACCTCATCGATCTGCACCATCGGCTTGGTGGCCTTTGGGTCAGTCTGCGCGGTAACCGTGAGGCGCGCCCCGATTCCCGCCCGGTTGCTCTTGGTGCCTACAGTGCGTATCTTGATCCAGCTGCGCGCGCGAGTTGTATCGTTGGTCCAATCGCAGCGCAGCAGCTGCGGCCCGCTGTTGACGCAGTTCACCACCACATCGACGCGACCCTTATTTTCGTAGTCGCCAAAGGCGCAGCCCCGCGCCGCCGCGGCATCGGTGATGCCCGGGCCGCCCAGTTTTGTAACTTCTTCGAACTGTCCATTGCGCAGGTTGCGATAGAGATACTTATGCTCGGCATAGGGTGCGTCGATCTGCGTCCCATCCACCTCGGGATACACATGCCCGTTGGATATAAGTATGTCCGGCCATCCGTCATTATCCATATCCAGAAAACCGACACCCCACCCAAGATAGCGAGTATTGACACCCAGTCCGGATAAATAAGTGTGATCGTCAAAAGTCCCATCGCCCAGGTTCACATAGAGTGAGTCTGTATCTCCGGCAAAATTGGTCTTTACAATATCCAGCAGCCCATCGCGATTAAAGTCTCCAAGCGCCACTCCCATGCCCGCCTGCGGTTTGCCATCCGGCGAATAGGCGATTCCCGCTTCAATTGCAACGTCCTTGAACGTGCCGTCCTTTTGATTCTGATAGTAAGTCGCGGCGGTCGAGTCATTGGCCACATAGATATCCGGCCAGCCGTCGTTATCCAGGTCCCCCACCGCAACCGACAGCGAGTAAGTCCCGATCGTGTCCAATATGCCAGCCTTCTGGCTCACGTCGGTAAAAGTCCCGTCGCCATTATTGCGATACAGAATATTTTTTCCGCCTAATAACCCAGGCGGCCCGCACGCCACAGTAATCCCCTTGTACGCGCACCCCGCGTCCTGCGGCAGCGGAGCAGTCTTCAGATCGAGATCGATGTAATTGGCGACAAACAAGTCGAGATGCCCGTCCCTGTTGTAATCCAAAAATGCGCACCCGGAGTTCCACCGCAATTTAGTCTGCAACAATCCAGCTTCCTTAGTTACTTCGGTAAACGACCCATTACCGTTGTTCCGGTAAAGTGCATTCTGCCCATAGTAACTTACGAATAAGTCATTCCAGCCATCGTTGTTATAGTCGCCGACACAGCATCCCTGACCCCATCCCGTGCGTGTCAACCCAGACTTGGCAGTAACATCGGTAAACGTCCCATCGCGGTTATTCTTGAATAAATGGCAGACCGGCTCCTGCCCCTTGGGAAACCCTTCCAGCCGCCAGCCATTAACCAGAAAGATATCCAGCCAGTCGTCCTGGTCGTAGTCGAAGAAGGCCACACCACAGCCGGTGGTCTCCAGCAGATACTTGTTTTTGTGCTCGCCACCGTAAATAGTCTTGGTAGTCAGTCCGGCGGATTTGGCCACATCGACGAAGCTCAGCCCCAGAGGCGTTCCGGCAATTGGAGAGTTCAGCGCAACAGCCTTGGGCTGCGCCTCATACCCAGGCCGCGACATACCGGCAGCCGGCTTTTGCTGCCCAGCAGCCTGGCTGGGTGCCTGGCCAAACACAGGACGCGCCAGCTGCAGCACATCTTCAAGCGAAAGCACCAGCGCCGTCCGAGACAGCGACTTTAGAAATCCTCGTCGTGACCAGCCCAAACCAAATCTCCCAAATCGCGGGGATGGCAACTACCGTCCTATCGCGCCTCCGAAGTATACTGCTCAGCCGGACGCCCGATCTGCACCCAAAGGTTGAACGCAGACTGGGCTAACGGATAAGTATATGGATTGAATAGCAGAGCATTCCTAAACTCCAGAGAATGTAAAAAGCCGGCTCAGCCCAAGGCGGCCAGGCCGGTATTTGATTCGTTGGGATGCTCTTCCCCTTACGCACTCGGTACATCTTCAAGCCAAAGACACCGTAAATGAGGCAAATCAGCGCCACAATAACATAAGGGAGACTCAAGGCCCGCGAAGGATTGTCGATTAGGAACCTGTATAAGTTCATGTCAAACCCCGTGCTGCTGATGCCAAACAATCTAGAATTGTGAGAAATCGCTACAACACCCGCGCCGCATCCTTGGCAAAGTAAGTCACAATGAAGTCCGCCCCAGCCCGCCGAATCCCAATCAGCGACTCCAGCATGGCCCGCTGCGGCTCCAGCCACCCCTTCGCAAAAGCCGCCTGCAGCATCGAGTACTCACCCGACACCTGATACGCACCTATTGGTACATCGAACCGCTCGCGCGCCGCATGAATCACATCCAGATACGGCATCGCCGGCTTCATCAGGATCATGTCCGCGCCTTCCGTCAGGTCAAGCTCGATCTCCCGCATCGCCTCACGCATATTCGCGCCATCCATCTGGTAGCTGCGCCGGTCACCGAACTGCGGAGCCGAATCCGCTGCCTCGCGAAACGGCCCGTAAAACGCCGACGCAAACTTCGCAGCATAGCTCAAAATCGGGGTCTGCTCCATCTTCGCCTCATCAAGCGCCCGCCGAATCTCCGCCACACGTCCATCCATCATGTCGCTGGGAGCGACAATATCCGCGCCGGCCCGCGCCAGGCTCGCCGCAGTCTTCCCCAGCACATCGACAGACGCGTCGTTCTCCACATCGAATCCGTCACCGGTCTCCACTACCATTCCGCAATGCCCATGACTGGTGTATTCGCATAGACAAACATCAGCAATCAGCACCAGCTTCTTCGCCGCCGTGGTAGCTTTCAGAGCCCGCAGCCCCTGCTGAACAATGCCTTCATCGTCCCAGGCGCCCGTCCCCTGCTCGTCCTTCGACTCCGGCAGACCAAACAACAGCAGGCCACTCAACCCAAGCCGCGCAGCCTCTTCTGCTTCCTTCACCGCTTCGTCAATGCTCAGGTTATAGACACCCGGCATCGAGCCGATTTCCTTGCGCACACCCTCGCCCGGACAAAGAAAAAGCGGATAGATCAGCTGCCCCGGCTCCAGCCGCGTCTCCCGCACAAGCGAGCGAAGCGCTTCTGTCCGGCGCGTGCGGCGCATTCGAATCAGTGGAAAATCCATCCTTCAATTCTAATCCGTGCATCGCGGCGCCCTCGCTCCATGTCCTTCGGCGCGATAGAGTTTCGGGCGCGGTTATCCCACATCTACTGCATCTGCTCACATTTTTCTTCCCCTGGAAATTCGGGCGGTATATGCTGGTCTTCCATAGAAATCCTAGTGGAGGACATATCCGTGGTAATGCAGAGCCGGCCAGACGGCGAAATGTTGAAGGGCACGCTCGACATGATGATTTTGCGAACGCTGGTCACCGGAGATGCACACGGGCACACCATCGCAAAAATCATTGAGCGGACCTCGGAGAACGTGCTGGAAGTAGAGCAAGGCTCGCTGTACCCGGCTCTGCACCGTCTGGAAGATCGAAAGTGGGTTTCCGCTTACTGGGGCGCAAGTGAGAACAATCGCAAGGCCAAGTTTTACAAGCTGACGGCCGCCGGGAAAAAACAGCTGGTGCATGAAACCAACCGCTGGAAACAGATGGCCCGTGCGATTGGCCTGGTGATGAGCGAAAAAACACTGGTGGAAGGAGAAGCTCAATGAACTGGTTGAGATTCTTTCGCAGGAAGCACGAAGACGCCGAACTGCAACAGGAGATGGAAGCGCACCTCGTTGAGGAAATAGCCGAAAACCTCGAGCGCGGAATGTCGCCAGCGGAAGCCCAGCGTCAGGCCCGAATGAAATTCGGCAGTGCCCACACCGTCAGGGAGAGCCTGTGGCAGCAGAACACTCTCTCCCTGGATAAGGTGTTGTGGGATTTGCGAGTTGCGTTGCGATCTCTGGCGCGCGTTCCCGCGCTGTGGGCCATCGTGACAATCACGCTGGCTCTCGGAATCGGCGCGAACGCGGCAATCTTCAGCATCGTGCGCGGAGTGCTGCTGCGGCCGCTTGCCAATCGCGACGAAGATCGCCTGCTTTACGTGCGCCAGAGCGCCCCCGGCATCGGCGTTACAAATACCACGTTCTCCGTTCCGGAGATCAAGGACATCGGCGCAAATCTCAAGTCCATCAAGGAGCTTGGCACTTTCTCGGGGATCGACTTCACCGTCGAAGGACTCGGTGACCCGCGTGAGATTCATGCCGGTGTTGTGGATGGAAACTACTTCGAAGTGATGGGCCTGCGTCCGGTGCTTGGCCGTCTGCTCGGTCCCGGCGATGATGGCCCAAACGCCGCAGGCGCGGTGGTTCTGACAAATCGATTCTGGCGAGCTGCGTTGAACTCCGACGCGGGCGTGATTGGCAAGACCATCCGGCTTGGAAGCGATCGCCAGACGCGCTCCGCGGTCATCGTCGGCGTCCTGGAGCCTTCGGTTCCATACCCAGTAGAAACTCAGCTGATTGCCAACGTCGTCACCAGCCCGCATCACCTCTCGGCCACCATGGTGCAAGGCCGGGAGCATCGCATGACCGAGGTATTCGCGCGGCTCAATCCGAATGCGACCCTGGACTCCGCGCGCGCCGAACTGCGCACCGTACACGCAGCAATGCTGGCGGCATATCCGGAGATCTACAAGCCTCACGACCACTACGAGATCGCTGTCACGCGCATGCACGACCAGATCAATTCGCGCGCCCGTACGATCCTTTGGATACTGCTCGCGGCCTCCCTCCTGCTCTTCGTGATCGCCGTCTCCAATGTGGCCAACCTCATTCTGGCGCGTGCTGTCCGGCGCGAGCCCGAGATAGCCGTACGCTTCGCGCTTGGAGCAACCACAGCCATGCTTCGCCGTTCGTTGCTGGCCGAGGGTCTCGTTCTATGCGGCAGCGGAGCGTTGGCCGGCGTTCTCATCGCGGTGCCGATGGTTTCCGTGCTGGCTCACTATGCCTCGCGCTTCTCAGTGCGCGCGCAGGACCTCTCGCTCGACTTCAGCATGGTATGGATCGGTGTTGCGCTGGCGCTGATCGCCGCCGTTTTCCTGGCCTTCGTCCCGCGTCTACCCTCCATGGATTCATCGCGCGGATTCGGATTAACCAGCAGTGGTGTCCGCGTAACTCGTGGAAGCACCCGGCGTCTTCGCATTTTCGCGGTAACACAAATCACCGCCTCCTTCCTTTTGCTGGCCGGTGCGGGCGCTCTGATTAAGACACTGCTGGCACTGGAACAAACGCGGCCTCCCTTCGACACGACGCATGTTCTCGCGGTCAACCTGCCGGTGATGTATTACGGCAGAACGCCCGAGCAGGTGCACGACTTCTATCGCGATGTTCAGCGCCGCATCGCCACGCTGCCTGGGGTCGAGCATGTTTCGTCCGGCTTCGGCGTTCCCTGGCGCGATGCCGATGCACTCAATATCAGCTTCATGTTTTCGGTCGAAGGCGCAAAACGTGAAAACGGTCTGGAAGATCCGCGCGCGCGCTTCCGGTCGATCACGCCTGGATATTTCCAGACCTTGGGAGTACCTATGCTCGAGGGCCGGGACTTCCGCGACAGCGACAAAGACGGCAACGAACGCGTGGTCATCATCAGCCGCAGCGTGGCGCAGCAGTTGTTTCCCGGCCAGTCAGCAATAAACCGCCATCTCGAGTGGACCGACGGCGTCATGAAGTTCATCGGCATAAGCACAGAGCCTCGGCGTATTATCGGCGTCGTGCCCGACATCGACGATGAAAACATCCTTCCCTCGCCGGGCATGATGGTCTATCAACCGTCCGATCAGGAAGGCTGGAGCGGGCGCTTGTTTGTGCGCACCACGAACGATCCCTACACACTCGTTCCCACTATCATTCGTACCATTCACGAGATGTCGGCTAACCAGCCCGTAGAGCAAGCCAGCACGCTGGAAGACATTCGCGCCGAAGTCATGACCCCCAACCGTCTCAACGCCCTAGTATTCGGCGGATTTGCCGCACTAGCGCTGTTGATATCCGTGGTTGGCGTTGCAGGTGTGCTCGCCTTCTCTGTCAGCGGACGCACCCGCGAATTTGGAATCCGCCTCGCCCTCGGCGCTCAGCCGCGTGGCATTCTCATCAATGTTCTTTCCGAGGGCTTGGTGATCGCGGCCATCGGAGTAAGCGCGGGCTTCGTGATTGGTATTGGCCTGTCGCGATTGATTGGCAAATACATCGCCGACGTGCAGGCTCCGGGAGCACTACCCTTGATCGCCTCGGCTGCACTGATTCTCCTTGCAGCGGTGATCGCATCGGTTCTCCCTGCAGCCCGCGCTGCCAGAGTCAACGCGGTCGAAGCCCTTCGCTCCGAATAACTCGCTGCCCCAGCGAGGATAATGGCCATACCCTGGACGATACCTAATGAAAGTGTTGTCCAGGAACGGAGCCAATCGGAAAACTCTTACCTGGCGATTGTCCGCTCCGCCGCAGCCATTACATGCCCGCTGTGCCGGTCGGTTACGAAGACTACCAGCCGCATCGCGCCGGCTTCGCCCTGCTTACCACCGGATGGTGCCTTCAGCGTCAGCGTCCGGCCATCATCCGCGCCTTTGCCCATCTCGGCCATCACTCGCACCACAGCCACATGGCGCAGATTGCGTCCGGCGTTCTCACCACGCGCCACCGCCGATTGCACCGAATCTTCTGCCAACGCAGCCATCAATTCGGTTTTCGGGTTGGCAGCGCCCTTGACGGTGAATTTCACCGCCTTGCCATCCCACTGGGCGTCGGTGATCGTCAGATCGGGCTTCGGCGACGACGCGGCCTGCTCCACCGCCGCTACCAGCTTGCGTCCATCGCTGCCCACCATCTCCGCCGCGCCATCCACCACCGCCTGCGGAGTGTAAGACGATGGTATGCCGAACCGCTCTACATATTCCTGCTGCCGGGCCGTCATCGCATCCAGCGAAAATGGATCGACCCACCCATCATGATTCCAATAGGTCACATGCTCGCTCAGGACAATCACCTGAGCGCCGGGCACAACCTGCATTGCATCCAGCTTCGCCAACAGCGCATCAGCAGGCGGGCAGCTCGAACATCCCTCCGAAGTAAATAGCTCCACCAGCACCGGCCTACGCTCCGCGCTATCGTTGACGACCGCAGCCGGCCGCGCAGGCCCAAGCCAAAGGGCCATGTAACCCTCCGCCATCAACAGGCCAATCAGTATCACTCGAAATGAACTCAACACCTGCATCACTCTCCCAACTGCCTACTTCATTCAAGATTCCGTTCCGGGCAGAGAAGTTACATTCGGCTATCCTGAAAGGAATGCAATTCCCCGCCGCGCTGCTGCTGACCATCCTCACTGTTCTTTGCATCCCGATTGCCCAGACTTCCGCTGCCCAATCGCCTGCCATGACCTTGACTCCAGCCATGGTCGAGGCCGGCTCACCCGAACTGATTCGTATAACCGCCCCGGCCAATGCTCACCTGGAAGGCGAATGGCTGGGCCGCAAACTGCAATTCTTCCCCGGCAAAATCTCCAATTCGCGTGCCCAGGCTCAAACTCAGACTCATGCCGGAATCCGCACTCGCACCCGCTCCACCAGCCCAAACGCCAGCGGCCCAGCCTGGTACGCTCTCGCCGGAGTCGATGTCGAATCGCCGCCCGGTCCATCCGAGCTCAAAATCACCATCCGAGTCGACAATACCCTGCGCAAGATCGACTCGACCATAACCATTCACCCTGCTCACTACCGAACCAGTTCCATCTCCGTTGAGCCGAAGTTTGTCGAGCCTGGTCCAGAAGAACTCAGGATCATCGAAGCCGCCCGGCAAGCCAAAGAAAAAGCCTTCGCAGCAACCACCGATCAACCGCTCTGGTCCAGCAGCTTTGTAGCGCCTGTCCCGGCCAAAGCTACCGACAGCTTCGGCACCCGCCGCACCTTCAATGGCAAGCTGGCCAGCATCCATAAAGGTGCTGACTTCCGCGCCGCCAGCGGAACCCCCGTCCACGCCGGCAACTCCGGCGTTGTCATTCTCGCCCAGCCGCTCTATTACGAAGGCAACTGCGTCATGATTGACCACGGTCTCGGCCTGATCAGTATCTCGATGCACCTGTCACGCATCGATGTAAAGCCTGGCGAAAAGGTGAAGAGAGGCCAGATCGTCGGCCTCAGCGGAGCCACCGGCCGAGTCACCGGCCCTCATCTACACTGGGCCATCCGCTGGCAAGGCGCCATGCTCGACCCCGTCAAGCTGCTCCACCTGAACTTGAACGGAGTGCGGTAGCACTGCAGCGAACCAATTGGATTGGAGATATTGGAGGGCAATATGGCCTGGCGAAAGTTTAGAGATTCTCTTTCCTGCTGCGCTGTAATCCCAGCGCGGGCGAGGCAAACGCAGTTTGAGCGCCGTCCCGCCCTGCTGTGCAACACGATCGTGCCGGCAACAGAAAAAGAAGGGCTGAAATTCAGCCCAACCGCTTTCCCATTCGGCGGCTCTCTTGGCCTCGATTGCCATGGCCGCCTTTACTGAAAAGTGGCGCCAGCGTGGCTTTCGTGACAAAGAATTTATGCTTTAGCGCGAAGCCAGCTCTTCTTCCACCTGCGGGCTTCCGTCTTCTGCTGGAGCCATCGACGCGCTCTGCGGCTCTTCGCGCAGCGCCTTGAAGGCCCGGTACACGAACGACCCCAGAAACCACCCATCTATATATTGATACGGCGTCTCTCCAGTCGTGTAGTGGCCGCACGGCAGCACCTTCCGCTCGAAGCCGATGCCATGCTCATGAAACGACTTCACCACCTGCAGCGAATACTCCAGCGGAAAGGTCAAATCATACTGCGCATAAATCAGCAGCACTTTTTTCGCAAACTCAGCAGAACTGAGCTCTGACCCCTGTTCCCGGGTCCCTGCCTTTACGTTCCCTGTTTTTGCAAACTTCGCATAGTAGTGCATCGGGCTTACACCCGCCCACAACGCACGTACCCGTCCCTGGGTTAAACCAGCCTCTTCCAGCGCCGCGCGAATATGCCGTGTACTCTGCCCCGCCCAAACCACATCGCCCACCGCCGCCGACGCGTGATTGAACGCATTCACCCGCAGCCGCGAGTCGTGTGCGCTGGCCAGAAATCCATAGGCGCTCCCCAGACTGGTGCCCAGCACGCCAAACTGCTCGTACCCCTGCTCCTCCAGCCAATCGAGGCAGCAGCGAATATCCACCACCGCCTGCCGCGTCGCCGAAAGCGTACGCCCGATATTCGCACTCACCGCATAGTCCGAGCGCTCCAGCTCGCTCGGCCGCCGGATATCGTGATACGGCTTCGACAGCCGAAGCGCCGAAATGCCAAACCGGTTGAACAACCGGCACAGAGCGTTGTGGCTAAAAGCATCCGCATTCCACTGCGGCATGACGATCATCGCCTGCTTCGGCTTACCAGCCTGTTTTTTCGGATCGGCCGGATACCAGCGCGCATTGACCAGGTCGTTTTCCGCGTAAGGAGTCCGCTCCGGCGAAGTGAACCGCAGGAACTGAGCCCGCTCGGCCTTGCCTTCGGCCGCCAGCTGCTTCAGCCTCGCGTCTCGCTCCAGAGTTTCAGGCCGCACATTGGTAGGGAAGAGCATGGGATGCCGCTCCTCCAGCCGGAAATCTCCCGGCCTTTCGTAGGCAAAAAAGCGGTCGCTGTCGGCGAGAATCGCCTCATTTACCTCAATCATCGCCGCTTCGCCCGCGCCAGCCGCCTCCAGCCGAGCAACACGGCTAGTAATGCCGGCCTCATCAAGAAAAGGCCGCAGCCAGTCAAAGCCCCACTCCAGCGGACGCACTACGCGGTTTTCATCGCGCATCGTCAGCCGGGTCTCCCAGCTGTACATCCACCGCGCGTAAAGGTCTTTGAACATTTGCTAAGCCAAGTTTATCAGCGGGCCGGTTACGCCAGAATCAAAGATTGAAACGCCGGGACTGCAATTTCGATGTCCGGCGCTGCCGCGGTGACTCACACATTTACCCGTTCAACGCGAGCGGCAATCGGCGTGAATATCTCCCAGGGAATCGTCCCCGCCCATCCAGCATGATCTTCCGCGGTAATTTGCTCCGTTTCCTGCCGCCCCAGCAGGACCACCTCGTCTCCAGAGGCCACGTCGGGGATTTCTGTAACATCGACAACCGTCTGATCCATCGAAATCCTCCCGATAATCGGAGCACGCTGGCCGCCGATCAGCACCCATCCGCGATTCGACAGCACCCGCTTCAGCCCATCGGCATAGCCTGCCGCCAGTAGCGCCAGCCGCATCGGCTCCGTCGCCACAAATGTTCCGTTGTAGCCCACCGCGCAACCGGCGTCGATCGAACGCACGCTGACCACCCGAGTCTTCCACTCCAGAACTCGCCTCAATTTGCTCCTCATCAGCGTTACCGCATCCGGCTCTTCTGGAACGAATTCAGGAGCCAGTCCGTACAGCGCCAGTCCGGGCCGAGCCATCGGCTTCAACCCAAAACGCCCGCAGAGTTCCCGCAGCACATTCGGCACATCCCCGGCCAGTACCGCCGCCGAATTCCCCACATGCAGCCATTCCGGCTTCAAACCGAGACTGGAAATCCGCCCTGCCATCTCGCTCAGCCGCGCCATCTGCTCATGCGTAGCCAGTCCATCGCTCTCATCTGCGGCATAGAGATGCGTCATCAACCCACCCAGCCGAATCGGAGAATCCGAGCCTGCCTGAAACCGCTCCAGAATCGAGTCAAGCTCGTCAGTCCCGACCCCCTGCCGGCTCATCCCCGTATCCAGCTCCAGATGCACCGCAACCGTTCCCGGTTCGCATCCGGCGGCGTGCGCCGCTGCCTCCAGCTCATCGAATTGCCATGCTTCCCAAACCACAACCGTTAATCGCGAACTGATTCCATCCGCACCCTGCCCAGGAAACACCCCGCCGATCACCAGGATTTCCGCGTCCGGGCACAGCCTGCGCGCCGCAACACCCTCCTCGATCGAGGTCACTCCCAGCCACCGCGCTCCCGCCCGCACCGCCGCCGGAGCGCATGCCGCAAGCCCATGCCCGTAAGCATCGGCCTTCACAATCGCCAGCAACTCTACAGGTGTAGACAGAGGTGCGGCCGCGTCGCGTGTGTTTCCTCCGCAAGCCTCCGCCAAAACCCGGTAATTATGCTCAAGAGCGCCAGTTGAAATCTCAACCCAGCAAGGCCGTCTATCCATGCACCGATCCAGACTCCATCCTATCGCGCGCGGACGCAATGCCATCGACCCAAAGCAAAGCGGCCCTCCCCGAAGGGAAGGCCGCTGGCTGAGTGAGTTGGTGGAATGGTTTTAGAAGGTGACCCGCGCTCCAAACTCCATGGTGCGCGGAGTATTGCCCTGGGACGACTGTACACCCCAGTCAGTTGGTGATGAGATGTCGAGCCCTGGATCGAGCATCACATTGTGGTTGAAGACATTCGCAAAGATGCCCGAGAGCTGGATGGTCGCCCGCTCCCAGACCTTGATGTCCTTCTGAATGTTCATATCCACGTTCCAATACGGCATACCGCTGATCGGTCCAACTCCGGGGTTCTTGGTGTCGAGGCCGAGGATCGGTGCACGGACCTGATCGAAAACAGCCGCCGGATTCGGGAACATGTTGATCGCCAAATGGCCATCGCCTACGGTATCCGTACCGACTGAATTGCCATAAGAATCGTTTCCGCCGCCCACGTTGTAGTGCGAGTGCGAGGTGCCTTTGAACTTGCTGGTGAACACGCACTGCTCGTTGGTGAAGTAACCATTGAGGCCATCCGCTGAACCGAACGATTGAGCGTCGCTCTGGGTATTGCAATAGAGCGGTCCACCACTGCCTGCGGTGAGGATCGGTGCAATCTCCCAGCCTCCCACAAGCCGTCCGATGATTCCATTCTGGTGTTTGTAGAACGGCTCCTGCCAGACCATGTAGGTGTTGTACACAAACTTCCGGTTGAAGGGCTGCAAGCCATACATTGCGTCCAGGTTGAACATATCGTTAGTGGTATATTCGCTGGTCGCCTGAACCTCCGCGCCTGTTCCAAGGGCCTTGCTGTAGGTGAAGTTGTGTTTCATCGTAATACCGTGCCAGTTCTGCAGGGAGAAGGAAACAAAGCCTCCGTGATAGTTGCCATGGCCCAGGCTGGCATTTTCCGCCATGCCGTATGCCATCTGTCCACCGGAGCCGTTAGCCGACAGTTGCGCTGAAATGGGTGTGTTCTCCATCGACCGCGGGAAGTTGAAGCCGCCATTGTCGAGGGCGGACCAGAGGTTCCAGACCTTTTGCGAGGTCAGGTTGCTGATCTGCTTGCTGAGTACCGCCGCCGTGCAGGTTGCGTAACCAGTGCAATACCCGGTGCCTGCGAGTGCGCTTTCAAAGAATGGTTGCGCGGTGATGTTCTGTGGAACGCTGGCGCCGCAAGCCGCCGCCGAGGTGGTGCAGCCAAGCGCTGTTTCCAGGGCCAGATATGCCTGGGCAAAGTTCTGGGTTCCGGCTGTCGTCATGTATGGAACCGCATTCAGATCGACCGGCTGATATTCGTGGTTAATGATGCGTCCGATATAGCCCACCTCGATCTTGCTATTCCGCGAGGTCTGCCGCTGAATCGTCAAGTTGAATGAGTCAACGACGTTGGGACGAAAATCGGGATCGAGTGCTTCGCTGGCGGAGCCACCGGCCGAGTTAAAGCCTGGATAAATGTGCTTTGGTAGCGTTGGAGTGGCAGCCGGCAGCGGAGCTGTATCGCCATCGACTCCGATGCGGAACGCGGTGTCCGCGCCTGCTGCTACAGTCGGCGTATCCGGTCCGCACGCCCCGGTAGCCAGCCCCTTGGTGCAGCTTACGGGCTGGATAAGGCCGATGCCCAGCAGCGGCACCAGCACCAGGTCCACGCCGTTCAGACGCCCATAGATTCGGCCGTATCCGCCGCGGATGACTGTCGTGCTCGGTCCGAAGATCTTGCCCAGCAGGGAATCCGAGCCGAAGTTCGGGTTCCACGTCGCACCGATGCGCGGGCTGAACGAGCCATAGAACGGGTTATATGGATACTTCAACCCATCGCCGGCATTGCCGATCAGAGAGAAGCCCAGCATCGGGTTGTATACACCGCCCGTCAAGGCCGCTGCCTTGCGCTGGGCGATGTAGTCCTTGGTCTTGATCGGCTCACCGGCTTCGTCAATGATCGCTTCCTGCTTGCCGTTCTTTTCCGTTGGCGGCATTTCCAGCGTCCAGCCCATGCCGAAGTTCAGCGTAAAGCTGGGCTTCATGTGCCACGTATCGCTGAAATAGACGTTGTAATACGGAATCGTACTTTGGTCGAAGGCATGCGTAAGCGGCGCCGTGTTCAGCGATAGGTCTGGGCCCGAGCGCGTGTACGCCACCTGGGAATCTGTCACCAGGCCCAGGACTGCAGCGGCAACACGGTTGGCTGTCTTGGCGTTGTTTCCGGTGTTAGGATATCCGGCCGCGGTGAGCGCCGACATATCGATAATGCCCGCGCCGGACGAGTCGCCAAGCTGGTATGTCGTGGTGAAGTTGATACCGCCGCCGTTGTCGCTGCGCTGGTGGTAGTTGAAGTTGTGCTGGTACTGGCCGCCGAATTGGATCAGGTGATTGCCCTTCAGCAGCGTCACGTCGTCGCGGAGGAAGTGGTCCTGGCCATCCCAGAAACGGGTGCGGATACTCTGTGTGTTCACGTTGTATGGAGTCAACGCCAGGGTCGCGGATTCGCCAAAAGGCTCCAGTGCGCCGCCCAGGCCCTCAGCTTGCGGTGGACCATTGTTGTCGGCCCACGACCAGTAGTTGCGCAGGAAGCTGTAGTGGAAGTCGTTCGTCATGTGATCGTTGATGTTGGTCGTCAAGCCCGTCACGAAATACCACGGCTGCTGTGGCTTGCTCGATACTGCTGCGGGCGTGCCCAGCTTATCCCCGGGGAAGAATCCACCGATATCTACCTGGCTGTTCGTCTGCGTGGTCAGCTTGTAGTAGCGGTAGCTGGCATTCCAGTGCCACTTGTCTCCAAAATCGTGATCGACGCGGCCGACCGCAAAATTATCCTGCTGGGGTAGACCTATGTTGCCCTTGAAGCCAATTTCGTTGACCCCATCGCATTCGGCGCCCTTCAAGCCTCCGGTGCAGCCTGTATCGTTTCCTTCCGGCTCATAACTGTTCCACATCGCCTGCACAACCGGGTTGATGCCAATCCCGCGCGGGTCGATCTTCGAGAAGTCGTAGATTTGAGGATTGCCCTCCGCGTCGTTAAACTGCACGATGCCTTTGCGCATGTTGTCCGATGGAACCGCGCGCGAGTACGTGCCTGCGCTGGGGTACCGCCAGCCTTGATACATCCCAAAAAGGTATGTTCTTCCGCCAAGAAACTTAGGCAGTACCGGGCCGCCCGCGCTGAAACCGTATTTGCTGTAGTGGCTGCTAGGAATCGGTGTGACCGGGTCGGTGTTCTTGTTGTCCCATGTGTTGCCGCCGAAGTTGTGATCTAGATAGTACTCATACGCCGAGCCGTGGATCGTGTTGGTGCCGCGCTTGGTCACCATTTCGACCTGCGCGCCGGCTGAGTTGTTGAAGTCCGCCGTCTGTCCGACTGTGTTTACCTTGAACTCTTCAATGCTGTCCGCAGGCGTGGGCATCACGCCCGAGGGAGAGCCGCCGCCAGCAATGCCGGTAGGATCGCCGGCGAATGGGTTCGTCGTCGTATATACCGATTGATTGCCGTCCATATCGCTCGAGTTGTTGCCGCCATCCAGCGAAAACGTGCTCTGGTCGTTCACCGCGCCGGCCACGCTGCCATTTGGGCTGACGCCGGGCTGCATCGCAGTAAAGGTGGTCACGTCGTGCCCGATGCTGGGTAGGGCTTCGATCTCCAGTGCGCCTACGCTGGAGCCGACAGTCTGGTTCAGGGTTTGCAGATCGGTGTTGCTTGCCTGCACCTCAACGGTCTGCTGCGCCGAGCCTACCGATAATTTGAAATTTGCCGTGGCCTGCGAACCGACCTGTACCGTCAAACCAGTCAGCTTGTCGTTGGAAAATCCGGTCTTGTCCACGGTGACCGTATAGGCGCCGGGCGCAACGTTTTGCAAAACGTATTGTCCCGAGTTGCTAGTCGTCGTTGTGCGTGAACTGCTCGTAGAGGCTTGCGTCAAGGTAATCAGCGCGCCCGGAACGACTGCGCCGCTCTGGTCTGTGACCACGCCCACCACTGTGCCCGAATTCGTTGCCTGGCCAAACGCCAGCGTCGCCCCCAGGCTCATGCAAAGCATGATCAGGATCGAGAGCGCCGGCCACCGAAAGGTAACTCGCGTCATGTACTTCCTCCTCAAAATTGTTGTTTTGCGTGCGTTGTTCTTGTTCTTGCGTTCCTCGAAAATAACCTGCAGATGAAACCCAGAAATGAAACCCCTGTACTGCGAGACACCCGCCCACTCCGCAAATCTGGCCGGCGGCAGGAAACTCAAACACCCGCCGGAATTCAAAGAGAAGCGACGGCCCTAGACCGCTACATGCTGTCAACGGTCAATCCACGAAAGCTCAAAATGCTGTTAGAAAGGCAGATGCAGATGAAACATTGGAAACATTCAAAAGAGGATAGATAGAAGAAGAGACCGTACAAGACGGTTCTTTACCTGAAAGAACGTGCAGCAGGTCCATCCACTCCTGAGTGCTGTCGTAACCTGTGTGCTCTTTGCAACTCTTTAGGGGAGAACTACGGCCTCTAAGGAATGGACCGTGATTTCAATCGATGCACAAATCCAATTCATTGCCAGTTTCGCCAAATCGAACCACGAACCGTCATGGGCCCGATGCTTAGCGATTCCCGATATGCGATGACTGCTGCGCCATACCCGATCGCTTCCGCAAGATACGCTTCTGCCGGGCTCATTCGAGTTCAAATGGGTGAAAACTGGATGACAGGTGCCCGACCGGCTGCGTATTTTGCCGCAGGAACGGACGAAGGTTTCCGAAATGTTGCTTCAACGTAGCATGAAAAAGTTGACGATTCAAGCTTGACGAAAATATTTTTTGGGGATTAAGCGGCAAATCGATGGGACGAGCGATTGCCATACCGGGATGAGGAACATTCTGCACTCCGCGATCCGGGACGAACCACGGGAAAGGCACATTTGGTTTCCGGATCGCGGGAACAGTGAATTGCAATACAGCCGCCTCGTCTCGATGACGCTTGTCGGCACTCCCTGAGACCTGGACGCTATCCAGCCGCGCAGTCGAAATCAGCCGCTCCGCCCTCTAGTCGATATCCAGTATCTTGCCTGGATTCATCCGGTTATCGGGGTCAAGCGCCAGTTTCAACGTCCGCATCACCTCAAGCCCCTCGCCGTGTTCGGCTTTTAGATATTTTTTCTTGCCCAAGCCCACCCCATGTTCGCCCGAACACGTCCCACCCATCCCCTGCGCCCGTTCCACCAGCCGCTCGGCAAAAGCGTCCGCTTCGGCCATCTGGTCCGGCCCCAGCAAACACTGCACATGGAAATTTCCGTCCCCCACATGCCCCACCATCACCGCCGGAAAGCTCACCCGGTCCAGATCCGCCCGCGTCGCCACAATGCACTCCGCCAGCCGTGAAATCGGCACGCACACATCCGTCGTCAGCACATTCGATCCCGGTCTGAGCGCCCGCGTCGCGTAGTACACATCGTGCCGCGCCTTCCACAGCCGCTCCCGCTCAGCCAACGTCGTCTGCCATTGAAAGCCCAGCCCGCCATGCTCCTGCGCCAGTTGTTCGGCCATCCGCGCTGCCTCTTCCACGCTCGCCTGACTCACTCCATGAAACTCGAACAGCAGTGTTGGCTTCACCGGCATATCCAGATGCGAATAGCGATTCACGGCGTCGACCTGGGCGGAGTCCATGAATTCGATCCGCGCCACGCTCACACCCAGTTGAATCGCCTCAATCACCGTCTTCACCGCGCCCTCAATCGCCTCGAAAGCGCAGATCGCAGCCGTCGCCGCCTCCGGCTGTGCATGCAGCCGCAGCGTCACCTCGGTGATCACGCCCAGCGTTCCCTCTGAGCCCACAAATAGCCTCGTCAGATCGTAGCCCGCACTCGACTTCCGTGCCCTCGTTCCCGTTCGAACGATGCGCCCGTCAGCCAATACCATCGTCAGCCCCAGCACATTCTCCCGCATCGTCCCGTACTTCACCGCAGTGGTGCCGGAAGCCCGCGTCGCGGTCATCCCGCCCAAAGTCGCATCCGCACCCGGATCGATGAAGAACGTCAGCCCTGTATTCTCCAGCGCCTTCTGCAGCTGCTTGCGTGTCACTCCCGCTTCGACTGTCGCGTCCATGTCGTCCGCGCTTACGCGCACAATGCGGTTCATCTCCCGCATGTCGATCGAGATGCCGCCGCGCAGCGCATGCACATGCCCTTCAAGCGAAGTCCCCGCGCCAAACGGCACCACCGCCAGCCCATACCGTGCGCTCGCCTGCACAATTCGGCTCACCTCTTCGGTTGAATGCGGAAAACAAACCAGGTCCGGCATCCCCGGTGGATGCGTACTCTCGCCATGGCTGTGATGCTCCCGCACCGCCTCCGCCGACGAAACCCGCTCGCCCAGAAAGCCTCTCAGCTCTTCGAAAGCCTCGCCAATAGCAGAAAGCCTCTCCTCGGTCTCCATATCCAACCCCGCTCCGTAAAGAGCAATGATACTGCGCACGTACAACCATCGTTTTTGCGACTCGGTCTGTTGCGCCTAGCGATTGAATGCCCCCAATCCATAAGGAGCAATCCAGAGCATAGAGCAGAGGAATTAAATCGTATAAACAGAATCAGGTAGAACAAGGTTTCAATCTTGCCATTTGCTTATCTCTCTACTCAACCCCAGACGAGGAGCCTCGATGGCCCCGAGCGCCTTTGCCGCAAATGCCGCGCCTACTCACCTCAAAAATATTTATTCGATTTCTCTTGCAATGTACTATATAACTAGTACATTATTTAATTCATGAAGCGAAGCGCAGAAATCGAACTACAGGCATTCGCCTTCCGTTTGGACGAACACAGCGGCGTCCCTGTATATCGCCAGTTGATGGACCAGGTGCAGGCCGCCATCGCCTCTGGAGCGTTGACTACCGGCAGCCAGCTGCCCACCGTTCGTCAGGTGGCCGTCGATCTCACAATCAATCCCAACACCGTCTCGCGCGCTTATCGCGAGATGGAAATCCGCGGCCTGCTCGACACCCAGCAGGGAACAGGCACCTTCATCGCCGACCGCAAGGTCGAGTACTCCAAAGACGAACGCGACCGCCTGCTCTCCCAGCTCGCCGGCGAATTCGTCTCCCGCGCCGGCGCCGCCGGATTCACCCTTAAGCAACTCATCAAGACCCTGAAGGAAATGCAACCCGACGAAGACGAGAAGCGCAAATAACACCAAAGCATCCGGCGTACGGAAGAATCACACAGGAGGAAGATATGATCGGCGACACAATTAGCAATCGGTTCGAGCAGCATCACATCAGCAGCGTAGGCATTACTGCATGTTTAATTTGCGATGCCATAACAGCATTCGCGGCTGTGCTGCTCCCGGCGTCAATCCAACGTAACTCTGTGGAAGTCGCAGGCATCCTCCTCAGCCTGTATCTATTGTTCGCCATCAAGGTCGTTGATCAGTGGGAGAAGGTCGCCGTCCTGCGCTTCGGCCGGTACCGCGGCCTCCGCGGCCCAGGCCTGTTTCTCATCATTCCCATTGCCGAAACCCTGAGCCGCTACGTCGACCAGCGCGTCCGAGTCACCACCGTCAGCGCCGAGTCCACACTCACCCGCGACACTGTGCCCGTCAACGTTGACGCCATCATCTTCTGGTTAGTCTGGAACGCCGAAAAATCCATCCTTGAAGTCGAAGATTTCTCTCAGGCCATCTCCCTCAGCTCCCAGACCGCCCTTCGCGAATCCATTGGCCGCCACCAGCTCGCCCAGATGATCACCGAGCGCGAAACCATGGGCCACGAGCTGCAGAAGATCCTCGACGAGAAAACCACCCCCTGGGGCATCACCGTGCAGTCCGTCGAGATCCGCGATGTGCGCATCCCGCAGGCTCTCGAAAACGCCATGTCTCAGCAGGCCCAGGCCGAGCGCGAACGCCAGGCACGTGTCATCCTCGGCGAAGCTGAAGTCCAGGTCTCCGAACAATTCGCCCAGGCCAGCCGCGTTTACAACGACAATCCCGGCGCACTCCATCTGCGCGGCATGAACATGCTCTACGAAGCCATCCGCGAAAAAGGCGCAATGGTCCTCGTCCCCAGCTCAGCCATCGAGACCATGGGCTTGGGCGGAACCATCGCCACTACCACGCTTGCCAAACAACAGTAAGCCTAGAAACAGCAAAGGAGGAACGACATGAAAAAGCGCATTCCACTCATCGCAGCCGTAGCGGTATTCTTAATCGCCTCCGCGGCGGCTATTCCGTCCATCGTCGCCCCGCATGACACGCCGTGGACTGCCCTCGCAGCCGCCGCCAATCAGACCAATGGCGCATCTGGAATCCACGCATGGACCGGCGTCTGGCAAGTCAAAGAAACCAATAAACCCGGCGTCGTCATCACCCTCGCCGACGACAGCGGAGCCCTCATCGGCACCATCGTCTTCGACATCTATAAGCAACAGACCAACGAACACATCGGCACCGAGCCACGCACCGTCGTCAACCCGCATCTCGAAGGCAACACCCTCGCCTTCCAGGTCCGCCGCATCCTCAAGCCGCAACTCAAAGGCGACCCGCCAATCTCAGAGCAAGCCCCCGACCCAACCGACATCGTAGACATGACCCTAGTCCCAACCACAGAAAACAAAGCCACCCTGAACTGCCCCAAATGCGGCGCCAACGCCCCTACGGAACTTGTGAAAGTAGAATAAGAATTAAGCCTACGCCCCAGACCTCAAACCAATGTCTGGGGTATAGACCACCTCAGCCAAGTGACGAACCAGAGTCACCGGCCAGAAAGCAATACATCTTTTCCTCAGTCTGTTTGATTCTTTCGGCGCTACTTAACTCGCACTCCCATATAACGAGCGCTTGCCAACCCCTCTCTTCGAATTGTGCAAGAGCAGACGTATCTCGATCTACATTACGTTTTAGCTTTGGAGTCCAATATCCACGGTTCGCCTTTGGGAATCGGCCATCGATGCAATTGTTGTGCTGGTGCCAAAACAGCTATGAACAACAATTGAACTTCTTCTCCAGTCCGCACTTGTACCAGTAAGCTTAAAATCCTTTCAGCCGACAAGAGGTACATATCAATGGCGAATATGATTTCTAGGCGATTACCTCCCGATCCAGATGGAATGAACCATGAACGTGCGCGATGGGCCGCCGAAACCCTCGAACTATTTGAGCGCCACGGCGAGAGGCCCAGCATGAACGCTACAGAGGATGAGCGACGAATGCTAGCAAAGCAAAACCTGTCAGACTTCCTTGCGAACTTAGCCCATTACTGTGACCGATCCGACATGGACTTACAGGAAGTACTCCATAATGCCGCACTGCAGTATGAAGAGGAGACTGACGGTGAGGGCGCGCAATTGGCACAATATCGGCGCCTGGAGGCAGTTTGGCAAATATCCCCGGTCAAACCAACTGCCATTGATAGACCCGCTCTGAGGCGTCAAAACTGAATAGCCGAATCCTGCTTGAATCTCTCAAGCAGCGACTCGATCTCTCGCTTTGCAAATGTTTGGCAGTCGGAATATAGCTTGGTCAGCAATACCGGAAGTGTCTCAATGAGTGCGAGATGAACTTTCTGAAATTCGGGAAAGCTCTCTCGAAATGAAATAATCCGCTGAAGGTTTTCTTTAAGCTGAATAGTCCGCTCTTCTTCGGATGCCCATCTATTACGCCAGTAGAGACAGGTTTTGCAATCCTTCCCGCAACTCATCCCGTTGTGGGATAGAAATGAGGCCCAACCCGACGTCGCAAGAGTGAGTACTTCAAGCGAGTCGTCTCGGCGTTTTTCATCATTACATACCCTGCATGCAACGAGGACGTTTCCTGGCACATGAAGGCCTGCACGATAGCGATTCATGCCGTCAAGGTGTTCTACGACTGCTACGGAATTATTCAGATCACACAGGCAGTATGGGCAACGGTTGCCGAAGAATTGTCTTATTAGCCTCTCGTATTCCTCACCGTCCACTCGGACGTGCCAACTCTTCGAAATTGACCGGCTCAACTCGTGCAAGAACATGCTGATGAGCTTATTTGCGACGTCTGACTTAGCCCGTCTAGTGGCTGATCGAACGAGCGAGGCTGAATCTTTCACCTCTTGCCTCCGAGCAACCACTCAACTGTTACATCAAGCGCTTTTGCGAACGCTTTGAGCTCATAGTCAAGTACACGTCGGAGTTGATTTTCCACCTTTGCGATCGCTGCTCGATCCAAAGGAACACCAAGAAGAGAGAGCTTGGCTGAAAGGGCTTCTTGAGTTAGTGGTGGGTTAGCAGCACTGCGTGCCTCGGCGATTCGCTTACCGGAAATGTTCTTTCTGCCAGAGATTTGGGGCACATCGAAAGCGTACCCTGCGTAAAATACCAAGGGCGTTCTATAGTAGAACACCCTTGGTATTTATATAGTCGGCCCCAATGCTCATTACCCAATATCACCAGCCCAATTCTCCAGCGTCTTCTTGAACTCCGCCATAAACTTCCCGGCATCCGCGCCATCGATGGTGCGGTGGTCGAAGCCCAGGCAGAAGTTCTGCGTCCAGCGAATCGCAATCGTGTCGTTGCCTTCCGCGTCAGTCATGACCACAGGCTCTTTCTTCAGCCCGCCAATCGCCAGAATCGCCGAGTCAGGTTGGTTGATGATCGGAGTGCCAAACTCCTCGCCAAAGATGCCCGAATTAGTCAGCGTAAATGTCGATCCCTGCACCTCATCCGGCTTGAGCTTCTTGCCCCGCGCCCGCTCTGCCAGGTCGGCAACCGCGCGCGCCAGCCCCAGAAAGCTGCGCTCTTCCGCCTGCTTGATCACCGGAACGATCAGCCCCCACTCCAGCGCAACGGCAATGCCCAGATTGATGTTCTGGTGATAGCGAATCGCAAGCCCCGCATCGGTCTGCTCCAGGCTCGCATTCACAATCGGAAACTTGCGCAGCGTCTGCACCACAGCAGCCGCGATGAACGGCATATAGGTCAACTTCACGCCATTGCGCTGCTCGTACTTGCTCTTTTCCTTCTCGCGCAGCTTTGCGATGCGCGTCATGTCCACCTTGAAAACCGTATGCACATGTGGACTGGTATGCGCGCTCTCCACCATGCGCTGCGCGATGATCGACCTCATCTTCGTCAGCGGCACGAGCGTGCCCGGCAGCGGCGACGCAACCGGAGTAGCAACCGCAGCCAGAGAAGCCGCCGCCGGAGCGCTCACCGCAGGAGCCGCACTCGCCGCCGGAACCCCGGAAGACGGAGCAGCCGCACCAGCGCCATTCGTAGCCAAAAACTTCAGCGCATCGTCCTTCGTGATCCGCCCACCCGAACCAGTGCCTGCAATCCGCCGCAAATCGAGACTGTGATCCTTCGCGATCTTCCGCACCAGCGGCGAAGAGCGCAGCTTCTCACTGCTCGTCGCACCCCCAGCAACTTCCGGCGCAGCAGCCTTCGCTGCAGGTGCGTTCGCTGCAGGTTTCGTTGCGGGAGCAGCAGCCGGAGCTGCACCAGCCGATCCGCCAATCACCGCAACCACGGTATTGATCTGGACAGTCGTGCCTTCCGGCACCTTGATCTCGCTCAACTTGCCCGCAATCGGCGCGGGAATTTCGGCATCCACCTTGTCCGTGGAAATCTCAAACAGCGGCTCATCCTTGTTGACGTTATCGCCCACCTTCTTGAGCCATTTCGTGATCGTGCCCTCAAAGATCGACTCACCCATCTGCGGCATCACCACTTCCGTGCCGCCCGTCACTGCTCCGCCATCTGTCTTTCTGGCCTCATCCGGCTGGGCATTTGCCTTTGCCGCGGCCGTGGCCGCTTCAGTCGCTCCATCCCCTGCCGCTTGCTTCGCCACCGGAGCAGTCGCAGGCTTGCTCTCAGCAGCTTTCTTCGCTGGAGCAGCAGCGGCTTCGCCCTCACCGCCAATCATCGCCACCACGGTGTTGATCTGCACCGTAGCGCCTTCTTCCACTTTGATCTCGCTCAGCACACCGGCCACAGGCGAAGGAATTTCGGCATCCACTTTGTCCGTCGAAATTTCGAAGAGCGGCTCGTCCTTCTGAACCGTGTCGCCTACCTTCTTGAGCCACTTGGTGATGGTGCCTTCAAAAATCGACTCGCCCATCTGGGGCATGATTACTTCGGTTGCCATTGTCTAAACCTCAATCCAATCCTGTTCTACTTCAGCCCTGGCACTTATTTCAGTCCGGCTAAGGGCTTCGCCGCCATGCGGGACGCGCCCGCCAGCCATCTTTGCCAGTTGGATTATATAAGCCGGCGGCTCCCAGACGCCGCGCATCGAAATACGCCAGACTGCCCTATACGTTCTATGCCCGCACCGGCCTGTCCTCGAATGCCTTATCTCTACCCTGCAGCTGCCTAACTTCCTCCGGAACCCGCATCGGCGCGCCAACATGCGCCACATCACGACCATTCGCCGCCTCAGCACCGTCGCGAAGCGCCTCCAGGCTCTCCACCGCCAGCACCTGCTCGCCGAACACATGCCTAAAATGCCGCGCCGCAGCATCCGCCGCCTGTGCAAGCGACGGCACTACTTGCGGATCACGAATCTCGATCTCCAGGCTGGTCACTTCGCGGTCGGCAATCCCGCAGGGCACAATCCACTGAAAGTCACGCAGGTCGGTGGTCACATTCAGCGCAAAACCATGCGAAGTAATGCCCCGCGAAACATGCACTCCAATCGCCCCAACCTTCTTTTCGCGTCCGGTCGCAGCAACCACAGATGCGGGTGCCCCATCTTTCTCGTTTTGTGAGAAGGGTGGGATCGCAGAAGCCCCAACCCACACACCCGTTCGCCCTTGAACGCGCCCCGTCAACACGCCATATCCCGCGCACAGCCGAATCAGCGCCTCTTCCATGCGCCGCACATAATCCACCGGCCCCAGCCGTCCGCCATTGCCATTCGTCAAACTGCGCAGATCAAAAATCGGATAGCCTACCAGCTGCCCCGGCCCGTGATACGTCACATCGCCGCCGCGATTGATCTCGTGAATGCTCACGCCCTTGCGCGCCAGCATCTCATCCGTCGCCAGAATATTGCTGCGCCGCGCGTTCCGCCCCAGCGTCAGCACCGGCGGATGCTCCAGCAGCAGCAGCACATTTTCGACGCGCCCCTGATGCCGCAGCTCCACCAACTCCTGCTGCAACGCCAAGCCTTCGGCATATCCAACCCGGCCGAGATAAAGGTACTGAATCATGCTGCCTCTGTTTCCATTCTACGAACCCGCCATGCACTCCGCAGACAGCGCGCTCAAGACGCCGCGCTCTGCAGCTTCTCCCGCGTCAGCCCGTTTAGCATTTGAATCGCCTCCGGCAGCGGAGGACTCACAATTCCCACACCGGCCAGATCGACTACTCGCTGCGGTTCAATCGCCGTTCCACGATCCAGCAGCGCGCCCTTCACCCATCCCACCGCAACAAGCCCTGCATCGCCGGTGAAGATCTGTTCAAAGTAAAACCATCGTTCATCCCAGCACACCAGCCGCGTCGCCAACTGGTAGCGCGCCCACAGAGGCAGCGAGCGCCGGTACGTGATCCACACCCCACCCACCACCGGCGTCCATCGCTGCTTGAACATATGCATCAACAGCCCCATCCGCGCCAGCTGCCGGATGCGCCCATAGTCCATCACGCTCAGATAGCGCGCGTTATTCAAATGAAGATTGAAGTCGACATCGTTCGGCCACACCCGCATCTTCAGCGTATCCGTCTCCAGCACGCCCAGCGCAGGCAGCGGCCTGATCGCCTGCCGCAGCACCACCAGCGGAATCCGCACAAAGCTGTTGAAATGAGCCATCTTCGCAGCGTTTAGCCTACGAATTCAGTGTAGCCGCCACGCAACATGGCCGTACCACGCCTTAACAGCGAATCGTCTTCTTCTTTTTCCCAGCCTTACCCGCAGCTTCCATCTTCTCGATATACGCAGTGGCCAGCGGAACCTCGCACGCCGTATCACCCATATCGACCGTCACCACGCCAATCTTGCGCGCGGCAGCTTTGGCCTTCTGCGACAGCGGCAACACATACCCGCCCACCGCAATCACAAAATTGTTCATCGTATGGCGCTCCCGGTTCTGCGCCTTGTGAATGCCGCCAACGATCGTCCCCAGCAGCTTTTCCACTTCAGCCAGGTCCAGCGCCTCATCGGCCTTCGTAGCCACCAGCCCCGAGTACGTGCACCATCCCGACGCCGCAACATGGTCCGTGCCGGAAGCCATCCACTTCAATGCCAGCTCACGCCCCTTGGGATGCTCCACCGCAACCCAGGGCACTGTGTACTCCGAAATCATCTGCATCCCCGCCGCGCCGACGGCCCAGGACTGCAGCTGCTTCTCGGTCATCTTCGCGCCATCGGCCAGCATCCCGGCCAGATACATTGCGTCCATGATGCCGGACTCGTACAGGCCCAGCGCCAGCGTTTGCTGCGCCGTCGCGTCCTTCGCCTTCAGAATTGGCTTCATGATCAGCTTCAGGTCCGCGACGCTTACCCCATAGACCCGGTCTTCCGCCATCCCATGACGCGCATAGGTTTTGCGATACTTCTCGTTGCCCTTGCTCTTTAGATCGGCCATCACAGAAGCGACAGTCGGCATAGATGCCTCCGCCGCCATCATACCCGCGACCACGGTTTTGAAGTTACTGTTTTTCCGTCGCCAGGTAAGCCACCACGCCGCTCACAAGCGCCAGCAGCACCGCGCCTGGGACCAAATATCCGAGGCTTGCGCTCGTCTTCAGCGCACTCGCAGAAGACCACAGCACTTCCCAGTGAAAAGCCTGCGCCTGCGGCAGCGATTCCAGCCACGCCAGCCACTGCACCCCGTGCCGAGCCTGCGAAACCAGTAATCCTGCTGCCACCAGCAGCGTCAGCGCAAAGGCAAAGATCTGCGCTCCAAGAATCGGCCTCTGGATCTGCTTTACCGCCGCATTGCGTCGCCGCAGTTGCGCCCGCCACCACAACACACCCGGCGCGGGCAGGGAACTGCCCAGCTCCGCCTGCCGCTCTTCCGAGTTGCGAATCGATACAGCCCGCGCACCTTGAAAAGCCTGCGTCAGTAGCACCAGGTCTCCGCAGGCCCTGCAAGTTTCAGCATGTGTACGCAAATCAGCTGTACACGATTGCGGCCAATGGCCAAGCTGCAGCAACCGCCGAATCTCCGCCTCATGCTGGCAAGTGAGCAGCGTCATAGCTCCCTCCGCATCTCGGCAGCCTTCACCAGAACCGGCTCCCGCAGCAGCCGCGCCATCTTCCGCCGCGCGCGAAACAGCAGCAGCCGGATGCTCGCCGAGCCCAGCCCCGTCACGTCGGCAATCTCACGATGCGAATAGCCCTCGGCATGCGCCAGCCATAGCAGTTGCCGCTCGCGAGGCTTCATTCGCGCCATCGCCGGATTCAGAATCGCAATCGAATCGCTCTGCGCCGAGCCGCCGCTGGAAGAAAACAGCTCTTCTGAAATCTCTTCAATTGAAGTGCAATGCGGCCGCCGCCAGTGGTCGCGCAGCAGGTTGGTCGCGATGCGAAACAGATACCGCCGGCTGGCCACTTCGCCATCCTCCATACTCGGCGGACGAGCCGTTGAAAGAAAGCGCACATAGCTCTCCTGCATCAGGTCGTCGGCCAGCGCCGGATCGCCCGAAACCCGCGTCAGATAAGCCCACAGCGGACGCGCCGAACGCTCATAGAATCCAGCGAAGGCATCGCTATCCATGCCCGCGCCAACTGCCTCCACAGCGCCATTGGCCGCCTCGGTCAGTGCATTCGGAAGTATCGTTTCCCAAAGCATGTCGTGTGTCTCTTTCGCTGCTTCTACCTTTGCAATGTGTCTCGGATCGCCTTGCCGGTCCGGGCTCATCTCCGCTCACTGCCGGTCTCGTGCTTCAAACGCCGCGGCAGCCCTATCCAGAGCCGTTGGATGCTCTGGAATCAGCCCCAGCCGGCCCGCAAGCAGCCACGTAATCCCCGCCGACAGAATAAACCCGATGCCCGGCATGAGGAAGATCGTTCCCAGCACCATCATCGGAATGCGCATATCCGCCTCGGCATGGCGAAGAAACAAAAATCCCGCACCCAGCAGCAGCATCACGATGCCTATCTGCAGCGGCATCAGCACCCGCGCCACGGCATTGGGCATTCGCTGCTGCGGCTCAAAATCAACCGGGATCGGAGCCGCTTCCAGGAAGCGCTTGCCTGCATCCGTGCCCATGTACGTCAATAGTTCCTGGCTCGACCCAAAGCGGTCGATCAGCTTGCCATGCACCTCGGTCTGCAGCTTGAAGATGCGCCCCCATCGCCGGTTATCCACAAACATCCGTGTCAGCCACAGCAGCGCTCCCAGCACACACGCAAACACCATCGCCGGAGCCACGTCGCTCGCCAGCTCTTCCGATAACCGGCGCCCTTCGCGCATCTCGGGAAGATTCGGCCACACCTCGTGTTCCAGCGCCTGGTCCGGCCGCCCATCCACATTCAAATGCGTGTAGAGATAAAAGCTCGGATTGAGTCCGACCTCCGGATGATTCTCCAGATACTGCGCCAGCTGCGGATTGTTACGCCGCACGTACTCCACATCCGAAAGCAGTGACGGATCGCGCGCCACTACCGTGGTCAGCGTAGGACTCTGGCGCAGCAACCGGATCAACTCTTCCTGAGTCGCTGCCACATCCTTGTCCGAAGCCACAGCAACCGGCGCAGCAGGTGCATGTGGAGGGGTAGCAGCTTTCGGCTGCGCCATGGCCAGACTCGCCCCAAGCAACGTAGATAAAGCAATCGCAGATATGGCGATTGAGGATAAAGCAGTCGAGCGAATAATTCGGCGGTACATAAGCATTTGGTCTTCCCCTTGCAAATCAGGAATTTCAGCGTCGTCTGCCCATACAACGAACCAACTGCCCATCCGTTAACAAAATTTTCTCGCCCCAACAAAATCATCGCCCCGCCATACAATGCCTCAGTCCCTGTTCCCTAACAACACTTGACATACCCATACAACTAGGGGTATCGTCGCTCCATACCAAGCTTGCTAGGGGTACAAATTGGCAAAGAATGACCTCCAGGGCTCCCTCGATCTCCTCATCCTCAAAACTCTCTCCCGCGTCGGCGATCTCCACGGTTACGGCATCGTGCTCCACATCCAGCGCGCCTCCGAAGATCTCCTGAGCGTCGAAGAGGGCTCGCTCTATCCCGCCCTCCATCGCATGGAGCAGAGCGGCTGGGTCACCTCGCACTGGGGACTTACCGAGACCAAGCGCAAAGCCAAGTTCTACAAACTCACCCTCGCCGGCCGTAAGCAATTGAAGGAAGCCGAAGAAAGCTTCGAGCAACTCGTGAAAGGCGTTCGCGCCATGCTGCGCTACGCGTGAGGTAAGCCCATGTCCGCCATAAGTCGCATCGCCAATCTCTTCCGCCGCACCCGCATCCGCCGCGAAATCGACAGGGAACTCGCCTCCCACATCGACCTGCGCATCGAAGACAACCTCGCCTCTGGCATGTCTCCGCGGCAGGCACGCCGCGATGCCCTCGTTCGCTTCGGCAACCCGATGGTCATGAAAGATCGCACCACCGCTTCCGACACGGCGCTCCTTCTCGAAAGCATCTTCTCCGATGTTCGCTACGCATGCCGTCAGCTCTTCAAAAATCCCGGCTTCGCCGCCACTGCGATTCTCGTACTCTCTCTCGGCATTGGCGCCAGCGTAGCCATCTTTGCCTTCGTCGACGCCGCGCTGATCAAACCGCTGCCCTACAAAGAGCCCGCGCGCCTCACAGCCGTCTACGAAACCGTCCCCTCCTGCCTGCTCTGCAACGTCTCCTATCAGAACTTTCTTGACTGGCGAAAAATGACGCGCACCTTCGAATCCCTCGAAGTCTGGGGCTACGCGCGCTACGCCCTCCACTCGCCGGAAGGTGTGCAATCTATCGACGGAACGCGCGTCAGCGACGGCTTCTTCCGCATCCTCGGCGTCGCTCCCATGATGGGCCGTGACTTTCACGCCGGCGAAGACGCACCCGGTGCCCCTCGCACCGCCATCATCAGCTACGGCGCATGGCAAAAGCTCTTCGGCTCCGACCCGCACATCCTCGGCAAAGTTGTTCGGCTCGACGATCTTTCCTACGCCGTCATCGGTGTTTTGCCTCAGGACTTCCACTTCTCTCCCCGCGGCGACTCGGATTTCTGGACCGCCCTCAACGATCCCGACGGATGCCAGAAGCGGCGCGGCTGCCATAGCCTGTTCGGCATCGGCCGCATCAGGAGCGGCGTAAGCATCGCCGGCGCTGCCGAAGAGATGAAAGCCATCGCAGCCCAGCTGGAAAAGCAGCATCCCGATTCCAACAACGGCTTCGGCGCAGTAGTACTGCCCTTGAGCGATGCAGTCGTCGGAAAGATTCGGCCCATCCTCATCGTTCTGCTCTGCGGCGCTGGCTTGCTCCTGTTGATCGCCTGCGTCAACGTCGTAAGCCTCCTGCTGCTCCGCTCCGAAGGCCGCCGCCAGGAGATCGCAGTTCGCGGTGCGCTGGGCGCTTCACTACCTCGGCTGATGCGGCAGTTCATCACCGAAGGAGTCGTGCTCGTCACCGCCGGCGCCGCACTCGGCATGGCATTGGCTTACGTGGCCATGCGTGCGCTGCTGAGCCTGGTTCCTACGAATCGCATGTCGGCCAATCCCTACCTCGAGGGCCTTGGCTTCAATCCCCATGTAGCAGCTTTTGCTGCGTGCATCGCAGTGCTCGCAATCCTGCTGCTCTCCGCCGCGCCCGCGCTGCGCTTGAGAGCCCGCGACATGCGCGGAGACCTAGCCGAAGGCTCGCGCGGCTCCGCCGGCCAGACCTGGAAGCGCCTCGGCTCAAAGCTGGTCATGGTTGAGCTCGCCACCGCTGTCGTCCTGCTGGTAGGCGCAGGCCTGCTGGGCAAAAGCCTCTACCTCCTTCTTCGTGTCAACACTGGATTCACACCCGATCATCTTGCTTCCGTCGTCGTTTCCATCCCCAAGAGCTACACCACAGACGCGCAGGCCATGGAGCTGGAGCGCGTCATTCAGAATCGTGTTGGAGCGCTGCCCGGCGTACGGTCAACGGCAATCACCAATTCAACGCCGGTGCGTGACTGGGATGGCGGCACGTATATCTGGGTCTCGGGCAGACCGTTGCCCAAAGAGCGCACCGATGTTCCCGAGCGCGATGTAAGCGCCAGCTATCTGCCCACGATTGGCGCGCGCCTGCTGCATGGTCGCTACTTCACCGACACCGAGAACGACCCCGCAAAGCCTCGCGTCGTAGTCATCAACGAGACGATGGCCCGTCAGTTCTTCCCCAGCGAAGACGCCATCGGCAAGCAGTTGACCTATGTCGGCTCCAAAGAAAAAGTCGAGGTGATCGGCGTAGTCGAAGACATCAAGGAAGGCCAGCTCGACACTCCCAATCGCGCCGCCATGTATGTGCCCTTCAACCAGGATTCGTGGGGCTCTTTCAACCTCGTCATCCGAACTTCGCAGGAACCGGGCGCCCTGCTACCCACTTTGACCAGTGCCGTGCATGAGATCGATAAGGAGATTCCTGTTTCCCATGCGGCGATCCTCACCGATGACATTCGCGACTCCAACTCCGCCTACCTGCATCGAACCTCCGCCTGGCTCGTAGGCGGATTCGCCGCCCTCGCGCTCGTCCTCGCCGTCATCGGCCTCTACGGAGTCATCGCCTACTCCGTTGCCCAGCGCACTCGCGAGATAGGCGTGCGTATGGCCCTCGGCGCGCAGCGTTCCTCGGTCTACAACCTCATCTTCAAAGAAGCAGGCTGGCTCGTCGCTATCGGCATCGTCTCCGGTCTGCTCTGCTCCGTCGCCGCCGCCACTCTCATGCGCTCGCTGCTCTTCGGCACCCAGGCCTGGGATGCACTCACCCTCGCCGCCGTCGCCGCCGTGCTCACCATCTCAGCCCTGCTGGCCAGCTATATCCCCGCCCGCCGCGCGGCTTCAGTCAACCCCGTCGAAGCGTTACGTGCCGAGTAGGCCCGCTGAGTAAAGCCGCCGATTAATCCGAGGAACCTCATGTCCGCCCTTCGCCGCATCTCGAACCTCTTCACCAGAAGCAAGCTCCAGCGCGAAATCGACCGCGAGCTTGCCTCCCACATCGACCTGCGCATAGAAGACAACATCGCCGCTGGCATGTCTCGAAAGCAGGCACGCCGCGATGCGCTCCTCCGCTTCGGCAACCCAGTCGTGATGCATGAACGCACCACCGAAGCCGACTCCGCTCTCTATCTCGAAAGCCTCTTCAGCGACCTGCGCTACGCCCTGCGCCAGCTGCGCCGTGATCCGGCCTTTGCCCTCACTTCAATCCTCATCCTCTCGCTCGGCATCGGCGCATGCACCGCGATCTTCAGCGCTATCAAGCCCATCCTGCTCGACCCTTTGCCATATCCACACGCCAGCCGCCTCGCCATGCTCTGGGAGCGATCCGCGGATGGCTCGCCAGCCCATGTCTCCTTCGGAACTTTTCATGGCCTTGCCGAACGAAGCCGTACCTTCCACTTCATCGCCGTCATGAAGCCCTGGCAGCCCGCAATCGTTGCAACCACGGCAGCCGATCGGCCGGAGCGACTCGAAGGTCAGCGTGTCAGCGCCAATTTCTTCCGCACGCTCGGCATCGATCCGAAGATCGGCCGTGATTTTCAGCCTTCCGACGACGCCTTGCGCGGACCCGCAGTTGTCATCCTCGGCGACCGCCTGTGGCACAGACGCTTCGCTGCAGACCCATCGATCCTCGGAAAGCAAGTTCGGCTCGATGACAATCTCTTCACCGTCATCGGCATCATGCCCCCCGTATTTGAAGATGTCTTGTTGCCCACAGCCGAGCTCTGGGCTCCTCTGCAATACGATCCATCACTGCCCGCCGACGGCCGCGAGTGGGGCCATCATCTGCGCATGATCGGCCGCCTTCGTCCCGGCATCACAGCAGACCAGGCGAGCAGCGAAGCCGACGGCATCCTGCGCATTCATGCCCAGCTCTATGCCAAGGGCTATGCCAGCTCCGGCGGGCCGCCCAACGGCCTCATCATCAAGGGATTGCAGCATGACCTCACCAGCGGCGTCCAGCCAGCGCTATTAGCGGTCCTCGGCGCGGTGCTTCTTGTGCTCTCCATAGCCTGCGTCAACGTAACTAATCTCGTGCTGGCGCGCGCCGCGCAGAGGCGAGCGGAGTTTGCCATGCGTGCCGCCCTCGGAGCAGCCCCAGGCCGTCTCATCCGCCAGCTTCTTACCGAGAGCCTGCTGCTTGCCCTGCTTGGCGGGGCGCTCGGCATGGCCGTCGCCGCTGCCGGAGTTCGCGCTCTCATAGCGCTGAGCCCGCCCGACCTGCCCCGGCTCAACGCAATCGCAGTCAACGGCTCCATGTTTCTCTTCGCCTTCGCAATCACAGCGCTCACCGGCATGCTGGTAGGCCTCGCTCCAGCGCTTGAAGCGGCTCGCGTCGACCCGGCGCGCGGCATGCAGCAAAGTTCACGCCGCACCGCCGGCGGCCGCCATCTTCCCCGCCGTGTTCTCGTGGTCGCCGAAGTATCGCTCGCCGTTGTACTGCTCGTCGGCGCAGGCCTGCTTCTCCGCAGCATGGCGCATCTCTTCGCCATCGATCCGGGCTTCGATGCGCCTCAACTGCTCACCATGCAGGTACAGGAATCCGGCCATCAGTACGACAACCCGGCAGCCCGCCTTCGCTTCTTCGAGCAATCTCTTGAACGCGTGCGCCAGGTGCCCGGCGTTCTATCAGCCGGCTTCACAAGCCAACTGCCTCTGAGCGGCGATGTCGATGGCTACGGCGTTCAGTTCGAACACGGCCCGCAAGCCGCAGCCGCGTTTCGCTACGCCGTCACTCCAGGCTATCTCGAAACCATGCATATTCCCCTTCGCCGAGGCCGCGCCCTCAACGAACGCGACATCACCGGGGCTCCTGTCACCGTGCTCCTTAATGAAGCCTTCGCCAAGCGCATCTTCCCCAATCAAAATCCTCTCGGCCAGCGCGTCCGCCTCGGCCCGGATATGGGTCAAGCCGACCGCCCCTGGGCCACCATTGTAGGCATCGTCGGCAACGTGAAGCAGGAGTCTCTCGGCGACAGCAATGAAGACGCCTTCTACATCACCACCTCCCAGTGGCGATGGGTCGACGACGCACAGTCTCTGGTCGTGCGCACCCAGGGGCCTCCGGCAGCACTTGCGTCCCTGATCCGCGACGCAATCTGGTCCGTCGATAGAAATCAACCCATCGTCCGCATCGCTACCATGGACAATCTGCTCGCAGCCTCGGAGTCGGAGCGGCATTTCGTCCTCATGCTCTTCGAAGCCTTCGCACTCGTCGGCCTCATCCTCGCCGCCACCGGAACCTACGGGGTGCTCTCCGGCAGCGTCACCGAGCGAACCCGCGAGATCGGCGTGCGAGCCGCGCTGGGCGCATCGCGCGGCAGCATCCTCACTCTCGTCCTGCGCCAGGGCATGGCGCTCGCAGCCCTCGGAGTCTTCATCGGCCTGATCATCGCAATGGCCGCCAGCCGCGCCCTTGCAGCCCTGCTATTCGATGTCTCACGGCTCGATCCGCTCACCTACATTGGCGTTGCAGCACTGCTGCTCGCAGTCTCGTGCGTCGCGTGTTTTGTCCCCGGCCGCCGCGCCGCATCCATCAACCCCGTCGACGCCTTACGTGCTGAGTAAGAGCATCGAGTAACCTCGCCGAATAAGCACATACCGAGGAAAGCCAATGTCCGCTCTTCGCCGCATCGCCAATCTCCTCTCGCGCAACAAGCTCCAGCGCGAAATCGACCGCGAGCTTGCCTCCCACATCGCCTTGCGCATCGAAGACAACCTTGCAGCCGGCATGTCTCGAAAACAGGCTCGCCGCGATGCCCTCCTTCGCTTCGGCAACCGAGGCGTGATGCACGAACGCACCACGGAAGCCGACACCGCTCTCTACTTCGAAGGCCTCTGGACAGACATGCGCTACGCCCTGCGCCAGCTCGCGCGTTCGCCTGGCTTCGCCATCACCGCCGTGCTCGCGCTCGCGCTCGGTGTCGGCGCGGCCACCGCAATCTTCAGCGTCATCGACACGGTCCTGCTCCGCCCGCTGCCTTTCGCCAATCAGGACCGCCTCGTCTTCCCCTTCATGAAAGGCCGCAACGGCGGCACGCTCAACGTATCGGTGCTCAACTATTACGAAGAGCGCTCACGGCTGCAGACCTTCGCCGCTATGGCTGGCTACTCCACGCTCGATCGCGTCAATCTCGAGCGTACTGAAGGCTCCGTCTCTCTTCGCGCCGTCAAGACTACCGACAACTTCTTCACCGTCTTCGGCGTCGCTCCCATCCTCGGCCGCACCTTCCTTCCCGGTGAAGATCAACCCGGCAAAGACAACGTCGCCGTCCTGAGTTACGAAGTCTGGAAAGACTATTTCAACGGCAACCCCAACATCACTGGTCAAACCGTCAAGCTCGATGGCAACCCCTACACCATCGTCGGAGTCATGCCCGCAGGCTTCCGCTTTCCCCTCGGCATGCGCCAGGCCATCTACACGCCTCTGCACGCGCCCGAATCATGGCGCACTGCGCGCGGCATGCACTGGATGCGCACCGTCGGCCGCATCAAAGACGACGTAACTATCGATGCGGCACAAGCCGACATCAACCGCGTCATGGCCAACCTCGCCAGGACCTGGCCCCCGGAGGAAGAAGGCCACACCGCCCAGCTCATTCCCCTCGCCGCCGCCGTCAACGGTTTCGCTGCGGACGGCAAAATGAAAGGCCCAATGCAGACTCTCGCGCTTGCCGTGCTGGCTCTGCTCGGCATCGCCTGCGTCAACGTCGCCGGACTGCTGCTGGCCCGCGGCGTCAAGCGCGAACGCGAGATCGCTCTGCGTGCCGCCGTTGGCGCATCGCGGCGCAGGCTCATCCGCCAGATGATCAACGAAAGCCTCGTCCTCGCCCTCGCCGGCCTCGCTGGCGGCATCCTCATGAGCTGGCTGTTGCTCAAGGCGATGAATGTCTTCCTCATCGACGCAATCGCTCGCGGAGCTGACGTCAGCCTCAATCTCAAGGTGCTCGCCGTCGCCCTCGTCATCGCCACATTCACCAGCGTTGCGGCATCGCTCGCGCCCGCCATTCGCCTCTCCGGCACCGACCCCAATCGCGCCCTGCGCAGCGGCACAGGAACAGGCTCCAACTTCGGCAAAGGTCAGCATCGCCTGCGCTCCGCCTTCGTCATCACTCAGGTCGCATTGTCGCTCGTGTTGCTCATGGTCTCAGGCTTGCTGCTGCGCAACTTGCAAACGCTCTTCCAGACCAATCTCGGCTTCGACCAGCACAAGATCATCGCCGTCAATATCGATCTCTCGCGGGGTGACTATAGGGATCGCGACCCGCTGCTCGCCTTCTACCATCCCCTGCTAGACCGAGTCTCGCATCTGCCCGGCGTTGCCGCCTCTGGAGTCATCGATCTTCTCCCCATCGCCGAGTGGGGCGCAGGCTATGAAATCCACATCACCGGCCAGCAACCCTACCCGAAGAACGCTGCCATGGGCGCGGAAACACGCAATGTCTCGCCCGGCTACTTCGATGCCATGGGCATCAAGCTCGAGCGCGGCCGCCAGCTTTCGCCCTCACTCGACCGCCCCGAAGACATCGCCGGCAAGATGGTCGTCAATCAGGCCTTGCAGCGCAAGTTCTTCACCAACGGCGGCGACCCAATAGGCGCGCACATCGATGACGCCGACAAGGCGGAAGGGAAGTCGGGTATCGTCGGCGTAGTCACCGACATTCGCCAGGACATTCAATCGCCGCCCATGCCCGAGATGGATTGGCTCATCGACGCCATCCCGCCCAAGGCTCGCATGGACGCACTGCGCAACATGTTCCTCATGGTCCGCACCGACGGCGATCCCAAAGCCCTCATCCCATCGCTGCGCGGCATCGTTCACGACATCGATCCCGGCGTGCCCTTCCGCTCGCAGACCATGGACGAAGCCGTCAATGAACAACTCACCTTCCAGCGCATGGAAAGCTGGCTCTTCGGCATCTTCGCCGCCTTCGCCCTGCTCCTCGCCAGCATCGGCCTCTACGGCCTCATCAGCCACGAAGTCCAGCTCCGCACCCGCGAAATCGGCATCCGCATGGCGCTCGGCTCCGCGCGCAGCTCCGTGATGATTCAAGTCCTGCGCCGCGTAGCACTACTCATCCTCACCGGCACAGCCATCGGCTGGCTGCTCGCACTAGCCTCAAGAAAAGTCCTCGCCTCTGTTGTCGAAATCCACGCCGCCCAGGACCTCGGCATGCTCGCAGGCATCTCCGTAGGCATGATCGCCGTCGGAATCCTCACCAGCCTCGCACCAGCAAGAGCCGCCGCCTCCATCGAACCCATGCAAGCCCTCCGCATGGACTAGGCTACGTCAGCGTATAGACGATGCCGGGTGCCCCATATCTACCGGCGTTCTGTGCCGGGAGATGTGGGCCACATTCGTGCAAAGCACGAACCCGCCTTTGTTTTTCTTGCTGTCATTCCCGCAGGGAATCTGCTGTTAACCCTCTGCAGCGTCACTCGCCAGCCTTACTCCCCGCAGCCCGGCCCGTAATCTTCGCCGTCAGCACACTATCCAGATAGATCGGCGACCCGCAATGCCCGTCATAGCAGACAAACGCCGCCGGCTGCTCCAGCGCTGGATAACGGATAGACGGATACTTCATATCCCCGCGAGCCTCATTCCCAGCCACCATCCACTCCAGCCGCTCATACCC
>DATAZR010000145.1:0-6407 GCA_036271955.1 Acidobacteriaceae bacterium
TGCATCTTCCCCCTGCCGGACATCCTCTCGCTCGGCTCCGAAGCCCGCATGAATACCCCCGCCGCCCTCGGCGACAACTGGAGCTGGCGCTTCACCCGCGGCGCCATCCGCATGGAACACGCCGAGCAGCTCGCCAACCTCACCGAGCTAACCGACCGCGATGCCGTAAGCCCCGGTGGCACAGAGAGCTAGCCCGGTACCGAAGTATCCTCCGGCAGGAAATCCTTCACTCTGTCATGCAGGCGGTAGACAGTAGCGACTATAGTGACAACTGACGTCGGCTAGGGTTCCCACGGCAATTGCGCCGCCTCCAGTCCGCTCGTTCGGAGAAGACCCATGCACGTGCCGCTGCCAGCATCTGTCACCCCAAACCCCATCCCCGCCTCGATTCTGAGTGGCCCAATGTCAGACGAATCCCTTCCGCCGCTGGGCAGCAATCTCAACGTCCTCATGATCTGGCCGCGCTTCCCATCCTCGTTTTGGGGCTTTGAGGGCGTGCTGGAGATGCTGCCCGAAGCCGCCATGACCCCGCCGCTCGGGCTTATCACCGTCGCCGCGCTCTGCCCAAAATCCTGGAATATCCGGCTCATGGATCAGTGCTTCCAGGAGATTCGCGATGAAGATCTGCTTGCGGCCGATCTCATCATGATCAGCGCGATGCACGCGCAGCGCTTCCACGCCCGCGACATCCTGCTGCGCGCCCGCACCGTCGGACGCCGCACCTTCGTGGGCGGTCCCTGGGCCAGCAGCGATCCCGATGGCGTCCTTCAGTATGCCGACCACGTCATGGTGGGTGAGGCCGAAGAAGCATTCGCGGGGATTGCGACCGCGCTCGAGCAGGGAACCGCGCAGCGCCTCTACCGCATCGTCGACAAGCCCGACATGACCTGCAGCCCGGTGCCCCGCTACGACCTGCTGCGCCTGGACAAGTACACCTCCATGCCGGTGCAGTTCTCGCGCGGCTGCCCCTTCCAGTGCGAGTTCTGCGACATCATCACCATCTACGGCCGCAAGCCGCGCGCCAAAACGCCTGCGCAGATCATCGGAGAGCTCGACACCCTGCGCGCGCTCGGCTGGCGCAATGAGGTCTTCATCGTCGATGACAACTTCATCGGCAATCTCCACAAGGCGCTCGCGCTCTCCCGCGAACTGGCCGACTGGCAGGTCGAGCATAAGCACCCGTTCTCCTTCTACACCGAAGCCTCGCTCAATCTCGCCGATCAGCCTGAGCTCATGAAGGCGATGGTCGCTGCCAACTTCATGTACGTCTTCATCGGCATCGAGACGCCCTCGTCGGAAGCGCTGAAGGAATCGAAAAAATTCCAGAACCTGCGCAGCGGCGACAACGTCAAGCAGGTCCGCATCATTCAGGAAGCCGGGCTCTGGGTCCTCGCCGGCTTCATCGTTGGCTTCGACTCCGACGACGCCACCATCTTCGAGCGCCAGCGCGAATTCATCGAGCTCACCAACATCACCTGGGCCATGGCCGGCGTGCTGCAGGCGCCGCCCACCACCGCGCTCTATGACCGCATGAAGCGCGAAGGCCGCCTGCACGAAGACAGCGAAGCCCTCACCAACTTCAGCCCGCCCAACTTCGATACTGTGCTCCCCGTGCCCATCCTGCTGCGCGGCCTCAGCACGCTGCTCTCCGGCCTCTACGAGGCCAAGCCGTTCTTCGAGCGCGCTCTGCGTTCGCTCGAAGTCTGGCAGCCGCAGGCCTCGCAGGTTCCGCCCAACCTGCCCATGTCCTACAACCTGCGCGTGCTCGCGTCGTCCATGTGGCGGCAGGGCATGCGCTCGCCCTACAAGCAGGAATACTGGAAGTTCCTCTACCAGCTCCTGCGCCGCTACGCCTTCCACCCCGCAAAGCTGTGGCTGGGATTCATGGTCATCCTGTCGGCGCATCACTTCCTCATCTATTCGCGCGAAGTCGCCAGTGAGTTGGAGCAGGAGTGCGTCACCTTCGAAAAGAAGCAGACCGGTTCCATCCCACGCGACCCCTCGCTCGAAGCCGCGCTGAAACTCGCCGCCCGCGCCTGACCATTTGAGGCGGGGCGATGCAATGCCGCCTCACCGGGAGAACAATTCCGTCAGGTTCGTGATGCGCAATAGCTCACGCACACGGGGCGACAAGTTGACGAATTCCAGCTTGCAGAAGCCTTTATTGATCGCTGACACCTTCAGGCCAACCAACGCCCCCAGGCCGAGGCTATCCAGATAATTCAAATCGGCAAAGTCGATCACGATGTGGCCGCCTTCAGAGATCAGAGCCTTGACCAGTTCTTTGAGCTTATCTGCGGTATCACTTACCAGCCTGCCATGGCATGTGATCGTCGTAACCTTCCACTTGTTTTCGTCTTCTGAATTTTTGATTTCATAGTGGAAGGACATTTCAGGCGTCGTAGTCATGCAATCTCCTGCGCTCAATGGGCGAACCATACTAGTCCCGCGTCAAGAGGGGACAGCATTAAATTCAGGTTACGAGCCCGCGCCTGAACTTCGTCCGCATCACGACCGGCGACGATCACGGAATCGCAATCAGCAGACCGGCGCTCATGCCTATGGATTGCTGGTGGCCTCCGGCAAAGCTGTAGTCGTATGCCGGTTCGAGGAACCACCCGAAGCGGTGTTTGCCGGTTGGCCAGAACATGAAGTCTCCCGCCACCTCTCCGGAGATGGAATTGCTCACTCTCCCTTTCTGCTTCAGGTGGACCCATTCGGGTCCGACGCCCAGCATGAACTCTGACTTCCGCGATATAGTCCACGGTTTCTTGAAAAGAAGGTCAGTGTCCCATTCCGTTGACGTACGCGTGTAGAAGGGCGACACGCCCATCTCAAGCTCCAGCCAGTTCTCTATAGGAGTCGCCTCTGCTGCAAGATTCGGCGCGAACGTCGCTGCGCCTCCGCTGAAATTCCAGCTTGTCGCTGCGCCAACCTCAAGGATGGCTATGGGATCTTTGTCCTGCCCGGTCTCTTGCGCATGGACGGAGGACATTTTAGAAGGACTCTGCCCACGGACAGGCAGACAAAGAGACAGAAACAGGCACGCACCGGCGAGCGTGAACACATAGCAACGCATAGATATCCCTCAAGAACTGTTTGGGCGCTTCAACATCCATGCCAGGCATGGAATGGCCACTTAAGAGGAGATAGCTGTGCGGGGAGGTCGAAATATGGGCGAGCGCGGCGCAAGGACAGGTGAAACCGGTTCTGGCCAAACACCGATGGTCACCTTGTTTGCCAAAGTCAGAACTGGACTTGCATTCGGAAGCCAGTGAAAGCCACAGCACCAGCAGATGCCGTTACAGTTGTCCGGCACAGAAGGTAGCGGATGGTTGGCAAGGGGCTGTTGTGGCAAAGAAGAGGTAAAAAAATACGTGCTATCACACCGATCGCAGTGGGGCGAGTGAATTGCCAGGCCGGTCAACACCACGCACAACAGCCATGCGACAACGTAGGTCCGCGTGATGATGGCACGAGCCATATTCTTAACAATAAACTCCGCGGGGCCGGCCGGGTAGCGACGGTTGAAAAGTCTTCATGCGAATTCATTTGTAGTGAAGAATCCGCTCGATGATATACGGGCGAACTCTATCTACTTGCGTTGCCGGCGCGTTCGGGGTGCGGGCCAGAAGTCCTAAGAACCTAGTTGACAACCCTCTCATCTCCGGCTTAATCTCCTAACTGCTTAGGAGAAGCCCTCATGGGAGACCGCGAAACCACCGCACTCACCAAGCTCGAACTCCAGATCATGCAGGTCATCTGGAAGCTCGGCGAAAGCCTCGCCCGCGATGTCAACGTCGCGGCCGGCGGGAAGAATGCATGCAGCGTAAAAGGCGCCTGCAGCGTGAAGGATGTGCAGGAGGGCCTGCCGCAGCCTCTCGCCTACACCACCGTGCAGACCATGCTCAACATCCTGGAACGCAAGGGCAAGCTCAAACGCAAGCTGCGTGGCCGCGCCTACGTCTACAGCCCGACCGTCACGGAGGCCAAAGCCTCACGCCACGCCGTGCGCGATCTCGTCGATCGCATGTTCGGCGGCTCGGCGGACGAACTGGTAATGAGCCTCATCAAGTCCCGCCAGATCGATCCCAAGCGCATCGCCGAGCTCAGCCGCCGCCTGCAGGAGGAAGACGTCCTCGAGCGGGATGTCCTAGAGCGGGATGTTAAGCGGGGCGGTGACCGATGAACGCCCTTCTGTCTCCCATGCTGTCGTGGCTCTTGTCCTATCTGTTCAATGCACTGTGGCAGATTCCGCTCATCTTCGCTGCTGCGTGGATCGCGGTCCGCATGCTCCGCAGCGCCGATCCGGCTGCCGACGCAGTTGCCGATCCGGGCGTCGAGCATCGCGTCTGGGCCGGTGCGTTATGGCTTCAACTCATTCTGCCCGCCTGCAATCTTCAGTTCGCCAGCCTCTGGCACACCCTCCTGAATCTCCTGCCAGCCACCGGCACCGTCAGCAATGGCGGAGTTCACATCTTCCTGGGCTCGGCTGCAACCGCCGCCGGCGGCACGTTGCGCCTCCCGCTCGCACTGGAGGCCGGCCTCATCCTGGCCTGGGCATGCTGCACTCTTTACTTTGCCGCCCGCCTCACGTGGGGTCTCTTTCAGACCCACACCCTCGCTCGCACTGCTACCCGTCTTACGCTCACCGGCGCATCCGCGTCGCGCTGGACCGGGCACTGCCATCGGATGGGAATTGCCGCGCCGCCGCCGGAGATCGCCGCTTCGCCACAAGGAATTGGACCGGTCACCATCGGGCTGCGCCGCGGCCTCGTGCTCCTGCCTCCTGCATTTCTTGAAAGCATCGCGCCGGAGATCTCTCCGAACATCCCTCCGCACATCGCCCCCAACGATCTTGATGCCGTCCTCGCGCACGAACTCGCCCACATTCAGCGGCACGACTTCGCCAAGAACCTGCTGTGCGGCCTGGTATCGCTCCCCGTCGCCTGGCATCCGCTCGTGTGGCGTACACGTGCGCGTGTCGCGGAGAGCCGCGAGCTCGTCTGCGATGCCATGGCCGCGGACAGCATAACCGCCGAAGCCGTCGCCGGACGCAGGCAGTACGCACACTCGTTGCTGCGTCTCGCCTCCATGCTCTCCGCCAGCCCGCGAGTCGCCACCTTTCACGCCCTCGGCATCCTCAGTTTCAACACCGATGCCCGCATATTCGAAAGGAGAATCATGACCCTGACCCACAAACGCACTCCCATGAGTACTACGCGCCGCCTCCTCGCCGCCGCCGCCGGCTGCGTCGTCGCCCTCGCCACCTGCACCTCCGCACTCGCGCTGCATACCGACGTGTCCGCACTGACGCCCGGCGCGGAGAATCAGGCATCCGGCTCCGCAACCCCCACCAAGATTCACGTGAAGTCCAGCGTCATGGTGGGCCAGAAGATCTCAGGAGACAACCCTACGTATCCGAAAGAAGCACGCGCGAAGAAGATACAGGGCACGGTTGTGCTCGATGCCACCATCGGCAAGGACGGAACGATAGAGAATCTCCAGGTCGCGAAGAGTCCGGACAAGCAACTCAGCCAGAGCGCGCTCGATGCTGTTCGCACCTGGCGCTATCGCCCCTACCTCCTCAACGGGAATCCCATCGAAGTAGATACCACGGTGAATGTCATTTACTGCCTCTCGAATAAATGCCACTGGCCGGCAGACTCATAGCCGCCCGGGGATTGAGCAATCGTGTCGTCCCGCCGCTCCACGGTTCAAAACGGGAACTGTATCCATCGCAGTAGCAAAAACCTGCCATTTCATTGGTGGCAATTTGCTACTCTGGAAATAGAGCAGTTGCAGTCGCAGAGCGACCCAGGAAAAGCCACCACCACGGTGGCTTTTCTTATGTCTCTAACTTCAATGGCTGGACGAATTTAGCGGTAAGTCATTTATTTGGACGAATTTGGCTACCGGAAGGCGGGCTAGGCTCAAGCAAATAAAAGACTTATAAGCCAGCCTCCCGCACCGGGAGGGGGGTGGGTGGTACCGTTACTTCTCCGCGTCGGTGTGCTGCGAGTAGATCGCATGCCACTGTCCGTCGCGGTAGACGAAGATATCGCTCGACGTGATTCCTTTCTCCGGCGTCTGCGCCTTGAGATGAAAGGTAAGAACGGCGGTGTCGCCGGCAATCAGGGCCGACGTCTCATACGGGTGTGCAGCGCGGTATTTTTCCACCGCCGCTGTTCGATCCGCGACGCTCATGCTCGTCTGCATGTGCGCCAGAATCGCCGCCTTGTCGTGAACACTGCCATCCGGACTCACCGATCGGTAGCCGGGCAGCAGCAGGTTGTCGACATACGCGACATCCTTCGTCTCCTCCGCCTTGCTCCAGCCCTCGTCTGCGGCGATCACGGCCGCCGCCGTCTTCGGCTGAGGCTTCGCGGGAGCGGCAAGAACGGAAG
>DATAZR010000146.1:0-46426 GCA_036271955.1 Acidobacteriaceae bacterium
AGTCTTTGTATTCGAGAACATCCCCAGGCTGGCATGCGAGAGCCTTGCAGATGGCATCCAGCGTCGATAGCCGGATCGCCTTTGCCTTGCCATTTTTCAGCACGGAGATGTTGGCCATCGTGATGCCGACTCTCTCAGCCAGTTCAGTGACGCTCATCTTCCGCTTTGCCAGCATAACGTCAATATTGATGAGGATTGCCATTCGTCGTCTTTATACCGTCAGGTCGTTCTCGGACTTCAGCTCTACAGCACTCTGCAACGTGCGTTCAAATACCGCCGCAGCGGTCGCGACGACAGCGGAAACGAAAATCAGAAGGAGGCCCAGCATGACGCCGCCGGCAATGTCTTCTTTTCCGCGCTGAACGGTCTGAAAGTAGACTTCTGCTCCCAGAAGAAAGCCGATAAGGCACATCGCGCAGCGTTTTATCGTCCGCAATGCGTTCACCGAGCGTTGCGAGAACACTTCACTTTTCCCGACAAACCCCAGAAGCCTGAACGCTTGGTAGAGCGCGACAAAAAACGCAGTGGATGCGAAATACGCATACGCCAGGAACGGGTCATGAAAGTAAATCTGGAAAGTAGTCGCGTGTGCGTTTCTGCCTTCGACATGAGGTTCCCAAAGCAAGAGAGCCAGAGCGCCGATGCCGATGAGCACGATGACAGCTTGCAAAAATATCGTTGAGCTTTTCTTCATGGCAGTTTCAATCTAGACTCAAATTTATCGTTTGTCAATATATATTTATTGCAAAACGACTACACTGATTCGTTGGAACAACCTATCGTTCTCGTCGGGTGCCTCCATGTCTCGACACCCGGGGTTGTAGAGATGTGGGCCTAATTCGTGCAAAGCACGAACCGCCTTTGCTTTTCTTGCTGTCATCCTGAGCGCAGCGGAGGATCTGCTGTTAACAGACTCGTGCGTACCACAACCCCTGTTCTCTGATCTCTGCATTCGTGTCAAGCCCTCCATGCCTCCAGACTCATCCAAGCCCTTCGTAAACAACCACTTCCAGTCACCACCAAATGTGCATCGAATTAACCCCCAAAAGCGCACAATGGAAATACGCGGCTCCTTATTGTCGCCCCTGCAAGACTGTTGGCGAGAAAATAAATACCCCCACCCCCCCGTATGTTTTCTAGTTTTTTCGCCGCTTGTCTTCAGCCTCGGCCTCACCATGAGCCGCTTGAAACTTAATCGCTCATTCCCTGATCTAATCAGTAGAAAGCGAGATCAAAATGGCAGAAACCACAACCCCTGAAAAGCTGGAACTGAGCGATGCCGAATGGCGTCAGCGGCTTACGCCCGAGCAGTATCAGATTCTCCGCCAGAAAGGCACCGAGCGCGCCTTCACCGGAGCGCTGACCCAGAATCACGCGACCGGCGAATACATGTGCGCGGGCTGCGGAGCGGTGCTCTTCGGCAGCGACGCCAAGTTCGACTCCGGCTGCGGATGGCCCAGCTTCTCCATCCCCAAGGACTCAAAGGCGATCACCGAGCACGAAGACTCGAGCTGGGGAATGCGCCGCATCGAAGTCACCTGCGCCCGCTGCGGCGGCCACCTGGGCCACGTCTTCCCCGACGGACCCAAGCCCACCGGCCTGCGCTACTGCATCAACTCCGCGTCGATCACCTTCGAGCACGCGGAAGACGCCCACGCGGAAAAATAAGCGCCGTACCAACTCGATTCGAGAACGCCAGCACAACAGCTGGCGTTTTTCTTTTCAAAAGCATTGCCGCAATCGCTTCCACGCGTGATACGTTTCCGGTAAGGATTTCCCCTGAAGCGCCTGTGCCCTGCGCGGAGATCAAAGTCAGACTCCACCGGAGAACGATCATGGCAACTGAAGCAGTCTTCAAATCGGACGCGAAGCCGCGCCCGTTGTATCGCCCCGTCAACCGCACCCAGGAACGAATCTTCTTCAGCGGCATGGCCGTGCTGCTCTGCGTAGTCGTGGTCTACGGCTTCTCGCAGACCTACTTCCTCGCCGGCATGGTGAACGCGCCACTTCCCGCGCCCATCCTGCATTATCACGGCGCGGTCTTCTCGCTCTGGATGATTCTCTACGTGGTTCAGACCGCGCTCATCTCGGCTGGCCGCGTCGCCTGGCATCGTACCTTCGGCACTATCGCCTTCTGCCTGCCGCCAATCATGATCGTCCTCGGCATCATCGCCGGGCTCAACGCCCTGCATCGCGGCGTCGAGATCGGTCCCCTCGATCCAGCGACTTCGCTGGCCATTCCGCTGATCGGAATTGTGGCCTTCGCGATTGTGATCTACGCATCATGGCAGGCCCGCCGCCGGCCGGACGCACACAAACGCCTGATCCTGCTGTCAACGGCCTGCCTGACCGAAGCTGCCTTCGGGCGTTTTCCCTGGGACAAGATTGGCCTTCCGCCCGCGGCTGGCGCGGTAACCGGCATCGGGTTTCTGGTCCTGCTGCTGATTGCCTACGACCTGATTTCGCTGCACCGGCTGCATCGGACGACGATGTGGGCCGGAGCACTGGTTTTCCTGGTAGCGGCATTGTCGGTGCCCATCGGAATGACAGCGCCGTGGCACGCGTTTGCCGGCTTCCTCGCCCGCAACGTAGCCAATCACCTCTAGGGAATTCCTGAACAAGTTCTGTCTTGAAGGCTACGGACTTCTGAAGGGTACGGGCTTCAGCCCGTACATAAACCATGCCCAATCAACGGGGCTTTAGCCCCCGAGGGAAGGCCCGGTCTACTTGATCGGACATTCCCTGGATCGTTACTCCTGATCGTCTACTCCACGCGCAAAGCCTGCATCGGGTCCAGCCGCGAAGCTCGCCACGCCGGAACCAGGCAGGCGAGTGCCGCGACCAGCAGCAGCGTAACCGCGACCGTCGCGAAGATCGCCGGATCGTAAGGCTTCGTTCCATACAGGATCGACTGGATCAGCCGGGCCGCAATCGCACTTGCGATAAGGCCAGCAACTAGCCCCGTGACCGCTGGCCGCAATCCATCGAAGAGCACCGTCCGAAGCACCTGCTCCCGCTGTGCTCCCAGCGCGATGCGGATGCCGATCTCGCTGGTGCGCTGCGCCACGATGTACGACAGCACGCCGAAGAGCCCAAGCGCCGCCAGTATCAGCGAGAAGACCGCAAAGGCCGCCAGCAGCAGCGCGTCAAAACTCGCCTGCAAGGTCGCCTGCCCAACCACCTGATCCATGGTCAGAATGCTGGCCACCGGCAAATCATGATCGATGCCGGCAATGATCTTCTGTATGGGCAGCGCCAGCGCCGACGGATCGCCACTCGCACGCACGTCCAGCGTCATCACGCGTGACTCGCCCAGATAGAACGGGAAGTAGATGGCGCCGCGCGCCGGGTCGGTCAGCTTCTCGCGCGTGTCGCCGACCACGCCTGCAATTTCATAAGCCTTGCCATCGCGCAGCGCGTCGCTCACGATGTGCTTGCCGATCGGGTTCTCGCCTGGAAAGTACTGCTTCGCAAGCGCCTGGTTTACGATCACCGCGCGAGCCTGGTCCAGCCGCTCGGTCGGTTCAAACAAGCGCCCGCTCAGCAGCGGAATCTGCATGGTCTGGAAGTAGCCGGGATCGACGTAAACCGTCGCCGCATCGAGTACCTGTCCCTGCGGCGGCGCAGGGTGCTCGGGGATAGTAAAAACATCGTCCTGCTTGTATCCCTCGCCGGGCTGCGTCGTTGTGAGCCCTACGCCATGCACGCCAGGCAACGCGAAGACTCGCTCAGTAAGCCGCTCTGCAAAGGCAACTCGCTTCACTCCGTTGTTGTAGGAGCCTTTGGGGAGAGTTAGGTCCAGGGTCAGGATGTTGTGCGTGGTGCAGCCGAGATTGACCGCGCGCATCTGCTCGTAAGTCTTGAGCAGCAGGCCAGCTCCGACCAGCAGGACAACCGAAACGCCAACCTCTGCCGCGAGCAGCGCACGCCGCAGACCGACGCGTCCCGCGCCGCCGCTGTTGCCGCGAGAGGACTCCTGCAGCGCGTTCAAAATCTTGCGGTCGCTTGAAGCAAGCGCAGGAATCAAACCCGCGACCAGTCCGCAGACCAGCACAGCGCCGAGAGCGAAAACCAGCGTGACCACATCGATGTGAATGCTGCCCGCGCGTGGAATATCGGTGCGCACCGCAACCAGCCATTCGAGCCCGGCATAAGCGAAGGCCGCGCCGATCACGCCGCCGGCAGCGGAGAGCAGAAGGCTCTCCAGCACCTGGCTGCGAATGAGACGCGCGCGGCTGCCTCCAAGCGCCGTGCGGATGGCAAGCTCTTTGCGGCGCGTGGCTGCGCGGGCCACAAGCAGGCTGGCGATGTTGAGGCAGGCGATAAAGAGCAGGCAGCCAGTGGCTGCAAGCAGCGCGTACAGGCCCGACTTCACGCCGTAGACTTCGGCATCGAGAATCGGGCGAAGATTGGCAGCGTCATTCACCGGCCCGGTTGGATTCTGTTCGCGAATGCGGCGCTGGATGGTGTTGAGTTCGGAACTAGCTTGGGCCATCGAAACACCCGGCTTGAGCCTGCCGACAACATCGAAGTTGTGGGCCACGATCATCTGCATCATCTCGGGAGACTTCTCGTGATACAGCGGAGCCCATAACTGTACCTTGGCATCGGGATAGGTAAAGTCCGCGGGTAGCACGCCGACCACGGTAAATGGCCGCGCGTCGAGATCGATGGTTCGTCCAAGCACCGCTGGGTCGCCGCCATAACGGCGCTTCCACAATCCCCAGCTGAGCACCACAGTGCCATTCGCTCCCGGTCTGTCTTCGTCGGCGGAGAAGAAGCGGCCCAGCGCCGGTTGGACGCCGAGCAGGGGAAAGAGATTCCATGAAGAGATTTCGGCGGAGACAAACTCCGGCGGAGCGCCGTTGGATTCCTTGCTTGCTTCAGAAAGACTGTAGCCAGCAGAGCGCTTGATGGCGAGATCGGTGAAGCTCTTCGACTGCGTTTTCCAGATAGCAAATACGCCTCCGGCAACGATGTTGTCCTTGAAGCGTCCATGCGCATCGGCTTCATAAATGCGGACAAGCCGGTCGCTGTCGATAAAGGGCAATGGCTTGAGTAGTACGGAGTGAACGACGGTGAAGAGCGCGATGTTGGCTCCGATGCCGAGGGCCAGTACGAGGATGGCGACGATCGAGAATGAGGGATCGCGCCGCAGCGAACGAATGCTCTGCCGCAGGTCCACCAGCAGCAGATCGAGGCTGTTCCAACTCCATGTCTCGCGGGCCTGCTCGCGAATCGCGCCGGGATTGCCGAAGGTGCGCAGCGCAGCGTTGCGAGCCTCTTTGGCGCTCATGCCTGCGGCGATGTTCTCCGCGATCTGCTGGTCGAGATGGAAGCGCAGTTCGCTGTCCAGTTGCGCGCCAGCCTTGTCGCGCCCAAAGAGCATTTGAATCTGCAATCGCAATTGGCCCACTAGTGATTGACCCGGCATCTGTCGTTCCTCCGTTGATTCAGTGCCATTCTTATTCCGTTCGAAGCGCCTGCATCGGATCGAGCCGCGAAGCACGCCATGCCGGTATAGCGCACGCCGCTGCGGCTGTGAGCAGCAGACAGCCAACCATTCCAACGATGACCACCGGATCGTAAGGGCTTGCTCCGTAAAGCATCGACCGGATAAGCGATCCTACAGCAGCCGCTCCGGCCAACCCAACCGCCGCGCCGAAGATCACCGGGCGCAGTCCGTCGAAGAGCACCACGCGCAACACCTGCGACCGTTGCGCTCCCAGCGCCACGCGGATGCCGATCTCCGCCGTGCGCTGCGTGACCACGTACGACAGCACTCCGTAGAGGCCAACCCCAGCCAACAGCAGCGACAGCCCGGCAAAAGCCAGGATCAAGTTCGCAGCGAAGCCCTGGCTGGCCGTGCTCTTGCCGAGGATCTGATCCATGGTCAGCGCGTTGTAGACCGGCAGCTCGGGTTCAAGCGCCGAGATTTGCTGCTGGATTGGCAGTGACATGGCCAGCGGATCGACAGATGTCCAGGCCACGATGGTCGCCTCGCTGGTGCGGTTGGGAATGCCGGAGAGTATCGGGAAGTACATCGTCGCCTCGATCGGCCTGGTGACGTCATAGACAGTATCGCCAACTTCGCCGATGATCTCGTAATTTTCCACGTTGGTATCCCAGCCGGAGCGGACGTGTTTGCCGATGGGGTCGTCGCCCGAGAGATATTGATCTACAAATTTCTTACTGACAACGATGTAATGGCTGTTGCCAAGGCGCTCGTGTTCGGTGAAGACCCGGCCGCGCAGCAGCGGAATCTGCATGACGCTGAAATATTGCGGGTCGGCGGTAAGCGTCATGGCGTCGTACTGCAGGCTGTAACTGGGCGCTGGCCGCTCCAGGATGGTGAAAACCCTATCGCCCTGTGGCCCTGCTCCCGGTGCAGTGGAGACAAGCGCCGCACCGCGCACGCCTGGCAGCCGTCGCACGCGTTCCAGCAGCGACTGGTGGAAGCGCATCACCTTGGCGGGCGTATCGTATTGGATCTCGGGCAGGCCGAATTTCATGGTCATCACATTGTCGACACGGCAGCCGAGGTCCGTCATGCGCAGGCGCAGAAAGCTCTTGAAGAGCAGTCCAGCCGAGACCAGCAGCATGACGGTAAGCGCGATCTCGGCGGTAAGCATCGTCTTGCGCAGCCGCGCCCGCGAGGCATTGCCGGCGGCAGATCGCGACGATTCGCGCAGCGCCAAGAGCAGACCTTTGCCGGTGGAAGAGATCGCCGGAATGAGGCCAGCCAGCAATGCGGTAGCTAATACAAGGCCTGCTGAAAAAACGAAAACCCATCCATCGACATGCACGGCGTCGGCGCGAGGCAGATTGCGCCAGTGCGCCGCGAGCCAATGCGTCGAAGCCAGCGACAGCAGCAGGCCAAGCCCGCCGCCGGCCGCGCAGATCAGCAGGCTTTCCGTCATCTGCTCGCGAATGAGCGTGAGCCGGCTCCCGCCCAGCGCGCCGCGAATGGCAACCTCTTTGCGGCGCGCAGCGGCCCGCGCTACCAGCAGGTTCGAGACATTGAGGCAGGCAATCAGCAGCATGCAGCCAACCGAGCACAGCAGCACCAGCAGCGGAGTCTTCACGTTCTTCACTACGTCGTCGATCATCGGCCGGGACCAGACGTCTTCGGCGACCGGCTTGGAGCCATTGGCGAGGTGGATGCGGTACTGCAGCGTGCTCACCTCGCGCGTTGCCGAGTCAACGCTCACACCCGGCTTCAACCGCGCCACCACTTGGCTCTGGTGGCCGTCGTGTATGCCGTAGTCACTCTCCGTAAAGGTCTGCGCGTAGGGCATCCAGAACTGTATACGGGCATCGGGATAGGTAAACCAGTTCGGCAGCACGCCAATGACAGTTGTTGGGATGGTGTCCAGATGAATCTGTTTGCCGATGATGGAGGGATCTCCGGCAAAGCGGCGCTGGAAGATGCTCCAGGTGAGCAGAACCACGGGCTCGCCTTTCGGCGTGTCTTCAGCCTCAGTGAAGTTGCGGCCAAGGACGGGAGCTACGCCGAGGAGCGGAAAGAGATTGGCCGAGGCCGCCGCGCTCTGCACCACTTCGGGCAGCTCGGAATGCACTCCGGAGAGGATGCCGCCGTAGCCGCGCATGGCCGCCATGTCTTCAAAGCCGTGGGTCTGGCTGCGCCAGTCGCGATAGTCGCCTGGGGCAACGGCATTGAATCCATCGCCGCCTTTACCCTCGCGGAAGTGCTCGTAGAGCATGACCAGCTTGCCGGAATCGCGAAAGGGCAGCGGCCGCAGCAGCACCGCGCGCACCATGGTGAAGAGCGATGTAGTCGCGCCGATTCCCAGCGCCATCACCAGCACCGAAACAAAAGCGAATCCGGGCGAGCGCAGCAGCGTGCGAGTGCCGTACTTCAGGTCGCGGCCCAGCTTTTCGAGACTGTACCAGTTCCATGTAGCGCGGGCCTGTTCGCGGACCACGCCGGGATTACCGAAGCTGCGCAGGGCGGCGTTGCGAGCGTCATCCGTGCTCATGCCGCGGCGATGTTCTCCGCGATCTGCCGGTCGAGATGGAAGTGCAATTCGTTCTCCAATCGCGCACCAGCTTTATCGCGCTGGAAGAGCATCTGCAGCCGCATTCGAATTCGCTTCAGCATGGGTGATTCCTCCGTTATTCCGTTATTCGGTTCTCAGCGCCTGCATCGGATCTACGCGCGAGGCTCGCCACGCCGGCACGGCGCAGGCCAGGGCTGCGACGGCGAGCAGCACTGCGCTTACGGCGATGAAGATGGCCGGGTCAAAAGGTTCGGTGCCGTAGAGCAAAGTGCGAATGAGCTGCGCGACACCCGCGCTTCCCGCGAGGCCTGCAAGCAGGCCGATGAGCGCGGGCCGCAGTCCGTCGAAGAGGACGAGGCGCAGAACCTGCGGACGCTGTGCGCCGAGAGCGATGCGAACACCAAGCTCGTTAGTGCGCTGGGTAACGAGGTAGGAGAGGACTCCATAGAGCCCGGCAGCAGCCAGGACCAGCGCGATGACCGCGAAGCCGAGCACAAGCAGCGAGTTGAACTCCGAGCTGAGCGTGGACATGCCGATGGTCTCGCGCAGCGTGCGGACCTCAGAGACGGGCAGATCGCGGTCCATCGCATTGATGACGCGTTCGACCGGCACGGCGAGCGATTCAACCTTATGCGTGGAGCGAACGAAGATGGTGCCTGCGCTGCGCTCGCCATTGTTGATAGGCGTGTAGAGCGTCGGTCTCATCTCCTTGTCAATTGCCCAGCGGGTATCGCCCACAATGCCGATGACCTCGTAGACATCCCCGGTGAAGTCGATGCGCACATGCTTGCCGATGGGGTCTTCCTTGGGAAAGCAGTGCTCGGCGGCTTTCTGGGTGATAAGTACCACTTTGGCGCGGCCCTGTCCTTCCTTTGAGACGCGTTCGTAGGAGGCAAAGGTGCGGCCGCGAAGGATCGGGATACCAGCTGAGGCGAAGTAGCCAGAGTCTGCGGATCGGGTCATCAGATCGAGCTCGGAGCCTTTGGGTAGCGGCGGGTGTTCGGGAACAGAGACAAGGAAGTCGCCGCCCCAGCCCTGCCCCGGTGCGGTGCTGACGAGACCGGCGCTCTGAACCCCAGGCAGGGCGCGGATGCCGCTGATGAGCTGCTCCATGAAGGCAGCCTTCTTCTCAGGCGTGCTATAGCGAATCTCGGGCAGGCTGAAGCGCATGGTCAGCGCGTTGTCGGCGGAAATGCCGAGATCGGTCGTGCGCAGCCGCTGATAGCTCTTGAGCAGCAGGCCTGCGCCAGTGAGCAGAATGACCGTAAGACCGACTTCCGCGATCAGCAGGATGCGGCGCAGGCTGGCGCGCGACTGGCTGCCGCTGTTGCCGCGCGATGCATCCTGCAGCGGAGAGAGGATGGATTTGCTGTTGATGCTCAGCACAGAGATAAGACCGCTGAAAAGGGCGCAGAGTGCGATGGCGGCGAGGGCGAAGAGGGCCACGGTGGCGTCGATGGCTACGCCGTCGACGCGGTTCATGTCCTGCCGGGTGTGGACGAGCCATGAGAGCGCGGCGATTGCAAGGAGGATGCCGAGCACGCCGCCGCCGGCGGAGAGCAGCAGGCTTTCGAGTAGGCGCTCGCGCAGCAGGCGCAAGCGGCCACCTCCGAGTGCGGTGCGGATGGCCATCTCCTTGCGGCGGGCTGCGGTGCGGGCGACAAGCAGGCTGGCGACGTTGAGGCATGCGATCAGCAGAACGCAGCCGGTGGCGGCGAAGATGGTGAGCAGCGGAGCGCGGTAGTCGGAGACAGCGTCATCCAGCAGAGAGTGTTCCGAGACTGCGTCGCGCACGGAGGGTCCGGGATGCGCAGCCTTGATCTGGCGCTGAACGGCATTGAGCTGATCGAAAAGAGCGGCTGCGGTGACTCCAGGAGAAAGACGGGCAAGGCCGACGAACTCGTGGTCTTCGTAGGTCTGCATCTGTCCGGCCGGAGATTCATGCAGGATCGGAGCCCACAACTGAGTTTTGCCGCCGCCCATTCCGCCCTCGTACTTGAACCAGGCAGGCATGACGCCGATGACCGTGTAGGGGCGCGCATCGAGCCAGATCTGGCCGCCGATGATGGCAGGGTCGGCATTGAAGCGCCTGCGCCAGAGCGAGTCCATGAGGATGACAGCGGCGGGAGCGCTGGCATTGTCATCGGATTGAGTGAAGGTGCGGCCGATTGCGGGCTGGACGCCGAGCAGATGAAAGAAATTCCACGAGACCCAGCCGGCTTCAACTTTTTCTGGCAGCTCATTGCCGTGGGCGGCGAGATTGTATTCCTCGTATGGGTCGACAAGAGCCATCTCCGCCGAGTTATGCGCAGCACGCTGCCAATCCCAGAAGGAGCCGGCGTCGATGGGCTCATTGTTACTGTGGTCTCTTCGCATGCCCTCGTAGAGGGTGACGAGGCGGTCCGGATCGTGGAAGGGCAGCGGCTTGAGCAGCACGGATCGGACCACGGTGAAGATGGCGACGTTAGCTCCGATGCCCAGGGCGATCACCAGGATAGCGATGAGCGTGAAGCCGGGAGTACGCAAAAGAGCCCGGAAACCGAAGCGCAGATCGCGGAAGAGAAGCTCGATGGCGGTCCAGCTCCATGTGGCGCGGGCCTGTTCGCGCACGAGACCGGGGTTGCCGAAGCTGCGCAGAGCCGCCTGGCGGGCGTCATCCGGGCTCATCCCTGCAGCAATATTCTCAACAATCTGCCGGTCGAGATGAAAGCGCAACTCGCTCTCCAGCCGCGCGCCCGCCTTGCCTCGTTGGAAGAACATCTGCATGCGCATTCGTATTCGCTTCAGCATTCGTTATTCCTCCGTTATTCGGATCGAAGCGCCTGCATCGGGTCGAGCCTCGAAGCGCGCCACGCGGGAGCAAGACAGGCGATTGCCGCCACCAGAAGCAAAGTCAGACTCACAACGATAAAGACTGTCGGATCGAGCGGGCGAGTCCCGTAGAGCATGGACTGGATGAATCGAGTTACGCCTGCGCCGGCTGCCAAACCTAGAACAAGCCCGACAATGGCCGGATGCAGGCCATCGAAGAGGATCAGCCGCAATACCTGTTCCCGTTGCGCGCCCAATGCGATGCGGATGCCGATCTCGCTGGTCCTCTGCGCAACGATGTAAGACAGCACGCCGAACAATCCCACCGCGGCTAGAATCAGCGACAAAGCTGCAAAGACGAGCAGCACTACGGCATTGAAGCTCTCGCCTTGTGTGGACTTGCCTAACAGCTGATCCATGGTCAATATGTCGGAGACGGGCAGATCGCGATCCAGCGATTGGAGAATGCGCTGCACGGGCAGAGCCAGCGGCGCTACATTGCCTGTAGAGCGAATCACCAGCGCGCCATTGTTTTTAGCGCCCGCTAACAGAGAGAAGTACTGCATCGGTTTGGGCGGTTCGCCGATGCTGTAGCGCACATCGCCGACGATGCCCACGATGTTCAGTACGCGGCCATCGGCGATGCGCAGATGCTGGCCGATGGGGTCTTCGCCAGGGAAATATTGCTGCGCGAAGAGACTGCTGATGACAGCTTCATCGGCACGCTCGAGACGGCGGCTGGGGTCCAAGAGCCGGCCTTTCAGCACAGGGATGCCCATGGCAGCGAAGTAGCCCGGATCGACCCATCGATTGATGGCGAAGAGGCCCTTGCCCAGCTGCAGCGACGGATGCTCAACGATGCTGAAATTTGCATCTTCCCAGTAGCCTTGTCCGGGAACCGCGTCGGTGAAGCCGGCGGCTTTCACGCCTGGCAGCGCACGAACGCGGCTCAGCAGCTCCTCGTAGAAGTTCACCATTTGCGCAGGCGAAGCGCCGATGGTTCTGGGTAGCATCATGCGCATTGTGAGTACGTTCTCGGTGATACAGCCCATGTCCGCGGAACGCAGCCGCTCATAGCTTTTGAGCAGAAGTCCCGCGCCGATGAGAAGCACCACGGTAAGCCCGACTTCGAGCGCGAGCAGCACGCGGCGCAGCGTGGCGCGTGCATGGCCCATGCTGTTCGAGCGCGAAGCCTCGCGCAGCGCGATCAGGCTCTGGCCGTCCTTGGAGCGGAATGCCGAACTGAATGTGGAAATGAAACCGGAAAGCAGGGCACAGAATGCAATGAGACTGACGGTGAAGGCTGCGACCACACTGTCGATATGGATCGACTCGATACGGCTCATCTCGTTGCGTGACTGTTCCAGCCAGTGCAAAGCGCCGGCTGCGAATAGCAAGCCGAGCACTCCGCCGGCAGCCGAAAGCAGCAGGCTTTCCATCAGCCGTTCGCGGACCAGACGCAGACGGCTGCCGCCAAGCGCTGTACGGATGGCCAGCTCTTTGCGCCGCGAGGCAGAGCGGGCCACGAGCAGATTGGCTACGTTGAGGCAGGCAATAAGCAGGACACATGCCGTAGCTGCCAGCAGCACATAGAGAGGCTGGCGAATCTCCCCGACCATATCTTCGAGAAGCGGGCGCGTATTCACTCCCAGGCTGATATAGGGGTCGTCCAGATGTTCACTGCGAATGCGATGGACGATTACCGCCAGGTCCGCACGGCCTTGCTCCTCGCTGACTGCAGGACGCAAACGGCCCACGGCTTGGTACTGGTGATCATCCAGTTTCTCCATCAACGGCGTTGGCTTGTCGTGATAGATCGGCGTCCAAAGTTGAGATGAAGCACTGGGGTACGAAAACCATGCAGGCATGACGCCGATTACGGTGTAGGGAATGGTATTGAGATGCACGGTCTGGTTCACGATTGCGGGATCGCCGCCGAAACGCCGCATCCACAATCCCCAGCTCAGCAAGACGGTTCCCTGAGCGGAGCGTTGGTCATCTTCGGCTGTGAAGCTGCGCCCTAAAGCGGGCTGAACCCCCAGCACAGAGAACAGGTTCCAGCTGCAGTTGGTTCCATGCAAACGCTCGGCCAACTGCTCGCCGGTATGGCTGCCGGCCGAGAAGTTGAATTCTGCATCTCCGACAAGAGCCAGATCGGTGAAGCTGCGGTTCTGTCTCTTCCATTCCGCGAACATACCCGCGGCTACGGGATGGTCTGGGGAGACATCACCGCCGGCCTCGGTAATCGCGATCAACTGATCGGGATCGCGGAATGGCAGAGGCTTGAGCAGCACGCTGTGTACGACGGTGAAGAGCGCGACATTGGCTCCAATGCCAAGGGCCATGACGAGGATTGCGACGATGGCAAATCCCGGCGACCGGAGCAATGCGCGAAAACCGAAGCGCAAGTCGCGAAGAAACAATTCGACTCCGGTCCAGCTCCAGGTGGCGCGGGCCTGCTCGCGGACGAGGCCGGGATTGCCGAAGCTGCGCAGAGCGGCGTTGCGAGCGTCAATGGGACTCATGCCGGCGGCGATGTTCTCCTGCGTCTGCTTGTCGAGATGGAAGCGCAGCTCGTCCTGTAGCTGTGCCGTTGCCTGCTTGCGGCGGAAGAGCATCCGGATTTGCATTCCCAGCTTGCCGCGCACGATCTTCTCCAATCTCGATTCAGGCTTCAGAAACGACCAGATTGATGGCCTGCGAGAGCCGGTCCCAATTGGCCGTCTCTTTTTCGAGCTGGGCGCGGCCGGTGTCGGTAAGCGAATAGAACTTGGCTTGGCGGCCGGTTTCGCTTTCGGCCCAGTGCGCAGTGATCCACGCCTGCTGCTCGAGGCGATGGAGCGCCGGGTAGAGCGAGCCCTGCTGGACCTGGAGGACTTCGTTGGAGATTTGTTGAATGCGCTTGGCAATCGCCCAGCCGTGTTTCGGCTCAAGGGAGATTGTTTTGAGGATGAGCAGATCGAGCGTGCCCTGAACGAGATCGCTTGGTTTTCCCATACCTTGACTATCTACACTACGCGATTGTAGATAGTCAAGGTATCGTTTGCGAAAAGCCGACCGCAAGGATTTACTGTGGCGGGTGAAGACAACCGCAGTATGCTCATTCCATGCGAGTTCGTTGGATTTTAGCGTTTGGCCTCTTTGCCACTGGGGTTGCACTTCATGCGCAAGATGGCGCGAAGCTCGACGTTCAGCTTAATGCTCAGCTGCAGGCGATTGCCGCGGCGCATAACGGCTCGGTGACAGGCAAAGTTACGCTGTACGCGCACAATCTCAAGACCGGAGTCACCGCGGAGCTGCTGCCGGATGAGCCGGTGCAGACGGCTTCGACGATCAAGCTGGCGATCCTGCTCGATGCGGCGGAGCAGATTCGCGCCGGAAAGGCTTCGCTCGACGAAAAGCTGGTGCTGGCCAAGCCCAACCAGGTCGAAGGCTCGGGCGTGCTGGGCGAACTGGACACTCCGCTGACCCTGACGCTGCGCGATGTGCTGACGCTGATGGTGGTGCTGAGCGATAACACGGCGACCAATGTGGCCATCGACCGGCTGGGTCTGGAGCATATCGATGCGACCATTCGCGCCGCGGGATTGAAGGATACGTGGCTCTATAAGAAAGTATTTATGCCTGCGACGGGAGCGGTTCCTGCCGATCAGCCGAAGTTTGGGCTGGGCAAGACAACGGCTCGGGAGATGGCTTCCGTGATGGAGCGGCTGGCGACTTGCCGGCTTTCGCTGGATGGCTCTGCGGCTCTACCGGGCGATGGAAAACTCTGCGGCGCACTGCTCAATATGCTGCGCCATCAGCAAGATAAGAACAGCTTACCGCGCTATATCGAGACCCTCGACACCAGCGACCACGGTTCGGCTATCGGCAACAAAACAGGCGCTTTGGATGCGGTTCGGAACGATGTGGCGCTGATTGTGACCAAGGCTGGTCCAGTGGTGATCGCAGCCTTTACGCAGGAGAACAAAGACCAGCGCTGGACTGCCGACAATGGAGCCGAGGAGACGCTGGGATTGCTGGGCAAAGCGGTGATCGACCGCTGGTCTCCGAATGGGCTGGATGCGGATGGGTTGAACTGGAGCGATCCGATCATCGCTCCGGCGAATGCTCCACCGGCTTCGGCTGCAAAGCCGTAAAGATGTCATGCGAATTCAAGCAAGCAGCAAAATCCCGCCTTTTCGGGCGGGATGCTTATGACGCTGACTTGAATGGGCTTACGCCCGAAGCCGGAGGCGTTAGGCCTTGGCGACTTTGCCGCTTTTGATGCAGTTGGTGCAGACGCGGATGCGCTTGGCAGCGCCGTTGACTACGGCGTGCACGGCCTGGAGATTCGGGTTCCAGCGGCGCCGGGTTACGTTGTGGGCGTGAGAGATGTTATTGCCAAACTGCGGGCCTTTGCCGCAAATGTTGCATATCTGTGCCATTGCTCTACTCCAAAATCCGAATGTCCCGCTGTGGGATCGGCGGTCGCGAGGACGCGTTTCTGAATGCGTCGGAGCGTTTTCAGGCGCTCTGGACTCTCAAATGAGGTTCACAACGCAAAAGACGCGGCTCGGCAACCTGCTGCCGAATTTCCAGTATAGCGCAAAATCGGATGTTGAGCGCGGCGGAGCTCTTCGCTTCTAAGAACTAGGCGATTCATCCGGATAAAATGCCAAAACTGCATCGGTCGAAGGAAAATAATTACCCGGATGAAATTAAGAATATGGCAGCTGTAGCGTAGATTTAGCCCGGATAAAATAAAGAAAACATAGGTCAAATCGATTATTTTGCCCGGATAAAATAGGCACTTTCCTCGACTGAAATCCCCGCGAAAGGCAAAGGCGGGTTCGTCCTTTGCACGAATATGGCCCAGGTCTGACGACCCCAGCGACATGGACCCATCGCCGGGGACCCCGGTGCGAGACTTGGGGCACCTGGCATCAAGGTTGATTTCGCGGCTGGGGGTGATCTTTTTCCGATGTAGGGGTTTTGCCGTCCTGCACCACTTCAAATCCCGGCAGAATTCGTGAGTCCGATCCGAACTTGTGGTACCTGGTATAGATTGTGTCGTTCATGAGGGTCTGGTACGGTCCATACACGTCGAAGCTCAATCCCCAGAATCTTATCGGCCTGACAGTTCGTTGCCGGGTCATGACCACGCTTCGGTGTGGACAAATGAATGTTCGTCCACCAATGTCCACGGGCCCGTACTCCACCATCATGTTGGAAAACAGCACTGGCCGAAGTGGGCTCAAGTCTGTTTCGCGAATCCATCCTGGTCCGGACTCCACCGAGATTCGGAGAATCGCTCCTGTATCGGGATTGATTGCCACTTCACCATGGTGTTCCGGTAACGTTTGAAATACCTTCCCGCCGGCTAAGCAGCAATACACCACTCCGTATAGCGGATTCTCCGTTCGCACGCGATAGTGAAACACCGCCAATGTGCCTTGACTGGTCCGCTCCCACCGGGTCCAGATGAGCTTGCTGCTACCGCGTCGAACATCCTCGAAAACAAATCCTAGAATTGGCCCGAAGATCCCCTTGTAGTTGAGGTCGTTTCGCACGGCAATGTGCCTCGCAGCATCTGCCTTCTTCTCCACGATGCGCTGCTCGCGTCCATCCCGGTAGAGGAACGTCGCCTGCTCGCTCGCCGCTTGTATCAGGTTGCGGTTAGGCGGCGTGGTCTTCCAGGTGTCTTTGTTATCTACAGAAAGTTGCTCATACTTGACGGTGGTCGCGTCCGCAGAGAAATCCGGAAGCATCGGCACGACCTCATCGAGGTACTTCTCTGCACGCAGAACGGTCTGACCCTGCATGCTCTCGTCCGGCGGGGGCTGATCGGAGATCTCCGCCATCGGAGGGGCGAGAAAGACACTCTCGTCTCCCAGTACCGTCAATGCAGCCTTCGCCTCCTTAGCGTGCAGGCGTGTCTTCCAGGATGCAAGCTGTGGAGTGCTCAGCCTCTCCGTCAGTTCCAGGCTATTCAGTTGTCCTGCCAACTCCCGGTCGCGCTCACCCCGATCGGTTTGGAGGAGTTGGTGCACATCGGCGATATCCAATCGTTTCTGCGGTACGCGTGGTTCGTCATAGAAAACCGGCTGATTGTAATAGCCGTAACTTGTGCGCACTTTCGATTGCGTAGCTCCCATCAAAACTGCCAGATCGTGGTATTCGTCAGGTTCAGCCGCGTGAGGCGGATCGAACGAAACCGTGTAGAACTCGCTCGCGTCCACAATGCAGCGGTTGATGTCGCCTTCCATATTCTTGGAATTGTCCAGAACCAGACCACCACTCCGAATCGCCAATACGGGAAGCGCAAAAAACGGAACCGGAGATGCCAGCCGTGGGTCGGATTGAGAACGAACTTCGGGAAGATATGGCTGATAGTCGACTGGAGTCTCGGGATCTTGCCATGGAGTGATCTCGTAAATGACCATGCGAGCTTCGCGAATGCGTGTAGCGAGTTCAACCAGTACCGGAAACGGGTCGCCTTTCGCATCGAGCTTGCCAAGAGCGGACCATCCATAGCCGAGCCATAAGAGCGCTTTTCGACCCGGCTTGTCTCTCCAATTCACGGCGGCCGCATAAACGGTGCGCAGCACTTCGATCGACCGGGCATCTCTGGGAGTGACGTTCGGCTGTGGGTCCATGTAAAACTTCAAAGCGGTTGGGGATACGTGATTGGTGGCGATGTCCTGAGCGAGATCATTCCCATCGGTGGAGGGGAACGCCGATCCATAAACCCCGTCAGTCTTGACCCACAAGATTGAAACAGGCTGCGCCAGCACTCCATCGTTGCGGCGCAAGAAGTTGATCGCTTCGTTTTTGACGAAAGCGAACTGCATTGGCGAAAGGTCGACCTCGTCGAGGACCAGGCAGACTTCGTTAAGGCGTTCATCTTCATCGTTCGAGTTCGACCGGTGAAACGACAAAACCTTTGTTGCCGTTCCATCCTGCTGCAGAGTCAAATCCTTGGCGCTCAAATCTCCGAAAGGGCTTCCAGTCTGATCTCTGGCAGCAACATCGAGATGAATCAAGCCCTCCCGTTCATCGCTTGTCGGAGTGGTAACTGTCACCGGCTCAGATGGCGGCGTTAACGATTGGCTCGCTTCCTGCGGTTTGGTCGATACAACGTATGGCTGTTGAGGAAGGATCGCCGGAGCCAATCCGGACAGCACGAGAAGGATGGTGAGTTTTCGCAACATATCAGGGTTCGACCCTGTGCCGGGGAGGTGGATTCAACTGATCCACTACCCAACACGACGCCAACACGTCATGCACGAATTCTAGTCTTCTACGCTGGTTTCCTTTTGGCTGTTGGTTCGATATTCGGCAGCAGAGCTGTCAGAATGCCGATGGCGGGCAGGTAGGCGCAGAGGTGGTAGACGTGGACGATGCTGGTCATGTCGGCGATCTTGCCGAGGACGGCGGCGCCGATGCCTCCCATGCCGAAGGCGAAGCCGAAGAAGAGGCCGGAGATCATGCCGACGCGGCCGGGGACGAGCTCCTGCGCGTAGACCAGGATGGCGGAGAAGGCCGAGGCGATGATGACTCCGATGACTACGCTGAGGACACCGGTCCAGAAGAGGTTGGCGTAAGGCAGGATCAGGGTGAAGGGCAGCACGCCGAGGATGGAACACCAGATGACGTATTTGCGTCCGAAGCGGTCGCCGACAGGGCCGCCGATGAGAGTGCCGGCGGCGATGGCTCCGAAGAGGACGAAGAGGTGAATCTGGGAGCTTGAAACAGATACATGGAAGCGGTCGATGAGGTAGAAGGTGTAGTAGCTGGTGAGGCTGGCGATGTAGAAGTATTTGCTGAAGACCAGGATCATGAGGATGAAGAGGGCCGTGAGGACCTTTTTGCGCGGCAGCGTAGGGTGCTCTTCGCGGCTGGCGGCGGGGCGGGAGCTGAGATGCGCGAGGCGGTCTTTGTACCAGCGGCTGACCCTGGTCAGGACTGTGATCCCGACGATGGCGGCGATGGCGAACCAGAGCACGCCGATCTGGCCGAGTGGCAGGACGATGAAGGCGGCGAGCAGCGGGCCGATGGCGGAACCGGTGTTGCCTCCCACTTGAAAGAAGGCCTGCGCGAAGCCGTGCTTGCCGCCGGAGGCCATGCGCGAGACGCGGGAGGACTCGGGATGGAAGATGGCGGAGCCTACTCCGAAGAGCGAGGCGGCGATGAGCAGCAGGCCGAAGGTGGGCGCGAAGGCCAGCATCACCAATCCGATGAGGGTCGAGGTCATGCCGATGGGCAGCGAATAGGGCATGGGCCGGCGGTCGGTGAACTGGCCGATGAAGGGCTGCAGGAGCGATGCGGTGACCTGGAAGACGAGCGAGATGAGGCCGATCTGGCTGAAGTCGAGATGGAACGAAGACTTGAGAATGGGGTAGATGGACGGCAGCAGCGACTGCATCATGTCGTTGAGCAGATGGCAGAAGCTGACGGCGGCGAGCACGCGGAGGAGCGTGCCTTCGGGGGTGGGGCCGGAGGCGGGGTTGGTTGTTTCGACCTCGGCTACTGCTATGGCTGGGGTGGTCACTTTGGGTGCACTCTGGTTAATTCTAACTTCGAATATGCAGAGGAAGGGCAGTCGAATATCTCTAGGCTGACGCTATACTCGGAAAGATATTCTCGAAGTCAATTTGAATCTGCTGATGATTTCTCAACCTGAACAATCACGATTTGTTGATCGAGGCGTCCTGCTTCTTTACTTTGCCAGGACTGCAATCGCGGTGTGTCCAAAATGCGGGGGTCCTGCTTTCGTCAACGGTCAGTCCAAATCTACGGGGCATTTCCGCGCCGAAGACGGTAGAGTTACCTGCTCGAAATGCTCTTTTAATTTGAAGTATGGGAAATGGTTCGGACCGATCACCCGGAGCGTGAAAGATCGATGCCAGAATTGTGGTCACAAATGGCTTAAGTACCTGGAGCATTTAGATTCTCTAGACAATGGAAAGAAAGAAATTTCTATTACTTGTCCGTCATGCGGAGAGATGCCTAGGTACGCGGGCCTCCGAACGAGGGAGCAATTCAGCGGTGCGCCGAACGATCCGGTTTTTGGTTTGCCGCTGTGGTTGCAAGAGCCTTGTTGCGGCGAAATTCTATGGGCCTACAATGCTGAACATCTCAGCAGACTGCGTCAGTATGTTGCCGCCAGTTTGCGAGAAAGGGTAACTGCCCGGCTTGCCATGGCTTGGTCCATGTTTGCCCGTCTGCCGCAATGGATGACCTCAGCCAAGAATCGCAAAGCTGTGCTGTCGGGATTTGATCGTCTCGAACGTAGGCTGGAGATGGTGCCCGGTACCCCACAGCTTAGAGATCAGCCAGCACCGATTCCTTCTCAATAGATCCATCCTGAATCGAGATCGCCGCGCTACAATTCAGCGCATGTTGCGTTCTTTTGTTTCGGTGCTGACTGCTGCGTTGGTTCTTCCGGTTGTGTCAGTGGCTCAGGTGGCTTCGCCTACTCCTGATCAGCTTGCGCCTTTGTTCAAGGACTATCAGCATGCGGATACGCCGGGTTGTGCGGTGGCTGTGGATGCTGCGGGGCAGGCTTCGTGGACTGCGGCTTATGGCATGGCCGATCTTGAGCACAATGTGACCAACACTCCGGCTACGGTTTTTGAGGCAGGCTCGGTGAGCAAGCAGTTCACTGCGGCGGCGGTACTGTTGCTGGTGGAGCACAAGCAGGTTTCGCTGGATGATGACATTCGCAAGTACTTTCCCGAGATTCCTGTCTACGAAAAGCCCATCACTGTGCGGGAGTTGCTGAACCATACGAGTGGATTGCGCGACTGGGGCAGTGTGGAGGAGATTGCCGGGTGGCCGCGTACGACTCGCGAATACACGCATGCCCATGTGCTCGAGATCCTGAGCCGCCAGCACGCGCTCAACTACAAGCCGGGCGATGCGTGGTCGTATACCAACAGCGGCTACAACCTGGCCGCGATGCTGGTTGAAAAAGTCAGCGGAATGACGCTGCAGGCCTTCTGCCGCAAGGAGTTTTTTGAGCCGCTGGGGATGAGTTCGACGCAGTGGCGCGATGATTTTCGGCGGATCGTGCCCAACCGGGCGATCGCTTATGAGCAGCGCGATAAGGAGTGGCGGCAGGATATGCCGTTTGAGGACATCTACGGAAACGGGGGCTTGCTGACGACGGTCGGCGACCTGCTGAAGTGGAATGACAACATCACTTCAGGGAAGCTGCACCCGGCTCTGTTTGCGGAGATGCAGAAGCCGAGCGCTTTGAATGATGGGCGTCCGGTGGGGTATGGGCTGGGGCTGTTTCTGGAAGATTTTCAGGGACTCGCGGAGGTCGCCCATTCGGGCGCGACTGCCGGCTACAGGGCATGGCTGGGACGCATCCCGTCGAAGGGACTCTCGGTAGCCGTCCTTTGCAATGCAGCTTCAGCCAATCCGACCGATTACGCCTACCAGATCATGCGCCTGTATCTCGGAATTGCGAAGCCGGAGCCGACGGCATCGTCGCCGTTGAATTCGGCCAAAAGCGCCGATGCCGGCCTTTACCGCAGTGTTCGCGATCATGCGACTGTCGAATCCGATGGCAATCCAGTTGGGACCAGGGTGCGATTTGCGGACGGAAAAATGTTCACTGCCAATCCGACCTATGGTGAAGATGTCTGGGAGCGGGTCGAGGCCTGGACGCCGAAGGAGTTGGGCTCCTTCGTTGGCGTTTATTCGAGCGATGAGGCAGAAACTGAGTTGCGTGTGGCTTTTGAGAACGGAAAGCTGGTGATCCATCGGCGGCCGGACGCTTCGTTTCCGCTGACGCCGAGGTATGAGGACGCTTTCGAGAGCGATCTTGGCAATGTGCATTTTTTGCGGGATGGGGCGGGGAAGGTTGTCGCGCTGAGCCTGGGCGATTCCCGGGTGTGGGATTTGCGGTTTACGCGCCAGGCAGAGATCGCTCCGGCCCGCTAATTTGCAAGTGTTGAGTGATTGACTCGGGGGAAACAAAGACGATACACTACCTTAGTTTGGCGATTCTGCCTGTAGCCCTGTTGTGCATGCTCGTTGGAGTCTCGACTTGAGTGTTGCCAGGGTGAGCAAGATTTTGCCCATTCAATTGGATTTGGGATGCGCGCGCGGGTTTGAGCGGCAGCGCTGGAGGATGTATGTACGCTGTGATTCGTACCGGTGGCAAGCAGTACCGGGTCGCCCCAGGCGATGTCGTCAAGATTGAAAAGCTGGAGCTGCCGGAAGCGGAAGCCCCCAATGTGGTGTTTTCGGATGTGCTGGCCGTTTCCGGTGAGCCGGGCACGATTGTGAAGCCGGGCGCCGCGACGGTGACTGGCGAAGTGGTCAGCGACGGACGCCATGCCAAGATCCTGGTCTTCCACCTGAAGCGGAAGAAGCAGTACAAGAAGATGCAGGGACATCGCCAGGCGTTTACCGAGGTTCGCATCAAGTCGATCGTGGTCGACGGCGTTCCTCTGGCGGTTTAGCTGGTTCTCCGAGAGATCGCTATCCCATGTCTCAAGGGCGAGACATGGGGCACCCGCAAGTCAGAGTTTTGATGTAAGACATGGGGCACCGGGATTTCAGACCCCGGATCAGAGATTAGGAAGGATTTACTGCAATGGCACATAAAAAAGGTGGCGGTAGCTCAACAAACGGACGCGACTCCAATGCCCAGCGGCTGGGCGTGAAGGCGTTCGGCGGCCAGGTAGTCAGCGGCGGCACGATCATCGTCCGGCAGCGTGGTACACCGATCAAGCCCGGCCTGAATGTCGGCATCGGCAAGGACGACACGCTTTTCGCCAAGATCAGCGGCACGGTGCAGTTCCGCGATCGCGGGGCGCGGGGACGCTTTGCGTTCGTCGAGCCGCTGGCGGCTGAGTAAGCAATTCTCGGGAAATCGCCTGGTAAGACTGGTTAGAAACGACGAGGCTGGAAACCACGGGTCCAACCTCTCTGCTTGCTGACAAACCTTCGGGGATGAGAAGGCCGTCCCTCGGGGGCTAAAGCCCAATTGATATTGCTGGGCTTATGTACGGGCTAAAGCCCGTACCCTTCAAAACGCAAGGCTCGACTGATGAGCGGGACTTTGTCTGCAGTCTGAAGAGGCCGGAACCCGATGGGTTCCGGCCTCTTGTATTTGGCGCGATGTTCGAAGGAGGAGATCGAGCGAATCGGTTAGGACTCGGACTCTTTGCCCTTGAGGGTGCGGGTGAAGGCGCGCTCGACAACCTTTTCAACATCCACGAGGAAGAAGCTGGGAGAGGGCTGCACGGCGACCTGGGTGCCTTTGTGGCCGAGGGCGGATGCGATCTGGTCCCACTTATAGATGGCGGAGTTGACCGGGACAGTCATGGCCTTGCGGGCCGGCTCGGGGATCAGTGAGTAGGCGATCCAGATTCCGACAGTGAGGATCGAAGAGGATTCAAAGGCGGTTTGCACCAGCGGGGTCGCCGGCACTCCCAGCATGGTCACGATGGATTCGGCGCAGTCGATGGCAGCCATCAGGCCGAGGCCGATTGCAAAACCCAGTGGCCGGCTGCGCGGGGTGAGCCCAACGGACTTCATGCTCAGGAGCAGAAGCGCCAGAAGACAAAGCTCGGTGGCACTGGCGCAGCGCAACAGCTGCAGGATGATCTTCATCATCACGCCGGGCCCGGACAAGGTGATCGAAGTGAAGGTGGTTGCTGTCACCAGCAGCGAAGCGATTGCCGCCCAGGTAAAGACCGTATTGCCCATGCGGGCTAAACCTGGCAATGGAGCCATGGCCTGCCGGTATACGTCAAGGCAGCTGAGAAAGAGCAGGGCTGCCGAGATGAGACAGCTGGCCCAGACGACTACGAAGTAGATCTTCGTATAGGTCATGGGGCTGGCGAGCAGCGGTCCGAACTTTATGAAGGCTACGATTACCGCGGTAACCGCGCGGACAGACAGATACCCAAACATCCACGGGTAGTGTCTGCGGAGGCTAGGCCTGGAGAATGTCGCACAAACTGCAATCGACAGAAAAATATCCAGGCTAACAGTGATCGTGTGCGCGAGAGACGGATTCATGCAGCGGCTCCGGGCCATCCTTTGACGTGAATCTAGGATAGCGCGTTTCCACAGGCACGGATAACCAATTAGGTAACCCTTGTGCTAGCACTTTCGTGCTAGCGAAAAAGCCACAAATTTTGCGGTTATTTGCGAATCGGATTGCAGGCTGAATTAAAGGGATTGCAGGAGGGCATGGGGCCGCCGCCGCCGGGAACGCTGCTGGGCATAATGGTCGGAGAATTGGATGTGTGAGCCGCTGAATTGCTGGCCACCGCTGCTGCAGCTATTAGGGTTACGGCGCAAATGCGAATAATGGATTTCATAAGTAATCTCCTTTGAAAATCCCACTTTTGTGGGATTAGTACTTGGTTCACCAACAGGAATAGCGTGAGTGGGGTTTGAAGTCCAGTGAATTTCGAGGATTTTTGCTGTGGCAATGCCAAACGGGGAATTTCATTAGTAACCTTTTCCGCTTTATGCAGGGCTACCTTAGGTTCTTAGCAATCGCATTTTCTGGGGTACTAAACGGTCTGTTGGGGAGGTTACCACGTCCTCATCGCAGGAACCGGGCCGTGATAAAATGAAGCCAGTGAATGGTCTGAAACGACACTCTTCGACGCCTTGATTTCTTATTCATTTCGAAGGGTTTACGGGCGAATGGGCAGACGTTGATTGTGCCCGGCGCGCTGAGCGCGCGAACTCTTCCCGATGCGGGGGAAGTCAACCCTCCCTACCAACGGTCAAAGCCAGAACTTCAGCGAGAATAGTCCAAGCGAGATCGGAAAAGGTCAAAACAAGCGAGCCTATGTCGACAAACAATCTTTTTGATGAATCTTCCTCCGGAACGACCCCTGCCAATGCCGGCAGCTACACCGGCGACAACATCAAGATCCTCGAGGGGTTGGAGGCGGTGCGGCTGCGCCCGGCGATGTATATCGGCTCGACGGGCGAGATGGGCCTGCATCACCTGGTGTACGAGGTTGTCGACAACTCGGTTGACGAGGCGCTGGCCGGCTACGCGACGGGGATCGAAGTCATTATCCATTTCGACAACTCGATCACGGTGATCGACGACGGCCGCGGTATCCCGGTGGATGTGATGGATGTGGGCAACGGCAAGCAGATGCCTGCGGTGCAGGTGGTGCTGACCAAGCTGCATGCGGGCGGCAAGTTCGATGCCTCGACCTACAAGGTCTCCGGTGGCCTGCACGGCGTGGGCGTGAGCTGCGTGAATGCGCTGAGCCAGGAGCTCAATGTCGAGATCTGGCGCGACGGCTACACCTATGAGCAGGACTATGCCTGTGGCGAGCCGACTTCGACGCTGCGGCAGACGGGCACCAGCAAGCGGCGGGGAACTAAGGTTCACTTCCTGCCTGACAAGACGATCTTTACGGCGACCGAGTACAACTACGACACGCTGGCCCAGCGGCTGCGCGAGCTGGCCTTTCTGAACAAGGGCCTACAGATCACGCTGACCGACGAGCGCATTGTGGATGCGAAGACAGGCGAGGCGAAGCGGACAGAGTTTCGCTACGCCGGAGGAATTGCCGAGTTTATCAAGCATCTGAACAAGGGCAAGGTGCTGCTGCACGAGAAGCCGATCGCCATGGAAGCCATGCGTGATGGTGTGGAGATCGACATCGCGCTGCAGTACAACGACGGCTATTCGGACACGGTCTTCAGTTTTGCCAACAACATCAATACCGTCGACGGCGGCACGCATCTCTCCGGCTTTCGCACTGCGCTGACGCGGACGGTGAACGCGATTGGGCAGTCGCTGGGATTGTTCAAGGACCTGAAGGAGAATCTCTCGGGCGACGATGTGCGCGAGGGCCTGGTGGCGGTGGTCAGCGTGAAGCTTCCGCAGCCACAGTTTGAAGGGCAGACGAAGGGCAAGCTCAACTCGGACATAGCGGGCATTGTGCAGGCCTTTGTGAACGAGCGGCTGGGTGCGTTTCTGGAGCAGAATCCGCCGGTCGCGAAGAAGATCATTGGCAAGGCCATCGATGCGCAGCGCGCACGGGATGCGGCCCGCAAGGCACGTGACCTGACTCGTCGCAAGGGCGCACTGGATGGCGGCGGGTTGCCGGGTAAGCTGGCAGATTGCTCGGAACGGAACCCGGAGCGCTGTGAGCTTTACCTGGTCGAGGGTGAGTCAGCAGGTGGAACGGCGAAGCAGGGGCGTGACCGGCGCTTTCAGGCGATTCTGCCGCTGAAGGGCAAGATTCTCAACGTGGAAAAGGCCCGCTACGACAAGATGCTGGGGCATGAAGAAATTCGCGCCATGATCACGGCGCTGGGCTGCGGCATTGGCAAGGACGACTTCGATGTGGCGAAGCTGCGCTATCACCGCATCATCCTGATGACCGACGCCGACGTCGACGGTTCGCACATTCGCACGCTGCTGCTGACCTTCTTCTTCCGCCACATGACGGAGCTGATCAAGCGCGGGCATGTTTACATCGCGCAGCCGCCGCTCTTCAAGATCAAGAAGGGGCGCTTCGAGCAGTACATCAAGGACGAACGCGGGTTGAACGATGTCGCCGTCAAGCGGGCTTCCGATGGCATCGTGGTGCGGCACGGCGATGGCGCCGAGGCGATCGATGGCACCACGCTGACCAAGTTCATCGGGCATCTGGAAGAGTACCTGGGCTTCCTGGGCAAAGTGGATAAGCGCATCCGCAATGAGCGGATTACCGAAATCATAGCCAAGGCCGAGTTCACCAAGCGGACGGATTTTCTTTCGACGGAAGAGGAAGCTGTGCCGGCCAAGCTGGTGGCGCTGCGCGAAGCACTGCAATCGCGTGCGGAAGAATTCCAATTCAGGGCTTTGGGCGAACTGGAGCGCGATGAGGAGCACCAGACCTGGTCACTGAGCTTTACGGACGCGCAGGGATCGGTGAGGCGCGTGGACTGGGCTCTGGCGGCGAGCGCGGAGTTCAAGCAGATGATGGGTAAGTTTATGCTGATCAAGGACCAGCTTGAACCTCCGTTCCTGATTGAATACGCGAGCAAGTCAACGGCGGAAGTTGCCGAGGACGATGCGGATGCCGCGGTGGAAGCAGCGGAAGCGACTGCCGCCAAGCCAGCCAAGAAGGCTGCGGTCAAGGCGACGCGCGAGCCGGTTGAGAAGGCGACAGCGCGCGAGTTCTTTGAATATGTCGTCGAGCAGGGCAAGAAAGCCTTTGACGTGCAGCGTTACAAGGGGCTGGGCGAGATGACCGCGCCGCAGCTCTGGGAGACGACCATGGACCCGGCTGTCCGGACGCTGCTGCAGGTGAAGCTGGAAGACATCGCGGAGACAGAGCGAATCTTTACGACACTGATGGGCGAGGATGTCGAGGCGCGGCGCAAGTTCATCGAAGACAATGCTTTGGACGTGAAGAACCTGGATATTTAACCGGACCCCTTGCTTCCACGCCGCTGCGAGTGGCGTGGGAGACGGCGGGTGGCTCTGGGCGATAAAGTACGAAAAATTGTCACGTCTTCTACCCCGTAGAGGGGCTTAGCTGTGTCAATTTCCGAATTCAGAACGCCGAAGCGGAACCGATGCTGTTACTTTCGTGTAACATGGTCGAAAATTAGAGTAGTACCGTAGTAACTTATAACAATGCCCTTCCTCCCGCGCCAGATTTCTTCAGCTAGGAAAGGGCTCATTGCGCTTCTCGTTGCAGCCCCTCCCCTGGCCTATGGAGTGGTGGCGGTGATTGTGGCGACCGTCAGTTATTCTGCCCTTCATTTTGTTCCATTGCTGCGGCATGATCTCGAACTATTGCAGAGCGTTCCCGGGACCGATGCGGCAAGCAGGCAGCGTCTCGAAGAGGTCTCGACGACGCTGCGGGCAGTGCTGAAGGATGTGTTCGCCCTGATATGGCTCAAGATCTTCGTGCTGGTCTTGTTGGTTTGGACGGACTGGAAACGTCTCCAGGCAAAGAGGCAGCTGAAGCGCGTGGCCAGTGATCTGGCCGCTACACAGGACCGCTTCCGGCAGGCCTATGAATCGGCGACTGTGGGAATGGGAATCTTCAAGGTGGATGGAACGGTTGTCTCGGTGAACGCGAAGGGCGCCGAGATCCTGGGTTACGAACCGTGCGAACTCATCGGCAGGAAGGTGAGCGACTTCATGGCTCCCGAGCATGTGGAGGATCACCTGCACCGGCTGGCCACTACTCCAAAGAGCACTGACAACGGCTACCACGCGGACCGCAGAGTGCTGCGCAAGGATGGCCGCGAGGCATGGGTGCGCAACAGTGTTGTGCTTTTCAAGCCGGAAGGACAGGAGCCGTATTACTTCTCGATCAGCGAAGAGACGACCCTGCAGCGCCAGGCGAATGACCGGCTGACGTTTCTGGCCAACTACGATCCGGTGACTAACCTGCCGAACCGGCGCTTTTTTGAGGAAGAGCTGGCCGCCGCACTCGGTTCCAGCCCGGAGAATGTGAGCGGGGTGGCTTTGCTGTATCTGGAGATCGACAGCTTCGACTTTCTCAAGGGAACATTCAGCCGCACGGTTGCCGATGAAATGTTGAGCGATGTAGGCAGCGCGCTGGCGGCTTTCCGGCAACCGGGGGAGATTATTGCCAGGCTCGACGATCATGTCTTTGGAGTGCTGATAGTGGCGGCTCCGTATGACGACGCGACGATACTGCGCGCCGGCGAGTTGCGAAAGCTCTTCCATGGAGCGAGCGAAACAGGCAGGCATCAGATTCCGTTGTCGGCGAGTATTGGTGTTGCGTATTCGGCTGCGGAGGCTGGAGAGGACGCTGAGCAATCTACGCGTGCCGGAACTGCCACGTGTTCCGAACTTTCTACAGGGCCGGGATCAAAAACTGACAGCCTTTTGAAGTTTGCGCGCGCGGCGATGCTTGAGGCCCGGTCGCGCGGCGGGGACTCGATTCATGTTGCCGATCCGGCGCTGCAGGAGCGAGCGGTGGAGCGGCATCAGATTGAGCTGGCCCTGATTCGAGGATTGCGGCGGGATGAGTTCCGGGTGGTTTTCCAGCCGCAGTTTGAAGTGGCGACGGGGAGGCTGGTTCGCTTTGAGGCGCTTTGCCGGTGGGACAGCGCGGAGCTGGGACCGATCGCGCCCGACCGGTTCATCCCCATCGCAGAGCAGACCGGCTTGATTTCCGAAATCGGCCGCCGGATCATGCACGAGGCTCTGCGCCAGGCGAAGAACTGGACCGATTCGGGCAGACAGATCGGCATCGGGGTGAATATTTCTCCGATGCAATTCATGCGGCCCGACTTTACCCATAGCATCACGGAACTGCTGGCGAACTCGAAATTTCCGCCATCGCTGCTGGAGTTGGAAATCACGGAAGGCATCTTCATCCGCGATTTGAACCTGGCGGTGGCTCGGATTCGCGAACTGCAGCGGCTGGGACTGAGCATCGCGCTGGATGACTTCGGGACGGGGTACTCTTCGCTGAGCTATCTGCAGCGTATGCCCATCAATGCGGTGAAGCTTGACCGGTCTTTCGTGAGCGAGCTGACGACCGATACGGCTACGGTGAGCATGGTGCGTTCGGTGCTGGCAATGGCCAAGGCGCTCAATCTGCGCGTGGTCACCGAGGGCGTGGAGACACAGCAGCAGCTCGACATTCTCAAGGCGTTGGGCTGCGACGAGGCGCAGGGCTACCTGCTGGGGCGTCCTGAGTCAGCAGAGCAGGCACAGCAGCGCGTGCTGAAGAGCCCGGTATATTGCCGTCGGCACGATTGCCTGAAGAAACACTAAAAGCAGAAGAGAACGAGGGCTGGGCGGCAGGCGAGAGATTGCGCTTGCTTGATTGAGGCAGGCTCATTATGCTCGGTGGCGATGAAACGTTTCCATTTTTGCCTCGTTGCCGCTTCTCTCCTGTTGGCCGGATCTGCCTCGCCTGCGTTTTCGCAGGCTGCGGACTCCGCCGCTGACGCGCCTACCGCCAAGACCAAATCGCCCGAGCAGTTCGACCAGGAATGGCAGAAGTCGGTGGCCAAGTACGATACCCAGCGCAATGCCCTGCTGAAGGAAGCCGATCGCCAGGCGCACGATGGCCCCTACCGTCCCGATTGGACGAGCCTGCGCCAGTACCAGCAGCCGCAGTGGTACAAGGATGCCAAGTTCGGCATCTTCATCCACTGGGGCGTGTACTCGGTGCCGGGCTTTGGCAGCGAGTGGTATCCGCGGCAGATGTATCAGGAGAAGGATAAGATCTACGCGAACCACATCAAGGTTTACGGCGCGCAGGACAAGTTCGGCTACAAGGATTTCATTCCCAGGTTCAAGGCGGAGAAATGGGACCCGGCGGCGTGGGCTGCTCTATTTAAGGACTCGGGCGCGAAGTATGTCGTGCCTGTGGCCGAGCATCATGATGGGTTCTCGATGTATGACTCGGGGCTCTCGGACTGGACCGCTGTGAAAATGGGTCCGCATCGGGATACTACTGGCGAGCTGGCCAAGGCTGTTCGAGCGGAGGGCCTGCACTTCGGCCTGTCTTCGCATCGCGCCGAGCACGATTTCTTCTTCGGCGGCGGCCGCGACTTCCGCTCTGACGTCAACGATCCGAAGTATGCCTCTCTCTACGGCCCGGCGCAGAACCAGATCGAAGGCCAGCACCATCCGGATGGCGGCCTGAATGACGACTGGACGTATGTCAGCCCAGCCTGGACCGCGGACTGGATGGCCCGGATGACGGAGCTGGTGGAGAAATACAAACCCGAGCTGGTGTACTTCGACTGGTGGATCGGCCATCCGGCGTTCCGCGACCGGGTGACCGAGTTCGATGCCTTTTACTACAACTACGCCGCCGCACATGGTTACAAGGGCGTGGTCAACTTCAAGTACTACGCGATGGACTGGACCTCGGCGGTGCGGGACTTCGAGCGCGGGCAGCTGGCAACGATCGAGCCGGAACACTGGCAGACGGATACCTCGATCAGCACTCTCTCCTGGGGCTACATCGAGAACGATAAGTATCAGGGCCCGCAGTTCCTCATCAATCAGCTGGTCGACATTACCAGCAAAAATGGCAACCTGCTGCTGAATATCGGGCCCAAGCCGGATGGGACGATTCCCGACCCGATTGTGAGCACGCTCAAGGAGATGGGTGTGTGGCTCAGGGCGAATGGCGAGGCGATCTATGCGACGACTCCGTGGAAGGTTTATGGCGAGGGGCCGACGCAGGTGGTTGGCGGTTCTTTCCACGACCAGGATACGAAGCCGTTCACTTCGTCCGACTTCCGCTTCACGGCGAAAGGCAACTCGATCTACGCGATCGGCATGGCCTGCCCAGCGACTTCTGCTTCGGCGGACGTGTCGATTCAAGCTCTCGGCTCTGCGAAGGAGGCCAAAGGCCTGACCATCGATTCCGTCGAACTCATCGGCTCGAAAGATAAGGTCACGTTCGAGCAGACAGCCGATTCGCTCAACCTAAAGCTGCCAGCATCGGCCACCTGCAAGTATGCTTTTGTACTGAAGATTGCGATGAAGTAACTCTGGCTTGATTCGATGAGGCCTTGAATGCCATCCAGCGTTCAGGGCCTTTTCATTTGCGCGTGATTTTATCCAGGCTTGCGGCAGGTGGCGAGGAATAGCGCTTGCCTTGCATTGGCGTCGCCCGTTAGTTTGCGAAGTAGACTATTTCGCTTCTTAAAGGCATTCCACATGACATTGGATCGTAGACGATTTCTGGCCGCTTGCAGCCAGGCAGGGGTGGCTTCGGCACTGCTGCCGGGCACGCTCTACACGCTGGCCGCGCAGGCGCAGGATGCGGCGAAGCCAGCTGAGGCTTTTCACGTTACGGAAGAGATGCTCGATCAGGCGGCTGCGCTGGCTGGGGTTCCGCTGAGCGCGGAGCAGAAGAAGATGATGCTGGATGGGCTGGCGGGGCAGCGCGAGTCGTATGCTGCGATTCGCAAACTCTATCTGCCGAATAGCGTTGCACCGGCGTTCGTCTTCGATCCGCTGCCGCCGGGCGCGACGGTGAATAGTGCAAAGCATGAACCGCGATGGAGTAAGGCGGCGCGTGTCGAGGTCTCGGCGAATGTCGAAGACCTGGCATTCACCAGCGTGCGCAATCTGGCGGAGCTGGTGCGGACGAAGAAGGTGAGTTCGCTGTCGCTGACGCAGATGTACCTGGCGCGGCTCAAGCGCTATGACTCGAAGCTGCATTTCGTTATCACGCTGACGGAAGAGCGCGCGCTGGCGCAGGCCAGAGCTGCCGATGCGGAGATAGCTGCGGGCAAGTATCGCGGGCTGCTGCATGGAATTCCGTGGGGCGGCAAGGATCTGCTGGCGGTGAAGGGCTATCCGACGACGTGGGGTGCGGGCGGATTTGAGAAGCAGAGCTTCGATACGGATGCGACGGTGGTCGAGCGGCTCGATGCTGCGGGAGCGGTGCTGGTGGCCAAGCTGACGCTGGGCGCGCTGGCGCAGGGAGACCATTGGTTCGGCGGCGTGACGCGCAATCCGTGGAACCCGAGCCAGGGGTCGAGCGGGTCTTCTGCGGGCTCGGCGAGCGCTGTGGCCGCGGGCTGCGTGGCTTTTGCGATTGGGTCGGAGACGCTGGGATCGATCTCGTCTCCGTCGACGCGCTGCGGCGATACGGGGCTGCGTCCGACCTTCGGCTTTGTACCGCGCACAGGGGCTATGGCGCTGAGCTGGACGATGGATAAGCTGGGGCCGATCTGCCGTGCTGTCGAGGATTGCGCCATCGTGCTGTCAAGCATCTACGGCCCCGATGGCAAGGACCTGGCGACGCGCGAAGCGGCTTTCAACTGGAACGCGGATCTCGATTGGAAGAGCCTGCGCGTCGGCTACTTCAAGAGCGACTTCGATGCGGCGGAAGCGTTCAAGCCGCAGGAGGCGAAGCCGGATGAGACGGCGGAGCAGAAGCAGCAGAGGGAGGCTCGCAATGCGCGGCGCGAGACGAGCTACAAGAGCCGGGTTTACGATCAGAAATTCGATCTGTCGGCGCTCGATAAGCTGCGGGCGATGGGCGTGTCGCTGATTCCGGTGGAGCTGCCCAAGCTGCCGTATGGGGCGATGGTTCCCATGCTGGAGGCGGAGGCTGCGGCGGCCTTTGACGATCTGACTATGACCGGGCGAGACAAGCTGCTGACGGAGCAAGGTCCGAGTGACTGGCCGAACAGCTTTCGCACCGCGCGGTTCTATCCAGCGGTTGAATACATCCAGGCGGCGAGGGCGCGGTCGCTGGCGATTCGCGAGTTTTCAAAGCTCTTCGATAATTTGGATGTGATCGTAGCTCCGACCTTTGCTGAGCAGTTGACTGCGACCAACCTCACTGGGCATCCGGCGCTGATTGTGCCCAACGGATTTCGTGGCGCGGATGCTCCGCAGCGGCCTGCGACGGGGGCTGGAAGCAACGACGATATTGGGGGGCCCGGGACTCCGGTCAGCATCACGTTTCTTGCTGCGCACTATCAGGACGCGAAGCTCTGCGCCTTTGGCCGCGCGTATCAGGAAGCTACGGGCTTCCACAAGCTGCATCCCAAGCTGGATTGATGCGGAGGCTGGGGTTGTAGCATCCGGATATGGCGCTTGTTGAAGTAGAGGCGGTGAGCAAGAACTATCCGCGCAGAGAGGGTTTGCGGCAGCAGGATCGCTTTGTGGTTCGCGATGTGAGCCTCAACATCGCTCAAGGCGAAACTCTGGGGCTGGTGGGCGAATCGGGCTCGGGCAAGAGCACGCTGGCGCGGATGATTCTGGGCCTTGTCGAGCCGACGAGCGGGCGCATTCGCGTGGCGGGTGTTGAGGTTGGCGGCAAGCGCACGCAGGCGCTGCGAAGGCAGATGCAGCCGGTCTTTCAGGACCCGTCGGCGGCGCTCGATCCGCGCATGAAGGTGCTGGATATTGTGACTGAGCCGCTGGTTATTCATAGGAATGACGGGCAGGCGAAGATCGATACGAGCAAGGCGGCTCTGCGTGCGGCTGCGCGTGAGTTGCTTGTCTCTGTGGGATTGGATGAGTCGGCGCTGGGGCGCTATCCGCATGAGTTCAGCGGGGGGCAGCGGCAGCGCATCAATATTGCGCGTGCGCTGGCGCTGCGGCCCCAGCTGGTGATTCTGGATGAGCCGGTGTCGGCGCTGGATGTGAGCGTGGGGGCGCAGATCGTGAACCTGCTGCGCAGCCTGCAGCGCGAGCATGGGCTGACCTACCTGTTTATCAGCCACTCGATGCCGCTGGTGCGCTATCTCTCGACGCGAATTGCGGTGATGGAGCATGGACGGCTGGTGGAGGTCGGCGAGGCGGAAGAGCTTTGCGCCAGTCCTCGGGAGAGCTATACGAGGCAGCTGCTGGCGGCGACGCCGGAGTTATCCGGAAGCTAGTAAGTAAACTAACTTCCGGATTTGCTTCTCGGGTTCTACTGTGGCTGTGCCGGGTTGGTGGGCTTTTCGGCGGGCTGTGGCGTGGCCGGTGGAGTTGTTGGAGGCGGTGTCGCTGTGGAGGGTGCGGAAGCTGGAGCCTGCGGCGTAGACGGCGCACTCGGAGAGGCTGGATTCAACGGCTTGGGCGCAGCTGCCGGGGTGGGTGGAGCACCCGGTGTTGAGGCACCCGGAGCTCCGGCAGGCCGCTGGGGCATCATGCGCATGCCGCCCGGCTGCTGAGGCTGTGCGGGCATCTCAGTGATGTCGAGCAGTTCGATGTCGAAGATCAGGTCGGACTTGGCGGGAATCTTGGGCGGGCGGCCCATCGCTCCGTAGGCGAGCTGGTAGGGGATGAAGAGGCGGCGCTTGCCGCCGATGTGCATGCCTTCAAAGCCCTGATCCCAGCCGGGAATCAGGCGGCCGCGGCCCTGCGGGAAGACAAACGGCTGTGGCTCGCCCATCTTCGGCTTGCCGTCGGGACCCATGACGGGTTTGCCATCCTTGTCCATTTCGGGAGCGACATGGTCGTAGGAGGAATCGAACTTGGTGCCGTCGGAAGCCAGCCAGCCGGTGTACTGCACATGGTAGAGCTTGCCGGGCTCAGAGAGCGCGCCTGTGCCGACCTTAATGTCCTGATAGCGGAGCGCGAATGCGGTCTTGACCAGCCCCCTGCCGGCCGGAACTCCGGGAGGCAGCTTGGGGCCGGTGGCTGCCCTGGTTGAGGCTGTCCTGGTAGCGGCAGTGCCGGGTTTTGCGGCTGTGGAGGACTTGGCAGTAGTGGCTGGCTTGGCCGGAGTTTGAGCAGCAGCTACGGAGGCGGCGAGTGCGAACAGCAGGGCGATTCGTTTCATAAAGGTTGTAATTGGCTCCGCGAGAGTATTCAACCGGAGTGTATCAGGATGAGCCGAGATGCATAACGCACCCAGCGCAGTCTATATCGCCAATTGAAATCGCAAATATCGTTTTGGGAAGCGGTGCCCAACCATTACATTGAGTCATGGGTTCAAGCTTTTTTCATACTTTGCAGCTCTTGTGGCTGCCTGTGGCTTCGTTTCTCGCCGGGGCGTTGAACACGGTTGCGGGCGGCGGATCGTTCCTTTCGCTGCCGGCTTTGTTGAGTGCGATGAAGGGCAGCGGAGTGGGTTCGGTCTCAGCCCAAGCGACCAACAACGTCGCGCTCTGGCCTGGACAGCTGACGTCTGTCTTCGCATATCGAGACGATCTTAAGAATCACATCAAGCGCCTGCTGCCGCTGAGCATTGCCTCACTCATCGGCGGACTTGCGGGAGCATGGCTGCTGCTGATCACTCCTAACAAGCGCTTTCTCTACCTGCTGCCCTGGCTGCTGCTTTTTGCGGCGGTGATGTTTGTGCTGAGCGAGCCGCTGGGCCGATGGCTCGCGACTCGCAGGGATGCGCAGCGCTCGGACTTCTGGCTGATCGTGGGCATGGCGGTGGTGAGCTGTTATGTTGGCTACTTCGGCGCGGGCGGCGGGTTCCTGGTGATGGCTCTCTTCGGCCTGTGCGGTGTGACCAACATTCACGAGATGAACGCGCTGAAGGTGGTGACGGCTGCTGTTTCGATCGGCATCGCTGTTTTCTGGTTTATCTGGAACGGCAAGGTGGTGTGGTCGTACTGCTGGCAGATGGTGATTCTGGCGGCGATTGGAGGCTACGTCGCTGCGCGCTACAGCAAGCGCATCAACCAGAAAACGATGCGCCGATTCGTGGCTGCGATCGGCTTCGTGACGGCTGCGTACTTCTTCTGGAACGCTTACGGGCCGAAGTCTTAGAAGCCGGAATCGTACAGACGGGGCTTGTAAGCCGGGCCGTTAAAATAGTTAGAGATGCAGGCTACAACTATCTTGAGCTGGCTCCCAGCGAGCTGGACGGCGATTGACTGGCGGCTGCCCTGGGTGGTCGTGGCTTCGTTCCTGGCCGGTGTGCTGAACGCGGTCGCCGGCGGAGGCTCGTTTCTCAGCTTTCCTGCGATGCTCAGCATCGGGCTGGGGCCGATCCAGGCGAACGCTACGAACACGGTTGCGCTGTGGCCGGGGCAGCTGACCTCGATTGCCGGTTATCGCGACGAGGTACGAAAGCACAAAGAGCTCGCGGTCTACATGGCTGGAGCGGGGCTGGTGGGCGGCTCGGTGGGCGCGATCATTCTGCTCAACACTCCGGCGAAGACGTTTCTCTTTCTCGTGCCGTGGCTGCTGGTCTTCGCGGCTCTGATCTTTGCAGCCAGCGGCCCGGCGATGAAGTTTATCGAGCGCAGAAAGGGCGTGCGCGTCGTCGATCCCGAACATCAGGTAGGGCGCAAGCGCAATTACTGGCCGCTGGTGATCGCGACCATGGTGGTCTGCTTTTATATTGGCTACTTCGGGGCGGGCGCGGGGTTTCTCATCATCACGCTGCTTTCGGTTTTCGGCTTTCAGGACCTGAACGAGATGAACGCGATGAAGGTGGTTTCAACCACGCTGGCTAATGGGATGGCATGCCTTCTCTTCGCTTTCAGCGGCAAGGTAGCGTGGCGCTACTGCCTGGTTGCCATGGTTACCTGCGGCATTGGCGGGTATCTCTCGGCGCGCCTGTCGCAGAAGCTCAATCCAGCCTTTCTGCGTGGCATGGTCGTGGTCATCGGCCTGGGCATGGCGGCGTATTTCTTCTGGAGAAACCACGCGTGATGGCCCCTCTTGGCCCATCAGGCAAAATAGAAGATATGAGTCACGAGGGAATTCGCTTTTTAAGCAAGGAAGAACAAGAGCGCCAGGAGCGCGAAGACCGGCGCGGAACCGCGCTGTCGAAGCAGGCTCTGACGCCGAGCAAGGTGCGCGTGCTCAAGACCGAAGGCACCGGCATGGAGATCGATTGGGAAGACGGGCACAAGAGCCATTGGAGCTTTGCGTGGCTGCGCGACGCCTGCCCCTGCGCTACCTGTGTGGAAGAGCGGCAGATCCAGGGCCGGGAGCCGGGCCAGCCCAAACCAAAACCGCCGCAGCTGCTGCAGATGTACGAGGCTCCAGCGCGCCCGGCGAGCGCTCATGCTGTGGGCCGCTACGCGATTCAGTTCAACTGGCAGGATGGCCACTCCAGCGGGATCTATTCGTGGGATTTTCTGCGGCGGCATTGCCAGTGTGCGGAGTGCCGGGCGGGTCTCTAAATAAGTTGCGATAGAAACGAGGAGGTCGCCATGCCCATTATCCGGAGTTGTCCATCCTGCGGAAAGCCGAACCGCATTCCGGCAAAGCATCTCTCCGACACAGGACGCTGCGGTGCCTGCAAGACTCCGCTGCCGCCCACGGCCGAGCCGATCGAGGTTGGCGCAGCCGAGTTCGACGAGGTGATCCGCGAAAGCAAGGTGCCGGTGCTGGTCGATTTCTGGGCCGAGTGGTGCGGTCCGTGCCGCATGGCGGCTCCGCACGTGAAGCAGGTCGCCCACGAGATGGCCGGCAAGGCGGTGGTGCTCAAGGTGGATACGGAGCGCTCACCGGAAGTCGCGGCGCGATTCAACGTGCGCGGCATCCCAAATTTTGCCGTGTTCGCGAACGGTAAGCTTCACTTCCAGCAGGCAGGGCTGGTGGATGCAAGCACGATGAAGAGCTGGCTGTTACGGGCTGAGTAGCGGCCGCGCCAGATTTGTCTTCCTCGTGAGGTTGGGGCTGTGGACTCTCACGCAAAGGCACATAAGGTATTAGCCCTTAGGCCCGTAGTATTAGGCATTACTCCGCCGTTCCCGCTCCCGCCACGGAAGACTCTCTCAGGGTAAAGGAAATGCCCTGTCTGCGCAGTCTCAGGCGTGTTGAGATTGAGATCCGGGCTCCGATCTGGGATTGTTTCGGGATGATAGGCCGGGCTTTCAGCCCTCTTTGTTATGTCGGATGCTGACCCAGGGCGATGCCCTGGGCTGGGATGACGGCGCGCCTTTGGCGCTCGAAGGATGGAGCAGATTTCGCGCGGGAATGACAGACGAAAAGCAAGGGCGAGAGCGGGGTTGGCTTTGGTGGTAGCCCACCTTTCGCACGTGTGACGAAGGATGGGACACTCGGCCGACTTGGGATCGAAGCAATGAGATATAGTAGCTTTCGTTTTCTGAAAACATTCTATGCCTAGGTACAAGTGTTTCTATCTTGATCCCATAACTTATGCCGTTACTGGTATTGGCATTCTTTTGGCGGCGCTGTCCGCCTCTGCGCAGATCACAGCAATTCATCCTAAGGTTCTGCCGCAGGAGACAGCGATCCTTGCTGCGTATGACGATGCTGGTGCGATGGAGCAATACAGCAGGGATTGGTTACCCCAGTGGAGTTTTTCTATCTCCAAAGATGAAGTAGCAGCGCATCTTAGCAAGGATGTTGCACTTTTGCGGACAGCGTCGGACAGACATCCCGACAACTCCGAGCTCGCTCTTCTTACCGGCTTGGTTGGGCGTTTCGCCTACAATCTCGACCTGGACGGCAGCTACGCTATGACTCTGGCTGCGCTTAAACGAGCCATCGATCTTGAGCCGAAGGATGTCCGCGGCCGATGGTTTCGTGCTGCATTCGTTTGCTCTACGGAATCGCCCGGACCAGGAGCAGAAGAATTTCTTGCGATTGAAGCTGCTCATGCTTCGAGCCAATTACCCGCCGGCTACTGGGAAGATTACATGCGATGTCTGCACATCGTGGGCATGCCAGTCCATGTGCTAAGAGCTGCAAAATATCTTGCGGGTGTGAATGCGGGTGATGCGGACCTGCGCGAGTTTTTCGTTTCGACCGAAAACAAGCGATTCGAAGCAGTAGACAAAACCAAGGTATACGAAGAAGCGGAGACTTGGAGTAGCGCTCCGTTGGGGGCAGATATTGTTTACACCAATACAGGCTGCGGTATCGGGATTCGGATGCACGCAACTTGGAAAACCACCGATTTGAGATTGGCAAAAGGCGACTGCAAGGCGTCGTTCGATATTGGTTCCTATGGCAAGGACAAAACGACTGCAGATGTCACCATCTTCGTTGAGTCTCAGAAGCCTAACCAGACGCTCAAGGACTTCCTCTACCTGTATATGCCCGAAGGGAACATTGCGAATCCTGAGTCGATCGATGCCTGCCCGGTGGCCTCCTGCATGGGAGTTCGGATTGTCAAAACCGGCGATTCATCGAAGGATGAACCATATCGGCATTACGCAGTCCTTTTTGAGCGCGACGCGCCAGAGTTCCCGGGGCTTGCACTGGAATTTCCTAACCCTCCCAGGGTCGAACAGGGCACGGAAGGACCTGTGTTCTTTCATCCAGACCAGCTTAAGCAACGTGTCCCAGGGAAGATTTACTACGCCGTTTATCTGAGCGTGGCGACAGAATTTGTGCCCCAGGCGCTGCAGGATTTCATTTTCCTCGTTCAGAACCTCAGGGTCGATTAGCACAGCAGCAGAGCGGTACACTGGAAGAGGACATATTCCCTCCGGACTTTGCTACCTTGCAGCACCTCGTAGACCAGCTCAATCCTGAACAGCGCGCCGCCGTGGAGACGACGGAGGGGCCAGTGCTGATCCTTGCCGGGGCGGGGTCGGGCAAGACGCGGGTGATTACTTACCGCATTGCGTATCTCATTCAGGCGAAAGGCGTAGCGCCGGATTCGATCCTGGCGGTGACGTTTACGAATAAGGCTTCGCGGGAGATGGGCGAGCGCATCGACAAGCTGCTCGAACGAGGCTCGCTGACCAAGCCGCTGATCGCGACGTTTCACTCGCTGTGCGTGCGCGTTCTGCGGCGCGATATTGAGGCGCTGAGGATCGGGACTGGGCCGAACGCGGTTGGGCTGACGAAAGACTTCGCCATCTACGACGAAAACGACCAGCAGTCGATCGTCAAGCAGATCATGAAGCGCATGGGGCTGGATACCAAGCAGCTGACGCCTCGCAACGTGCTTGGGCGCATCTCATGGGCCAAGAGCCACATGATCGATCCGCAGGAGTATTACCTCGGCTCATCGGACCCCAACAGCGAGCGCATCGCGCATATTTACGAGGCCTATCGCAAGGAGATGGCTAAGAACAACGCGCTCGACTTTGACGATCTTCTGCTGGAGACGGTGAGGCTGCTCAAGGCTTCGAGTGAGGTGCGTGAGCGCTACCAGCGCCGCTACAAATACTTGCTGGTCGATGAGTACCAGGACACGAACCGTCCGCAATATGAGCTGATGAAGCTGCTGGCTGGCGAGCGTCGCAACGTCTGCGCCGTGGGCGATGAGGACCAGAGCATCTACAGCTGGCGCGGCGCGGATATTCGCAACATTCTGGAGTTCGAGCAGGATTTTCCCAACGCCAAGATCGTCCGGCTGGAGCAGAATTATCGATCCACGCAGGTGATTCTGGAGGCGGCTGGAGCTGTCGTTGCGAATAATGCTCAACGCAAGGGCAAGACGCTGTGGACGGAGCGCGAAGGCGGCGCGATGATCGGCTACTACGAGGCTCCGGACGGCGAAAATGAGGCGCTGTTTATCGCCGACAAGATCAATAAATACCTGCGCGAGGCTGGCAGCAGCGGCGAAGGGCGGGAAGAACCGCGTACGGCTGTGCTTTACCGCACCAATTCGCAGTCGCGGCTGGTGGAAGAGGCGCTGCGCCGATACGGCATCAAGTACACGATGGTCGGCGGGTTCAGCTTTTATGAGCGGGCTGAGATTCGCGATCTGCTGAGTTATCTGAAGCTGGTGCAGAACCCGCACGATTCGGTGGCTTTGCAGCGGAGTGTCAATACGCCTCCGCGCGGCATCGGTAAGACGACTCTGGAGACGCTGGAGCGGCTGGCGCTCGAAACGGGCACTTCGACGTGGGAGGCGATGGACCAGGCGATTCGCAATCAGCTTGTTCCCGCGCGGGCGGCCTCGGCGCTAGATGGCTTCCGAGAGCTGATTCGCGATGCGCAGGCGCTGATCAATCCTGATGCCCCGGATTTTGCGGGGAAGCTGGCGGCGGACCTGCATGGCGGTGCGCTGGAGCCGGAGCCGGTGGTGGAATCCGCGCCGGATATGGCTTTTGATTTCGGTGAAAACATCAGCTTCGACTTTGGAGCTATCGATAGCGGAATGGGCGCTGAGGCCGGCGATCCGGTGCTTGAGGACGAAGTCGTGGCGCATGACGATCACGGCACGGCTTTCGACTTTGACGGAGAATCGTTCAAGGAAGCTGCCCTGCCGCCGGCGATCGATCTTTCGCTGCTTTCGCCTTTTCAGGCCAGCAAGAAGGGGCCTGCGGCCAACAGGGCGAAGCGAATGCCGGAGCCGGTGGAGGCCAAGCCCAATCCGCTGACTGATCCTTTACCGAACGCAGGTTTTCGCAAGCCGGGCGACCGGGGAACGCTGCCGGAGCTGATTCGCTTCCTGATCGATCGCAGCGGGTATATTCGCGTGCTTGAGGCGGAGGGTTCACCGGAAGCGATTAGCCGGATCGAAAATTTGAAGGAACTGGCCAACGCGGCGCAGGACGCAGAAGAGCGAGGCGAGTCGCTCAGCGAATTTCTCGATCACGCGGCGCTGGTTTCAGACACCGACCAGTACAACGCCGATTCGCGGGTTACGTTGATGAGCCTGCATGCCGCCAAGGGCCTGGAATTTCCGCTGGTCTTTCTGGCGGGTATGGAAGAAGGCTTGTTCCCGCACTCGCGTACGCTCAACGATCCAAACGGTTTAGAGGAAGAGCGCCGCCTCTGCTACGTGGGCATGACCCGCGCCATGGATACGCTGGTGCTGACCCGCGCGCACTATCGCAGACGCTATGGCAACGACGCGCCGGAGGCGAGTATCGCGTCGCGCTTTCTGGAGGAAATTCCGGGGCGGCTGGTGGAGAATCTTGGGTCGGCGATGGGGCGAAGCGCGGGCGGTTCGGCCTGGTCCTCTGGGTCAGGTGGCTATGGTTCAAATTTCCGGACCGGCCTGGCAGCGGGAGCGGACGACGACTTTGGCGGTGGCCATTACAGCTACGAGGATGAGGATCAAAGTTCCGGGACTCCAGGACGAACTCCTGCGCGTGCGCCTTATGCGGGTGTGAGGGCTACTCCTTATCCTCAGCCGGGCATGGGAGCGAAGTCAGCTGCCTGGCCGCCGCAGCGCAAGCCTGATGCGACTGCTTCTTCCAAGGCTGCCGAGAAGCAGCCGGATTCGCTGGACAACATCGCCCAGTTCTTTTCTGGAAAAGCGGGGGGCGGAAGAAGCGGCGGGGGATTTTCGCGGCCGAAACTGGAGATTCCAGTAGCTGCTGCGCCTGCGGGATTGAAGAAGGGAAGCCGGGTCCGGCATGGAAAATATGGCGAAGGGACCGTTATTCTGCGCGAAGGAGACGGAGAAGATGCGAAACTTACAGTACACTTTGCTAGATTTGGAGTGAAGAAGTTGATTGAAAGGTTCGCGCAACTGGAGAAGATGTAACCCCAGGCGCGGATTTGGATTGCGAAGATCGCGATCTGAAAAACAAGATTCCAGGAAGAGAGAAAAGAGAAGACCATGGCAGATACCACCAAGATTGAAGACACACAGGAACGAAAAAAGCTGAAGCGCGCCGCACGCAAGAAGGCCGCTCCCAAAGGCCCTCGCACCGGAGCACGCGGCGAGAACAAGCAGAAGCTCAAGAAGGCAGCGCGCGGCCAGGCAAAACGTAAGTAGGGCTTGCAGCAGACAGATATGGCTTAGGCGAAAGGGGTTCCCGGTTTCATTGCGGGAGCCCTTTGCCGTCCTGTCTCCTTTTGCGTCATGTATAGTTGGGCAAAACGGATGCGACCGGGCCCCTCGGTGAGGGGTGAATCCCAAGGGCGAGGAGCTTTACCCTGGCAAGCCAACTGCTGTCCCGCAAGTCGATCGACAAGCTGATCTCGGATTCGGAACACCCGGACCATTGCCTCAAAAAGACTCTCGGCCCGTGGTCGCTTACGGCTCTGGGCATAGGCGCGGTGATTGGCTCGGGCATCTTTACGGTCATCGGCACGGCGATCTCGGGCGAGAAGTTCGACACTACCAGCATTCTCAATACGCCGCTGGCGGATTACATCATTACGCATACGGCGCTTTCAGGCCGTCCGGGCGCGGGACCGGCGCTGGCGGTTTCGCTGATATTGGTGGCGATTGTCTGCGGCCTTACCGGCCTTTGCTATGCCGAACTGGCCTCGATGATTCCCATTGCGGGATCGGCTTACACCTATACCTATGCCACGCTTGGCGAACTGATTGCCTGGATCATCGGCTGGGATTTGATCCTGGAATATGCCGGGTCGAACATGACGGTCAGCGTGGGTTTTGCCGCGCATGTTGTCGATCTGCTGGATTGGTTCGGCTTACACCCTTCCGCGCGCTGGATATCGCCTGCCTACTTGCCGGGAGGATTGCAGGACTTGGCGGGGAAGGATCTTTATGCTCCGGGATGGCATTTCGGCTTCAATATTCCGGCTTTCCTGATTGTTCTTTTGCTGACCGTGGTGCTGGTTCGCGGCATTCGCGAAACTGCGGAAGCGAACAACATCATGGTTGGGCTGAAGCTGACTGCGATTCTGATTTTCATCTTCGCGGCGCTTGAGTTTATTCACCCGACGAACTGGCATCCCTTCGCTCCCAATGGCTTTTCCGGGATTCTGGCTGGCGGGTCGATCATCTTCTTTACCTACATTGGCTTCGATTCGGTTTCGACGGCGGCGGAGGAGTGCAAGAATCCGCAGAAAGACATGCCTATCGGAATCATCGCAACGCTGGTGATTTGCACTGTGCTGTATGTTGCGGTTGCGGTTTGCCTCACCGGTCTGGTTCCGTGGCAGTCGATGGTGGGGGACGCGGCGCCGGTGGTCAATGCGCTCAAAAAGCTCTCCCTTACGCCGGACGGGCATCCGCTGCATTGGGTGCGGCTGGCGGTGTTGTGTGGCGCGTTGATGGGGATGATTTCGTCGCTGCTGGTCTACCAGCTTGGCCAGTCGCGGGTTTGGTTTTCGATGTCGCGCGACGGTTTGCTGCCCAAGATATTCAGCAACGTGCACAAGAGCTATCGAACGCCAGCCTTTTCTACCTGGGTGGCTGGGTTTGTGGTTGCCATTCCTTCCGGACTCTTCGATATCGGAACGTTGGCTGATCTTTCCAATATCGGGACGCTGTTTGCGTTTGTGCTGGTCTCGATCGGCGTGCTGGTGCTGCGCTATCGGGAACCGGAGCGCCGCCGTGGCTTCCGCGTTCCGGGTGGCCCGGTTATTCCTGTACTCAGCGTGGTTTTTTGCGTGCTGCTTATGAGTGGACTGCCGATTATCACCTGGCTGCGGTTCTTCATCTGGCTGGCGATCGGCCTGGTTATCTACTTCTTCTATAGCCGCCATCGGTCGGAGTTTGCGAAGGCGCGGTAGCTTCACGAAGTTTTCTTATGACTCAAGACCAAATGAACGATTTCATTCACCGCCTACCTAAGGCGGAGCTGCATCTGCATCTCGAAGGCACCATTGAGCCTGCGACGCTGGTCGAGCTGAGCCAGCGTGTCGACACCCAAACTGGAGCTGAGCCACTGACTTTGGCCGAGGCTGAGGCTCTTTATCAGTACACGGGCTTCTCCGGCTTTCTGCTGGCCTTCAAGGCAGTTACACGGAGGCTGCGCGGAGCGGACGAATATGAACTTGCCGCTTATCGCATGATCGAGCAGCTTGCGGTGCAGGGAGTGGTTCATGCCGAGGTCTATATCTCGGTCGGGGTGGTCTACTTCTGGCGCAAGGAAGAAGACTTGGCCGATCCGCAGCTCTTCGAGAAGATCTTCGCCGGGCTGGAGCGTGCGCGGGAACGCGGCGAGCGCGACTTCGGCGTGACGCTCTATTGGATATTCGACGCTGTCCGCCATTTCAGCGTGCCGGAAGCGGAGCGGGTCTTTCGCCTGGCGGCGAAGATGCGGCAGCAGTATCCCTCGATTATCGGAATCGGCCTTGGAGGCGACGAGCGCGTGGCGGCGTCGAAACCGTTCCGCGAAATGTACGCCGAGGCAGCCGCAGCCGGTCTTCGCCTGACCAATCATGCGGGCGAAACCACCGGTCCGGAGGCGATCTGGGAGGCGCTGGCCATCGGCTCAGAGCGGCTCGGCCACGCGCTCTCCGCCATTCGCGATCCTGAGCTGGTTGCCGAACTGCATAAGAGGCAGATTCCGCTGGAGCTCAATCCCAGCTCCAATGTTCGAACCGGCGTTTGCTCTTCGTTCGCCGAGCATCCGCTGCGGCAGTACTTCGACCGGGGCTTGATGGTGACCTTGAACTCCGACGACCCGGCATTTTTTGGCTCCTCGGTGGAGAACGAATACCGGCTGGCACATCAGGTTCACGGTTTCGAAAGCAGCGAGCTGAAAGCTCTTGCTGCGAATTCCTTCCGCGCCAGTTTTCTTCCCGAACCGGAAAAGCTACGGTGGCTTTCCCGCATCGAGTCAATTGAATCAATGGCTTGATGCCACTAAAGTGTGACTAACCTGCATCTGGACAGTCTTAACCGAGTGTGGGTTATTATTTGCTCAGGGGGAGTTTCCGATGTTCGACGATGAAGCTGTATCCAACGCAACCGGTGAAGAAGCCACGAGCCACGCTGTCTTGAGAGCGATCGGATGGGTTTCCGTAGGCATGGGTATCGCTGCGGTTGGGTTGTTTGTGGGCCGGGAGCTTCGCAATCGCTACAGGTTTAATCACCGGACGCCATATGATTTCTATGTCAACGCCGGAACTGCTGCGGTGTCTGAGTTTGGAATGGGCGTTTAGGCAGGCAGTGTTGAGATTTGCCTCTGCTGAGTTTCAACGGCAAATCTGCTCTACGAAGTTTTCTTTCTGCTGAAAGTTCCGCAATCGACAGCCTGAAGTGAGCCCGGAGCTGCGTTATCGAGGGCAATTATTATCTCAGGCAAGCTTTCCCTGATAATAGGCAGCTTGATTGCTGATAGCGTCACGATGGCTAGACGTCGACTGTTCAGGTTCTGCTCATAGTGGAGAGATTGATCTCCAGTGAGCAGAACGTCAATTCCATTTTCTTCCGCTGCTCGTAGGAGCTCGCCGTTTTTGAGGCCCGTCCAGCCCATGTAGGTGACTGTGACCACCTCGTGTGGCGATAACAGCTTCCTCAATGCGTGGTCGAGGTTCTCATCGAGCAGCACCTTCACGGTTTGGTCTCAGCTCGCTGACTATGGGCAAACTCGATGAGGCGTCTGATATGAGCGACCGAGAGCGAAGGAAATCCCTCTTGAAGCTCTTCGATTGT
>DATAZR010000147.1:0-111293 GCA_036271955.1 Acidobacteriaceae bacterium
TCGATCGCTACGCGCAAGCCGCTTCCCTCGCCTCTTTATTCATCGCTCTCCGCTCAATCTCCGAAACCCTACCCTTAGACTGTAAGTCAACGCCGCGAGGAAAAGAGGAGCTGACTTTGGATGGGGTCTTCGATTGGCTCACCGAGTCTACTGTAGACCAGAGGCGTAGCCTGATCGCGGCTTTCCTCGGCTACATGCTCGACAGCATGGATGTGATGCTCTATGCCTTCGTGCTCGGCCAGATTCAGCGCGAGATGCATCTCTCCACAGCGGTGAGTGGAGCCATGATGTCGGCGACGCTGGTAGCTGCGGCTGCTGGCGGTATTGGCTTCGGATGGGTTGCCGACCGCTTTGGCCGCACGCGCGCGCTTACCTGGAGCGTGCTGATCTATTCCATTGCCACGGCTATGTGCGGGTTCACTCACACCGCGCTTGAGCTGGTGATATGCCGCGTGATCCTGGGGCTGGGCATGGGCGGCGAATGGGCCGCAGGAGCGGCGCTGGTTGCCGAGACATGGCCGGCGCGCCATCGCGGCAAGGCCTTGGCTGTGGTGCAAAGTTCGTGGGCTGTAGGCTATGCGCTGGGTGCGGCGCTGGTGGCAGTGGTGATGCCGCGCTTCGGATGGCGTGCTGTGTTCTTCGCGGGAGTGATCCCGGCGCTGGTGACGTTCTGGTTCCGGCGCGGCGTGAAAGAGCCAGAAGTCTGGAAACAGGAGCAGACAACGCGACCCGCAATCGGCCAGCTCTTTCGCGGCGCCTTCGGGCGCAACATGCTGATCTGCTCCACCATGAATGCCGCAACGCTCTTTGCCTGGTGGGGATTGTTTACCTGGGTGCCAAACTTTCTTTCGAGGCCAGTGGCGGAGGGTGGACGCGGACTGAACATCGTCCAGACCTCCTCATGGACCATAGTCATGCAGCTCGGCACGTTTCTGGGCTATCTCGCTTTCGGATACATTGCCGACCGCTTCAGCCGCAAATCGACTTACATCGGCTACCTGCTGATCGCCGCTTCGCTGGTTCCGGTTTTTGCATTCGTACGCAATCCCAGCGCGCTGCTGATCATTGGGCCGCTGGTTGGATTCTTCGGGACCGGCTACTTCAGCGGCTTCAGCGTGATCGCGAGCGAGTTGTTTCCGACAGCGTTGCGGGGCACCGCGATGGGTTTTGCGTACAACATTGGCCGCGTGGCCAGCGCCGCTGCGCCGTACCTGATTGGAGCGATTGCCGATCACGCTGGAATCAGCTATGCGCTGTGTCTGACCTCAGCGGCGTTTCTGGTTGCGGCGCTCATCGCAACGAATTTACGTCTGCCGACGATTGTCAAAAACTCGTCGTGAGCCGCAGCGAAAAGCTGCGCGAAGGCCCGATGGCATTGCCGGAGAACAGGCCTCCAAAGTCGATCACATCAATGACGTCGTTGAGATTCTGGCCGTCAGCCTGCAGGCGCATCTTGACGTTTTCGCGATTGAGAAAATCCGCGCCAGCCGAGGCATTGACCTGGAAGGATGGCAGAATGCGGCCACGATCGAAGTTGATGCGGTCGATGATGTCCTGGCCGTATTGCTGGGCTGCCTGATCGGGGTCGCCATCGAATTCGAAGGGAAGGCCGGTATCGTATTGCACGCCGCCCGCGACCCAGAAGCGGGGATTGATCTGATAGCGAGCGCGGCCACGCACGGTGTTGCGCTGATCCTGTGAATCGGGAAAGTGGCCGGTAAGAGCCGAGGCTGCCTCATCGGCGTCGTCTCCGAGGAAGAGGCCGCCTGTCACAGGATTCCAGACGTTGCCAACCTCATAGGAGTAGCTGGCGTATCCGGAGAGGTGATGCCACTCAGGCACGGTCAGCTTGCCCTCAGCGCCGTAGATGATGGCTTTGCGGAAAGCGATCGGAAAGCTGATGGAGGTGCTGTCGATCTGGTCGTCATCGGCATAGTCATTGACGAAGCGGCGGAAGTAGTTGGCATCGAGCTTTAAATGCTTAGCGAAAACAGTGCTGAGGCCGCCCTCATAGTAGTCGCCTTTGGAAATCTTGACGGGCAGGCGCAGGAAGTCGCCGGGATCGATGGACTCGACCTGCGTAGAGCTGGAGAGCAGGATGTTTTCAAATGAAGGCGTCTGGAAGACTCGGTCATAGGAGAAGTGCAGCACCGTGTTGGCGGAGGGAAAGTAGCGCGCGATGGAGAAGCGCGGCTGAAGTCCCCAGTCGTTGAGGATGAGCTGGTAATGGTCATAGCGCAGGCCGGCGGAGATGGTCCACTTATTCAGGCGAATGAGATCCTGCACGTAGACAGCCTGTTCAAGGTCGGGCCGCTGGTCCTGATAGATGAAGGCTGGGTTGTCGTCATCGGCAACGGCGTTGCAGCCTGCCGCGAAGTCGCTGGAGTCGTTGGCGCGGGGGGTGCGCAAAAGGGTCGGATTGATCGGGCTTCGCCCTAGTCTGGCCTGGCGCGTATGAGCTGAACCTGCCCTGTCCGAACTCCTAACGGAGTCATCGTCATCATCTTGAGTGACGGTGTAGCAGGTGTTTTCATGGAGGAACATGTTGTCGGTTTCGACGCCGGCCTTCCACTCTTGATGGCCCTTGTTGTAAGTGAACCCGGCGCGGAAGTATCCCTCGCGGAAGCTGTTGTGCTGCTCGACATAAACCGGGATGGAGTTGGGATTGGAGTAGAAGTCGTTGGAATTGTCGCGGACCATGCCTGCTGCCTCGGCTGTCGCGTTGGAGGAGAAGATGTGCTGGTATGAGGCTATGCCCAGGGTCTCGATGTTGTCGGCGTTCTGGCGCTGTCCGTTGCCCTGCTGGATCAGCTCGTTGGGAATGTCGTAGCGGGAGTCTTCGTGGCGAACGCTCAAACTGAGCTTGTCGTTTTGGGTGAGCTCGCGGCGGTAGTTGACGGCGAAGTCGCCGAGCGTGCCGGTGTTGGAGTAGTTCTGGGTTACGACGGGGTTGAGATAGTGATCGGTGCGGCTGCCGTCGCCGCTGGCGCTAAAGGTGTTGCGGCCCCAGGTGTACTGACCCCTGGCATAGACGCCGGCAGAGTCGAAGCTGCCGCCGTAGAGCGAGAGCTCACCGTGGAAACCGGGGTTGGAATCCTGCTGGGTATTGATGACGACGACGCCACCCATCTTGCGGCCATATTCAGCAGGAATGCCGGCGGTGTAGATGCTGATCGACTGGACGTCGTCAGCCTCAATCTGCGGGCCAAAGCTGGGCGAACGGTCGTCGGTGAATGGAATGCCGTCGATGGCGAATTGCACCTGGTACTCGGAGCCGCGTGGATGCAGGACGGCGTTGCCCTCGTAGAGCCATCCAGGTTCAGAATTCACGAGATCCTGGACCGAACGGCCGGGAATCGAACCGAGGCGATTCTGAATATCTTCGGTGCCAATCTGGTTGACGGAGCCGGCCTGATCGGTGTCGAGCAAGGTATCGGAGGCGCTCACGGCAACCGACTGCTGCACCGAGAAAAGCTTGAGCTGAATGCCGGCGCGGATGGGAATGGAGGACTGAATTTCGAAAGTCTGGGAGAGAGGCGCAAAGCCAGCCATCCCAATATCTACGCGATAGAGGCCGAAGGGCAGATGCTCTACGGCCAGGCGTCCCTCGGAGTCTGTAGTGATGGTGTTGGCGTAGTTGTTGCCCTCACTCACGATCCGAACAATGGCCCTGACGGCTTTGCCTTCAGGATTGGTGACCCGGAGCTGCAATCCGCCCTGATTGGCCTGACCAAATACCGGCAACGCAAAAGAAAAGAGCAGGAGGAGTATTTTTTTCACGTGATCCTATGCAGCAACTGGGAGATTGAATTGCAATCGAGGTACTGGAATCCTCATTCCGGCGGATCGCCAATACTGCCTCTGCAGTGAATATTCCGATTGCTTGGTTTTTGTTCAGGATTTTTTTCGGACCACCTGAAGTTGCTCAAAAGCCGTTGTGCACTCGGTTTCCGCCCGTCCGAATACCGCAAAACGCTACCGGCGAGCCTCCAGGCGGTACTACCATGCAGAAAGGAGAGAACGAGCGATGCCGGGAAGCCAGCCAGACTCGATCGAAGTACAGGTTCTGCCGCTAGTTGTGAGCGCAAGACCGGTACAACGCCCCTCCGATCTTGAACTGGAAGTGGTGGCGCTCTTTGACCAGTACCGCACCCGGCTCCTGGCCTACGTTTCCGCCTTTGGCATCACCGGCCACGACGGCGAAGATGTGGTGCAGGAGGTTTTTCTCTCGCTCTTCTGCCATCTTCGCCTGGGCAAGTCTCGCAGAAGTCTCCGGGGATGGATCTTTCGCGTCGCTCACAATCTGGCCCTCAAGCAGCGCCACGCCAATCAGCGGCAGAGAGCAAGAACGGACGCCGAGCATCCGATGGAATCGGCGCAAGATCAGGAGCTCAACCCGGAAGAGCAGCTTTTGTCCGTGCAAAGACAGCGGCGGCTTTTGTCGGTGGTAAACACCCTACCGGAGCGGGATCGGCTATGCTTTTGCCTGCGCGCCGAGGGCTTGCGATACCGTGAGATCGCAAAGACGCTGGATATCTCGCTGGGCTCCGTTTCCGAATCCTTGGCCAGGTCGCTGGCGCGGCTTATGCGTGCGGATGGGATGGAATGACATGAGTACGAATCCTCTCCATCGCGATGCGTTTCATTGTTCGGATGAGCAACTGCTATTCCATGCCGATCGCGAGCTCTCACTGTTCCAATCGCTTCGGGTTCGCGCCCATCTTGCATCCTGTGCGCAGTGCCGGGCGCGCGGCGCGAAGATCGAGGCCGCGATCGCCGGGCTGCGGATCCCGTCCAACGCATCTGCCATCGAGGTCTCCGGCCCGCGTGCTTTATTGAAGGCCAGGCTGGCCATACTGTCGCAGGACTCTCAGGGCAATCCGCGCTTCAATGTGCGCTATGCGCGGAGTGTGGCCTATGCCTTTGCACTGATTCTGCTGGTGGCGGGTGGCTTTACATTTCTTCGGCACCAGCCATCTGCGAGTTCGAGCGCCTACAACAGGATGCTTCCCGATCCCAGCTTCACACCCGGAGCTACACGCGCCGTTGCATTGTCCGACTTGTGCTCTGCCGGCAGTGAAGATGTAGTGGAAAATATCCCCGGTGCGCTGCAGCAGAAAGTCTTTCAGGAGTATGGTGTTCGCGGCGTTCCGGCGAGCGAATTCGAAGTGGACTATCTCATTACGCCGGGTCTTGGCGGCTCCGGAGATGTACGCAACCTATGGCCGCAGCCTCACTTCAATCTAATCTGGAATTCCTACGTCAAAGATCAACTGGAAGACCACCTTCACGACATGGTCTGCTCGCGTCAATTGAGCCTAGGTCAGGCGCAGCAGGATATTGCGAGTAATTGGATCACTGCTTACAAGAAGTACTTCCGCACCGCGCAGCCGCTCGCGAATCCCGTGCAGGCGGACCTCCGGGGGCGGGTTCATTTCCGCGCGTTGCGGCGAAAGCAGTTCGCGCTGTGATCGTTGACGATCCCCGTAGCCTGCATCCACGCGTAGACGATCACCGGTCCCACAAACTTGAATCCACGCTTCTTGAAATCTGCAGAGAAAGCCTCTGACAGCTCGGACTTCACCGGGAAATCGCCTGTCATATTCTTGATCGACTTGCCGCCCGCCATCTTCCAGACGTATTTGGAGAAATCCTCGCCCGCATCGCGCATCCCCAAGTAAATTCTAGCTCCGGCGATGGTCGCCACGATCTTGGCCGGCGAGCGGATGATGCCGGGATTCTGCAGCAATCGTTCGATGTCGGCTTCCTTGAACTTCGCAACCGCTTCGGGATCGAAGTTGGCGAATGCTTCCCGAAAAGCCTCGCGTTTGCGCAGGATGATCAACCACGAGAGGCCGGCCTGAAAGCCTTCCAGCATCAGCATCTCCCACAACATGCGGCTGTCATGCTGGGGCACGCCCCACTCTTCATCGTGATAGCTGCGCAGCAGCGAATCGCTCTCTGCCCATGCGCAGCGTTCAACTGTTTTCATCTCGTCCCCGCAATGTTTTGGCGCTGCAGCTCCAGGTCTTTATCTTCCTGTCGCCTTGGTTCTCATCATAACGGCCCGTCGGCTGCCACGAAGCCAGAACAGAATCCAATAGACCGCCTCGAAGCCAGCGCTTATATTGAACTTCATCGCATAGCGGAGAGCGGAGCAACCTTCAAGAGTGAAATCCACCAGCAACCATGCCCCTGCGGCATCGACTTTGGGATTGATTGGCCTGCCCGCTCCGATAAAGGACCTGGCATCCCGGCGATGGGACGCAATCGTCGTTGGCGCGGGCCACAATGGTCTGGCCTGTGCAGCCTATCTAGCTCGCGAAGGCCAGCGCGTATTGGTGCTTGAGGCTCGCGAACGCATCGGCGGCGCCTGCACCGTCGAAGAAGCCTTTCCGGGCGTGAAGATGTCCCCCTGTGCTTACCTCGCTGGTCTGCTCCATCCTCTGGTCATCGAAGAGCTCGGCCTGCCCAAGCGTGGATTCTCTTGGACGCCTGCAACGAATGGGTTGTTCGTGCCTTTCCTCGACGGCCGCAGCATTCAGCTCTGGGATGACGATGCCCAATGCGATGCCGAAGTCGAGCGTTTTGCGCCTCGCGATCTTGAGGGCTTTCGCGCCATGTGCGCCGTCATTCGCCGCCTGCGCAATGCCCTGCGTCCGCCCGATGAGCGCGATGTCTGGATTGGCGAAGCTCCCACACGCGAGCAGATCGAGCAGCGTCTGGGTAATGATGAAGAAGCCCGCGCCGTGCTCTTCGATTGGTCGATGGCCGAGTTCGTCGAGCACTATCTGCAGGATGAACAATTGCAGGTCGCCTACCTCGGCCAGGGCGTCATCGGCACCAACGCCAGCCCCTTCGACAAAGGCACGGCATCAGTGCGCTTTCATCACTCGTCGGGACGGCTCGGCGGCATGCCCGGCATGTGGGGATACGTCAAAGGCGGCATGGGCATGGTCTCGTTTTATCTATGTGACGCTGCCCGTGAAGCAGGTGCGGTGGTCGCTGCAGGCGTGCCTATCGCGCAGATACTGCCCGGCGAAGGCGTGGTGCTCGAAGGCGGCGAACGCATCTCCGCGCCGGTCATCATCTCCAATGCCGACCCGCGAGTGACACTACGGCTGCTCGGCGCGCAAGCAGACGCAGCATGGAAGGCACAGGTCGAGTCCGTACCCATTGAAGGGTGTACCGTCAAGCTCAACGTGCTCTTGAATGAGCTGCCCAACTTCAAAGCACGCCCCGGCACCAACGAGCCACATCACTACGGCCAGATCAACGCCCCGCTCACTAAAGATGAGTGGAAGCAGGGCTTCGCCGCCGCCAAGGCTGGCAGGCTTCCCGAGCATCTGTGGTGCGAGCTTTACTTTCAGAGCGTGCACGATGCCAGCGTCGTGCCTGAGGGCAAGCACACCATGAGCGTCTTCGCCCAATACGTGCCGCATACCTTCGCTGAAGGCAGCTGGGATGATCATCGCGATGCAGCCCGCCGTTTGGCTTTATCGAGTATCGCCCGTTTCTGCAGCAACATCCCCGAGGCCGTCGAAGACGCGCAGGTGCTTGGCCCTCCCGACATCGAAAAGAAAGTCGGCCTCACCGGAGGCCACATCTTCCAGGGCGAAATCCTTCCCCAGTACATGTGGAGCAACCGCCTCACCGCGCGCACTCCGATGGAAGGCGTCTACCTATGCGGAGCATGCACGCATCCCGGCGGCTCGGTCATCGCCATGAATGGCCGTAACGCCGCGATGGCTGTACTCAAAGATGTTGGGGTTCTGGTCGGTAAATGAAATAACTCTGGCAATTGAAAAGGCGGCAGCTTGGCAGAAGAACGGGGCACCCAAACTGGCACCCAAGCTGGAACTCAACCCCAGCTCAAGCGCGAACTCGGCTTCCGCGACCTGACCCTCTTCTATATCGTCAGCCTCCTCACCATGCGCTGGGTCGCGGCGGCGGCGGCATCCGGGCCAAGTTCCATCGCGGTATGGCTCCTGGCCCTCTTCGGATTCTTTGTGCCGCTGTCTGCCAGTGTGCTCGAACTCTCATCGCGCTATCCGCAGGCGGGCGGCTTATACATCTGGACGCAGCGCGCCTTCGGTGACTTTGCCGGCTTCATGTCCGGCTGGACCTATTGGATGTCCAACCTTCCCTACTTTCCAGCAGTCCTCTATTTTGCAGCCGGCAGCCTGCTCTTTGCCGCAGGCAGCCATGGCAAGGCACTTGAAAACGAGAGCGGATATTACATGGCCTTTGCTCTTGTCACACTGGCGCTGATCACAGTCCTGAACATGCTGGGTGTAAAGCAGGGTAAGTGGCTTAATAACGTGGGTGCAATTGGCGGAGTGCTTCCGGTGTTGATCCTGATTGTGCTCGGAGTGCTCTTCTGGCATCAGCGCGGCAGCGCGACTCACTTTACCCTGGCGACGATGACGCCGCACCTGAGCCTCAAAAACGCAGTCTTCTGGTCGACCATCTTCTACGCCTTCGCCGGTGTTGAGTGCGCTTCCTGCATGGGTGATGAAATCAAGAATGCGCGCCGCACAGTGCCCCGCGCGCTGCTCTTTGCCGGCGTGCTGGTCGCTTGCGGATACATTCTTGGAACCATCGCCATGCTGGTCGCCATGCCCAGCGAAGAGATCAGCGGACTGGGCGGCTTTATGACTGCCATAGCGCATATGTGTGACACGCTCGGCGTAAGCTGGCTGACGGTTGCCGTTGCGCTCATGATCACTGTCTCCTGCCTGGGCGCGGCGGGAGCTTATCTCTCGGCGACCGCTCGCATACCCTTTGTCGCCGGCATCGACAACTATCTGCCCGCAGCTTTCGGCCGCATTCATCCCAAATGGAACACACCCTACATTGCGGTGTTCGTCTACGGCCTCACCGGCATGCTCTTCGCCTTTCTGGGCCAGGCGGCAACCAGTGCAAAGGGTGCTTACGATGTGCTGGTCAGCATGAGCGTGATCACTTACTTCATCCCCTACCTGTTTCTCTTCGCCTCCATGATCCGCATACAACGCGAGCCTGCAGGTCCGGAGGTGATTCGCGTGCCTGGCGGCAAGCGCGTCGCCATCGCGGTCGCGATGGTCGGCCTGGGCAGCACGATCATTACCATTGGCCTATCGGTGATCCCTGCGGACGACGAGCCCAACAAGCCGCTCGCAGTCTTCAAGACAGTCGGAATGACCGCGCTGCTGATCGCCGTGGGCATGCTCGTCTACGCACTCGGCAAGCGCCGCCAGACCCGCGCACAACTACAGGCCATGCAGGCTCAGCCAGAATAGGAAACTCTAGAATAGGAATTTCAGATGGACTCCAGTTTTAAAAACCTTCTTGCTCTTTATGACGACACAGCACCGCTCGCCGAGGCGCATACCATTCCCGCGCCGTGGTATCTCGATCCGGAGATTGAGCGTCTGGAACAGCAGCACGTCTTCGGCGGCAACTGGCTGACTGTCGGGCGCATCGATCAGGTCGCCAACCCCGGCGACTACTTCACAACGGAGTTGGCTGGCGAGCCAATCGTAATCGTGAGAGCGCAGGACGGCCAGCTGCGCGCCTTTTATAACGTATGCCGCCATCATGCCGCCGCGGTAGCCACCGAGCCCTGCGGTCACGCGCAATCCTTCCGCTGCCCCTATCACGGCTGGAACTACGGCCTCGACGGCAGCCTCAAGGGCATGCCCGAGTTTGCCGGAGTCTGCAATTTCGACCGCGCTGCCAATGGATTGGTCCCCATCGCTGTCGATACCTGGGAGAACTTCGTCTTCGTCAACCTGACACCCAACCCCGCGCCGCTCAGGGATTTGCTGAGCGATCTCGTTCCTCGTGTCGCGCCTTTGAACCTCCAATCCTTGCACTACCATTCGCGCAAGGAGTACACGCTCAACTGCAACTGGAAGGTCTACGTCGACAACTATCTCGACGGCGGCTACCACGTTCCGCATCTGCATAAGGGGCTCAACAGCGTCCTCGACTACACCCACTACACCATCGAAAACGGCGAGCGCTACTGCCTGCAGTCGAGCCCCATGGTTGCCTCAGACGAACATGCTGACGTCGCAGCCACGCGCCAGGGCGATCGCGCATGGTACTTCTGGCTCTACCCCAACTTCATGATCAACATCTATGAGGGCGTCATGGACACCAACCTCGTCCTCCCGCTCGGCCCCGGCAAATGCCGCGTGATCTTCGACTTCTTCTTTGCCGATGTATCGCCCGAGCGCAACGAATACAACACCGCCAGCATCGCCACCAGTGACAAAGTGCAGGATGAAGACGTGGCCATCTGCGAATCCGTGCAACGCGGTCTGGCCTCGCGAGCCTACGGAGCCGGCCGCCTTTCTGTCCGCCGCGAAGCCGGAGAGCATCTCTTTCATCGCCTGCTGGCGCATGACCTGAAATCGGCCATACGAGAGCCCTTCAGCCTAGCCGTGCGATGATATTCGTGATGGGATTGGCAGCGTTTGCGCTCTGAATCCCGCACTCCAAGAGGCTATCGTTCTTCATGTCTGAAACCGCCATTCCCGGGCACGAGCCCACCTCTCCCACTATTGCCGAAGTCGAATCTCCCATCGCTGAAACCGTTGCCGAAGCAGCCTCGGAATCGAACGTATCGGAAACGAGCATGGACGCACAGCCCGTCGCTACGTCCGAGAGCGAAGCAATCGCCGAACCAGCACCCGTCGAAGCCGCACCCGAGAGTGCCTCTGAGAATGAGATTTTGCTCGAGCCTCCCACCGACCCCAAGATAGATCTCGAAATGGCCGCCGAAGTAGAGGCAGAGACCGAAGAGACGGCAGCCGAAGCAGGCGAGCCTTTCGCCGCGCCGGTCGAATCGGAACCGGTCGAGTCGGAACCCATTGAATCCGCTGCCGCGCCTGCTTCAATCGCTGAAGCAGCTCCATCCGCTCCGGCCACGCCTAAAGCAGAACCGAAGCCGAAGCTCGAACCAAAAGTAGAACCTGAGCCTGAGCCGGCCCAGCCCGAAGAATCCTTCGCCGACATTTTCTCCGAGTTCCAGCGCACCCATTCGCGTCGCGATGGCAGCAGCCAGATTCGCGGCACAGTCGTCGCCGTCACGGCCGACTCCGTCCTCGTCGATATCGGCTTCAAGTCCGAAGGCATTCTGCCTATCGCGGCCTTCGCCGCAAGTAAGGAACCGCCCAAGCCCGGCGATGCTCTTCAGGTTTCTGTCAAAGGACGCGACGAAGACGGCTACTACGCGCTCAGTCTCTTCCGCACTGCGATCCCGAAAGACTGGACCAGCCTCGAACGCGCCTTCGCCGACAAATCCACCATCGTTGGCACCGTCACTGGAGTAGTGAAAGGAGGCCTGCACGTCGACGTCGGCGTTCGCGCATTTTTGCCTGCCTCGCGCAGCGGCGCCCGCGATGCCGCGGAGATGGAAAAGCTCATCGGCGAAGAGATTCGAGTCCGCATCACTAAGCTCGACGTTGCCGATGAAGACTTAGTCGTCGATCGCCGCGTGGTGACCGAAGAAGAGGCCCTCGAAGGCAAAGCCCGCCGCTTCGGTGAAGTGAGGGAGGGCGCGGTTGTCGACGGCACGGTGCGCAGCCTCACCGAATACGGCGCGTTCGTCGATCTTGGCGGAGTCGACGGCCTGCTGCATATCAGCGACATCGCCTGGAGCCGCGTCGCCAAGGTCGAAGATGTACTCACGGTAGGCCAGCAGCTCGAAGTCAAAGTCCTCAAGATCGATCCTGAAACGAAGCGTATCGCGCTCGGCCTCAAGCAGCTGCAAGCCCATCCCTGGGATGCAGTCGCAGAGAAGTTCACCGCCGGCCAGCGCGTTCGCGGCGTGGTCACGCGCATCGCCGAGTTCGGCGCATTCGTCGAGCTTGAGCCGGGCGTTGAAGGCCTCGTGCATCTCTCCGAAATGTCCTGGTCCAAGCGCATTCACAAAGCCACTGAAGTCGTAAATCTCGGCGACGTTATCGATGCCGTCATCCTGAACATCAACATTCCGGAGCGGCGCATCTCGCTGGGTCTTAAGCAGGCATTGGGCGATCCATGGGTCGAGGCGGCAGCTCGTCTTGCGGTCGGCTCGGTGGTCGAAGGCTCAGTCGCCAGCATCACCAAGTTCGGAGCCTTCGTTGCGGTTTCGGAAGGCGTCGAAGGCATGGTCCACATCAGCGAAATCGTCGCTGACCGGCGGCTCAATCATCCTTCAGATGTGCTGCGCGTCGGCCAATCCGTGCGCGCGATGGTGCTCGATCTGGACAAGGAAAAGCGCCAGCTTCGCCTCAGCATCAAGCAGCTTATCCCCACCAGCCTCGATGAGTTTCTCGCAGACCACAAAGCAGGCGACGCCGTCACCGGACGCGTGGCTTCGATTCACGACGGCATCGCGCAGGTCGAATTGGGTGAGGGCATCCTGTGCTCGTGCAAGCTGCCTGCGGAAAAGCCCGCAGAGCCAGCCGTCGGGGAAGCGCCGAAGACAGCAAACGTCGATCTCTCCGCGCTCAGCTCCATGCTCAAGAACAAGTGGAAGACTGGAACTCCTGCCGCAGCTTCTTCCAAACCAAAAGCTGAGCCCGTCAGCGCTGGCCAGGTGCGCAGCTTCCGGATTTCCCAGATCGATTCCGCGGCCAAGCGAGTCACTCTCGAACTGGTGCAGTAAGATGTTCGAGACATAAAAAGAGCCGGTTCGACGTATCCGAAAGAAAGCCTTTTCAGACTGAATCTCGGATCATCCCATCCGGCTCTATCGCATCCCCGCGCAGGGAAGGAATCGCATGAGCACCTTCAATCGCCGCCAGTTGTTGCAATCCGGAGCCGCCTGCACAGCGGCTGCCCTGCTGCCTTCGTCTTTACCGGCTGCCGAGACTCAGACTGCCGGAACGCCGGTTGCTCGTAAAGGCAACATCAAGCAGTCCGTCTCCCGCTGGTGCTACCAGAAGATCGCCCTCGACGATCTCTGCGTCGCCAGCGCACAGATGGGCCTCAAAGCCATTGACCTGCTTCAGCCCGATGAGTGGGAAGTTCCCCGCCGCCACGGCCTCATCTGTTCCATGGGCTATGCCGATGCAGGCTCCATCCCTGTCGGTCTCAACCGCATCGAGAATCACGACAAGATTGAAGCCGGCCTGCGCAAAAACGTTCCCCTAGCGGCCAAGGCCGGCGTGCCTAACGTCATTACCTTTTCCGGCAACCGCGCTGGCCAGCTCGATTGGGAAGGCGCGCGCAATACCATCCTCGGCCTGAAGCGCGTTAAGTCGCTCATGGAAGACAATGGCGTCGTCCTCAATCTGGAGCTGCTCAACAGCAAGCATGACCATCACGACTACATGGCCGACCATACCGACTGGGGCGTCGCGGTGATGGGCGAGGTCAACTCCAAAAACATCAAGCTGCTCTACGACATCTACCACATGCAGATTATGGAAGGTGACATGATCGCCACCATCCAGGCCAACCACGAATGGCTCGGCCACTTCCACACCGGCGGCGTACCTGGCCGTCACGAGCTCGACGACACCCAGGAGATCAACTGGATCGGCGTCATGCGCGGCATCGCCGCAACCGGATACACCGGCTATGTGGCCCACGAGTTCGTGCCAACCAAAGATCCGCTGACTTCGCTGCGTCAGGCGGTCGATCTCTGCGACGTGTAGGCGGGGTTAACCCTCGGTCTCACGCGCCACAGGCAGGCGCATCTCGACGATCAGGCCGCCCTCGCTGGCATTGCGGGCTGTGACCGCTCCGCCGTGCAGGCGTACCGCGCGCTCGGTGATCGCCAGGCCCACGCCATATCCGCCTGTGGAGCGCTGCCGCGACAGGTCGAGCCGGTAGAAGGGGCGGAAGATCGATTTCAGCGCCGCGTCCGGCACGCCCGGCCCGTGATCTTTCACCTGCAGCACGGCAAAGTGCGTTCCGACGCGGTTTTCTTCATAGATCTGAATCTCGACCGACGTTCCCTCCGCCGTGTAGGCGATTGCGTTGCGGATGATATTTTCAACCGCCCGTCCCAGCAGCTCTGGGCTGCCCAGCACCTCGCCGCAGTGGTTGGATCGTTCGGCCCCAGCCTCCGGCAGAGCGTCGTGAAAGCTGACGGCGCAATTGCGGCGCTGAGCTTCATAGTCCATGTCTGGCAGCAGCTCGGCGACGACATCCTTCAGCGAGATGCGCAGCCGGTCCGGTAACCGTGTCGTGGATTCGAGATGTGACAGGCTCAGCAGCTGCCCGATCAGCGAATTCAGCCGTTCTGCCTCGCGTCCAATCCGGTCCAGCTGCACTTCCGTCCCGGGCTGCGCTTCTTCGCGCGCCAGTTCCAGAGCCACGCTCAGCCGCGCCAGCGGCGACCGTAGCTCATGCGAAACATCCCGCAGCAGCAGCATCTGCGCATCCACCAGCGTCTCGAGGCGGTCGGCCATGTCGTTGAAGTCGTAAACCAGCCCCCAAAGCTCATCGCGCGTCCTGGGATTCTGCCTGCCCTTGGGCCACTTGGCCCGTGCGCGCAGGTTGCCCGCCGCCAGCTGCCGGGCGGCCTCTCGAAGCGAGCCGATGGGCCGCGTGATCACCATGGTGATGCCAAATGTCACCACCACCGATACGATGAGGCTGATCACCAGCCGCGGCAATTCCTCGCGGTATGGGATATAAACCTCGCGCGGATAGGTGCCGCGCACCAGGTAGGCGTATTTCTGTCCCTGCGCACTCTTGACCTGGATACCCTCCAGATATCCGGGCCCGTGACGCTCTCCCAGCAGGTAACCGTCCTTGCGGATTTTGGCCAACGCCGGAGCATACAGCTTCTCATCCACCTGCTGACAAAGAGCTTTACCCGAAGGATCGAAGAGGATCGCCGGCTGATCTGAGGGGCTGGGCCCATCCATAGGAAAGGTGTTGGGTACGGCCTGCATCGCAGAGCAGCCGCCGGCTTCGTAGGCGGCCGCAGACCGTTTGGCGCTGCTTTCCATGAACGCGAATAGCGAGGTGTACACCACCTCATTCGACTCGAACTGATGCGACAGGATGAAGATGGTGCAGATGATGATCAGGAATTCCGTGAGCCAGAAGGAGAGAAAAATCTTAGTGAATGTGCTCCTCATCCCGCCTAGCTCTCCTGGCCCGCATGCACTGCCCGGCCCAAGGTTCCCGCTCCGGACGTTCCAGTTCCCGATGTTCCAGCTCCGGAAGAAGGCGAATGAGCCACGGGAACAGCCAGCTGATACCCCACCGAACGAATCGTCTTGATCTGGTCGCCCAGCTTGGCCGCGTCATCCAGCTTGCGGCGCAAGCGGCTCACGTGCATATCCAGGCTGCGGTCAAAAGGATTGAACCTGCGGTCCAAAACCAACTCGGTCAGATGCTCGCGGGTGAGGATTTGACCCGGAGCCCCCATCAACGCGCCCAGCAGCTCGAACTCTACATTCGTCAGGTCCAGCTCCACTCCATTGCAGGTCGCCGTACGCGCTCCGGTATCGAGCTCGATGCCGCCCACCGAGAGATGCTTGATCGCCGGCCTCGTCTGCCGGTTAGCCGCGCTGCGGCGCAGGATAGCCCGCACTCGCGCCAGCAGCTCCCGCGGATTGAATGGCTTAGGCAGGTAATCGTCTGCACCAATCTCCAGGCCCACAATGCGGTCGATGTCCTCGCCGCGCGCCGTTAGCAGCAGCACGCTCACCTGCGAGCTGGTGCGCAGACGCCGCAGCACCTCGAATCCATCCAGCCCGGGCAGCATCACATCCAGCAGAACGATGGAGAATTCCCCGCTAAGCGCCCGGTGCAGGCCGAGTTCCCCGTGGTGTTCCGTAGTAACGGCAAATCCATGACGCACGAGGTAGTCCTCGAGCATCGAGCAAAGTTCGATATCGTCATCGATCAGCAGTACCGGTTCCACATCCGCCTCAAAACGTGACCCGCAAACGTACGGGAGTAAGCCACTATTTCCGTTGTACTCCGAACGTCGATCCGACGCCGTAATGATTTGTAACACTTGCCGCCGCGCCTCATGACACTTCTTTACGATTCGTGACGCATTATGACCGCACGCTTTCCGGACCGATGGTGTCATAAGACAGGCAGAGATGCATGGGTAGTTTCGATAAGGGTCTTCTGCCTGGAGCAATGCCGGCTGGAAGGATCTGAATCCGGCACCGTCCAGAAACAGGACCGCGAGTCTCATGTGTCCGGCATCGCTCCTCTTTTTTGCAAAGCGCCGCGGGCGCGCAACAGGCCCACATAGAACGGGGGCCAGGAGAGCTTAGATGGGTAAGGAACGTCCCGAACTCGTACAACTCTGTCTCAATGGCGACGACGACGCCTGGGCCAGCCTCGTAGAGCAGTACCGCGGTCTCGTCTACAGCATCTGCTACCTTTTCTGCGGCTCCACGCAGGACGCCGAAGATCTGGTTCAGGATACTTTTCTCAAGATCTGGATGAATCTGGCCAGCTACGATCCCTCGCGCGGCGAGCTCAAGGGCTGGATCGCCACCGTCACTCACAATCAGCGCGTCGACCGCTTCCGCCGCAGCAGCCAGCAGCGCCGCACCGATTCGATCGACTCGGTTACCGGCAGCGGCCGCTGGGACCAGTCGGAAGTTCTGCCGCTGGCACAACGCATTCCCGATTCGCGCCCCACGCCGCACGACGTCGCCGTCACCAGCGAGATCACCGGCATCGTCAACAAGGCCGTCAAGAAAATCTCCCCGGAGATGCGTGAAGTCGTCACCATGCGCTTCGTCCACGGCCTCGACAACCAGGAGATCGCACATCGCCTGCGCATCCCCGAGGGCACGGTGAAGTCCCGCACCAACCGCGGCCGCGCCCAGCTCGCAACGCTGCTCAGCCCCATGCGCACCGCGCTCGGAGCCGCCTGAGCAGTCTCCTTTAACCGCTGTACCGATACGTTGTGACCAATAGATTGTGTACGATGAGAGGGTTGCCTTGACAGGGCAATCCTCTCATTTTTATGGCCGCAGCCAACCTCATCCATTCCCCGCGCCGCCGATGGCGCATCGCTTGGCTGCTCGGCCTCGGCGTCCTCGTCAATTACTTTGACCGCGTCAATCTCTCCGTTTCCCAGGCCGCGCTTTACACTTCGTTCGGTATTTCTGCCGTCACCTTCGGCTATCTTTCCGGCGCCTATAACTGGACCTACGCCATGTGCCAGCTGCCCATCGGCGTCATTCTGGACAAGTTCGGCATCCGCCGTGTCGGCCGTATCAGCACCTTTCTCTGGAGTGTCGCCTCCTTCGCTGCTGCCATTTCGCCCAGCGTCGGCGGCCTCTTTGGCGCGCGCTTCCTGCTCGGAGTCGGCGAAGCGCCTACCTTTCCCGCCAATGCCAAAGCCATCGGACGCTGGTTCCCGCCTCAGGAGCGGAGCTTCGCCACCTCGCTCTTCGACTCCGCCGCCAAGTTCTCCTCGGCCATCGGCGTCCCGCTCATCGGCCTGTTGCTGCTGCGCATCGGCTGGCGCTGGAGCTTCGCCGTCACCGGCCTCATCAGCTTTCTCTACTTCCTGCTCTTCAGCCGCATCTACTGCGACCCGCAGGACGATCCGCATCTCACCGAAGTCGAGCGTCAGCTGATTGAAGGAGAAACGCAACCGGTCTCAATAACATCTCTTACGACTAGCCACGCGGTCGAAGATACTCCTATCTCGATCTGGGAGTTACTCCGCCAGCGCAAAGTCCTGGGCATGGTCCTCGGCTTCGGGTCGTATAACTATGTCTTCTATCTGTTGCTGACCTGGCTGCCCGGCTACTTATCCATCCAGCTGCATCTCGATCTGATGCATTCCTTCCTCTACACCGGCTTCCCCTGGCTCATCGCAACCTTCACCGATCTGCTCATCGGAGGCCTGCTCGCCGACGCGCTCATCCAGCGCGGATGGAATGCCAACGCTGTGCGCAAGACCATCCTCGTCGGCGGAACCACCTGCGGCCTAGGAATTCTCGGCGCAGCTAACGTGCATACGCCAATGATCGCATTGTTGTGGATCAGCCTGTCTATCGGTGGACTTTCTGCAGCCTCGGCCATTGGCTGGTCGATTCCATCGCTGATTACGCCACGCAGCTCCGTCGGCAGCGTCGGCGGAATCATCAACTTCTCTAACCAGATCTCCGGCATCGCCGCACCCATCGTCACCGGCTATCTCGTGCAGTCGCTGCACTCCTTCGCCTGGGCCTTTGGAGTATCGGCAATCTATCTGGTCATCGGCATTACAGCCTATCTCGTCTTACTCGGGCGCATCGAGCCGATGTATCCAAACGTTGCCTGATATTACTTCGCCCGGTAATGCCTTCGAAGCCCCGTCCGCATATTGATAACATCGAACGCACCGTCCGGGTCCGCAACCAGGTCAATGCCATGGCCTCCATCCGGGCCATGGAGATTGGCAATATACTCGGTAGTCGTGTTATTCGCCAAGCCGCCTTCTTCGGAGTAATGCAGCTGCCACAGCGTTTCCAATCCCGGCGCTGCCTTGAACGTCTGCAGCACAGGCGTAGACCCACCCTTCTTCGCGCCGTTATCCATGATGGCCACGCGCGCATGGATCGCATCCACCAGCGCCGGGCTCGAGCTTTGATTCCACCCGTGGTGCGACACGATCAGGATGTCGATATGTCCCAGCCGGTTGTTCGGGCACATCAACTGCATCTCCTTGTCCCATGTAAGGTCGCCAAGGTCCAGCAGCTTCAGCTTGCCAAAATTGATCTCGATTCCCAGCGAGCGCGAGTTCTCCGTCTGGTCGGCTGGCCTGACTTCCGATGCCTTGCAGTAAGTATTGGCATCGCCTCCGCCAGGCATTGGCTTATCGATCAGGTTGCCATCCGAACTAATCACTGTTGCATTCATTCCCTTGATCGGCAGCACATCGCCGGGCTTGGCATGAATGTTCTTGTACTTACCCGTCGTCAGCGCCTTTTGATAGTCCGCGTAGTCCTTCTCGGTGATGCCTTTATCCAGCTCGCGATTCGGCCCATGATCGATGAAAGTCCCCACAGGAATCTTCGCGAGCAGCTGCGGAATGCCACCTGCATGATCCTCGTGATAGTGTGTCAGCAACACATAATCGATCCTGCTGATACCGGCCTTCTTCGCCGCCGCAACAATACGGTTGGCGTCGCGGTCATCGTTGCCCGGCCATCCCGTATCGATCAGCAGAGACTGCCCCTCCGGAGTAACAAACAGTGTAGATTGGCCCCCCTCAACATCGATGAAATAGACACGCAGCTTATCGGTCTTTTCTGTCTTATTGACCACGGGCTTATCCTGAGCGACTGCGGCTGATGTCAACCATCCGGCACTGGCAACAACCATTGCCACGCAGACCAACTTACGCACCTGTAACTTCATGCCAACCTCCTGTATCTCTCAAGACAACTTACTTCTGTTGCGCCATCTTAGCCCGCGTCGTTGCGCGAGTTGCGCCAGTCGACACGCCGCCATCCACCAGCAGCGTCTGCCCCGTAACATACCGGCTCGATTCAGAAGCCAGAAAGACTACAGCGCCATCCAGATCGTTCGGCTCGCCATGCCGCTTGAGTGGAATGCGATCGATCAGATACTCGACCCACTCCTTGTCCTCATACAAAATCTTGTTCTGCTCGGTCTTGAACCATCCTGGTGCGAGACAATTCACCGTGATACCGTACTTGCCCCAGTCATCCGCGAGGCTCATCGTTAACTGCTTGATGCCGCCGCGGCTGGCGCAATACGGTCCCAAGCCAGCGAAACCAGAAACACTGGTTACCGAGCCAATATTGATGATGCGCCCATACCCATGCGGAACCATGCGCCGCGCAATCTGCTGGGCCACAAAAAAGCTGCCACGCAGATTGGTATCGAGCACCAGATTCCAGTCATCCCAGCTCACATCCAGAGCCGGCTTGCGCACATTGCAGCCCGCGTTGTTGACCAGAATATGAACCTGTTCGCAGGCTTTTTCGACCGCGGCGCCCATGCGAACGATGCTCTCCTGATCGCGCACGTCAAGCTCAATCGGCACAGCCTTGCGGCCCATCGCTTCTATCTCTGCGACAAACGGCGCAAGATCCGCAGCGCGACGGCTGGTCACGATCAGATCGGCTCCAGCCCCTGCCAGCGCCCGCCCAAAATACTGCCCCAGCCCACGGCTCGCGCCAGTAACCACCGCCGTCTGTCCACTTAGATCGAAGAGAGGATTGCTCATGGTCAGTCCACACCCACCAGACTGCGGTCGAGTCTTGGATCGAGCACAATCTTCATCAGGTTCGGCTCCCGTGAGTGCAGTCTTTGAAACCATTGCGCCCCATCGCTCAGCGGAGCGACCGCAGTTATCAGCGGAGTAACTCGAATCTTCCCGTTCGAAATCAACTCCATCGCCTGCGGATACTCACCGGAAGAAGCGCACGAGCCCTGCAACCGTATCTGTCGCGAAACGACCTTCTGCAGAGGCAGCGTAACCTGCGGCGTGATGTTACCCACCAGCGTCACCGTGCCGCCCTTGCGCACCGCGTCCACCGCAGCAGAAACCGTCTCATCGCGTCCCACGGCTTCCAGCACCAGGTCCACCCCGCGCCCGTTGGTCTCCTGCAAAATCTGCTGCACCATCGCATCGCCTGAAGCAAGAATCGTCGCGTCCGCGCCTGCTTCCTCGGCCAGCTTGAGCCGCGATGCATCCACGTCCGCAACCAGGATGCGCCCGCATCCTGCAGCCTTCGCCGCCTGCAAAATCAGCAGTCCGATCATGCCTGCACCGATCACCAGCGTCGTCTCGCCGCCCTTGACCTCCGATACGACTACGGCATGCAATGCCACGGAAACCGCTTCGAGCATCGCCGCCTCCGCAAAGGACAGTTCGTCCGGCAGCTTGTAGACAATGCGCTCCGGCACAGTCACGAACTCCGCAAACGCTCCAGCGCGGCGAAAATCAGGCGTCGAAACACCCACCACCTGCCGGTTATCGCAGAGGTTGATCTCGCCTGCCAGACAAAAGTCGCAAGCGCCGCAGTAGACCGTCGAATCAAAGGTGACGCGATCGCCCACGGCAAATCTAGTCACACCCTCGCCAACCTCGGCAATTATGCCCGCAGCCTCATGCCCCATCACCAGCGGAGGAATGCGCCGCCCCGACGATCCATCGTAGCCATGCACATCGCTGCCACAGATGCCGCATGCAGCCACGCGCACCAGCACCTCGCCCGGCCCCGCGACAGGACTGGGCAAATCCGCAACTTCAAGCCTGCTGTACTCCGAGAGAAGCAACGCCTTCATTCGCTCTACCAACCTCGCTTACCAATGTACAACTTCACGCACTACTTGCTTGCAAATCCCCGCGCCAATCGGCAAGCTGATAGCCATGCCTGAATTGCCCGACATCACGGCGTATATCTCCGCAATCGAATCGCGCATCCTCGGTCAGCGGCTTGAGCATGTACGCATCGCCAGCGCCTTTCTGCTGCGCACTGCACAGCCCGTCGTCTCGGAGACCGAGGGTAAGGTCGTGCGCGAACTGCGCCGCATCGGCAAGCGCATCGCTATCGGCGTCGAGGGCGATCTCTGGCTTGTCCTGCACCTCATGATCGCCGGCCGCCTGCACTGGCGTCAGCCCGCTGCCAAACTTGCCGGGCGCAACAGTCTCGCGGCCTTCGACTTTGCAAGCGGGTCGCTGGTGCTTACCGAGGCCGGCACCAAGCGGCGCGCGTCTCTGCATATCGTTCAGGGAGAAGCCGCGCTCGAAGCCATGAATCCCGGAGGCATCGAAGTCTTCTCCGCCGATCTCGATGGCTTTCGCAAAGCGCTCTCCGTCGAAAATCGTACCCTCAAGCGAGCTATGACGGACCCGAGAATCATCAGCGGCATCGGCAATGCCTATTCTGATGAAATCCTGTGGGCCGCGCAGCTCTCGCCCATCACGCAGACCCACAAGCTCACAGCCGAAGAGTGGCAGCGTCTCTTCACCGCAACCCGCGAGACTATGACTCTCTGGATCGACCGCTTCAACGCGGAGGCGAAGAAAGCCTTTCCTGAAAAGGTCACCGCATTTCGCCCCGAGATGGCGGTGCATGGCCGCTTCGATCAGCCCTGCCCGCGATGCGGCCAGAAGGTGCAGCGCATTCGCTACGCCGACAATGAAACCGACTACTGCGCCCACTGCCAGACCGGCGGCCGCGTTCTCGCCGACCGCAGCCTCTCGCGGCTGATGAAGTCCGATTGGCCGCGCACTCTGGATGAGCTTGAAGCCCTGAAGCGCAAGTGAAAGCGTCAGCCTTAAGGTCGCCTTCAGCTTGAGCGGCGGATAATCTTCCTATGCGGGTTCTGCTCATCGAAGATGAAATCCGGCTGGCCGAAAATGTGGCATCGGCGCTGCGCGAGGGTCCGGGCTTCGCGGTAGATCGCGCCGAGGATGGAGAGACCGGAGCGGCGCTGGCAGAGAACGGATGCTACGACCTGATCATCCTCGATCTCATGCTGCCCCGGCTGGATGGGCTGGGCGTTCTGCGGCGGTTGCGCGCCCGCAAAGACAAGACTCCCGTGCTCATTCTCACTGCCCGCGATGAGGTCGATTCGACAATTCGCCTGCTCAATGCAGGCGCGGACGATTACCTGAGCAAGCCGTTTGACCTTGGCGAACTGTTGGCGCGCGCCAAGGTTCTGATCCGGCGCGGCAAAGGCATCGCGCATCCCACGCTGGGTGTCGGCGACATTGTTCTCAACACTGTCGAGCAGACGGTCTACCGGGCAGGCGAGACCATCGAACTCTCACCGATGGAGTATCGAATCCTCGAGTACCTGATGCATCGGCCCAGGGCAGTGATCTCCAAGCGTGAGTTGCTCGAGCATCTCTACGACTACAACTGGGAACATCACTCGAATGTGATCGAAGTGCATGTTTCGAACCTGCGTAGAAAGCTCAGTGGCAGCGATCCGGTCTCATCCATCGAAACGCTGCGCGGCCGCGGCTATCGCCTGCTCATCAGCAAGGCAGGCGGCGAGTGAAGCCATATTCGCTCACCCATCGGCTGATCGCAACGGTGCTGCTCATCGAGCTCGTATCGGCACTCTCCGTTACCGCGGTCGCCTTGCTCTACGAGCGTCATGCGCATTTCCGGGCATTCGACGTCCTGCTGCGGGGACGCGCCGACTCCATGCTGGGAGCCGTGCAGGATGCGGAGGACAAGGACGATAATGTCATGCTCGACGGCACGGAAACCGCAGTGCCTAAAGACGATGTTTACGAAGTCACTGATGCCGGCGGCCGTGTGCTGGGCCGTTCGGCGAACTGGCCGGTGGGGCAGATATCCGATTCGTCCGAACACGTCCGGCCACGATCCCACGATCCCGGCGATGCTTCTTATTTTGAGACCAGCATTCAGGGCCGCGCCTATCGCATGATTCGTTTGCATGGGCTGCGCATCGTCGATCCCGGAGACAAGGGCGGTGGCGTCCGCCGGTACGTCGTCATCTACTATGGCTCATCGGTCAGGCGTGTATGGCAGGCGGTGTTGCGGGCGGTGAGCTTTTACGCTCTCAGCAGTCTTGCGGTGCTGGCCTGTACCGGCGTCCTGATGTCCTGGCTTCTGAATCGCGGGCTTGCGCCGCTGCGCGAGCTGGCGGCTGGAGCGGAACGAGTCTCGGCAACATCGTGGACCTTCGTACCACCCCCGGAGGCTCGGATGAGCAAAGAGCTCGCGCCGCTGGCCTCAGCGCTTGAGACGCTCCTTCACGGCCTGGAGCAATCCTTTGAGCAGCAAAGACGATTTGTTGGCGACGCCGCCCATGAGCTTAAGACCAGCGTTGCCGTCGTCAAGTCCTCTCTGCAGCTGTTGGGGATGAAGCCCAGAACTCCGGGGGAATACCAGGCCGGCCTTGAGCGCTGCCTCGCCGACTGCGGGCGCATGGAGGCCATCGTGGCCCAGATGCTGACGCTGGCGCATGTGGAAGAGGGCCAGAGCGCTGGCTCCCCCGCATGCCGGACAGACATCTCCATCGCCCTGCGGGAAGTCGCTCAGGAGCTGGAGGCGGTCGCGCAGTCCCGCGAAATTTCGATCGAAGTTCAGGATGGCTCGGCGATGGCAGCCAGCATCGAGCCGGAGCACTTCAAGCTGCTCTGCACCAACCTGCTTATGAATGCGCTGCAGCATAGTCTTCCAGGCTCTGCCGTTACTATCCGCGTTGCTCGCGCAGGCGATTTTGCCGAGGTGGAGGTTGCCGATCATGGAGAAGGCATTGCTCCCGAAGAGCTGCCCCGCATCTTTGAGCGCTTCTTCCGCAGCGATCCCTCGCGCAGCAGAAAGACCGGCGGCACGGGCCTAGGCCTCGCCATTTGCAAAGCCGTCGTCGACCGGTACGGCGGCTCCATCGCCATCCACAGCAAATTGGCAGTTGGCACAAACGTGCTGGTCCGCATTCCCATTTCGGTCCCGGCGTCGATCCTTTCTTAAGACAGCGCAAATCTTAAGACAACGGCAAAAATCAGCCGTTCTTCAGTCGGTCTTAAGGTTGCCATGGGATAGTTCGAGGAGTGGCGGACAATCTTCCCGCGCACCATTGGAGACGGGCATGACATCAGGCTTCAAGACACGCAACTTGCGTTCTTTTGGATTGACAGCGGCACTCGCTGCAACGGCGATCCTGCCCTCGCTGGCGCAGAAACCATTCGCCGTTCAGGACAAGTGGAAAATCGGCGGCCAGGGCGGGTGGGACTATCTCGCCGCAGATCCCTCCGCGGGGCGGCTCTACATCACGCACGGAGGGCGCGTCGAGGTGATCGACGCAAAGACAGGCAAGTCCATCGGCGCGATTACCGGCCTCAAAGGCACCCACGGAGTTGCGTTCGACGCGGCCGGCAAGTACGGCTACATCAGCGATGGCGGAGCCAACGCCGTGGTGGTCTTCGATCGCACTACCCTGCAGACTGTAACCTCCATCCCTGCCGGAACCAATCCCGATGGCATCGCCTTTGAGCCGGTAACCAAAACGGTTTGGGCTTTCAACGGGCGCAGCAAGAACGTCACCGTGATCGATACCGCCACGCAGAAAGTCATCGCGACCGTGCCTCTGCCCGGCAAGCCGGAGTTTCCCGTTGCCGACGGCAAGGGCGTAATCTTCGACAACATTGAAGACACCAGTCAGATCGTTCGCCTCGACGCCAAAGACCCTAAAGTCACCGCGACGTGGTCTGTCAGCCCCTGCGAATCGCCATCGGGTCTGGCTATCGACCGCGAAGGCCGCAGGCTTTTCACAGTCTGCGACGGAAAGAAGATGGCTGTCGTTGACGCCAGTACAGGCAAGGTGATTGCCACGCCAGCAATAGGTAACGGACCCGATGCAGCGGCCTACGATGCGAAGAACAAGCTCGCCTTTTCATCGAATGGCGAAGGCACTGTCACCATCATCGATGCCAGTGATGACTCGTATAAGGTCCTGCAGAACCTGACCACGCAAGCCGGAGCGCGCACCATGACCTTCGATCCCGCGACCGGGAAGATCTACATGGTCACCGCCGAGTTCGGTCCCCGGCCTGCCCCTACTGACAGCAACCCGCGGCCTCGTCCGGCAATCGTTCCTGACAGTTTTACGGTGATTGTTGCGGGCCGTGAGTAAGCTTGAGCGAAGACAATGCGGCGGGACTGCCAGTGGCAGACCCGCCGGGCTTCTGCCCATGAAAAAGTCCACTTTCGCTCTCGTTACCGCTTGCCTGGCGATGCATGCCGCTCTGGCTCAGTTCGCCTTTGGCCAGCAGAACCAGCTTGCCGCGTCGCCGATGCCGCAATCGCCGCCGGCCTCCGCCGTGCCTAGCGCGATCACGGTGGAGGAAGCCATCACCCGCGCCAAAGCGAATGAGCCCGCGTTCGCAGCCGCCCTTGCGGCCAGCAAAGTCGCGGCGCTGAACCATTCGATTGCGCGTTCGGCGCTGCTGCCCGGCGTCGTTTATCACAACCAGTATCTCTATACCCAGCCTGCCCATGGACCTACCCAATCCGGCAACGCCAGCGCTTCGTCGTCGGCCAGCATTCCCCGGTTCATCGCCAACAACAGCGTCCACGAATACACCAGCCAGGGTGTCGTGACGGAGACCCTCGGCGTGCAGCAGGTGACAGCCGCGGCGCAGGCTTCGGCCGCCGCAGCTGTGGCCTCGGCTGAGCTTGAGATCGCGCGCCGCGGGCTGGTTGTCACCGTAGTAGGGCTCTACTACAACGCCCTTGTCGCTGAACACAAACTGGCTGTCGCCCAGCGTGCGCTCGACGAAGCCACAAGCTTTACCGAACTGACCGGGAAGCGGGAAAACGCCCGCGAAGCCGCCCATGCCGACGTGGTCAAAGCCCAGCTACAACAGCAGCAGCGCCAGCGGGAATTCGCCGACGCCAGGCTGCAGAGCGAAAAGACGCGGCTCGATCTTGCGGTCCTGTTGTTCGCCGACCCTCATACCGTTTTCACGCTTCAGGATTTCGCCGGCCCTGCGCCGCTGCCAACGCATGAAGAACTGGAAACCGCCGCCGCACAAAACAATGCCGAACTCAAGAGCGCGCTGGCCTCGATGCACGCCGCAAATCTTGATGTGACCGCGGCGCGCGCAGCCTATCTGCCCGATCTAGGGCTCAGCTTCAACTACGGCATCGATGCCCCGGAGCTCGCCACGCACGGCCCTGACGGCACGCGCAACCTCGGTTACTCGGCCGCCGTCACCATTGATGTTCCTGTATGGGACTGGTTCGCCACCCATGACCGCATCAAGCAAAAGACAGCGCAGCGTGAAGCCGCAAAGGTCACCCTTACCGCAACGCAGCGCCGCCTGATCGCCGATCTCGACGAGTTCTACAGCGAGGCTTCCGTGGCCCGCGATCAGCTTCAGTCCCTCGACCAGAGCGCTGCAACGGCCCGGGAGAGTCTTCGCCTGACCCGCCTGCGCTACTCTGCCGGAGAAGCCGCAGTGCTCGAAGTTGTGGACGCACAAGCCGCCCTGGTCGCCGCTGAAACCGCGCGCGAGGATGGCATTTTGCGCTACCAGACAGCCCTCGCCAACTTACAAATCCTCACTGGCTTACAAATCCCATCTGGAACGTGATCCATGCTTGCCATGAACCCAACGTCGACAACACGCACTATCCAGACGAGCCGCCGCCTCGCTACTCGTCGCATGGCCGCGCAGCCGCTCCTCGCCTTACTGCTGGCCACCGCCGGCTGCCATAAGCCGGAAGCCGCGCCTGTGCCGGAGGTGACCGTACAGGACGCGCAGCCGCATCTGGGCAGCATCTCCGAGCTGATCACCGCCGATGCGACGCTTTCGCCGCTGGCGCAGGCAGCTATTTCGCCGAAGGTCTCGGCGCCGGTCAAAAAGTTCTATGTCCAGCGCGGCGCGCGCGTCAAAGCCGGCGAGCTGCTCGCCACGCTGGAGAACAGCGATCTCTCCGCGGCAGCGCTCGACAACCAAGGCGCCTATACCGCCGCCAAAGCCGGTTACGAAACGGCAACCCAGGCCACCGTTCCCGAAGATTACTCAAAAGCGCAGCTCGATCTGACCCAGGCCAAAGCCAATCTCGACCTGAATCAAAGCATCGTAACGGCGCGCACGCAGCTCTTCGCGCAGGGCGCGATTCCCGGCCGCGATCTCGATACGGCGAAGGCTGCGCTGGTTCAAGCCCAGGCCGCCTACGACATCGCAAAGCAGCACTTCGAAGCCGTGCAGAAAACCAGCAACAAAGCCTCGCTTGAGTCGGCAAAGGGACAGCTCGATTCCGCCAAAGGCAAGTACCTCGGCGCGCAGGCCCAGCTGAGTTATACCGAAATTCGCAGCCCCATCGATGGCGTCGTCACTGACCGTCCGCTCTTCGCCGGCGAAACCGCACCCGCAGGAACGCCGCTGATTACCGTCATGGATACATCCGCGCTGATCGCCAAGCTGCACATCGCGCAGGTCGAGGCTCAGCAGCTTGCCGTCGGTGCGCCCGCCACGCTCAGCGTTCCCGGCATCGACGATCTAGTGGACGCGAAAGTGTCGCTGATCAGCCCCGCCCTCGATCCCGGCAGCACCACGGTCGAGGTCTGGCTGCGCGTCGAGAATCGGAAGAACCTTCTCAAGGCTGGAACGCCGGTCCACGCGGCCATCACCGGCCGCACCGTCAACGGCGCTCTGCTCGTGCCCGCCGAAGCCCTGCAGACCGCAGCCGATGGCAGCAGGTTTGTCATGGTCATCGGCTCCGGCAGCGCTGCGCATAAGCATCCCGTCACCATCGGCATCCAGTCGGCCAAAGAGGCGCAGATCCTCTCCGGTATCACCGCCAAAGACACCGTCATTACCACCGGAGCCTACGCGCTCGACGATGCCACAAAGGTTAAAGTCGGACCAGCCGCCAGCGCGGGAGACGACAAGTGAATCAGCCGGGCGCTCCTGAAAAATCCTTCTGGCTCTCGCGGCTGTCGACGCCGATCTTCTTCTTCCTTATCGCGCTTACGGTTGCAGGCGTGTATGCGGCGCTGCGGGTTCCTATCTCCGTCTTTACCGACACCAATTTCCCTCGCGTGGTGATCGGCGTCGACAACGGCGTAATGCCCGTCGAACAGATGCAGGTCACCATCACCAAGCCCATCGAAGACGCGGTCAACTCCGTGCCTGGCCTGCGCACGGTTCGCAGCACCACCAGCCGCGGCTCGGCCGAGGTAAGCCTGTTCTTCGACTGGAGTGTGGACATGTTCCACACTCTGCAGCTCACCGATGCCGCGCTCTCCAAAGTGCAGCAGACGCTGCCCGCCACCGTGCGCATCACCACCAACCGGCTCACCTTCGCCACCTTCCCGATTCTCGGCTACGCGCTGACCGCCGACGATCGCGGACCGGCCACCGTTTCGCAGACGCGCCTGTGGGAGATTGCCACCTACGACCTCAAGCCGCCTCTCAATCGCGTCGATGGCGTCAGTACTGTCGTTGTCCAGGGAGGCAAGGTTCCCGAGTTTCATATCCTGCCCGATATGGCGCGCATGCAGGCCTCCGGCGTTACCCTGCTCGATCTCGTCAATGGCGTGCAGGCCGCCAACATCATCGACTCGCCCGGGCTCTACGAAGCCGACCATCAGCTGATTCTCGGCCTCATCGGGGCGCAGGCGCACTCCGCTGCTGAACTCGCCAATCTGGTCATCAAGACCACGCCTGCCGGAGTGCCCATCCGTGTTGCCGATGTGGCGGCTGTCGAGCCAGCGACCATGCCGGTGTATACCAGCGTCACCTCCAACGGCAAGCAGGCCGTGCTGCTCAACATCGCCCGCCAGATCTCATCGAACACGGTCGATGTGGCCGACGCCGTGGCCACCGAGGTGGCGCTGCTTCGAACCAAGCTGCCGCCCGGCGTCCATCTGCAGATCTTCTACGACCAGTCCCAGCTGGTGCGCGAATCCATCGCCAGCGTGCGCGACGCCATCTTCATCGGCCTCATCCTGGCATGCGTCATTCTCTTCCTCTTCCTGCACGACTGGCGCTCGTCGCTCATTGCCGGACTGGTCATTCCGGTCACCGTGGCAGTCACCATCCTCTTTCTCTGGTGGATCGGCCAGTCGTTCAACCTGATGACCCTCGGTGGCCTGGCGGCGGCGATCGGCCTGGTGATCGACGATGCCATTGTCGTGGTCGAGAATATCGTCGTCCATCGCGACTCCGGGCAATCCCGCATCCACGCCGTCCGCAGCGCGCTCAGCGAAATCACCGTTCCCCTGGTAGGTTCCACCATCACGCCTGTCGTTGTCTTTCTGCCGCTCATCGCGGTTACAGGCGTCACCGGCAGTTTCTTCCGCGCGCTGGCCATCACCATGACCGCCGCGCTGCTTACCTCGCTGCTGCTGGCCTTGACCTGGACTCCCGCGCTCTCGCTTCTGCTGCTTCGCGACAAAGACCGTCCCACACATCCGGATGCAGTAACGCAACCCGAACACACCGGCAGACTCATGACCCGCGTCCTGGCCGTGCATGCTCGCGCGCTCGATTGGGCGCTGGCTCGCCCGCTGCTGCTCGGCGCTTTATGCCTGCTCCTCGTCGCCGGCACGTACTTCGGCTACACTCGCCTCGGCTCCGACCTGCTGCCGGAGATGGATGAGGGCGGCTTCATTCTCGACTACATCATGCCCTCCGGCAGCTCTCTCACCGAGACCAATCGGGTGCTGGAGCACATCGAGCAAATTCTGCATGATACTCCAGAGGTCGAAATCACCTCCCGCCGCACCGGCCTGCAGATGGGCTTTGCCGCAGTGACAGAAGCAAATTACGGTGACTTCACCGTCAAACTCAAGAGCAAGCGATCCCGCGCCATCGACGACATCATGGCCGACGTTCGCGAGCAGATCAAGAAGACCGAGCCGGAGCTCGATGTCGAGTTCACCCAGGTTCTGCAGGACAACATCGGCGACCTTTCCAACGCACCCGAGCCCATCCAGATCAAGCTCTTTTGCAACGATCAGTCATTGCTCAACCAGCTGGGCCCCAAGGTGCAGGATGCCATCAACAAAATTCCCGGCGTAGTCGATACGGAAAACGGAATCGACAACACGATCAGCGGTCCGGCCACCAGCTTCCAGATCAGCCCGGTGCTGGCTGCGCGCTTCGGATTCACGCCTCAGGAGGTTGCCGAAGACGCAACCGCCATTCTCGACGGCCTGCCCACTGCTGACCCCATGATCGTCGATGGCCGCCCCTACACGGTGCGCGTGCGCTTGCCGGAACAGAGCCGGTCTTCTCTTGCCGCTATCGAGAACACCGTCTTCAACTCAGCCAGCGGGCACACCGCATCGCTCGGCTCCATCGCCCAGATCACCCAGCTGCCGCCGCAGAATGAAATTCGCCGCGAAAACCTGGAGCGGCTCATCCAGGTCACCGGACGCCTCGAAGGCTCCGATCTGGGCACGGCCATGGCGAAAGTCCGAACCGCCGTCGAAGCTCTCCATCTGCCATCGAACGTCCGCGTTGAGTACGGCGGCACCTACCAGGAGCAGCAGAAGTCCTTTCGCGACCTGCTGCGAGTGCTCATCCTCGCCCTGGTGCTGGTCTTCGGAGTCCTGCTCGTGGAGTTCCGCAACTTTTCGGCTCCCTTCGCCATTCTTGCCAGCTCGGTGCTGTCGATTTCGGGCGTCGTCGCAGGTCTGCTCATTACCCAGACCACATTCAACGTCGCCAGCTTCATGGGCCTGATCATGGTCATCGGCGTCGTCGCCAAAAACGGAATCCTGCTGCTCGACGCCGACGAAAAACTTCGCGCTTCCGGCATGGGCGCCCGCGAAGCGATGCGCCACGCCGCTCAGCGCCGTCTGCGCCCCATCGTGATGACCGCCATCGCCGCCGTCTGCGGCATGCTGCCACTCGCTTTCGCTCTCGGCTCCGGATCGCAGATGCTGCAGCCCTTGGCCATTGCGGTCATCGGCGGCGTATCGGTCTCCGTTGCGCTCTCGCTCGTAGTTACGCCGGTTGTCTACTATCGGCTGATGTCCAGGAGCGAGCGAGCCGAGGCCTGAAACGCCCTACTTAAATCGGCCTTACTTCCCGATGCAGAAGGTGCTGAAAATCAGGTTGAGCACATCGTCGGGAGTCGTCTGGCCAGTCAGCGAATCGAGCGCCCAGAGCGCACGATAGAGGTCCAGCAGCACCATCTCATGGGGAATGCTCGAAGCCACGGCATTTGCCGCGTCATCCAGGCCTTCGAGAGCCTGGGTGATCGACCGGTGATGGCGCATGCTGGTCAGCATTCCCGGCTCCGCTGCCGCCCCGCCGGTGGCAAGTTTCAGGATCGCCTCGCGCAGCTCGGCCAATCCCTGGCCGGTGACCGCCGAGGTGGCAATCACCGGCAGATCGACGCTGATCAGGTCGGCGGAATCGACCGGCTCAGAAGACTGTGATTCAGACGACTGCGATTCGGACGACTGCAGAATCAGGTCGTATTTGTTCAGAACCACCAGCGCCGATCGCCCCTCGACGGACTCGATCAGCGCCCGGTTCTGGGGGTGAATCTTTTCCGTCGGGCCGATCTCGGCGGCGTCGATGACGATGAGCACAATGGCCGCGTCGGCGAGGGCTTCGCGGCTGCGTGCGATGCCGAGCCGCTCGGCTTCGTCGGCTGCTTCGCGCAGTCCGGCGGTGTCGACCAGCTCCAGCGGAATGCCGCCGAGGGAGATTCGTTCGCTGACCGTGTCGCGCGTGGTGCCGGGGATGGCGGTGACAATAGCGCGGTCGCGCTCGACCAGCGCGTTGAAGACCGAGCTCTTGCCGGCATTAGGCCGGCCCACGATGGCTAACGTCAATCCATCGTGCAGGATGCGGCCGTGAGCGAAGGTCGCCTCCAGCTCCGCGAGGGGCGGGCGAATCTCGCCAATGCGCCGGGAAATCTCCGCTTCCGGCGCAACGGCCAGGTCGTCTTCGGCAAAGTCAATGCCCGCTTCCAGCAGCGCAATTAACTCCAGCAGCGCATGTTTGGCCGGCATTACGCGGGCGCTCAGTGCGCCACCCATCTGGCTGGCGGCGAGGCGCGCCTGCGACAAAGTCTGGGCTTCGATGAGGTCGCGGACGGCTTCTGCCTGGGTTAGATCGATGCGGCCGGAGAGAAAGGCACGCTGGGTAAATTCGCCTGGCTCGGCGAGCCGAGCGCCCAGGTCTAAAGCCTGCCGCAGCAATAAGTTGAGGACAACCGGCGAGCCGTGGGCAGCGATTTCTACCAAGTCTTCGGAGGTGTACGAGTTGGGCGCGGCAAACCAGGTTACGAGCGCTTCGTCGATTCTCGAATCGGATTCATCCTGTTCAGAATCAAGAACATCGGCGAGTCGGGCGCGGGCATGCTCCAGAGGGGCTTTCAGCCGGACAAGCTGCTCGGCAAGGGAGACGGCTTCCGGGCCGCTTAGGCGGACGATGCCGATGCCGCCCCGTCCGGGAGGGGTGGAGATGGCGGCGATGGTATCGCTGGCGGACACTTTGCCATTGTAGGCAATGCCGCTCAGGCGGCGCGTTGGGGTCGCAAAATGCTCTCTGTGGAACTTTTCGAGATGCAGGTTAGTAACTATTGCGAGGATTCTTATCAAATGCCGGGATAACAATCAACAACTGTTGCACCGCAGACAGTTGATGCTTGCGGCCATTTCTAGCATCGAGAGCGGGTTTAGACGAGTCTATGGATGAAATAAATTTCGTGTTTTCATTAGCCGTCGAAGCCAAGAGCCATCGTGGAAGCCAGAGCACCCGCTTCTCGCATCCTCCAGGGCGACGGTCGTGCCGATGCAGGAATTATTCTGAAGAGGAGGATGCGAGAAAAACGATGAAGGCCAGCGCATTGGAGTTCCGGTTTCGATTGATCCTGATGACCCTGGCGATCGTGCTGGGCTTCTGGTCGCCGTGGATCGAGTGGCTGCATTGGGGCAGCCGCACGACGGCTTGGCTGTGGCTGGGATTTGAGCTGGGCGGGCTTGGAATTTCCTCCACGCGAGCGATCGAGCTGGCAACGGTGCTGATCATCGCGGCAGCGGCGGTGGGAGCCTGGTTCCGGGTGTGGGGCACGGCTTACCTGGGAACGGCGACGGTGCACAATGCAGAGATGAAAGCCGGACTGGTGATGGCCGACGGACCGTACCGGCATGTGCGCAATCCTCTCTACATTGGCAGCTGGCTGATGGTGGCGGCGATCTCGATGCTGATGCCGCCGACCGGGGCGCTGTTTACGATGATCGTGCTTACCGTCTTTCTGTTCCGGCTGATTCTGGGTGAAGAAGCATTCCTGGCCGGCCGGCTGGGCGAGCCGTATCTCGCATACCGGAAGGCGGTTCCGCGACTGCTGCCAAGTTTGCGGGCGCGGGTGGCTCCGGCGGGACAGAAGCCGGACTGGGGTCGCGGATTGCTGAGCGAAGTGATGCCGCTGGGTGCGATGGTCAGCTTTGCCGCGCTGAGCTGGCAATATGATTCGCGATTGCTAACTCGCGCTATGTTAGTCAGTTTTGGATTGTCGCTGGTCGTACGGGCGCTGGTTTTACCCCGGGGTGAAACTCCGTCTGCCGCTGAATAAGGGAGGCGGCGAATCAAAGATATGAGAGGCAATGAATCCGGCCCAGGATAGATTCCCAAAGGAAGATTTGGCCCAGCTTTGTGTTTTCCCGCTAAAAAGTTAGTCAATAGATGCGCAATTCAGGCTAAGTAAAGAATCTTGCATAGGCGTACGATAGCTAGTCAATATGGTCTCCCCCGGACATCTCGACCTACACGAAGCTTTGGAGCGTGGCGAGGTAGTGCCTTACTTCCAGCCGATCGTGGAGCTTCGCACAGGAAAGCTGTCGGGGTTTGAAGTGCTTTCGAGGTGGAAGCATCCGGTTCTGGGCATGATTCCGCCGGACAGATTTATCCCGCTGGCCGAGTCGACGGGGCTGATCGGCCAATTGACAGACAGCATTCTGCGCCAGGCCTTTGCGGCAGTGGCGACGCTGCCCAGTCCGCTTTCGCTGTCGGTGAATATTTCGCCGATCCAGTTTCGCGACGACGAGTTACCGCGCTACATCGAGCAGGCGATAAGCAGCGGAGGATTCGACTGTGAGCGGCTGATTCTTGAAGTTACGGAGAGCGCGCTGCTGGATAACATGTTGCAGGCGCGGAAGATATCGATGGGATTGAAGGAATTGGGAATCCGGCTGGCGCTGGATGACTTTGGGACAGGCTACTCAAGTCTTCGCCACTTGCAGGCGCTGCCCTTTGACGAGCTAAAGGTGGATGGCAGTTTTGTCCGGTCGATGGATCATACGCGGGAAAGCCGGAAGATCGCGGCCGCCGTGGTGGGGCTGGGGCATAGCCTGGGGCTGACGACCGTGGCGGAAGGCATCGAAACCCGCGCCCAGGCGGAGATGTTGCTTTGGCTGGGCTGCGATCTTGGGCAGGGCTGGCTCTACAGCCGGGCTGTACCGGCCGAGGAGCTGGACGCGATGGTGTCGCAAGAACGGCTGCTTCCGGTGGAAGACGCTCCATCGGGATCGGTGCTGGGATTGATGCTGGGGCCGGAATCGCCGGAATCGCCTCGGCTGGAAGCATTGCCGGCCCAGCGGCTGGCGCAGCTGCAGGCGATCTACGACGGCGCACCGGTGGGGCTGTGCTTTATCGATACCAACATGCGCTACATGAGCATCAACAAGTTGTTGGCGGAGATGAATGGCGCCTCCATTACCGAGCATATCGGGCAGAGGGTGGGGGATTTGTTCCCGGAGTTATTCAAGACCATTGGGCCTTATATCCGGATCGCGCTGCAGGGGCAGCCGGTGACCGGGCTGGAGGTGCGATACCCGAAGTCGGCTCCCGATGGCGGTTTGCGCACGCTGCTGCTCTCGTACGAGCCGGCGCTTGATGAGGCCGACGAAGTGGTGGGCGTTTCGGTGTCGGTGGTTGATATTACCGAGCGCAAGCAGGCGGAAGAGGCGCTGCGCGCGAGCGAAGATCACTACCGGCGCATGGTGGAGCTGAACCCGCATATTCCGTGGACGGCGAGCGCCGACTTTACGGAGATCGAAGTGAGCCCGAAGTGGGAGAAGCTGACCGGCATGACCCAGGCTGAGATGAGCGATCATGGCTGGCTCAGCGTGGTGCATCCTGATGATGTGCAGCGGGCCCAGGAAGTCGTAGGCGAGAGCATACGCACGGGTCAGCCGCTGGATGTGGAACTGCGCGTCAGGCGCGCGGACGGCGCATGGATATGGATGCGCAGCCGGGGTACGCCGCTGCGCGACGAAGCGGGAACGGTGCTGCGCTGGTACGGCAGCATGGAGGATGTCGAAGATCGCGAGGATCACGCTTTGATCGATCGCATTTTGCTGCTGGAGCAACGAATCGCGGAATTGGAAAGCACGCAGGACGGCGTGAGCCGGTTCCAGACATAGCGAAGGACAAGGCCGCGGCAGCTCCTGCCGATCTGTGAGTTCAGGCGCGTGCCTGGAAGAGCGGAGCGAAGGCAGCGCGGTGGCGGAAGAACACTACAAACCAGCAGATGGTGACGAAGACGCCCGGTCCGATGGAGCTGGGTGCGAACAGGATATGGAAGACGAGGATGTTGAAGATAACCGGGCCGATGAACACGAGAGCCAGCGGGATGTAGCGGCCGACGAGAAATAGAACGGCGGAAATGACCTGGATCGCGCTGATCACCTGCTGCCAGTGCGAGGACGCGAAAACATCGACGAACTGCTTCATGGGACTGTCGGGCATGGGCGGCGCAGGAATGAAGTTCAGGAAGCCGTTGAGGCCAAAGATGAGGAAGGCAAGGCCGAGGAGGACGCGGGCGACGATGGAGGCGATCTTCATGGTCAATTACTCCTGTGATTTCCGGTGATTCTCAGAGTCAGACATCTCATGCATTGCCTGGGATGCAATATTTTCAAACCGTCAGCCGAGTGCGGTAAATCATACGTAAATAGGACGGATGCTCTATCGCTCGCGAAGGTGTCTGCTGCTACAACTGAAAAGACTTGAAGTGAAGATTGCCTGTCGGCTCAATGACGGGATCGAGGACTTATGGGCTGGAGTGGGAAGACTGTTGGCGTGGGATTGATTGGGTATGGCTTTGCGGGAAAGACGTTTCATGCGCCGGTGATCCGATGCGTGCCGGGGCTGGAACTGACGGTCGTAGCGTCGTCGAAGCGCGAGGCGGTGCTGGCGGATCTTCCGGATGTCGAGGTTTGTTCGGCGGAGGAAGTGATCGCGCGCCCGGATGTCGGCCTGGTGGTAGTGGCTACGCCGAATGAAAGCCACTTCCCGCTGGCTGCGGCGGCGATGCGCGCGGGCAAGGATGTGGTGGTCGATAAACCGTTTACTGTGACACTGGCCGAGGCGCGTGAGCTTGTGACGATTGCGCGGGAAACGGGCCGGGTACTGTCGGTGTTTCAGAATCGGCGTGGTTACAGCGAGGTGCAGGCGACCAGGGAAGTGCTCAGGTCGGGTGCGCTGGGCGAGGTTTCGCATTATGAGTGCCACATGGACCGGTTTCGGCCCAATGTGCGGCAGCGGTGGCGGGAGAATCCTGGGCCGGGAGCAGGATTGTGGTTTGACCTGGGGCCGCATTTGGTCGACCAGGCGCTGTATCTGTTTGGCATGCCGGAGACGGTGAATGCCAACTTTGGGATTCTCCGGCCGGGTGGGCAGACGGATGACTGGGCGCATGTGCAGTTGAATTATGACGGGACTCGGGGGCCGAAGATGAGGGCGGTTCTTCATGCTTCGCTTTTGGTGGCCTGGGGGGCGGGCGCGGATGGCGGGCCGCGGTCGGCGCTGCATGGCACGCGCGGGAGCTGGGCGAAGTTTGGCGGGGATGTGCAGGAGGCGCAGCTGATGGCTGGAATGCTTCCGGATGCGGAGGGGTATGGCGTCGACTATGACCCTGGGATTTTGTATGACGGGGCAACGGGCGAGCACACTGAAATTCCTGCTCCGGTGGGGGATCAGCGGCCTTACTATGCGGGCGTGCGGGATGCGATTCTGGCGCGTCGACCGGCGCCGATTTCAGGGGAGCATGGGGTGGTGGTGATGGCGGTGCTGGAGGCTTCCTTTGCTTCGGGGGAACAGGGGCGGACGTCGGAGATTCCGCTTACTGCTGAGGAGCGGGCGGCGTGGGTTCAGGAGTGGGAGCTGAGCCGGGAGAAGGCCGGCGCGGCGGGCTGAGATGGGTTCGGCCGAAGGCGGTGGGGTACTTGAGGCCGTAGCCGCAGAGGCGGTCTAGACCGATGTGGTTGAACCAGATCAGGGCGAAGGGCAGGAGCGCAGGACGGCCGAGAATGAGCGCGATGGCTGCGAGGGCGATGGGGCTGATGTAGGTGTGGACGGCGTTATAGCAGTACGAGCCGAAGCGTGGGTTGACTAGGTAGCCGAGCATGGAGAGATCGGGAATCAGCCAGAGTGCGGCGAAGAGCCACCAGCTTGCTCCGGTGTGGGCGTAGAGGATGGCGCTCAGGATGACTGCGGCCAGACCTTCGAAACGCAGCCAGGTGCGCACTGGCGGGGCGACGGAGGGGGTGGGGGCGAGAGTCGGTTGGAGTGCCTGCGTTGAGGAATTCATTTACCGCTCCAGACGCTAGATATCCGTTGCCCAATTCAACGTTGGGTGCAGAGCTGAGATGTGCGCGAAGGCTTTGTCGCTGGTGACCAGGATAGCGCTGGTGGCGATGGCGTGGGCTGCGATGAGCATGTCCATGTTCGCGAGGCTCTTGCCGGCGGTTGAGAGATTGGCTCGCAATGTTGCGTAGGCACGAGCTGCGTCAGAATTCCACGGCAGAACATTGATGGTAGAGAAGAGTGCCTCGACGGCGGCGCGCAGGCGAGTGGCTTGCGGTTTTCTGGCCAGGCCGTAGAGGATTTCGGCCTCAGTTATTACCGAGACAGTGATCACGGCGTGCTTGCTCTGTTCGGAAAGTTTGCGACGGGCCAGTGAAGAGCGGCCGTTGACGATGTAGGCAACGGTATTGGTATCGAGCATGTAGTGGGTTGGAGTTTTGCTTGCGCGCTTCACATCCATTCCCGTTCCTGAGGCGGAGTGGTGTCGCGATCCTTAAGCAGATCGTCTGCGGGCCCGTCGGCGCTTTGGGCAGCATCGAGCATGGCATAGATTTCGGCGAGGGAAGGCTTGAGTGGGTGCTCGGAAAGAATGATCTCGCCGCTTTGGGGATTGCGACGGATGTAGACTTCAGCGGAGGTGAAGCGATATTCGGCAGGGATGCGAACCGCTTGGCTTCTTCCATTCATGAAGACGCGCGCCTTTTCGATCTCAGCCATGCTCAGCAACCTCTGTTATGTAGCATGGTATATATCAAAGTCCATTGTCAAATGACTTTCAAGGCAAAAGCGAAAGGGCGAGCCGTGTGGCCCGCCCTTTGCCTTGCCTCCGAGAAGCGTAATTACTTCTTGACAGGGGCGATGACGTCCTTGGCAGCCTTGGCTACGCGGAACTTCACGACGGTCTTGGCCTTGATCTTGATGGCCGCGCCGGTCTGGGGGTTGCGGCCTACGCGAGCCTTGCGCTCGGCTTTGACGAGGCGGCCGATGCCGGGGATGATGAACACGCCGTTCTTCTTGGTCTCCTTGACGGCGGTCTCCGCCAGGAGGTCGAGGAAGCCTGCGACCTGCTTGTTGGTGAGTTCGAGCTTTTCCGCCATGTGGCGAGTGAGGGCTGTCTTGGTCATTCCTGCTGCCATTCTTTGTATCCTCCGATGTGTGCCGCGATGGGCATCGTTCTTGTTGCCTGGGTGACTCCGGTTGGATGTTCCCCGCTGGGGTAGACGCGCCTAGGCAATTGGCTAACGTGTGCGCAAATCCCCACTGTTGACGCGGGTCCGGTGAAACCTGTCGATGGTTACCTTGCGACTTTTGAGGCCATAAAGTCAATGGCAAAAGCCATATTTCCACAAGAAATATGGGGATTTCGCCCGAAATAGTCGGTTTTTACCGGGTTTTAGCTGTTTTTGGAGCGTCAGGCAGGCCAAAGTAGACCGATTTGCGGGGCTTAACGCTCTCGGCGATAGGCGTGTTGAGAGCCGCTACGACGGGCGCGACGAGCTTGAAATGGCGGATGATTTCATCGGCGAATTTGGGCTGAAGAGCGGCGTCCGCGGGGAGGGTTGCGGAGAGTCCCCACTGGCGGCAGCGGATGAGATCGAGCGCTGGATGAGGCTTGCCGTCGAGTTCGGTGGGGAAGCCTTTGGGTGGGCGGCTGAGGGCGTTGCCATCGAACTCGCGGAAGGACTTTTTAAGGGCGGGGCGGTCGAGGAGCTTGCGGAACTCGGCGTAGTTGTCGAGCAGCCAGTGGCGGATGGCGGCCAGCTGGTCTTTCTCCGGCATGTAGGCTCCGGCGGCGATGGTGACCTCTTTGGCAGAGATGTGGAAGTAGTAGCCGGCACCTGAGGTTTTGTCGAGTCCGGTGTGCGTCCACCAGGCGGCAATGTGGTCTTTGTAGGGGCGCTTGTCGGCGGCGAAGCGGGTGTCGCGGTAGATGCGGAAGAGGGATTTTTCAGCCGGGCGGACGTGCTCGGGAGCGAAATCGAGCATGGCGTCGGTGACGCGGCGGATGATGGCCAGCATGGGCTCTTTGAGCTCGGTCTCGTAGGCGGCCTTATTGGCGTTGAACCACTCGCGGGCTTCAACAGGGTCGGCTTTGTTTATGCGGACGAGAGAGCGGAGGAAGGCGAGGCCTTCTTTGCGGAGGTGGGTGGGGGCGGACGTGGATTTCGCGGCCTTGGGCATACGGGGAGAGTTTAGAGCATTTGGCGTTTACGCGAATACAGCAGGGCTCGCCGGGGCTCAGGCGAAGATGTCTGGGGATGGGGTGCTCCATGCTTTGAGGAAAGAGCCTTAAGGAAAAAGCGCGGGCTCGCAAGCCACGACTATTACGTTGCGGTCCAAATCGAAAGAAAGTGATTTAATGTTCGCAGCATCCCTATGTTCACCGCGCCGATTCCGGAAAATGACTCTGCCAGGCTGGCGACGCTTTATAGCTATTCCATTCTCGACACGCTGCCTGAACGAGGCTACGACGATGTAACGGCGCTGGCGTCTTTTATCTGCCGTACACCTTTCTCGACCATCACGCTGGTGGACAAGGACAGGCAATGGTTCAAATCCGAGGTAGGCTTTGGCACCAGGGAGACGGGAAGAGCGGATGGCTTTTGTGCCTGCGCAATTCTGCAGCCTGAGACCATGATCGTGCGGGACACACTGCTCGATCGATGTTTTGCGGAGAACCCTTTCGTGCTGGGCGGCCCTCAGATCCGGTTTTACGCAGGAGCGCCTCTGATTGCTCCCGATGGCCATGTCCTTGGCACTGTTTGCGTTTTCGACACCGAACCGCGCGTTCTTTCGGCGGACCAGATCGCAGCCCTGGAAGCTCTTTCGCGGCAGGTGATGTCTCTGTTTGAGGTCCGGCTCAGGAATATCGAAAACGAACGGGCCGCCGCAGCTCTGATGCAGAGCGAAAAATTGGCGGCTGTCGGCCGTCTGGCGTCGAGCATGGCTCACGGCATCAATAATCCGCTCGAAGCGGTAACCAATCTTCTTTACCTCGTACGGCAACGCGTTGGGGAGGAGGAGATCCAGATTTTGCTGGATCAGGCGGAGCAGGAGCTTCGCCGCGTATCGGTGATTGCCAATCAGACGCTTCACTTTCATAAGCAAACCTCAAAGCCGCAGGCTGTCTCTTGCCTCGATCTGTTTTCGACGACCTTGAATGTCTATGAGGCTCGCCTGAGAAATGCCAAGGTCACGGTAGAGAAACGCAAGCGGGCCAATGAGCCGGTTGAGTGTTTTGAAGGCGATATCCGTCATGTGCTCGGCAGCATCGTTGCCAATGCAATCGATGCCATGCCGAAGGGTGGAAGATTGATTGTCCGAAGCCGTGAGCACAGCGATCCAAAGTCGGGGCGGAAGGGCGTGATGCTGACCATCGCCGACACTGGCTGCGGTATGAATCAAGTAACGCAGCGCAGACTCTTTGAAGCGTTCTTTTCGACCAAAGGGCTCGGCGGAGTCGGTCTCGGCCTGTGGACAAGCGCGGAAATCATGAAGCGGCATCAGGGACGGATTTCCATTCGCAGCAGTCAGCGCAAGGGCCATGCTGGCACGGTGGTAACGCTTTTTCTTCCCTTCGCTCCTGTAACAAGAGATGCGTCGGCGGTGAGCTAGCGGATGATTTTCAGGGAGGCGCGGGATTTCGCGGCCTTGGGTAGACGGGGAGTTTAGAGCATTTTCAAAATAAATATCGGGCCACAGTGCTCATCATTTGGATGGGAGCAATTCGTAACGTCCACCGAATTCGGAACGAAGAGTTTGCAGGTACCAATCGCTAAAAGTGCTGAACTTGCGCTCAATTGCATATGAGCCTGGCTTTAGAGTCACCAGCAGGTTTCTATGGCGCGGCCAGTCCACCTTTGAAGCTGAACAAAAACACCCTGTGTTGAAGAGAATCAGGTCACGGGGCATACCTTTTTCCCAATGAAACTCGTTCATCTTGAGAACATTTTCGCTATCGTCTGGACGTAGAGGACCGAGAAGGGTCTCAGACTCAAACACATCCCCTCCTCCTGTGCGGCGCCAGAAGCTTACTAGGCCGGGATGAACTCGAAATTCAAGTGATTGCAGCCATAGGTCGAAGTCCGTTTCGACAATACCGAACCAATGAAATAGATCGGGCCTGGCTAATGCATCTTCATAAATGGAGGAAAGCATTTCAATGTCCTGAGTTCTGAATTCAAAGTTTATACGCTATAAAGCAGATCCTTCACTTCGTTCAGGATGACAATGCTTGTGTTGATGGATGGTGTGGCTATCGGATGATTTTTAGGGCGGCGCGGAATAGGCCGTCGAAGTCGTTGGCTAAGGCTGCTTCCTTTTCTATGGAGTGCTGGATGGCTTTTTCTGCTGCTGGGCGCTGGTAGCCGAGGTTGGTCAGGGCTGAGAGCACGTCTTCCACTGCTGCTCCGTGGACGGAGGCTGGCGCGGGGGCGCTGGCGAAGTCGTCTAGCTTGTCTTTCAGTTCGAGCACAAGTCTTTCTGCCAACTTCTTTCCGACTCCCGGGATGCGGGTGAGGGAGGCGTGGTCCTGGGCGCGGATGGCGGAGACGGCGCGTTCGGCGCTGAGTCCGCTGAGCAGGGTGATGGCCAGCTTGGGGCCTACGCCGGTGACGGTGATGAGGCGTTCGAAGAGGCGCTTCTCGTCGCGCTCGAGGAAGCCGAAGAGGGCGATGGAATCTTCGCGAACCTGGGTGTGGATATGCAGGGCGGCTTCGCTGCCGAGGGAAGGCAGCGCGGTGAACGTAGGCACGGTGATGGTGACGTCGTAGCCTACGCCCGCGGCTTCGACGATGGCCTGACCGGGTTGTTTGTGGATGAGCTTGCCGCGCAGGTGAGCGATCATGATTGCCAGCATACGCCACGCGATGGAGTGAGATGGATGTGAGATGGCGATGGTTGTACGCGGCCATCCCGAGCGTTCGGGCTTTGAGAGGAATGTAGCCTGAGAGGCGGGCGAGAGGCGGGTTCGAGTCAGACGCAGGGTGGAAATTTAACTTAGCGGCGCAAAATTGCTCCTGCTATACTTGGCCGCGTTCCTCTAAGTCTCTTCTTGCCGCGGAGAGCGAAGGTTTCCCCGACCTGAAATCGCCAGCGGCCGTTTGGCGGAGGCCAGCCATGCCTAGATGGGTTTCCGTGCTTCTGATTGAGACCGGGCGCACCGTGCGGTATCTCTACTTTCTGCGCTTCGCCCTAATGCTGTGGCTGTTTGCGCCGCTGCTGGTGGTGCTGAACGGTTCGCCGAGACAGACAGAGCCGATCGGCGACACGAGCATCTCTTCCTATCCATTGCGGTCTTTTCTGAGCGGGATCGTGACTCCGGAGCAGGAGGCGCAATTTCTCTGCGTGGCGTTTTTTGTGGTGTCGGCGGGGTTTGTGGCGCTGGTCGCGGCGCGGCTGGTGACGATCAATGGGAATGAGCGGTTCCAGGCGCGGCCTCCGTTTGTGCTGCGCTGGCTGCTGGCGCATGAGGAGCGGCATGGGTGGCTGTGGGAGAGCGCGGTGGTGCTGCTGTCGCAGGCTCCGGGCATCTATGTGCTGCACTACCTGCTGAAGAACAGCCACTACGAACATGTGTACTGCAACTCGCTCCGGGGAATCCTGATCGGATGCGGGCTGGCGGTGGCGTTCTGGTGGGTGATCAATGCCGCGTTCTACGCGACGTTTGAGCTGCGGCCGGGCGATCCCGCGCCTCCCGATGTGACGATGGGAACCAATGCTGCGCGCACGATTCTGCTGCCGCGCTGGTGCTTTGGCCTGACGGCCCAGGGCAAGCTGCTGAACCAGGGGACGCTGGAAGGAGTGCGGTCTCCGCTGCGCTCTGCCGGGATGGTGCCGGGCTTTGGCTGGATGGGCAAGCTGCTGCTGGCGGTGGCCGGGCCGCATGGCTATATCTACCGCTCTCCGGATGGGCGGCTGTACGAGGCGCATGCTTTTCACATTCCCGCAGTGATAGGGGCAATTCTGCTGTACCTGGCGATGTGTCCGCTGACGGCGCCGGTTCCGATGGTGACGGCTTCGTGGATTTCCTACGGGGTGTTTCTGGTGTTGCCGGGGCTGGCGGCGTTGTGGATCTTCTGGTGGTCGAGTTCGCCGGTGGCGGGCTATGGGCTGATCAAGTGGAAGATTCTTTTCACGCTGGCGATCGTAGGCTTTCTGGCGGCGATTCCGGTGCTGTATATGAAATCCGACCCGGAGCGCTTTCCGCCGTTTGCACTGATTCTGCTGACGGCGATTGCCTCTTTGTGGGCGCTCTCGTGGGTGGCGTTTTTTGCGGACCGGTTCCGGGTGCCGGTGCTGACGACTGTGGCGCTCCTGGTCTTTCTGCTGAACGGGCTGGGCGTGTACCGGGACAAGGAAGAGCATTTTGTTTCGACAGCGACGGCGCAGCCGGGATTGCAGCTTGAGTCTCCGCAGGAGATATTGGCGGCGCTGCGCAGCAACTCTCCGGGGCGGCCGGTAATCGTGGTGACGGCGACCGGAGGGGGGCTGCACGCGTCGGCGTGGACGGCATCGGTGCTGAGCCGGCTGGAGACGGCTTTTGCCGATGCTAAAGACGGCACGACTCCGTTTCATGAGCATCTGCTGCTGGCGAGCACGGTTTCGGGCGGAAGCGTGGGGTTGATGACCTATCTTGACGCGCTGCAGAAGCTGCCGGCGGCGAAGGGGGCGTTTCTCGGCAAGGAGCAGGCCGATCCCATGATTGCGGCGGCGCAGTGTTCAAGCCTGGAAGCGGTGACGTGGGGGCTGGTGTACTACGACATGCCGCGGGCATATGTGCCGCTGCTGCCGCTGGTGCTGCGGCCATCGAGCGGCGTGGACGACCAGTTCGCCCTGCCGCTGGGCAAGGATCGTACCTGGGCGCTGCGCAAGGGATTTGCGCGCAACCTGCGAAACGTCTATTGCCAGCAGCCGGAGAGCGATGCGAATAATCTGCAAGCCGACCTGGACAAGGCGGGGGAGGTGGAAGCGACGGAGCGCAGTCTGTCGCTGGCCAACCTGGCCGGAGTGGCGAAGGATTTTCGCGTGCCGGCATTCACCATGAACACGACCACAGTGGAGGGCGGGACTCGGATGCTGCTGGCCAACTACAAGATGCCGGCCGACTCGGTTTCCGGGGCCAATGAGTCGTTTCCGGCGGAGTCCTTTCTGGAGAAGTACTACGCCAAAGCGCAGGACGGGAGCCTGGCCGATCTGCCGCTGGCCAGCGCGGCGCAGATGTCGGCGACTTTTCCGTATGTTTCGTCGGCGAGCCGGGTGCCGGTGAAGGTCGATCCGGATGGCCTGCACTTCGTCGATGGTGGATATTACGACAATGATGGAACTTCTTCGGCGATCGAGTTCCTGCGCTCGGCGTTGGAGAAGCAGGCGAGCGCAGGGGCGCAATCGGAAGCGCCGTTGAACGTGATTCTGGTGGAGATTCGCAACAGTCCGGAAGCGCCTTCCGATCGTCCCGGTGAGTCGTCTACGTTGTGGAAGATCGGCAACCAGTTGATGGGGCCGATCTCGTCCTTTTACAGCGCCGGGCATGAGAGTGTGACGCAGCGCAACCGGGTGGCCCTGGACCTTTTCGAGAAGGCTTATACCGACAAGGTGCACCTGAAGCGGCTGGTATTTGCGGATAACAATGCTGCGTCGAAGGTGGAAACCGATCCACTGAACTGGTCGCTGACGCCCTGGCAGCGGCTTGAGGTGCAGACCTCGGCCGATTCGCTGGCCGGTGCAGGCGACTATCGGAAGGCGGCGGAGTGGTTCTACGACTTCGACGCGCGCTGGCAGGGGGAGCAGGCTGCTCCGAGTAACGGCCCGGGCAACGGTCCGGCCAAGGTATCTGGCGGAAAGCCGCAAAAGCGCCATTGAGGCCGCGCGGCTCACTTCGGGCTCCGGCAGGCGTCTGTTGAGAGAGCAGCACATCCCCATGAGATGGGCCTAAAACTGCGCGCATAGCTGCATTCGGGCGCGGGCGGATACAATGAAGACTCCGATTGCAATGGAATCCGGGATTCCCGGGCGGAACAAGTTTTTGACAGAGGTTGAGTGCGGGTGACGATAGAGATGGGCATGCGCCGGTTGGCGCGAACAGGACTGGTTGTGGCGCTGGCCGCCGGAATGATGGCCGGGCTGGCCGCAACGGCAGCCATGGCGCAGACGACGGGCATCGCAACCCACACCACTTTGACGACCGGGTCCGAGGAGGTTGGCGGACACGCGGTCGCGACGTATTCGGCGAAGGTATTGGGCGAGGATGGCGCACCTGCCGCCGGAGTGGTCGAGCTGGTGGAACAGGGCCGCATGCTGGCAGGGGCGGCGCTGAATGCCTCGGGAGAAGCCGAGATTCGCTATAGCGGGCTGACCCAGGGATACCACTATCTGCGCGCGGTCTATGTTGGCGATGCCAGGCATGCGGCCTCGCAATCGGATAGCGCGCAGGTGAGCGCTGCGGCGACGAGCGCGAGCAGCTTTGCGCTCAGCCTCAACCCCACTACGGTGTCGGTGGATGCGCCGGGGGATGCGGCGAATGTGAGCGCCACGGTGACGCCAGCCGGTGGTTTTACGGGATTTGTGGCGCTGTCGTGCGCGGGAGCGCCGGTGAGCACGGGGTCGTCTACGGATACGGCGCTGCCGGTGGGCGTGAGCTGCACCTTTACGCCGACCAATCTGCAGATCACTTCGGCGACTACGCCGCTGAGCTCGCACTTCACGATTCAGACAACAGCTCCGGCGGGCGGACTCTCGCAGAATGCCGGTAGTCCCCTGGTACTTGCGGTATTGCTGCCTGGCGTGGTTGGACTGGGGCTGCTGGGACGCAGGCGGAAAGTGTTGGGCCGCGTAATGCTGGTGCTTCTCGTGGGCGCGATCGGCATGGCGGGAACCTCAGCCTGCAATGCGCGCTACAGATACCTGAACCATCCGCCGACGGCGAACCTGGGTACGATTCCGGGGTCGTATACGCTGACCATCTGGGCGCAGACGAGCGATGGCGTGAATGCTTCGGAGACGTTTACGACGCTGCCGCTGACGGTGAAATAAAGCTCGAACAAAACTCTATACGCAAGTGCAACAAGGGCGCGAAAGGGAGATTACTCCCGTTCGCGCCCTTTGCTTTTTGTGCATCGCGGCTTGAGGGCACTGGATGGGATCAGCACGCTATTGGTTCTCTTGATTCTCCATCGGGAGTTGCAGGGATAGGTCAACGTATGGCTTGAGAAATCGCTCCATAGTTTGTCCGATGTGTGCGGCCGGCCTTCACCGCTAGGGTTATCTGCGAGCCACGGCGTCACAATCCACACGCACTGTGCCGGATTTTGCTGTATGTGGCCGAAGACAGATTCCTGAAGATTGAAGAGGCTATTCCCATTGCAAAACGATTGTGTTTCCAACGAAAGACTTGCTCCAAGACCAACATTCATCCCTAACCTATGCAGGAGGGCTGCTGTCTCCTTCGCTGCCACCGTCTTTCTAATCGCGTCCGCGGCGCCGCTGCTTGGACAGGGCTGCATCCTGGCACGCTCGCCGGAGCAGGGTGGATTGCCTACGGGCGAAGGCGGGGTGCTGGAGCCGGGACACTTTGAGATCACCATCGGCGAGCGGCACCAGTTCTCTTACCAGCACTATGTTGGCGATGTGTATCAGGAGTATCGCGCTCAGCAGAAGACGCAGGTGGAGAACCGGATCAACATCGTCACCACCAACCTGACCTATCAGGTGACGCCGCGCATCAGCGTTTCGATCGATGCGCCATGGCTGTTTGCCTCGCGCAAGAGCCAGAACTCGCCGATCAAGTATGAGGCCACGGGCGTAGGAGATACGATCCTGAGCGCGAGCGCGTGGATTCGCAACCCGCTGAATGCGCCGAGGAATAACTTCTCCATCGGGCTGGGCGTGCTGATGCCGACGGGCAACGACGATGTGCAGAACACGGTGAACACGAATACGACAGGAACAGGCTCGCCGGTGGAAGTGACAGCGCCGGTGGATTACTCGATCCAGCCCGGCAATGGCGGCTGGGGTCTGGTGATGGAGTGGGCGGGATACCAGCGCATCAACAAGTCTCTGACCTTCTATACAGATGGCGACTACATCGCGACGCAGGGCGGGACGAATGGCGTGCAGCGCGGCGCGACACTGAGCACGACGACTCCGCTGAATAATTATGCGGCGATTTCGGACCAGTATCTCTTCGAGGCTGGAGTCGAGTTTCCTATTGCCAAAGTGAAGGGATTGAGCGGCACGTTTGGCCCGCGCGATGAAGGCGTACCCGCGGACAATCTCTTTCCCAACAGCAATGACGGGTTTCGCAGACCTGGCTTTGCGGTCACCGTTGGGCCGGGCGGGCAGTATGTCCGCGGACATAACATCCTGACGGCGGGCGTGTATAAGGCTGTGCATCGGGACCGCACATCGAGCTATCCGGACTCGGTGTATCACACGCATGGCGATGCGGCTTTTGCGCAGTATGTGTGGCTGGCCAGCCTGACGCACCGGTTTTAAGCCGCGTTGTATCGAGACGAGCCCTGCCGGCGTGGATGCGCTGGTAGGGCTCTTGATTTCTAAATGACAAGGAAGATCATGAAGAATGTTTTTCGCATGATGATGGCTGTGGCGCTGATGGCTTGCGTGGTTCCAATGGCGGACGCCAAGCGCGCGCCGAATCTTGAGTTCAGGAACCTGAGCGGGGCGACGGAGAAGTTCGCGGATCTGCGCGGATCGATTACGGTAGTCAACTTCTGGGCGACTTGGTGCGGGCCGTGCCGTGAGGAGCTTCCGCTGCTGTCGAAGCTGAGTGAGGAGTATGGAGTGAAGTACGCCCAGGGGAAGGTTCGCTTTGTAGCGATCTCAGCGGATGAGGATCCGGGCAATGCGAAGAATCGCGCCAGGATAGAGCAGTTCCTGAATGCACAGAAGCCGGCGATGGAGGTCTGGGTGGGTGCGGATCTGGATATGCTGGGGCGGCTTGGGCTGGGGAATGTGCTACCGGCGACGGTGGTGCTGGATGAGCAGGGCGAGGTGATCGCCAAGGTGCTGGGGCAGGCGCATGAAGAGGATGTGCGCAGGCCGCTGGACTGGCTGCTACATGGGAGGGGTGGAGATGCTCCGGCGGCGGTTACGAAAAGATACTAGTCGATGTGCTGATGGCTTGCTTCTGTGGTTCCCACCCTTTCCGCAAATGGAGCGGAAAGGATGGGGCACCCCGATCATTGTTCAATAGCAATCGTCGATTACGGTTGTGGTAGAACTAGCACCTCAACTCCCGAGGCGGCGTCTTTCTGGTGGTAGACGGTTTCGGTGGCCTTCACGAACTGGTCGGGCTTAGCGTAGGGAATGTCGGTGAATGACTGCGGGTTGCGGTCGGTGAGCGGGAACCAACTGGACTGCACCTGCACCATGATGCGATGGCCGGCGCGGAAGGTGTGATAGAGGTCGGGCATGTCGAAGTCGATCTCGGTGAGCTTGTTGGGCGTGAGGGCTTCGGGCTTCTCCATGCTGGCGCGGAATTTGGCGCGGAAGGGCTCGCCGCGGAGCATCTCCTGATAGCCGCCCATGTGGACCGGAGGAGCGTCGAGGATGCGCTTTCCACCGCCGGGGTTTTCAGGGTCGGGGTAATTTTCGGGATAGACATCGATGAGCTTGACGTCGAAGTCGGAGTCGGTAGCGGTCGAGGCGATCTTGAGCTTTGGGCTGATGGGACCTGCGATGGTGACGTCTTCGGTGAGGATGTCGCTCTCGTACACGAGCACGTCGGGGCGATAGCTGGCGAAGCGCTGATCGTCGACCATGTAGCGCTGGGGCACGCCATCGGTGGTGTAGCCGACGAAGGGCACGGGATGCGCGGGATCGCTGACGTAGCTGTCGGAGCTTGAGGCTTCATTTGGCGCGTCGAAGCTGAGCTTGCCGTTGGCGTGGAAGTAGAGTGTCTTGGGCGAAGCGGCTTTGGGCGGCCACGCGTCGAGGTTGCGCCAGACGTTGGTGCCGGTTTCGAAGACGATGGCTTTGGGCTCTGCTGCGCCTTTGCCTTTGAGGTAGTGCTCGAAGAACGGAAACTGAATGTTGGAACGGAAGTATTCGCTGGTCTTGGAGTTGAAGGGAATGTCGCCGAGATGCGATCCCTCGCCGCGTGCCCAGCCGCCGTGGACCCAGGGGCCTTCGACAAGGGTGGTCGGGGTTTCGGGATTGAGTTTGCTGATGGAGTAGAAGGTTTTGTAGGGGCCGGAGAGATCTTCTGCGTCGTACCAGCCGCCGACGACGAGCACGGCGCACTTGACGTTCTTCATGTGCGGAGCGAGGTTGCGGGCCTGCCAGTAGCTGTCGAAGGTGTCGTGCTTCATCTGGTCGGCGTAGAGCCAGTTGGAGCCTTTGAGGTACTTCGACTCCATGTTGGAGAGGCTGCCTGCGTCGAGATAGAAGCGATAGGTGTCGGGCGTGCCGAAGTCGAAGCGTATGGTCTGGTGCGGCGTTTGCGGCTCTGTCTGCGGCTTGAAGGAGACGTAGAAGCCGAAGTTGGCGGAGAGCATGAAGGCTCCGCCATGGTAGGCATCGTCACCCTGGAAGAGATCGGTCATGGGCGCCTGCGGGCTGGCTGCGACTAAGGCCGGGTGCGAATCGATGATGCTGGCCGAGGTGTAGTAACCGGGATAGGAGATGCCCCAGATGCCGACCTTGCCGTTGTTGTTGGGGACGGTCTTGAGCAGGAAGTCGATGGTGTCGTGGGTGTCAGAGGCGGGATCGACATCGCTGGGCGATTTCTTGTCGTCGATGTGCGGGCTCATCTCGAGGAAGTCGCCTTCACTCATCCAGCGGCCACGGACATCCTGGTAGACGAAGATGTAGCCGCCTTTTTCGAATTCATCGGAAGGGCCGAGGCGCGCGGGATACTGGTCTTCGCCATAGGGGCCGACGCTGTAGGGAGTGCGGTCCATCATGAAAGGATAGGGGCCGGGATCGCTGGGAAACGCACTGGCCTTGGGTACGTAGACGGCGGTGAAGAGATGTTTGCCGTCGCGCATGGGGATGCGGTACTCGTACTTGGTGTAGTGGGACTTGATGAAGTTTTCCTGGGGCGCGTCGGTGGTCTGGGCTTGCAGCGGCGCGGCGAACGCAGTCAGCGCAAAGAGCGCCGCCACGAAGATAGGCATAGCCTTCCTAAATTGAATCAGCATGAATTGGATCAGCATGGATGAGCTTGGTCTCCTGAGCCAACAGATTACGCTATGGGGCTCTGCGGAGATGGGGCTCTGGTTCAGATTCTCAATTTGGCGAGGACCTGGTGGCGGCGTTCTTCGGCGGCGATTTTGGCGCGCATCTTTTCGCGTTCCTGCTCTATGTGGTGGCGGTGGGCTGATTCGGTGTGTTCGATGTAGAGGCGATTGGCGGTCTGGACGTAAGACTTAGCAAGATCGAGCAGGTGCTGCGGATCGGACTTGCGGGAGACGCGAAGGTGGGCCAGTTTGCCGAGGAAGACGTAGCGGTCGGGGCCCTGTCCACTCGAGCTTGAGCTCTGTGCGAGACCGTGAAAGGCGGCGACCCAGTCGGCTGGCGGCGCGGTGCTGAGCGTGAGATAGAGGGTTTCGCCTTTGAAGTCGACGGATTGGATGGTGATGGGATTGCGCAGCAGCGGGTTGTCGACCTGAGAGTCGACGAGGACTTCGTTCCTGAGGGAGTTGAGGCGCTGCAGGCTGAGGAACTCGTTGCCGCGGGCTATGAGTTCATGCTTCACTTCGCCGATCGAGAGGCGGCGCGAAGGCTCAGGGTTGGTCATGCGGCCGATGGTCCAGTCGACGTAGGCGAATTTGGGCGCTACGTCGGCGATGTCCGCGTGGCCCAGACCGATGGTGGTTTTGCCGGTGAACATCTCGTGCAGCAGGATGCCGAGCGCGTAGACATCGGCTTTGCCGCCGACGGAGATGCCTAGGGTTCTCTGTTCGGGTGCGGCGTAGGGAAAGTGCGCAGGGCCGGGGTCGGGACTGGCATCGTTGCTTGCGGCCTTTTCACCCGGCGGGTCTGGGGATTCGAGCAGTGCTGCTTCTTCGAGGTGGGCGATGCCGAAGTCGGCGATGACCAGATCGAGCGCGCCTTCGTTGAGAAGAATGTTTTCGGGCTTGAGATCGAGATGGCTGATGCCGAGCAGGTGCGCGGCTTCGATGCCGTCGAGGATCTGGCCGAAGATGCGAAGGACGTTCTCGGGCGGAATGCCTCGCGTGATGAGATCGCGCAGCGACTCCCTGTAGAGCGGCATCACGTAGAAGACCGCCTTGGAACCGGTGAGGCCGCAGTCGAGTACGGGGATGATGTTCTGGTGGGTACTACAAAAACAGAAGTTGAATTCATCGCGCGAGGGCTTGAGGCCGGCTGAGCTGCCTTTGACTGCGTGAAGAATTTTGACGGCACGGAGCACGCCGTCTGAGTCCAGCGCCTCGAATACTTCGCCTGAGGCGCCCTCGCCTCGCTGCGCCTGAATCTTGTACGTATCGAAGGCCGTTCTGAGAACCGACCCCTTCTTGTAGCCCATCGTTCGAATCGCCTTCTGGGGAAGGATGGCAACAGTGGATCAAGAGACAAAGAGAAGCAGCTTCTTTTTCTGATGCTGTATTGATGGCTGGAGGCTGGAGACGGCTGCCACTTTTGAACTCCGTGGTCTGCCGTCTCCAATGCTCTACTCTTCTTCGGCCTGTTTATCCTGAGTGGCCAGGGCCTTCTCCGGAGTGGTTCGTGGCGTGGTGATGTTGTCGAGATAGGCAGGGGCGCCTTCGATGCGTTCGAGGGCAGGATACCGTTCGCCGCCGTGATAGTCCACATCGAAATTGGAGACGAAGGTGTCGGCCTGCACCACGAAGTGCATGGGCTCGGTGTTGGTTTTGGAGTTGTGGATGGCGGCTTTGAGGGCGTCGCTGGAGAAGATGTGTCCGTTGACGGCGAGTATCTTGTAGCCGGGTGCGAGGCGGGCCTTGTCACCGGGGCCGTTGACGCGAACGTCGCTGATGAGACCCTCGGCATTGATGCGCAAGCCGATGGAATACCAGCAGTTGAGGCCGCTGCGGCGCGGTCCGCCGGCTGAGGCCATGGTGCGTTCTGACTTGGTGGGCTTGTCGTGGTAGACGAGGCGGTAGCCGCCTTGTTCGATGCCGGCGACATCGGCATGCGGGTTGATCAGGTCGATGCGCTTATGCAGGAATTTTGCCCAGTCGTAGGGGGCGACTTCGTTGAGGTCTTTTATGAGCTCGTCGCGGTTGTAGGTGACGATAGTCGGGCCAGTGTCGCCGCCGAGGCCGAGGAAAATCTTGAGGAAGTCGTCGAGGGACTTCTTGTTGTCGGTCATCTTGCGAATGAGGGTGTCGGCGTCGAGCCAGAGCAGTTCGCCTTCCTGGTAGTAGTCCTGCCCGCGCTTCCAGTTGGACCAGGAGGGGTTGCCTCCGCGAAGGATGCTGGCGGCGATGGCGGTGTCTTCAGTAGGTCGCCACTCGCGGCCGATCTTGTAGTCGAGATTGGCGGCGGACATGGCCAGCAAGTCGCGGTACTGCTGCTGACTCTTAAGGCCGGAGCGTGCGGCGAGGACGTTGCCGAGGTACTGCGTCATGCCTTCATAAACCCAGAGCAGCGAACCCTGCTGCATAGTGGCGAAATCGGTCTGATAGAGATTGAAGGGGCGGCGGTATTTACCGTTCCAGCTGTGGGTGAACTCGTGCGAGAGCAGGTCGGATTCGGCGAGCTGGTGGCTGTCGTCGGCAAAGCCTTTTTCACCAACACCGTTGTCGGAAGACTGGCCGTGCTCGAGGCCTTCGCCGCCTGCGACGTCGGAGAGCGTGAGCAGGAAATGGTAGACGTGGTAGTGATGCGAGGCGTATTCGGTACTGGCTTCGCGGACGAGGTTGTTGAGCTCGGCGAGCACGCTGGGGCGCAGGTTCGAGTCTTCGGGTGCGTCGGAGACGACGTCAATGAAGTGCTTGGGCGTGACCTCGGGGGCGAGGGCGAACTCGTGGAAGTATTCGCCGGTGATGATGGGCGAGTCTTCAAGCTGCTCGACGTTGGTGACGGCGAACTTTGTTGTGCTGCCGGAGGCGGGGACGGGATAGGCGCTGGCGCCTTCGGGCTGCAGCGCGGTGCCGATGCCCCAGCCGTTGGGGACGATGAGCGAGGGCTGCACAGGAATATCGCGAACGGGAGTGTTCGCCGGGTAAAGCAGGAGCTTTTCCCACTCGAGGACGGCCATCTTCTGCGAGATGCGCTCGGTGACGATGCAGTCCAGATGCGCGTGCAAAGTGGTGACACCTTTGGGGATGGTGACGTGGAACTGGTAGAGATCGACGTCGTCGCGACGCCAGGGCAAGGTCTGGCCGTTCGCTGTGAAGACCACGCCGGTGATGTCGTCAACTGGGCCGGTGGGGCGGTGGTTGCCGGGAATCCACTTGGGGGTGGTCAGACTGACGGGGCCCTCGGTCACCGGGATATCGACCTCGGCGTGATAGAGCCTGCGGGGGGCTTCGCTGAGGTTGGCGACGATCTGGATCGGCGTTTTGGAAACGGCGGGTTCGGCGGCTTTCTCGGCGTGTTTGGCGGTGTGTTTTTCGGCCTGGGCCGGAGCGGCGGACAAAGCTAGAAAGACGGCAAGGGCAACGAACGCCAGGTGCGGCAATGGTTGGCAATGAGGGAAACGGTGATACAGAGCAGGCATGAGTGGGGTGAATTCTCCTTGGATAATGATGCTAACAGTCTGAAATCGAGCGCCTGAAGCGGATTGTGGGCGGCTGGACCGCATATCGGTGCAGCGTGGGCGAGGCAATTTCATTTTCCTTATGCGCACTGGCGTGTGGCGGGTTAACCTGAATTCACATGACGTTCACCAGGCGTGCAACAGCCCGCGCGGTTGTCATCCCCGCCATCTATATTTGAATTTCCCGAAGGGAGAGGATACGTGTCAGACATTTACCGCAATTTTCTAGCCCTCAGCTACGAGGAGTTGGAAGAGAAAAATCTTGAAGCGAAGAGCGATAGATTGAACCGGATAAATCCGGATGAGATTCGCGAAAAACGGCTGAAGTACCTGACTGACGAGAAGCGGATCAAGGCCGTGACCGTCCTGTTCAGCGACCTTGAAGGCCGGCTGCATCTGCTGGACTATGACAAGAAGTTCCTGATCTCGAGCTACGACAATCTGACCTTCGACGGCTCTTCGATTCGCGGTTTTACCGCACAGAAGGAAAGCGATCTGCGCCTGGGCATCGACTGGAGCGCCTTTTACTGGGTGCCGGCGGATGTCTTCGGCACCGGCAAGGTGCTGGTCTTCGGCACGGTGATCGACAAGAATGGCGAGCCGTACTCGGGCGACCTTCGCGGCGTGCTCAAGAAGTTCTCGGACACGCAGTTTGCCGAGAAGGGCTACACGCTCAACGCGGCCAATGAGATCGAGGGCTTCCTCTTTGCGGGCACGGATGCGGAGAAGAAGTTCCACGAGACGGGGCGCTTCGACTATGTGAACACCGGCGGCTACTATCACTCGCTGCCGCTCGATCCGCTGCGCAAGTTCATCGACACATCGGCGGAAGTGCAGCGCGCGATGGGCTTCCAGAACGAGAAGGATCATCCGGAAGTCGCGCCGAGCCAGTTCGAGATCAACTACAGCTACGGCGAAGTGGTGGCGGCGGCGGATCAGATCCAGCTCTACAAGCTGCTCACGCGCCAGGTGGCGACCAACATGGGCTACACGGCGAGCTTCCTGCCCAAGCCGGTGGTGGGCGTGAACGGCAGTGGCATGCACACTAACATGTCGATCACACGAGACAATGTCAACCTGTTCTGGGATCCCGAGGGACAGGAGAAGCTCTCAACCTTTGGCTGGGAATATATCGACCGCATTCTTTCGCGCGCCCTCGATATCTGCCTGATTCTGAACCCGAGCGTGAATGCGTACCGGCGTCTCGATCCGCACTTCGAGGCTCCGAACCAGATCAAGGCTTCGGCGACGGATCGCGGATCGATGATTCGCGTGCCGATCGGCAACTCGAAGTCAATGCGCGTGGAAGTGCGCTCGGTGGGCCCGGATGCGAATCCGTACCTGGTGCTCTATTCGCTATTCAAGACGGGCATCGACGGCAAGGTTGCGGAGATCGACAACCTGCGCCAGGCGCATCGCTACCTGCCGGACAATGTCTACTCGGCGATCGATGACTTTGCCAAGTCGGATTGGGTTGCGGAGATTCTGGGAGCGGATGTGCAGGGACGGTTCACCGACCTGAAGCGGGCCGCGGCGGATCGTTCACCGCGCGCGCTGGGCACGTTTGTGAAGGGCTCCGAAGTGCAGTACCACCACGAGGTTTACAACCAGGCGCTCTGGAACAACTTCTAGAGGACTAGCCGGGACTGGCCGTCCATGCGATCGTTCTTGGAGCTGTTTGGTCTGAAATGAGGCGGCACATCCTTTGGGTGTGCCGCTTTGTTTAGTTATCTACAAAATGATTCACGAGGCGCTCTGGATTTTCGCGCATTGCTCTCGCTTGTACACGGTGTAGTCTATTGGGAACCGTAGCGCGTTTCCGCTTACTTTCATCTTCGACAGCTTGCAGAAAAGGATTCGCCATCGCAGAGATGAGTGCCAACGAACCTGTCACTACAGCCGATGCAGTCGCCAGCGCCGAAAAGCCGATCGAGCTGGAAAGGCTGTTTCGCGATTACCTGCTGGATGGGGCCTTTGACGAGATGCGGACGCCGGATGGTGCGATCCGGCCGGAATATCAGGCGCTCGTTGAGACCCTCGCGAGCCTGCCGCATGAGGAGTTGCTGCGGCGCAAGCAGTCGGCGGACCTCTCGTTTCTGACGCAGGGCATTACGTTCACTGTTTACGGGCGTGATGAGGGCACGGAGCGCATCTTTCCTTATGACCTGCTGCCGCGGCTGATTGCTTCGGAAGAGTGGGACCGGATCGAACGCGGGCTGACGCAGCGCATCACGGCGCTCAATCATTTTTTGCGCGACGTGTATGGCGAGGAGAAGATTCTGGCCGACCGCGTGGTGCCGCGCGAGATGGTTTACAGCTGCAAGCACTACCGGCGGCAGATGCGTGGGCTTGAGGTTCCGCGCAATGTGTATATCGCGGTGGTGGGCACGGATCTGCTGCGGCTGCGCACCGGCGAGTTTGTGGTGCTGGAAGACAATCTACGCGTGCCTTCGGGTGTGAGCTACATGCTCACCAACCGGCGGGTCATGAAGCGGACCTTTCCGCAGCTCTTTCACAGCTATGGCGTGCGGCCGATCGAGCATTATCCGCAGCTGCTACTGAACACGTTGCGCTCGCTGGCTCCCGAGGGACGGCCGGAGCCGAATATCGTGTTGCTGACACCGGGCGTGTTCAACTCGGCTTACTTTGAGCACACGTATCTGGCGCGGCAGATGGGCATCGACCTGGTCGAGGGCCGCGACCTGGTGACGCACGACAACATCGTCTATATGCGCACCACGGATGGGTTGAAGCGCGTGGATGTGATCTATCGGCGCGTGGATGACGACTTCAGCGATCCGCTGATTTTTCGCGCGGACTCGGGGTTGGGATGCGCGGGGTTGTTCAATGCTTATCGCGCGGGTAATGTGACGGTGACCAATGCGTTCGGCACGGGGCTTGCGGATGACAAGGCGATGTATGCGTACGTTCCGGACATCATCAAGTATTACCTGGGCGAAGATCCGATCCTGAACAACGTTAAGACCTACCTGCTTACCGAAGAGAAATCTCGGAAGCATGTGCTGGCCAATCTGGACAAGCTGGTGGTCAAGGCTGTGGGCGAGAGCGGCGGCTATGGAATGCTGATCGGGCCGCAGTCGACGGCGGCTCAGCGCGAGGAGTTTGCGAAGGCCATTGAGGCCAATCCGCGCAACTACATTGCGCAGCCGACGCTGGATTTTTCGCGCGCGCCTTGTCTTTTCGGCAATCATCTGGAGCCGCGCCACGTCGATCTGCGGCCGTACATTCTTTTTGGCGACAAGGTGAATATCGTGCCCGGCGGGCTGACGCGCGTGGCGTTGGAGAAAGGCTCGCTGGTGGTGAACTCGTCGCAGGGCGGGGGCAGCAAGGATACTTGGGTTTTGGAATAAGATACGTGGGTGCTGGAATAGCAGAACTTTATCCCTAAAGCGGTTTGGAGTAGTGCAGTGAGTAGTGCAGTTGCAGTGAGCAGACGAAACTCTGGAGGAGTACGAATGCTTTCACGCGTTGCCGACAGCCTCTACTGGATGAGCCGCTACCTGGAGCGCGCTGAGAATACCGTGCGCCAGCTCGACGTAACGATGAGCCTGCTGCTCGATGCCTCGGAGACCAGCGCCGATACGCGCTGGCAGCGGCTGCTGACTTCGCTGGGCAATCCGCGGGGCGTGGAGTGGACCGGCGATGCGGATGCGATGACGCGTTCGATGATCTTCGACCCCGGCAACGCGGCGTCTGTGACGACATGCCTGAATGCGGCGCGGGAGAATGCGCGGCAGGTGCGTGAGGAGATCAGCACGGAGCAGTGGCAGCGGCTGAACCGGCTCTATCATCAGATGCATTCGCCGCATGCGCAGGCGCAGTTCCGCTCCAACATGAACGACTTTCTGTCCTCGATTGTGGATGGCATTCACCTCTTCAAAGGCGTCAGCGATACGACGATGATTCATGGCGAGGGCTGGCAGTTCATTCGCCTGGGACGCTATCTGGAGCGAGCTTATGCGACGGCGACGCTGCTTGAGGTTTACCAGGAGAGCCTGCTGAATCTGCCGGAACGGGAGCACTCGGGTTATCAGTACCTAGAGCTGGTGGGGCTGCTGCGATGCTGCACTTCGTTCGAGGCTTACTGCCAGGTGTACACGGCCGATCTTTCGCCGGATCGAATTCTGGAGTTTCTACTGCTCAATCGCGATTTTCCTCATGCGCTGCGCTATTCCATTGATGGAGTCCGGCAGGCGCTGGATGCGATTCAGAGGACGGGCGGCAGGCGGCCTCCAGAGGAGTTGCTGGCATCGGCGGGGCGGCTGCATGCCATGCTGAGGTACACGACGATCGATGAGATTCTGGACGGCAATCCGGGGGCGTTTCTGCATTCGATCCGTACGCAGTGCCAGCAGATTCATGAGCTGCTCTACCGGTATTACGTGCAGTATTCGATTCAATCGGCGCTGGCAATCTAGGCGCTGGCAATCCAGGAGATCGCGGCGTTTACTCTATTCGAAAGGAGTGAGGTCATGAAGCTGGATAAGACTTTCTCCGCGAAGCTGCAAAAGAGCCCAAGCAAGGGCGGCTGGACGTACGTAATCTGGCCTGATTCCGCCTCATTCTTTCAAACTCGCGGACTGGTGAAGGTTCGAGGGAGGGTCGACGGCCACTCCTTTGCGAGCTCATTTATGGCGCTTGGCGACGGCACACACAAGCTGCCGATGAAAGCGGAACTCCGCGAAGCGATTGGCAAAGATGCTGGGGACACGGTCATCATCCAGCTCGAAGAACGGATCGAGCGTCAAGCGAAGCGTAGTTCTTAATCTTTTGTTTCTGGAGCAAGGATGAATTTTTATTCGATCCGCCACTTGACGCGCTTTCGCTATAAGGAGCCGGTGAGCGAGAGCATCATGGAGATCCGGATGCATCCGCGCTCGGACCTGAGCCAGCATGTGCTCTCGTTTTCGCTTTCGGTGAGCCCGAGGTGCCGCGTCTTCAGCTATCGAGATCACTACGGCAACGATGTGCAGCACTTCGATATTCCAGGCGATCACGACCAACTGGTGATCGTGGCTGAGTCGCTGGTGCGGCATCAGATGGAGGCTGAGCCGCCGTCCTTTCTCTCGCCCGACGCCTGGGGTGCGCTGGACGCAATGATCGGGGAGGGCGACTACGGCGAGATGCTGCTGCCGAGTACATTTGCGCAGTTCACACCGGCGTTGCTGGAGCTGGCGAAGAAGCTGGACGTAGTGCGGCGCGACGATCCCCTGATGGTGGTGCATGAGCTGAACAAGCGGCTCTACGAGTACTTCGATTATGTGCCGCGTTCAACGAAGGTGGATTCGCCGATTGACGTGGCGATTGCCAGCCACAAGGGCGTCTGCCAGGATTTTGCCCATACGATGATCGCACTATTGCGGCATATCGGGATTCCAGCGCGGTATGTCAGCGGGTATCTGTACCGGGGGCGCGGAGATCACGACCGATCGCTGCCGGATGCTTCGCATGCCTGGGTGGAGGTGCTGATGCCGCACCTGAACTGGGTAGGCCTGGACCCGACCAACGATCTGGTCGCGCACAACCGGCATATCCGGACGGCGGTAGGGCGGGACTATGCCGACGTGCCGCCAACGCATGGGATCTATCGCGGCAAGACGGCAAGCGAGCTGTATGTGGCGGTGCATGTGGAGGCCAGCATGGAAGCTCCGCCGCTGGACCGGAAGATGCCGATTCCAGACGACTGGTCGGTACTGGTGGAGCGAGCGCAGCAACCGCCGGAGCGGGCGATTCCAATCCTGGACACACAGCAGATGCAACAGCAGCAGTAGGAAATGTGACGGCCGGAATGCGCTGCGCGCTGACCGATCGGCTGGGAGTATTGTGTTGTGTTTTGCACTCTGGCGCGGCCGTTGACCCCTCCGCAGTGTCTGCCGGTCACATTATTACTTGAATTTCTGCAATTCCGCCTTACCATTCAAACACTTCAACCGGGCGTTTTAGCCCGTTTTTCCATGCCGGCTCGCTGGGGCGAGAGGCGCGCTTTTGCGACCTCTTCCGTGGCTGCCGGGAGAAAATCAGTTGAAAAGCCGGTGAATTTGCTGCAAGATAAAAGTACTCTTCGAGTGGAGAGACGGCCAGCACATAGAGATCTGGACCGCTCACAGCAAGGCCATTCCTAAGAAGTACCAATCCCAAAAAGACTTGCATCTTTAGCGCTTCAAAACCTTTGGAGGAACAGACGTGAAACGATCCCTACTGGGAGCGATGCTTTCTTGCATCCTCTTCTCAAGCAGTTTTGCATTTGGGCAAAGTGCAACGACTTCACTTCATGGAACAGTAAAAGACCCTAGCGGCGCGCTCGTGCCCAATGCCACGGTTACGATTACAGATAAGAGTGTCGACAAGACACTGACCACCGCTACCAACGGCCAGGGTATCTATGAATTTGTACATATTCCGCCGGCTCACTACGTCATCTTGGTAACCGCTCAAGGCCTGGGAAGCTCTTCTAAGTCTGCCGAATTGCTGGTGGACCAGCCGGCGACTATCGACTTCAGTCTTTCGATGCAGTCCAATGCGGTCACGGTGGATGTAACCGCCAGCGCGGCTGCAATCAACACCACCGATGCAGCAATGGGCGGCTCGGTGGGCAACGAGATGATTCAATCGCTGCCCATGGATGGACGCGATCCGGTTTCGCTGCTGGCTTTGCAGCCCGGCGTGCTGTTTCTGGGTGAAGGCGGCGGAAACAGCGCCACCGGCAACCAGGAGCAGATGGACAGCCGCCAGGGATCGGTCTCCGGCAGCCGCTCCGATCAGGGCAACATCACTCTCGACGGTGTCGACGACAACGATCAGCTCAGCGGCTACGCTTTCACCGGCGTTCTGCGCTCCACGCTGGACTCGACCGAGGAGTTTCGCGTCACCACCTCCAACGGCGGCGCAGACTCCGGCCGCTCCTCGGGAGCACAGATTTCGCTGGTGACGAAGAAGGGCACCAACAAGCTGCATGGTTCCGCGTACGAGTACTACCGCCCGACCAATACCGTCAGCAACAACTGGTTCCTGAAGAACTCCCAACTTTCCTCGGACGAGTCGAATACCCCGGCGAAGTACCTGCGAAATATCTTCGGCGGCAGCCTCGGCGGCCCCATCAAGAAGGATAAGCTTTTCTTCTTCGGCAACTACGAAGGACTGCGGCAGGCGATCGACGATATCAACGAAGCTACCGTTCCGTCGGCAGCCTTTCACGCCAGCGAGATCCAATATCAGGACGACAACGGCAACACGCAAATCATTACGGCTTCGCAATTGCAGGCGCTGGATAAGCCATGCGAGTCCAACACCTTCAATGGCGCACCGGTCTGTCCCTGGGGCGCAGGCGCAAACCCGAACGTTCTCTCGTACTACTCAGCCGTACCAAACGCCACCGGCGCTGCTGCGGGCGACGGAAATCTGAACTCCGGTTCTCTCTTCTTCCCGGTGAGTGTCCCGACCACGCAAAACACCAACATCTTCAAGATGGACTACAACCTGAGCAGCAAGCAGCAGATTTTTGCTCGCGGCAACCTGCAGAAGGACACCAATGCCGGAGACGCCAACCTGCCCGGCCAGCCTCCGTCGTCGCTCACCGTATCCAACACCAAAGGACTGGCTTTTGGTCACACCTGGACGCCGACTAACAACATGGTTAACGATCTGCGCTATGGATATGTGCGCGAGGGCATTGGCCAGTCGGGTATAGGATCGGGCGACTACACCTTCTTCCGTTTCCTCACTCAGCCTCAGTCGGAGTCGCGTAACACGATTACTGAGATTCCTGTTCATAACATCATCGACACGTTCACGATGACCAAGGGGAACCACACGATCACGCTCGGCGCAAACTGGCGCATGATCCAGAACATCAGCATTACCGACGCCAATTCCTTCAATGGCGCCAGCACCAATCCCTACTGGCTGGGCGGTAAACCGCCGAACCCGACAGCTGTCGGTCTTCCTGAGGTCGGCTCGAGCTTCGAGAACTCCTACGTCATCGCCTACGCCACGCTTGTGGGTACGGTGCCGTCTCTCTCCAACAATTACAACTACGCGGTCTCCTCACCCTCGGCGGCCTCTTTGCTGGCCGACGGAAGCTCCATCAGCCGCCACTTCAAGGCGAATGAGTATGAGTGGTATGTGCAGGACAGCTGGAGAATCCGGCCTAACCTGAACATTACTGTCGGCCTGCGGCACAGCATTCTTCAGACTCCGTATGAAACCAAGGGGCAGCAGATTGCTCCGACCATCGATACTCACGCCTGGTTTAAGCAGCGTGGAGCTGCGGCTGCAGATGGCCAGATTTACGAGCCAGATCTGGAATTCTCTCCTTCCGGCAAGGCCAACGGCAAGCCTGGATACTGGGCCAAGAGCAAGGACAATTTTGCCCCTCGTGTCGCGATTGTTTGGTCGCCGAATTCCAAGACCTCCATTCGCGCCGGAGCGGGAATGTACTTCGATCACTACGGTGAGGGCCTGGTCAGCAATTTCAGCCAGGAAGGCTCATTCGGCTTGAGCACCAGCCTTACCAATCCAGCAGGCGTGCTGGGCTTTGAGACATCGCCGCGTTTCACCGGCGCTCACGATCTACCGTCGATCAGCCTGCCGACCGCGTCCCCTTCGGCAAGCTTCCCCTACTCCCCGCCCGACGGCGGGTTCCTGATCACCTTTGGCGTAGACAACAAACTGAAGACACCCTACTCGGAGGCATTCAACCTCTCCTTCCAGCGTGAGTTGCCGGGTGGCTTCCTCTTCGAAGAAGCCTACGTTGGCCGCTTTGGACGCCACCTGTTGCAGCAGCTGGATCTGGCCGAGCCGGTGAACTACAAAGACCCCAACGGCGGAGGAACCTACTTCCCGGCCGCCACGCAGCTCTCCAAAGCGGTCGACGCCCATCAAGGCGCCTATTGCTTCTCCGATCCGGACAGTAGTAGTGCGAACGCCAGCGGATTCGTCTGCGATGGCGGCGCTCAGACTCCCGTGCACATCCCGACGGTACAGTACATCGAAAATGTCTTCCCGCAAATGGCGAACCTGGATTATCCAGGGGAATCCGCAACCGACGGCACTTACAACAACGAATGGGCCCCTTACCGCTATAACGAGGGAGAGACCACCTCGCTGGCCGACATCGACTTCTTCTGCGGCTACGGCGGCTATTGCGAGGACGGCACCAGCAAGTTCTGGCAGAGCCAGTTCTCTTCTCTCTATGCCTGGTCCTCGATCGGCACCAGCTCCTACAACGCATTGCAAATGACCCTGCGGCATCCGACCAGCCATGGGCTGAGCATGGACGTCAGCTACACCCTCTCCAAGTCCCTGGACTTCAACTCAGGCACCGAGCGCGCCAGCGAATTCTCAGTTGATCTGCTCGGCGGCTCGGCAATCCAGAACAGCTGGAATCCGAAGCTGAACAAGGCAGTGTCGGACTTCGATACTCGTCACATGATTACAGGCGATCTGGTTTACGTGCTGCCGGTTGGCCGTAACAAGAAGTACCTAGGAAACGCCAACGTTCTCGTCGATACATTCCTGGGCGGCTGGACGATTTCCGGACTGACGCGCTGGACCAGCGGGCTGCCCTTCTCGCTCTTTGAGCCGGGTTGGGGAACGAATTGGCAACTCGAGGGCTACGGAGTCAAGACCGGCTATGTGAAGACTCGCAAGCACTATGATCCCAATTCCCAGCAGGAGCAGGTCTTCGACGATCCGGATAAGATCAACAACAATGTCGAAACCAGCAATGGTCCTGTGCGTCTGCCCTATCCTGGAGAGGCGGGCATGCGCAACGCCTTCCGCGGAGATGGCTACTTCGACCTCGACAACACCCTGAGCAAGGTCTGGAAGATCGCCGAACTTGGCAAGCTCAAGTTCGATGCCGATGTCTTCAACGTCACCAACACTAACCGGTTCGACACCAGCAGCCTTAGCTCCGGCCTTACCGGCGGATCGCTCGGCGCGTATGGCACTACGCTTCCGGCGCAGAGCAACTTCCGCCGCATGCAGTTCGGGCTGCGGTTCGACTTCTAACCGACTTTCCAACCAAACCTGACGCCGGAGGAGACAAACTCCTCCGGCGTTTTTCATTTGGAGCTTATAGAGTTAAGAAATGCTTTCTCATCGAGGATGATCTGCGCAGCTGAAGGCAGCAGCCTCTCCAATTCTCTCCACAGGTGATTCCGACTTATGCAGATTCGTGCCTCCCGGTCCATGTTTGTCTCGCTCACGTTTGCTGCGGCAGGTATTCTTACCGCGCCTCAGGCCTGGGCTCAGGCGGCCAAGCCTCCCATCACGCTCGACGAATTTCTCAACACGACGGAGATCGCGGGAGCGCGCATTTCTCCGGATGGTACGGCGGCGGTGATCGGGACGGAGTATCCGGATTGGAAGTCCAGCGTGTACCGGCATACGCTCTGGCTCTGGACAGCGAAGGACGGCCTGCGTCCGCTGACGCAATCGGGAGGGGATGAAGACGCCGAGTGGAGTCCGGACGGAAAGTGGATCGCTTTTCAATCGGACCGGCCGGTGGTCGGCGGCGAGGCTGGCGACAGCGTCGATGGCAAGGATTCGACTTCAGGAAGCGGAGATGCCAAGGCTGGCGCTTCGCGAGCCGGAGGTTCTGAAGACGACAAGACCAGCCGCGTCTGGCTGATTCCGGTCTCGGGAGGCGAGGCGCGTCCGCTGTATCGCGAAAAGCTCGACGTGCATGCCTTTGCCTGGTCTCCGGATGGCAAGACGATCTATCTTTCGGCGCAGACTCCGCTGATGCACGAGCAGGAGACAGCGCAAAAAGAGGAGTGGAAGGATGTGATTCGCTGGCGCGAACAGGAGCGCGGCGACCTGCTGCTGGCGCTGCCGGTCGAAGCCTCTCTCGCTAACGCAGCGGCGCAGCCTTTGCCGCATGAAGGGAAAGACGGCGGCAAGAATTCGGGTAAGCCCGGCGATTCCGCGCTGCCGCTTCCGGCAGGGGCGCAGACCATCGCGACGAGCAAGCTGGAGATCGGCGATATTACGCCTTCTCCCGATGGGAAGACGCTGGCGTTTCTGACGCAGTCGGTGAGCCATCGCATGGAGAATCCGGCCGATACCGAAGTCTTTCTGGTTCCTGCGGCGGGCGGCGAGGCGCGGCAGGCGACGCATAACGATGCGCTCGAAGCTGGGCTGCGCTGGTCTCCCGATGGCAAGTGGCTGCATTTTGTGGTGCATGCGGCAGGTGGATCGCTGGAAGGGAAGTACCGCGATGTGCAGGGGCGGCTCTATCGCATGAACCCTGCGGATGGCAAAATCGAGCGGCTAGGCGCGGATTTTGCAGGCTCGCTGGAGGATTTTGATTTTCTCGCCAACGGCGATTTGATCGGGTTGGGATTGAAGGGCACCGAGCAGCAGGTCTACCGGATCGATGGCGCGAAGGCGACGAAGCTGCCGGGGATGCCGGGGACGTATGCGGGCTTCTCCGCTCCTAAGTCGGGCGGCGGGCTGCTGGTGCGATTCTCTTCGATCAATCATCCGGCGCAGGTGTATCTGGCGGCGGATGCGATGCGTCTCGACAAGCTCACCCAGCTGACGCAACTCAATCCGGTCTTCGCCGAGCGGGCGCAGCCGGAGTGGAAGCCGTACAGTTGGAAATCCAAGGATGGCGCGACAGTCGAAGGCGTGCTGATCTTTCCGCCAGGACAAAAAGATGCCAAGCACCTGCGCATGCTGACCTTTATTCACGGCGGCCCGGCAGATGCCGACGGCAACCGCTTTGGAGCCGACTGGTACGACTGGGCGACTCTGGCTGCGGCGCAGGGCTGGCTGGTCTTCCGGCCGAATTATCGCGGATCGTCGGGGTATGGCGACGACTTCATGCTGCAGATTGCGCCGCACCTGGTTTCGAAGCCGGGTGAGGATATTCTGGCCGGCGTGGATGCGCTGGTAAAGGATGGCTACGCCGATCCCGAGAAGCTGGCCATCGGCGGCTATAGCTATGGCGGCTACATGACCAACTGGCTGATTACCGAAACCACACGATTCAAAGTTGCGGTGACCGGCGCGGGAGCGGTGGAGCACGCCGCCAACTGGGGCAATGACGATGTGACCTGGGACGATGCGTGGTATCTGAGCGGCAAGCCCTGGGAAACTCCTGAGAACTACCAGAGCGAGGCTGCGCTCTTCCGCATGAACCGGGTGAAGACGCCGACGCATATCGTGCAGGGCAACAGCGATGTGCGGGTGAGCTACTTGGAGGGCGTGACGCTGGAACGAGCACTGCAGCAGTTGGGCATCGATCACAGCTTTCTGGTTTTTCCCGGCGAAGGCCACGGGCTCTCGCACAATCCCTGGCATGGATATATCAAGCTGCGCGAAGAGCTGAAGTGGCTGGACAAGTATGTCAGCAAGTAAAGACAAGCACATCAGCGAGTAAAGACAAGGGACGTAAGCGGGTAGCGGAAGGGATTCCGGCTGGTCGAAAGCCGGGTCCCGGATCGGCCTGCCGGGCTGTGCAGGCGAGTAAGCTATCTCTTGGGGCGGTTTTACCCAAGGCTTTTTGGAAGCCTGGGGGGCTGAACCGCATCCAACGAGATAGCCGCATGAGCCCAGACGTACAAGATCGAGTTCAGGACCGGACGCAGGACGAGCTACGGGACCAGTCCAGCAGCCAGGGAAGGCCGGGCGGTGTGGCACAGTCGCGGGACGAAGCACGGGAACAGGCCCGCCAGGAATCTTTCCGGCGTACGCTGCTGAGCGCGCGCCGCACGATGGCTTTCAGCGAGACAATGCGCCTGGCCATCGACAGCTTCCGCGCCAGTAAAGGGCGTTTTGCGCTAACGGCGCTGGGCATGGTGATCGGCTCGGCTTCGGTGATCATGGTAGTCACGATTGGCCTGACCGGCCGCGACTATGCGTTGGGGCAGATTGAGAAGATCGGCACCAACATGGTTGAGCTGGAGTATGCCGGCGGAGGCGCAACCGGAACCGCCAGCGCGATTTACAACGATTATCTGACCCGCGACGATGAGCGGGCGGTCGATACGCAGGTGCCCAGCGTGAAGTTTTCCTCGCCGGTGCTGGAGATGCACGACCGCATCAGCTTTGGCGGCGGCGTGGTCAAGGACACACTGGTGCTGGGAGTGGTGCCGGCCTACCAGAATGTGCGCAACCTGATCGTTACCGATGGCCGGTTCATGGACGATGAGGATGAGAGTGCCCACATCAAGTGCGCCGTGGTCACCATTCCTTTTGCCAAGGAAATGTTCGGCAGCGCGGATGCGGCCGTGGGCCAGAGCTTCGAGATCAGTGGGATTCCATTCACCATCATCGGCACCTTCAAAGAGAGCCAGGACGACTTCGGCCAGTCGGAGATTACCGACAACACCATCCTGGTTCCGTATGCGGTCGCTCGCTACTTTACCGGCACCGACAACGTGAAACAGATTTACTTTTCGCTGCGCAGCATGGACGATGTGCCGGATGCGACGGCGGCCATTGTGCGCATTGTGAAATCGCGGCACAAGCCTAACTCGGTCTATAAGACGACGGACCTGAAGGCGGTGCTGACCATGGCCGACCTGATCTCCAAGGGGCTGCTCGCCATGCTGATCGCGGTGGCCATGGTGACCCTCGCGGTAGGCGGCGTGGGCATCATGAACATCATGCTGGCCAATGTGCGGGCGCGCATCCGGGAGATCGGCATACGCAAGGCTCTGGGCGCGACTTCGCGGGAGATCCGGCTGCAGTTTTTGACCGAGGCGGTGATGATCTCGCTGGCCGGCGGACTGGTCGGGACGCTGCTGGGCCTGGCGCTGCCGGTTTCGGTGCGCATCTTCACCGACTTCAGCATTCCCATTTCGCCATGGTCGATCGTGGCCGCGCTACTGGTTTCGCTGCTGGTGGGGGTGATCTTCGGCACCGTGCCTGCCACCCGGGCTGCACAGATGGACCCGGTGGAATCGCTGAAGTATGAGTGACACGCAGAAAAAGCCCAGTCCTACTCCGCCACCGGAAATCGAAGACGAGCTCGACGAAGCCAATCGCGGCCCGAACCTGGTGCTGCTCTACAGTCTGCTCGCGCTGGCGCTGCTGGCGGCGATGGCATTTGCTGCGATGGTGGTGTGGCCGTTTTACAAGATTCGATAGGTCTCTCGGACGCCAGAGGCTCTACACCAGCGGATAACGCATGATGATCCAGCGCTAGATGCCCGAGTAGTTGTTGGAGAGCAGCCACTGCGTGAAATTCGAGAGCTCAGCCTTATCCGGCAGGGTCAATTCGCCGAAGTTGGGGTCGAAGAATGACACCGTGCTGCCCGGTCCCCGGTTGACGATTCCCAGGGAATGGCCGCCAAAATCGCCGTAGATCAACAGGTGGTAGAGTCCAGGCTTACTCTTCGCGAACTTGGCGGCACCCTGGGCAGCTGTCCCATCGTTGGCCTGGACGTAACTTCCAGAAAAGGTTGTGCCACCAAAGGCTTTGACAAACCGGGAGAGCATGTCGCGGAAGTTTGACCAAACTGCGCGGCCGAAGCCGCCAGTACGATCCGCTTCCAGGTTCAGGTTCATAGCGCCCCGGACCATCGCCATGCCAGAAGAAGAAACGAACTTGGTAAGAAACGCATCCCAGTCGCCGCGGTTAGCTATGTAAAGCAAAATCAAGCCTTGGCAAACGCCACCCGCAAGCCCGTTACCCGAAACCCACGCACCCCCGCGGTTGGATACATTGGAGCTACCCCACCCCGCAGCCTTGATTGCCACGGTCTGGTCGAACTCTCGCGCCGTACCGCCGAGAATGTTTGCAGCATCTGTAATCAATCCCATAGCGTCTACCCCGAATCCAATCCACAAGTAAAAATAGCCGGGATATTCCCCTTTCCCGGACTCGGGGAAGTCTATCACAGGCTGTCGATTCTGGATGTTCCAAAGTAGATGTCTTAGATGCGGGTAGAGCACTCGCTCCCAAAATGCCAAGGCACAAGTGTGTCACTCAGGATTCAATCTGGATATAGTCCGTTCCCGAATCAAGACCGGGATTCCATCCACCAGCGGGTAGGTTCGCAGACATCCCTCGCAGCGAATTTGATCTTGCGCGTGACCAAGACTCAGTATGCCGAAACAAACCGGGCAGGCCAGTTGACTCAACACATTCAAATCGAAATGAGACGGATTGTCGGGCACGGGCGAGCGGCTACTGGATGGTTGAGTCGGGATGCTTGTCATCAGGTGGTTTGGGTGGACGCACCGTGCGGTTGGCTAGCTCGCGTTCGATCTTCGTATTGATTTCTGCCTTGGCAAACTCCATAGCTACACGGATGCCGTTGAAGATGGCGACTTCGTTGGAAGAGCCGTGGCCGATGATGCAGACTCCGCGCACGCCGAGCAGCGGGGCGCCGCCGTATTCGTTGTAGTCGAGGCGGCGGCGGAAGTCGTTGAAAGCTTTGCGGGAGAGCATTGCTCCCACCTGCGCCGTGACGGTGCGGGTGAGCGACTCGCGCAGCAAGTCACGGAACAAGCGGCCGATGCCTTCGCCAGTCTTGAGCGCCACATTGCCCACAAAGCCATCGCAGACGATGACGTCGGCCGAGCCGTTGAAGATGTCACGCCCCTCGACGTTGCCGATGAAGTGAATCGGCAGCGCCTTGAGCAGCGGCAGTGCTTCCTTGGTAAGCTCATTGCCTTTGCTCTCCTCTTCGCCGATAGAGAGCAGGCCGACGCGCGGCTTGGCGATCTTGAGCACCGATCGGGCAAACATCTCGCCCATGACGGCGAACTGTTCAAGATTATGAGCCTTGCAATCCACATTGGCGCCCACGTCAAGCAGCACGCAGGGCGAGCCGGTAGCGGTGGGCATGCGCGCGGTCAGCGCCGGGCGGTCGACGCCGGGCAACTCGCCCAGCACCATCTTGGCCGTGACCATTGCCGCGCCGGTGTTGCCGGCGGTGACAAAGCCGGCGACCTTCTTTTCCTTGACCAGTTTGAGGCCGACGCGCATCGAGCTGTCCTTTTTGGTGCGGACAGCGATCGCAGCTTTCTCATCCATGCCGATGCGTTCGGAGGCATGGTGGATAACGATGGGCAGGTCTTCGTCTTCAAGATACTCATCGAGCAGGTCGCGGAGCTCGGGCTCCGGGCCGACCAGATGCACACGTACGGGCAGTGCCCGGCAGGCCTCGATGGCGCCGCGAATCTCCGGATCGGGAGCTTTGTCCGAACCAAAGGCGTCCAGCGCGATATCCATCAGCGATGAGGCGTGAGGCTTGGGCGCTGGCAGCATAGAAGGATTGAAGATTACTTAACGGCTTCCTTGGTTTCGAGGACCGCACGGCCCTTGTACTCGCCGCATTTGGGGCAGGCGCGATGGGGAAGCTTCTTTTCCTGGCAGTTGGGGCACACGGAAAGCGAGCCCGCGGTCAGGAAGTCATGGGAGCGGCGAAGCGCAGTGCGGCGCTTGGAATGTCGCCGTTTCGGATTAGGCATGGTACTGTTCCTTTCATTCTGGCTTCAGGCTGGCTACTTTGCTCAACGCGCAGGATCAACTCGCGCGGGCCTTGAAATATCCCGCCTGAAACCGCCCTTTCGGGGCTTCTAACTTATTTGGAGCCCAGGTTCTGAGCCCAGCTTGCTTAAGACTTGATCCGGTTGCTTAAGCCAGCTAGAGCTTCCCAGCGAGGGTCACTCGGACCCGAATCGCAGTCGCAGGCTATCTCGTTCCGGTTCTGACCGCAGCGCGGGCAAAGTCCTTTGCAATCTGGCTGGCAAAGCGTCCGGGCTGGCAGGGACAGAAGCACCTGTTCCCGGAGCACGTCTTCAAGCGCAAGGCCACCGTTCTCATAATACCCGATTTCTGTCTCCGGCGTGGAGATTGCGTGCTCCGAACCGATGGAGTCGACCCCCGGAGGCCGGAAGAGCAGGTCGAAGTCGCCGGAGAGCTGGTGCTCTACCGGCTCGACGCAGCGGGCGCAGGGCGCTTCAAAGCTTCCGCGGAAGCTGCCCTTGAGGCGGATATCGGAGACGATCTCCTTGGGCCCGCGATGCTCGTGGAGTACCTCGGCTCGGCCCTCGGCGGCGAGATCGCCCACTTGCCGGGCCTCTTCTCCAAAATCGATGGACACCGGAGGCAGGGCCACGGAGAATGAGATCGGCTCGCGTTCCAGATCGGCTACTGTGAATTGCATACTATGAGCCTACGGCGCAGCGTTCCCGGCGTCAATTCACGAAGTAGATGCGCCGGAGCGGAAGGCGTCCGAGAGACGGTCCGGTCTCAGCGGCCGAGCAGCCGGGCGAAGGCTGAGCTGCTCGGCAGCGGTGAAAACGGCGCTCGCGCGGCATAGGTGAAGCCGACGATGAACTGCTGCCGAGGGGAACCGGCGGTGTAGGTCTTCGAATACGCTCCGTCGATCACCAGCTGGGGACGAAGAGCGAAGCAGACACCGGCAAGTCCGGCCCCGAAGCGATCCGGAGTTCCCGGTTGCGGACCGCCGTAGCCCTCAAGAATCGCCGAAAGTTTCGGCGTGAGAGGCCGGGTGAGCAGCAGTCCAAACTGGGCGGCTCCATCGTGGCCGCGCGGACCGCCGGCAAGTGTTCCGATGGTATCGAAGTCCAGGTGATAGTGGCCCAGATCGCGGCTGGCGATGAAGAGAAACTGGTGATCCACAAATCCTGTTCCGAAGCCCTTCGCCGGATTGGCGGTGGGCACTTTGGCTCCGTAGACGAAGGCCATTGCCGGAGTCACGCGGCCCTGCTCGTGGAAACGATAGCGGGCGCTCAGCCATTGATCGCCTGAGCCCTGCAGCGACGCAGTCCCGCCGCCATTTTGAAAGATCCGGTTGGTGAGCGCCAGGCGCAGATCGAGTTTGGGAGTGAGTCCATAGCGCAGGCTTGTGACAGCCACCTGCTGGTTAACCCCACCGCCCATCGGCTGGCCCAGAAAGCCATAGTCGGTCTCGACGATTCCGCACTGGGTTGTCGCAGCCGGAAAATCCCAGGTAGGACGAGTCGGAACTGCGGCGACAGCCGTGCTCCGGCACGGATCTTCCGGCTCGGAGGGTCTGGCGAGAACAAGCGAAGCGGGTGGAACCGCCGCTGCTGCCGGGGCCGAAGAGGAGCTGGATGCCGGAAGAGAGGGCGTTTCGGCGGCAGCGGCAACGGCAATCCAAAGGCTGGCAGCGGCAATCGTCGCGGCCAGAATCCGCTGGTGGAGTTTTGCGGTCATGAGAGTTTCCTCAGCCCGGCTGCGCGTGTCCAAAGAGCGAAGAACTCTCGCTCTCGATCTCAGATCTGGTTATTGGAAAAATCCAAACCCGCACTCCGTGCTCAGCAGGTTTATCGACGGAGATGAAAATCCCTTCATGAAGCCGTGAAAGAAAACAAGCATGCGCAAATTACCGGAGTAATTGCTCTTCAAGAATGGGAATTTCCGGCTTCCATTCCGGGAACGGTCAAACGGCCTTCGTATCGTGGTGTGCATAGAAGAAATGGCGATGAAGTTTGTTCCAGGGCCGCCGATGACGCCTAAGTCCCGATATCCCGGTGAGAGCCGCCAGGCCGCGACAATCGTGCCATCGTAATCGCCGAATCAAAGAATGGAGAATGGAATGCCCGCACTGAACAACCTCCCCGTAGCTCGCAAGTTTATGGTTGCCTTCGGCATCGTATGCGCGCTTTGCATCCTGTTGGGTGTCTATACGTTGATGACGCTGCGAAACATCGCCAAAGACAGCGCGGATGTAAGCGACAGCGCCATACCCTCGGTTCAGTACCTGAGCGATATCCGCGGCGCATTGAACGACTTGCGGAGGCAGGATCTGGATCTGCTGCTCTGTACTACGCAGAGCTGCAATGCCGAACATTCCGCGAATCGCCAGCAGGCGATCGCCGCCTATGCGGCAGCGGCCAAGGGGTATGAGCCTTTCATCAGTTATCCCGGTGAGCGCGAGATTTATCAGGGCTTCTCTTCCTCCTACAACCAGTACCTGGATGTCAGCAACCGGGCCAGTACGTTGCTGGCTGCAAGCAAAACCAGCGAAGCTTTCGATTTGCTCGACAACAACTCGGCGGTTGCCAAATTCAAATCGATCATCGATGGAACGAACAGCGACATCACGCTCAACTTCAAGTTCGCGACCCAGGAGGCCAAACAGACGACACAAAGCAGCAACCGGGCCACCTGGATCAACTCCGCTGTGACGATCGTGATTATCCTGCTTTCGGGCATGATCGGATTCATGCTGACGCGCATGATTGCGCCTCGACTGCAGGAGGCGACCGAGGCTCTTGAGCGGATGGCGATCAAAGATCTGACCGTGGTGGTGGAGTCTAACAGCACCGATGAGATTGGCCGTATGTCGGCGGCGCTGAATACAAGTGTCTCCGCAATGCGTGCGGTGCTAAGCAGTGTGGCTAGGGGAGCGGAGAATCTCTCCGCCTCGGCGGCGCAGATGAGCACCCGTTCTCTGGAAGCCAACGGCAACGCGCAGTCGCAGTCGGGCAAGACCAACCAGATTGCCGCCGCAGCCCAGGAGATGACAGCGACCATCGGTGAGATCAGCCGGAACGCAGAGACCGCGGCGCACGCCAGCCGCAGGTCCGCCGAGATGGCCAACGAAGGCGGGACGGTGATGCAGGCCGCCGCCGCCACCATGGAGCGCATCTCAACGGCTACAAGCTCGGTTGCCGGAAAGATGACAGAACTCGCCGCGCGTTCCGAGGAGATTGGCAAAGTGGTCACCGTGATCCAGGACATCAGCGAGCAGACCAACCTGTTGGCTCTGAACGCAGCCATCGAAGCAGCCCGCGCTGGAGAGCATGGCCGCGGCTTTGCGGTGGTCGCGGGCGAAGTGCGGCGGCTCGCGGAACGGACCCGGAGCGCGACCGAAGAAATCGCCGGGACCATCAGCAGCATCCAGCATGAAACCCGGCAGACGCTGGACCTGATGGCTGAAAGCCACCAGGCGGTAAACAGCGGCATCGGTGAAACCAGCCGCGCGCGGCAGAGCCTGGAGAGCATCATCGGGTCGGCGAAGGAAGTGGAGCACATGATCCAGATGATCGCGACCGCGGCTACGGAACAGACTTCGGCGTCAGGCGAAATCTCTGAATCCGCAACCCATATTTCGCAGCTGGCTGTCGAAAACTCGCATGTTGCCGAGGAGACTGCCGAGGGTTGCAAGCAGCTTTCCGTTCTGGCCAACGATCTGGATGGCATGATCCGCGAGTTCAAGCTCAATGATGAAAAGCAGTCCGGCGGCAATCTACGCGGCCGGCTGGCTGGAGCAGCATCGCAGGCATATCGCGTGGCGTAATCGTTGTAATCGCGTTGACGTGCGGCCGCCGGTGAGAATGCAGCAGGGAAACCGGCGCCGCCTCTCCCATTCGAGAAATGAAGGTAAAATCCTAACGCAACCTGCATCTCCACGGTGGCCAGGCTGTGTTAGCCTCCGGGAGTGGAGAGTCTCGTCCTTCCCTGGGGGATCAAAAACGCATGAGCGCCGTCAAGTATGACCTGATCGTTGTCGGCTCCGGACCATCCGGACAGCGCGCCGCCGTGGCCGCCTCCAAGTTGAAGAAGAAAGTCGCCATCATCGAGTCCCGGTCGGTGGTTGGCGGCGTCTGCATCAATACCGGCACCATCCCCTCCAAGACCATGCGCGAGGCGGTGCTGCATCTCTCCGGCTACAACTATCGCAACGTCTACGGCATGAACTACCGGGTGAAGGAAAAGATCACCATGGCCGACCTGGCATTCCGGGTCCAAAGCGTGGTGAAGACGGAAATCGACGTCACCGAAGCTCAGCTCTCGCGCAACGGAATCGATGTCATTCATGGCATCGCCCACTTCGTGACCCCGGAGACGCTGCGCGTCGAGGGACCGGAGACCGACGCGACGCTTGACGCCAGCCGTGTCATCCTCGCGGTAGGCACCAAGCCCGCGACTTCCGATCAGGTGCCGCTCAATGGCCGCACCATCATCAACAGCGACCAGATCATGGACCTGGCTAAGCTGCCGCGGACGCTGATCGTGGTCGGCGGCGGCGTGATCGGCGTGGAATATGCATGCATGTTCGCCATTCTGGGCGTGCGCGTCACGCTGATCGAAAAGCGCAACAAGCTGCTGGAGTTTGCCGATCAGGAGATCGTCGAGACGCTTAGCTATCACCTGCGCGACAGCCGGGTGACGATGCGCCTGGGCGAGGAACTGGCCAGCGTGGAAGAGCTGGAAGACGGCACCGTCGTGGCCAACATGCAAAGCAACAAGCGCATCTCCGGCGATGCGCTGCTTTACGCCGTGGGACGCCAGGGGAGCGTGGACGAACTGCAACTGGAGAATGCTGGATTGAAGGCTGATTCGCGCGGCCGCATCCCGGTCGATGAAAATTTCCAGACCGCTGTGCCTTCGATTTTTGCCGTGGGTGATGTGATCGGCTTCCCCTCGCTCGCTTCAGTTTCGATGGAGCAGGGCAGGATCGCCGTGGCGCGTGCCTTCAACGACATGCACACCATCTCCAACCCCAGTTTTTATCCTTACGGTATTTACACCATCCCTGAGATCAGCTTTATCGGCAAGACAGAGGAGCAACTGACCGACGAAGATGTGCCTTACGAGGTCGGCATGGCCTATTATCGCGAGGTGGCGCGCGGACAGATTCGCGGCGATACCACGGGCCGTTTGAAGCTGATCTTCCACCGCGACACGCGCAAGGTGCTGGGCGTACACATCATTGGCGAGGGCGCCAGCGAGCTGGTGCATATCGGGCAGGCTGTCATGACCCTCGGTGGCGGAGTTGACTATTTCATCGAAACTGTCTTCAACTACCCCACGCTGGCGGAGTGTTATAAAGTTGCTGCCTTCAATGGCGTGGGCCGGCTTCACCGGTATCAGTAGGCGTTTCGCAAGCGGAAGAGAAATGCGATGAGCAAATGCAAGATCGATCCCGTATCCAATGCCCCGCAGTCCTATCCAGAGACAGGGCCGAAAGCGATACGATCGTCGGCATTGAATTGGAGACTCCAATGACCACCTCAATTGGTGTAGTGATGACCGAGCACATTGTGGCCGGCCTCCTTACCGGCTCACTCGGGGAGCAAAAACTGGAAGGCGAACGCCTCCGCTACCCCAGCGACGAGACGGAAACCGAGGCCCTGATCGGCCTGCCTACCGGCGAATTGTACGAGTTGCTGACGAGCCAGATCGCACCGCTCGTGGCGTCCAGCAGCGAGCCAGTGGCGGCGATCGGCGTTGCGGTGCCCGGCATTGTGCGCAACGGCGTGGTTGAGGACTCACCCAACCTGCAGCAGATCAAGGGTGTCCGGCTCTCCGAGGCATTAGGCGAAGTGCTCGCCGCACAGGGCATCAAGGCGCCGGTCTATGTGCTCAACGACGCCGATGCGGTTGCTGCCGGCCTGGCCGCTACGCGCGGGCATCTCGACCGGCTGGTGCGTGTGTGGACTCTCGGCAACGGCATCGGATACGGCCGCTGGCCACAGTCGGACGGCGTCTGGGAAGGCGGCCACAGCATCGTCACTCTCGATCCCAAGGAACGCTACTGCGGCTGCGGAGGCACCGGCCATCTCGAGGGCATCATGGGCAACCGCGCCATGCGCCTGCGCTTTCTCGATCTTGAGCCCGAAGAAATCTTTGCCAACGCCAAGCAGGGAGATCAGCGCTGCCGCGATTTTGTCGATCTATGGCATCGCGCCCTGGCTGCTGGAGTTGCAACCATGATTCACCTGGGCGGCCCCGGCAAGTTCTACTTCACCGGCCTCAATACCCACTTTCTGGAACTGCCCGTGTTGCGCAGCTTCCTTGAGGGCATGGTGAAGATGGGTCCGCTGCAAAGCTACTCCCTCGAAGCGCTGCCGCCGGATGACAGCATCAGCGTTCTCGGCGCGGGAGTGGCAGCTCTGCGGTCGCAGAGCTGGTAAGCGCAGATAATCTCAAACAATGAGGCGGCAGAGCAATTGCTCTGCCGCCTCATTGTTTGCCAGTCCGCCAATCCAGTTGATCAACTGTCCAAAAATTAGTACTTGCGCTGGTAGGTCCTAGTCAGCCGGTCGTGCCAGCCGAGATGATCCTTGTCGAAAAATGCCCAGGCCAGTCCGACACATGCGGGTAGAGCCGCGAGCAGCATCGCTGGAATGCGCCGGCGCATCTGCTCCACGGTCAGGTTGTCGTCATCGAAAGTGCAGAGCGCGATGCGGGCATAGCGCATACCCGGCGTGCCCTCCTCGGCATAGCTGAGAAAGAGGAACTGATAGAGCAGGCCGAAGAGCATCCAACCGCAGGCGCCCGCGACGATGGCCATACGCCCCGCTGGCGGATGTGAGGTCGAAGCGATGACTACCACCGCCGCAGCCACAAAGGCCAGCGTGACCAGCGCTCCATCGACCACCGAGGCCAGCAGGCGATCGCTCATGGCTGCCACCAGCAGTTCAGGAACGGGAGCGGCTGCAACAGTTGGAGAGGCAACCGGTACAGAAACCTGGTCTCGCGGCTGAGCTGGAATGTAAGGGCGAATCTGTTCGACGGGCTCAGTCTTTACGAAACTTGGGCCTGCGAGATGCTCGGCAACAGCGGCGCTGGAGATCTGGTTCGCGTAGCCTGTCGGAATTTCCGCCGCGGTTACGTAGGAGTGCTCCGCGAAAGCTGCGGGATTGGCTGCTTGCGAGTCGTAATGCGAAGCATAGGCCGCCGGGTCCCGGTGGTCCAGCTCGATCGAAGCCCACTCCGGCGGCGCTACATCGGCACGCGAGGCGTGATCGTGAGCCATAGGCGCGGGCAGCAGCGCCGGATCTACCTCGAAGATGCTCAGCTGCGAGTTGTGATGGGAATCGTCGTAAAACGGACCCTCAGCCAGCCGCGGCCTTGCCTTGCGCGTCGCTATCAGTTCGCGGGGAAACTCAATCAGGTTAGCCGGCAAATGTTGGATCGGCTCGACGGTGGCGCTGCCCATGGGGTCGTAAGCGTCATATGGACCGAACGCTTCTCCGGGGAACAGCTCGCCCTCGTCGCTGACGGCGCGATGGGAATGGCGCGCAGCGTGAGCATCGGCGCGATAGTAACCGGCGGGTTCCGGGCTGGGATGCACGCGCATCTGCGACCAGACATCCTCCTCGGAACGGGCGGCTGGGGTGGGTAGTGCTTCTTCCCAGCGGGGCTGAGCACCGGCGTAGGGGCGCATCTTTTCGGCCTCGGCCGCAGGAGGTTCGTCCTGCCAGCGCGGCGGAGCCTGTGGCTCGGCGATAGCTGCGCTGGGTGCGATTGTCGGCTCGGGCTCCCAGAATCCTGAAGCGGCTGGTTCCGGCTCGAATCCAGATTCCAAGCCTGCCAGTACTGCCTGCGCGGCAGCCTGCGCACTGCGAGCCGCCTCAGCGGCCGCTCCGGCAGCTCTGACGACAGCGCGGGCCTCCCCGGCCAGCAGTTGGCTATAGCTTGGCGCTTTGGCGTAGCGCGCTGCGACTCGGGCTGCAGCCTCAGCGGCGCGGGCGCTGGCGGCGCGAGGATTTTCCGCAGCGCGATTTGCTGCGGCATCCTGCGCGCCTGGGCGTCGGCTGCGATGGGCTGCTAGGCGCTGATTCACTTCCTGCTTCCACTGCGGAGCAGCGGATTCATTTGGCTGCGGGTCAAACAATTCGTAGTTGGGGAGACTGCCGGATTGGCTCAAAACCTTGTTCCCTTCTGTCGCAGCGCGCGGGCTGCGGTTGCTGGCCGGAGGCGGTCAAAATAGGCGTCCGGACATCCCTGGCACCGAAGAGAAAAAGTCGCAGAGAAAAAAGAATGCGCCAAATAGCACCTTTCGCGAGGGGCGATGCTGCTGCCCGCGCGGCGTGAGAGGTCGGCTTTTCTTTGCAGCCAGAGCGGCGAGGAACACGTCTTATCTGAGTGCACTCCACAGCTTTGCTATGCTGGGCAATGACCAGGTGATGCGTTCTCGCTACTTTTGGTGTATCACGCTGTTTCTGCTGTGTCATGCGCAGATGCAGTCGCAGTTGTTGACTAATGCGTTACCTGGGTCCGCTGAGCCTGCTGCTGCGGCTTCCAGAACCGTCGCGCAAGCAGGCGTTTCTGAATCTCCGGCGCAGAATCCTGCCCAGCCTCCCGCTCAGCTTCCCGCCCAACTGCCCGACGATCCCGGCCTGCAGGTGCTGCCTACCGCCAGGCCGGAAGCTCCGCCCGCGACCGGAACGCCGGTGCGCTGGGAGGCTCGGGAGCAGACCCACGCCGGAGACATTTCCACGCTGAATGGCGAGGTGGTTCTTTACTACAAGAACTACGTTCTCCACGCCGACAAAATCGTCTATCACCACTCGACTTCGACGGTTGAGGCGGAGGGTCATCTGCAGCTCCAAGGTGGAGCGAACGACGTGGTGCTCACCGCAAGCCACGGCGAGATGCACCTCGACGACAAGAGGGCGGCTTTCTACGATGTAACCGGAAGCTTTGGCGTCCGCCACATGGGCAAGACGGTGGTCTACAGCACGGCAGACCCCTTCATCTTCCGGGGCCGGGTGCTGCTGCAGACCGGCGAGCGCTCGTATCGCATTGTGGATGGCGCGATGACCGCCTGCCGCCTGCCCAAACCGGACTGGCAGGTGATTTCCCGCGCCATTGAAGTCAAAGACGGCGAAGCGTCGGCGCACAACAGCTACTTTGAATTCTGGCGCGTACCGCTTTTCTACCTTCCTTTTGTAAAGCGCAACCTCGACGAGACTGGCCGCCAGTCGGGATTTCTGCTGCCCGGCGGCGAGAACTCGTCTGTCAAGGGTCTGGTGCTGGGCGACGAGGTCTACTGGGCCATCAATCGCAGCATGGATATTACCCTCGGCGCGCAGTACTGGAGTAAGCGCGGATTCGCGCCCAGCGGCAGCTTTCGCTACCGCGGCAGCGGGCTCGACGCGATCAATGTTCGCTGGAATGCGCTGCTGGATCGCGGCATCGAGCAGGTGCTCGCCGGCGATACCAAGCCAACGCTGGTCGACCAGGGCGGAGCAGACATCATCGCCTTCGGACGCAAGTATTTTGGCCCGTCGACGCGCGTAGCCGGTTCGGTCGAATATCTCTCCAGTTATATCTACCGGCTGGCCTTCGATGAAAATCTGGCCCAGGCCACCAGCTCTGAAGTGCAGAGCGACCTGGCGTTCACCCATTCGCGCAATGGCTTCGTACCCTCGATCACCATGGAGCGTTTTCAGACCTTTGCCGGCACTTCGGAAGGGAACGGCGCGCCGGTGGTCAATGTGCCTGAGGCGCGTATCCTGCATCTGCCCAACATTCGATACGATGTGATCGACCGGCCGCTGGGCAAAGGTCTGTTTACCCAGTCGCCGATCTACTGGGGTCTCGGCTCCAGCATTGGCGATATGGATCGTGCCGAGCCGCACTTCCACTCCCGCAACGTGGGCCGCCTCGATCTTTACCCGCACATCGAGTGGCCGCTGCACCTTGGCGACTGGCAGGTGTTGCCGGAGTTTGCCCTGCGCGCCACGGAATACTCAGGCAGCCAGATTCCCGACCTTGAAGGCACGAATTTCGGCGGAGTTCCCTTTGTTCAACACAACGCCCTGAGCCGCACCGACATGGAGGCATCGCTCGATATCCGCCCGCCGGCCATCGAGCGTGACTTTGCCCTCAATGGGTCGCACCGCGTGCTGCGCCATGTGATCGAGCCGGAGATTTTCTACCGCCATGTGAACGGCATCCACAACGCGCGGGACACGCTGCAGTTCGACACCACGGACATCGCAACCAATACCAGCGAAGCCGGGTACTCTCTGACCCAGCGCTTTTACCTGCGCAACACCCAGGCCAAGCCCTGCGAGGCGCAGCCGGAATCCTCTGCCTCAACCAGCCAGACGGGAGATATCGCGACCGATCAAGCCGCGCCCAATCTCGATTCGCTGGGCCGCGACGACTCCGTACGGTCTTCGATTACCCAGCATGCGGCCGATACGGGCTGCGTTGCGCCGGCACGCGAGTGGGCCAGCTGGCAGATCACGCAGAAGTTCTTCATCGATCCCAACTTCGGCGGAGCGCTCATTCCCGATCGCCGCAACGTCTTCACTTCCACGCTGGACCAGACCGGCGTAGCCTATCTCGTCTCTCCGCGCAATATCGCGCCGGTGATCTCGCGGCTGCGCTTCGATGCGGTGCCCAATCTCCGTGTGGAGTGGGACATCGATTACGACCCTAAGGGCGGGCGCATCGATGCCGATAATCTCTTTGCCGGATACAGCATAGGCCGCACCACCTTCGGCCTCGGCCATGCTCTGCTCAATGCCGTCGATGAAGCCGGCAGCAGCGCATCGGTCATCCAGAGCCAGATCGTGCAGCCGTTTATCTACTTCGGCAAGCCATCGGATGTAGGCCTGAGCGTCGCCATGAACGCCAGCTACGACTTCACCCACGACACGCTGCAGTATGGCGGCGTGGAAGCGGTCTACAACTGGAACTGCTGCGGCCTGGAGGCCGGCTACCGGCGCTTCCAGCTAGGCTCGCTGCGCGACGAGGGCGAGTGGCTCTGGGGATTCACGCTGTCCAGCATAGGCACAGCCGGCAACATTCATCACTCGACTTCGATCTTCCCTACGCCGGCGGCGATGAAGCTGCTGTATTAAGAACTAGCGCAGCCGCGAGCGCACATCCATGCGAACCAGGTAAAGAAAAAAGACCAGGTTCAATACGCCCTGCACCGCGCCGGGAGCTTCGCGATGCTCGAAGAAGATCCACAGGTTGTAGGTCATCAGCAGAAAGACCGCAGCCAGCGTCAGCGCCCACGCCCAGCGAAACATGCGCAGCAGTCCGAAGCTTGCCGTGACAAAGAATGGCGCCAGGATGAGCATCAGCTTCGGAATGTGCCCGCCCACTACGCCAAAGGTGACCGTGGCGGCGAGCACCAGCATGTAGAGGCCGATGGCGATCATGCCGGGCAGCGGAAGCACGCTGGTGGTATTGCTCGCCTTTGCAGCATCGGCGGGATCGAGATCCACTCTCGCCGAGAACCTGTCAGGCTCCGCAGCATTCTGCGATGGCGCGCCATTCGGATTGGGTTTGCGTTCGGGCTTGTATTCGTCAGTCATAGTGTGTGCAGGTAGGCCAGCAGGGATGGCATTTGTTCATCGGGCACCGGGACGGGCTGCATCATGCCGTGGCCGTGGCGAATCGTCTGCATGATCCGCTCATCGGTTGGCGGAGCGCCCGAGGGCAGCGACTTCACCTTGGTCAGGGCCTGCAGGCCTGGGCCCTTCAGCCCTCGCGTGGTCGTGGGGTAATGGCAGTGTGCGCAATAGTCCTGAAAGACCTGCGCGCCATGAGCTTCCTGCGCGGTAAATTCGGAGGCGGGCTTGGATGGCGGCAGCGGCTTGCAGCCCGATAAGACTCCGGCAACTGCGATGATGCCGAGCGCGGCAAAACCGCAAATCTCGGAACGCTTGGACGAAGGAAGCATCTGGTCTTATCCTATCGCGCCGTCACGCACTGGTCTTCACCTCACTCCGCTGCGGCGATGGCTTCGCAGATGTGGTCGATGGCATGAATCTCAGCCTCGCTGCCGGGCAGATGGCCATTGACCAGGATGGAAAACACGATCGTCTTGCCGCTCGCCGCGGTCAGGTAGCCGGAGAGCGCGTTGACCTCGTTCAGCGTGCCCGTCTTGGCGAAAAGCTTGCCGGCAATCGGCGAGCTTTTGAACCGTCCGCTCAACGTGCCGTCGACGCCGGCGATGGGGAAGGTCGCCTTCCATGCCTCGCCCCACGGCTGCTTTGCGGCGTACGTAAGCAGGGTGGTGTAGGCGCGAGGCGCAATCAGGTCGTTGGCGCTCATGCCCGAGCCGTCGTAGAAAAAGAAGTCGTCTGGACTAACGCCTGCGGTGAGCAGAAACTGCCGGACAACACGGGCTCCCGATGCGATGCTGCCTTCGTCCTGGGAAGCTGCGTCAGATGCCGGGCCTGTTGGCTCATTTGCAAAGAGCCGCCCCAGCAGGCGCAGCGTCAGCTCGGCATGCAGATTCTGGCTGATTTTGGCGGTGACGGTCAGGTCTTCGGCCATGGGCACGGAGACATGCGAGGCCAGCACCCGCCTGCCTTCAAGCGGCGCGGCGATGGTTTGAATATTCAGTGGCGCCAGCGCGATGGGCTGCTTTTGCTCCTCGCTGTATTCGCCAGTCGACGTTGGATAGCGATGCCGCGCTCGCGCCGTACCAGCGACGGTGATGCCGCGCGCGGTCAGCATGGCCAGCAGCGAGCGCGCCGCGTACTCAGCCGGGTCGTCGATGGCCAGGGGCGCGTGAAAGCCATCCGCCGGAGCCGTACCCCAGACACGCACCACGCGTGAGCCTATGGCCCTGTCGAGGCCCGGCTGCGGTGCGGTTCCGGCAGCAGCCGGAAGCATCGCGCCCTGCAGCGTGTAGAAGGGCGTATCCGGCATCCAGGAGATGGCGGGCTTGGTTGCATCGACAGCGGCAGGCGAGCTTGTGCCGGAAGCACCAGGCATCGCAGGATTTGGAGCCGAGGCGGCTGGCAGCAAATGCAACACAACGACGTTGTCGTTGACCGTCAACGCCGAGGATGGAGCACCGTAGCTCCAGGTCAGATCGTCCCAGCTCCAGCCAGCTCCATAAGGCTCGCTGGTGAAGAAGGAGTCGTCGCCGACGATGTCCCCAGCCACGCTTTTGATGCCCGAGGCCGCGATCTGATCGGCCATCGCTTCGAGCGCCGCCAGCGGATGCGGAATAGGAGCTGGCCCGGTTGCTGATCCGTTTGCCGGGCTGATTGCCGCGCTCTCGGCAGCCAATTCAGCTCTCGTCTTGTAGGGGTAATTCCTGCCGCTCATCGTGGGATCGCCCGAGCCCAGCAGCACCAGATCGCCATGCAGTTGGCCGCCAGCATCCACGCTGCCGCTGGTGACCAGATTGGTCGTCCAGGTCAGCCGGTCGACCGGTAGTAGCGCGAAGGCCGCAGCCGTGGTAGGCAGCTTGGCGTTCGACGCCGGGATGAAGAGCTGGCCGTCGTTGAGCGCGTAGAGCTTCTGCCCATCGAGCGCGGTCACGCTGATGCCGAAGTGCGCATGGCTCAGCGCCGGGTCGGCCAGCAGCGCATCGATGCGTGTAGCCAGAGACGCCGCGTGAGATTTGCCCTTCGCAACCGTCGCTTTCTTATGTACAGCAGTGCGCACCAGCGACTGCGCCGCAGCCAAGTCAGCGCAACAGGCCGCGCCCAGCAACGTCGAGAGGAGGAGGCAGGAGCCCAGAGTTCGAGAGGGAAAGCGAGAGCCCGCAAAGAACATGGGCCGAGTGTATTACACGCGCGGCTTAACGGCAGTGCTTCCAAAGATGCGTCGAGCTACTTTGCGTGGATCTTGGCGCGAAGCCAGAGCCAGCCGAAGACGCCGAGAGCGACTGTCCATACGGCAATGGCGGCGGGAAAACCGAAGAGCAGGTACGAGTCCGCGTAGTTCACATGATGATGCAGCATCTGGTTCCAGATCAGCAGGCCGAAGATCGAAAGCGCAGTCACCAGAAAGAAGGTAAAAAAGCCGGAGCTCAGCGCCAGCAGGATGCTGGTCAAGAAGCCGAAGCCCTCCAGCGGAAAGCCGAGAAATGACCCCGCGGGCCGGTCTGGCTGTCCGGAATGGCTTAGAGCTGCATCGTGGCGCATGATTCTCCTTGGTTGAGCCCTGCCATCCCGCCTGCCATGCGGCGTGCAGGAACGGCTCCCCAGCCTTAGTATAGAGAGTAGTGTCGACTCCTGTACAAAACGCTCCCTCGGAACCTTCCGGCAACGCAGCCGCACCCTGGTCTGCCGATAAAGTCGCTTCGACGGCCACAGTAGCTCAGGCTGCCAACCAGGTGCACTTCGCCTCGTGGGGTGAGACGCGCATCTCGCAGCCCGATCTCGAACGCCTGGTCGGCGCTGTGCCGCGCACCCTTGCGCCTGCTATCGCCAAACGCTGCTACTACTTCGTGCCGCTGGTGATCGCTGAGGGCGAAGAAGTCATTGCCGCGCCTGCCTACACCGTCGATCTCGGCGACCGCGCGATCTGTCACCGCAACGTTACGCTGGGGCAGGTGGAAGCGGTCTTTCTCTCCACGCGTCTCGTCGAAGATCGCTTCGGGCTGGCATTCGAGTTCTTCATCAACGTGGCTCACAACGTCGTCGACGCCGCCGGAGTGCCGGAGAGTTTCGCTTCGCTGGCCTGGTCGCAGGCCCAGGCCGGAGTGCGCGGCGAGACCAGCCAGGACGCCTGGGAAACCCGCCGCCGGGCGCTCGAGCCGGTGACCAATGCCCAGGGCAATCCCATGCCGCTTGACGAGCGCGCGCGCAAGAACTACGAGGAGTCGGCCTTCAGCGATGCGCTGGCAGTCTACATGCTTTCGCTGTCGCTCGACTTCGACTACCACGATCTGCGCGAGCGCGAGTATCCGCTGCTTGCCGCGCCTGCTCTGGCTGAGCGCCTGCGCCACGTGGCGTCGCTCTTCCCCGCCAACGAAGGTTACGAGTTCCAGATTCTCTATCGCCGCAAGGGCTAGCCCGGTTCACAAGCTTATGCGTTGGCGGTGTAGGCCACGCGCCCTTCGCTGATCGTCCAGCGGACTTTGCCCTGCATCGTCCAGCCGTCAAAGGGTGTATTTTTCGACTTGGACCGCGAGTTCTTAGCCTCGAAGACCCATTCGGCCTTCGGGTCGAATACCACCACATCGGCAAAGCTGCCCACGGTGAGAGTGCCGCGGCCTCGCAGGCCCAGCAGCGCCGCAGGCTGCGCGCTCAGCAGGCTCAGCACACGGCTAAGCGGCAGCTTCCACTCGTGATGCAGCCTGCGCAGGCTCAGGCCCAGCGCAGATTCGAGGCCGGTAATGCCGTTGGGCGCGCGCTCGAACTCGACTTCTTTTTCGTGTGAGGCATGCGGCGCATGGTCGGTAGCGATGGCGTCCACCACGCCGTCGAGAATGCCCTGAATCATTGCGTCTCGATCCGCAGCCGAGCGCAGTGGCGGATTCATCTTGGCGTTGGTGTCGTACGCGCCTACATGCTCTTCGGTCAGCAAGAAGTGATGCGGAGCGACCTCGCAGGTCACGCGCAGTCCATTGCGCCGCGCCTGCCGCACCGCAGCTACTGCCTGTGCCGTCGATGTATGCGCCACATGCAGATGCGGTTGCGCACCGGGCCGCCCCTTGGTTCCGTTGGTGGTGGTCGTAAGTTCGCTCACCAGACGAATGTCGCGCTCGACAAGGCCATACTCCGCCTCGGGAGGCATGCCGCGCAGGCCTAAGCGAAACGCCGTCGCACCGGCATTCATACTGCATCCGCCGGTCATGCGGGTGTCCTCGGCATGCTGAATGACGCTGAGTCCGTTGCGCGTGGCGTTGATCAGCACTTCGCGCATGATGCTGTCTTTGAGGATCGGGTGACCATCGTCGGTGACCGCGACAACTCCGGCAGCCTTGAGCGCCGCATAGTTGTTGAGCACTTCGCCCTTGATGGCCCGCGTCGCCGCGCCGATGGGGAAGACGCGAATCGCCGCGCCGCGCTCGGGAGCCTGCATCCAGCGCGTGATATCCGGCGTATCGTTGGTGGGCGTGGTGTTGGGCATCGCCGCAACAGAGGTGAATCCGCCCGCCGCCGCCGCCGCCGTACCGGTGGCAATGGTCTCCTTGTGCCCCTGGCCGGGCTCGCGCAGATGCACGTGAATATCGACAAGCCCCGGCGCGACGGTCAAGCCTTTGGCCTCGATGATTTCAAGATCGGGCCCAGCCTTCGTCTTGCTCAGCGTCGTCTTGCCGGGCTCGGCAACCTCTGCCACGCGGCCGTCTTTGAGGACGATGTCTTTCAGCCCGTCAATACTGGCCGCGGGATCGATCAGGTGGCCGCCTCGAATCAGGATCGTCTTCATGCGCGGCCGCCTTTAGCAGCAAGAGTAAGTGCCCGGTACACCAGCGCCATGCGAATCGCCACGCCATGATGCACCTGTTCGAGAATCAGCGATTGCGGCCCATCGGCTACTTCACCCGTCAGCTCCAGCCCGCGAATGATGGGCCCGGGATGCATCACCAGAGCCTTGGGCGCATGCGCCGCGAGCCGCGCCTCTGTAAGCTGATACGCGGTCTTGAACTCTTCGAGATCGAGTTGCAAGCCCGCCAGCCGCTCGGCTTGGATGCGCAGCATCATCACCACCTGCGACTGGCTCATCGCGCGTGTGAAGTCGCGCTCGATTTCGATCCCCGGGCCGATCTGCACCGCCGTCTCCGGCAGCAGCTCTTTGGGTCCGCAGAGAATCACCCGCGCGCCCAGCTTCGGCAGCAGCAACATGTTGCTGCGCGCCACGCGGCTATGCAGAATGTCGCCAACGATGCTGATCGTGACTCCGGCCAGCGTGTCGGCTTTGACCGCGGTAACGCCCGGATGCAGATGCGCCAGAATCGTCCGTAGATCCAGCAGCGCCTGCGAAGGATGCTCATGCATGCCATCGCCGGCATTGAGCACCGGCAGCCCCGTCTCGCGTTCCAGCAGCCATGCCGAGCCAGAGTTGGGATGGCGCAGAATAATCGCTTCGGCCCCTAGCGCGCGCAGCGTCAGGCCGGTATCTTTCAGCGTCTCGCCTTTTTCAATGCTTGAAGACAAGCTTGAAACCAGCGTCGTGTCCGCGCCCAGCCCCTTGGCCGCCAGCTCAAAGCTGGTGCGCGTCCGCGTCGATGATTCGTAGAAGAGTAGGGCGATGCGGCGCTTGGCCAGACGTTCGGCTCGCTTGAGCGGGTCTTCCTCCTCCAGCACCGTAGCCAGCGCGAGGATTTCGCTCACCGTCTCAGGTGTCAGCCCGGTCACAGAGAGCAAAGAGCCCGCTGCTTCGGCGGCAGCGATCGACGCGCTGCAGGCCGGCAGGGTCGATGATGGATTAGAAGGATGATCAGGCGGAGCAAGCGTTCGGCGCGGCGGAGCGGCTTTCACAGGCATAGGAATACTCAAAAAAAGGTTGGAAGCGATACCCGGCTAGTCGACTTTTTCTACCAGCAAAACCTGCTCGTCGTTGTCCACTTCGCGGAATTTCACTTCGATAATCTCGCGGCGGCTGGTGGGCACATGCTTGCCGATGTAGGTGGCTTCGATGGGCAGTTCGCGATGTCCGCGATCGATCAGCACCGCCAGCTGCACGCAGCTCGGGCGGCCATGAGCAAAGAGTGCATCGAGAGCGGCCCGGATGGTGCGGCCGGTATACAGTACGTCGTCGCAGAGAATCACGTGGCGGTCATTGATGTCCAGACCCAACTCACCGGGGCTTACCACCGGGCGCACGTCGTGGGTGCTGAGGTCGTCGCGGTAAAAACGGATGTCAAGGACGCCGGTCTGGATCGGATGTTTCACGATGCCGCTGATCAGGACAGCCAGCCGCTCGGCCAGCGGAATGCCGCGGCGCTTGATGCCGACCAGCGCCAGGCCTTCGCAGCCATCGGTCTTCTCTACCATCTGGTGGGCCAGGCGGACCAGTGTCCGCTCGATCTCCGAGGCGGACATCAAACGGCCCTTCTCGCGCAGTACGGGGTGCTTTGCAGTTTCGCTCATACAGCTCTCTTATTCCAAGCTCTCATATTTCAAGTGCGGACTTCGATCTATTGTATGGCCCCAGACTGCGAGTCCCGACTGAGGATCTAAATTGCGTCTCCAGAACGCTCGTCAGACGCTCGGCCGCGGTGGCTGAGCCAAAAACCTCGCCCCCAGCGCGCCGCCGATCATGGCAAAGCAGAGAAGAAATACCGCGCCGGCGACAAAGGTCGTGAGCGCGATGCCCGCGTGCCCCTCCGGCGAAAGCATCCAGGTCTGCGAAAGCCGCGTTGACTCCGCAGCCTGCGCTGCCGTCAAGCCCATCTGCGAAACCATCTGCTTGCTCAGCTGCAGGCTGTTATTCACTTCCGCGACCCACATCGAGTCCATCTGGCCGCCCTGATGCAGGATAAAGCGGCCAGCCCAAAGCAGAATGCCATTCAGGCTCAGGGTCAACCAGCTGGCGAAGAGGCCGGTGATCAGGCCGATGCGCGCGCCCGAGCCCAGGGAAATCCGCCCCGGCCGCGTTCGCTTGAAGTACAAACCGACAGCCCAGGCCGCCGCCCCGCCCATCCAGAACAGGCCCAGCGAAGCGCCCACAGGCGTCACCGCCGAGCACAGCACGCCTGCTGGAATGGCCAGCATCAGGGCTGCCTTCAACGCAGGCCGCCAGGCGATTCCATTGCCCAGCGCTGAAACTTCCCCGCCATACTGTGCGGCTTCCCCTGCTTCCAGAGGACCGGCCGAGGCCTCCGCAGCTACATAGATCAGCTGGGGCAGACCGCAGCTGGCGCAGTAGCGGTCTGACTCGCGAAGAGTCTCATGGCATCGTTGGCAGGTGGCTTCCAATCCGTCTCGTCTCACCCCTGAAGCTATACCCTCGGGCCAGCGAACCGCAATCCAGAGACCCGCATGCCAGCGCGGCGTCGCCCGGAGCCGCTCCCGTACTATTCGCTCGTGCCGTCGCCTTCCATATTGGCGGGCAGGTCCAGGGCAACCAGCACAAATCGCGTCTTCGAGTCCTTCGGGTCTTCGAATCCGACAATATGCTGATGCCGTTTGGAGCCAGTTTTTAACTGGTAGCCATTGGTAAGATCGCTGTCGCCGTAGTTCACCTTGTTGTTGTTCTTGCCTTTGTCGTCGCAGGTCAGCCCGTCGCCAGTCACCGTCGGCGTGCCTACAGGAACGCTGCCCTGGCAGGTGATCACCTCGCCGTAGCGCCCAAGCGCCTTTTTGTAGAAGGCTGCCACCTTGTCCTGGCTGTCTGAAGTGCTGTAGCTGACCGCCTTGATGCGCAGCTGCCAGTCGCCGAAGCCCAGGTGCACATCGGCCGACTTGTGCTTGTCGTCGTCGCGTGCCACCTGCGCGCCGGGATAGACCGGCAGGCCCAGGTCCGCCGCAGTGGTCTGGTCGGTATTCACATGCACGCCGCCAAAGGGCGTCTCGACCTGCACGGTCTTTTCCTTGCCGTTGGCGTCCTTATCCACCTTCACGCTGAAACAGCCCGTGAGTCCGAGCGATGCAGTAAGCCCCATTCCCAAAGCCGCCACACTCATCCATCGATTCCATTTGCCGGGTCTCATCTTCCACCTCTCCCCATGGACTTACGCCAAAACCGGTGCGTCTGTTCCACCAAATTTAACCGGTGTGGACATCTTTTATCCATCGATCCTCGTTTGAGACTCGGATCAGCCAGATATTCCCTTGAAGGCAGACAGGGCATCCGAGGATGCAAATCTGAAGGACAGCGCCCTGCGAAACCAAATCAAACCCACCGCGAAAGCATGGTAAAAGTATGAGGATAAAAGCCAGGGGAAGCCGCCCGAGCGGCATCTCCGGCGGCTCTTCCCGCAAGTAGAAACCCCGTCCCGCAACGACTCAGGTCGCTGCGGGACGGGGTTTTCCATTTCGAACGGTTGTACCTTTTCTAGCTCCGATTCGGCTTGGGGGCCAGAAAAAGCGCATAGACCAGCAACGCTACACCGATCAGGCCTGGAATCAAGCCCACCGCGCCTGCGGAATACTTCTCGCTTAGAGCGCCGATCATGACCATCAAGCCCACGCCGACGCCAAGCAGAACCAGGCCGCCGATTTTCATGCCTTCGATCTGCCTGACCTCGTTAGCCCGCGCCCGCAATTGCCGGTTGCGCTCCTCTTCGCGCATCATCTCGACGACGTATTTGGCTCCGTCGCCAGGCATTTCGGCAACACGCCTCAGCGACTCGGCCTTGTAATAGGCCTCGCGCTCCTTGCGCCGCGCTTCCGCCCACACGGTGATCGAAATAAAAGAGAAAACCGCAATCACCGATACGCTCAGGAAAAGGAAGATTCCCGATGCCCCTACCATCTGGACTCCTTCCTCGCCGAAATCTGAAATCAGAGCCATCGCAGTTGTTACCATTGCATCCTCCAGGCTGGGATCTTACCCATGCGACTGGTACGACATGGCCGCGCCAAACGCGGTTGCATTTTCTTCGGCATCCTTTGATTTTTTCCGTTTGTGAAAGCGGTCCTCACAAAATGCAACCAGCCGCAATTCCTGCGAGTCTCACGTTTTCGAAAAGTTATGCTCAAAACTATTTCAGGAGCCGGCGGTTTGAGTCTCAATCCCATCCACGCTGGGCAAGATCGGCAGCAGGATCGGACTGAGACCGCTGTGGCGCGCGCAGAAACTCCTGAGGCTGCATTGGTAAATCGCGTCCTGTCTGGCGACGTGCAGGCTTTTGCAGGGATCGTGGAGCGCTGGCAGGGGCCGCTGATCAACATGGCCTGGCGCTACTGCCGCGATCGCGGCCGCGCCGAAGAGATGGCCCAGGAGGCGCTCATCCGCGCCTGGCGAGGGCTCGCCCAGTGGCGGCGGCAGAGCAGCTTCTCCACCTGGCTTTTCTCCATCGCGGCGAACATCTATCGCACCGAGCTCAAGCGAATTCCTTCCGTTCACCTCTCGCTCGATCAGGCCGCTGAGCCATCGAGCCCCTTTGTCCACGACGCCCAGCTCGATGGCGCGGCGCGCGACGAAGCGGTTCGCCGGGCAGTCTACGCATTGCCGGATAAATACCGGGAGCCGCTCATTCTCTACTACTTTCACGAGATGGACCTGGCTGCGGCTGCCGCCACCATGGGCCTGCCCGAGGGTACGATGAAAGCACGGCTCTCGCGCGGCCGCGAGCTACTCCGTCAGCGCTTTCCGCAGCTTCGCGAGTCAGTCGGCGCAGGCCCGCCCGGCGCAACCGGAGGAGCTGGACCGCAACGCCGGTCCGATACGCAAGACCGGCCAGAGACGCAACGCAGACCAGAGACGCAACGCAAACCAGAGAAAGGAGCCCGGGAATGAATGACAATCTGCAAGCTGACAATCTCGATCCGATTTTGCTGAATCAGGACACGCTGCTTCCCAGCTCGGGCTTTGCCGCCTCGGTTATGGATGCCATTCAGCAGCAGGCCTCGGCGCCAGCGCCCATTCCTTTCCCTTGGAAGTGGGCTCTGCCGGGCATTGCGGCCATCGTCGCCGCGCTGTTCTTTGTTGGGCATTTTGCGGTGACGACACTTCAGGGCATGCACGAGAACCCAGCCGCAGGACAGGACCTGCTGACCTGGTTCAGCTCCAACAGCCAGGCTGCTGTGGTGTTGCGCACCGAAGCCGGACCGGCTCTGCTCGCCCTCCTGGCCTCGCTCGTGTGCATTGTCCTCTGCAGCCGCCTCGTCGGCTCGCAGAGCTAATTTGCCTCGCTAGAAAGCAAGCCGGTTCAGCTCCACTGCAGCGTAAACAGCGAGTCCGCGGGCAAATCCATCTCCAGCGAATTCAGCCCGTGCACCAGTTGCACCCTGCGCTCGCTGCCGCGATTGGCCAGCACCACCACATAGCTGCCATCCGGATTGCGATAACCCGAATGCGTCAGCGCCGTCGATCCCTGGTTCTCGATCAGCCCGCCGGTCGGGGCGACTTCTGTTCCGTTGGTTGCGATCACCTTCGCCCCGCGTTTCACATGCCGCGAAAAATGCGCAAATGCCCAGTACTGGCCGCTCTTCGTCACCTTATGCGAGCCGTTCTCGACCGTGATCACGCCGCCGCAGGGGAACGGCCCGATATTCGGCTTGCCCTGCTCGTCCAGCGCGACATTCCAGGCAGTGATGGACCGAGACCAGTTGTTCAGCACGCCGTTGAAAACCTCGCCCCACTTGGCCCAGTCGGTAAGATAATCCGGCGCCGAGATATCCGGCCCGCCTTCGGTCCAGTAGGCATTCTTCTGCGGAAACGAATCATGCACCCGGGTCATCGCCGTAGCATCGCCCACATAGCCATGCCATGCAATGCCGTCGATATATTCATACGCCTTGGGATCGCTCAACTCGGCGGTCGCCCGCCCCCAGAGATTGTAGTTATGGTCCAGCACCCATATCTTTGTCTTGAATCCAGCCCCGCGCAGCACGGGTCCTAAGTGATCCTTCACAAACTCGATCTCGTACTCCTGCCCCCAGAGGCAAGCCGGCATGCGGCCATCTTGATCGGCGTCGACTTCGTTCTGAATAGTAACTGCATCGATCACAATCCCATTCGACTTATACCCTTCCAGAAACTTCTGAAAGTACTTCGCATACGGAGCATAGCTATGCTTGCGCATCGCACCACCCATCATCGATCCGCCGGTCTTCATCCATCCCGGCGGAGACCACGGCGACGAAAACAAAAACAGCTCGGGATTCACCTTCCGAGCCTCGTGCAGCATGGGCAGAATGTAGGCCTTGTCATGATCGATCGAGAACTTCTTCAGCTCTGGATCGGGCTCGTCGCTCTCATCGAATGTGTAAGCGGTGCGCGAGTAATCGCTCGCTCCAATGCACGTCCGGCAGACATTGAAGTCCATCTCGCCCGGCGCAAATAAGTCATGCATCGCCGCGCCGCGTTCTTCAGCCGTCATCTGGCTCAGCACATAACAGGTGGCATCGGTCATCGCTCCACCAAAGCCCAGAATCTCCTGCTTGGTGGTTGCGGGGTCGAGCACGATGGCATCGGCGGCCACTGCGCTTACAGGCTTCCATAGCATCGGCTCCCCGGCCGCGTAGCGCCGGTCGCGATACGTGCTCCAAACCTTCACCGGCCGCGACGATCCTGCGGCTGCCCATCCCGGCATTGCTGTTGCCGCTGTTATGGCTGCCGCCGTACCTGCGGCTTGTTTCAAAAATCCCCTGCGCGAACTCCCGTTCATACATGCCCCCGATTTAGCTCAAACGTTTTTGCACTGCGAATCATAGCAGCGCCGGGAGCGAATGCGCATCGGCAGGATTTGGTCAATTTTGTTCCAATTCAGAAATTATTTCTCGTGGAAACGATCCCATAGGAACGCGCTGCGCATTCGATTGCGTATGATGCCCACGTCCCAAGTACCACTTCAATTCTGGAGCCCAATTGTGATCTCGAAACACAACCCGATGCATTCGCATACAACGAAGCGCAGCCGCACTGCATGGCTGGCCCTGTTCCCCTTTGCCGTCGCCATTGCCGGCGCTACCGCAGCCCATGCCCAGGACAGCGTCCCGGTCGTCACCGGCGTTCCGCGCGTCGACAAGCTGCTCAGCCAGATGACATTTGACGAAAAGATGGCTCTCATCCGCGGCGCTTCCGAACCGCCGTCAACCAATCAGGGCCAGGCCGGTTATCTCCCCGGCGTTCCCCGCCTCGGCATCCCGCCCATTCGCATGTCCGATGGACCTCCCGGCGTGCTCACCCGCAATCCATCGATGGCTGAAACCGCGACCATGGGCCTCGCTGCCACCTTCAGCGCCAAAGATGCTGAGCAGAATGGCGAAGTCATCGCCCGCGAAGCCAAGTCTCTCGGCATCGACGTCGTTCTCGAGCCCTTCCTCAACATCGATCGCGACATCACCTTTGCCCGCGGTTACAACACCGAGGGCGAAGACCCCGTGCTCACCGGCATCATCGGCGCAGGCCTCATCCACGGAATTCAGGGCCAGGGAGTCATGTCGCAAGCCAAACATTACATCGCCTATGACACCGATGGCGCGAACGTCTACGTCGACCAGCAGGCCCTGCACGAAATTTACGTCGCGCCCTTCATCGATGCCGTGAATGCAGGCGTCTCGTCGATCATGTGCTCCTACAACAAGGTCAACGGCACACAGGCCTGCGGCAATCCCGATACGCTGGTGAAGATCCTTCGCGACGAAATCGGATTCAAAGGCTTCGTCACTTCCGACTGGGGCGCAGTCCACGCCGCCGACTACATCAACAACGGCCTCGATATGGAGATGCCAGGGCCAAGTCCCAAGGGCAGTCCCTTCGAATCCATGATGTTCTCTTTCTTCACCACCGAGCAGCCCAAACCCGCCGCGCCGCTCAAGTTCAACGACGCATTGCTGGCCGGCTTCCTCGGCGGGAGCTTGCCCGAAGAGCCCAAGCCAAAGCCATTCGCCATGGGCACTATCGGCTCCATGCAGGACCCGCATACCAACTTCTGGAACCTTCGCAAAGAGGGTAAGCTGGACGACGCCACCGTCACTCGCGCCGCCGGCCGCGTGCTTTATGAGATCGACAAATTCGGCTGGCTCGACCATCCGACCCCAGGCCAGTCGGGACCAAAGAATCCCCCCGTCCACGCCGTCGAAGAGAACGCCAAAGTCATCCAGAAGACCGCCGAAGACGCTGCCGTCCTGCTCAAGAATGAAGGCCACATCCTGCCGTTGAAATCCACCGACACAGTCGCCCTCATCGGCCCCGGCGCAGGTCAGACCGTCTCCATCGGCACCGCTGGCGAGCGCTCCCTCGGCTGGCCCTGGCGTCAGATCGGCACCGTGCAGGCGATGGCGAAGATTTCTCCCGAGACCCACGTCACCTATGCAGTCGAAGACGACATGACCGGCGCTCCCATCCCTGCAGAGTTGTGGACCCACGACAGCAAGCCCGGTATCGAACGCCATCAGGCCTTGGCCAGCGGCTCTGATGCGACACTCAGCACTTCAACCGACACGATTCTCGACTGCACCCAGAAAGCCGGAACCTCTCTCCCCGCTAACACCATCGCCAACTGGGAAGGCACGCTCAACATCCCCGCAGCCGGTTCCTACTGGATATATCTGCAGCTCCTCGGTGCTGCCGGCTCAGTCGAAATCGACGGCAAGCGCGTCGCCGGAGCCAATGGCATGCGCGGCGGCGTCCATGGCGACACCGTCCTCGGCGGCAAAGACGGCCTGATGCCTTCGACCGATGGCCTCGACAACCTGCGCGCTGCCGTCGAGCTCACCAAAGGTCCGCACACCGTCTCGGTCAAGATCGAGGGCGACACTTCCAACCATCCCGAGCAGGTTCGCCTTGCCTGGGTTACTCCCGAACAGCGCAAAGCCAACCACGACGCCGCCATCGCCGCTGCCAAATCCGCGAAGACTGCCGTCGTCTTCGCATGGACCCGCGGCAAGAACGATTTCATCCTGCCCGGCAACGGCGTTGACTACGACCAGAACAAGCTCATCGAAGAGATCGCCGACGTCAACCCCAACACCGTCGTCGTCCTCAACGTTTCGCAGCCCATCGCCATGTCCTGGCTCCCCAAAGTCAAAGGCGTGCTGCAGATGTGGTGGCCGGGCGACGAAGGCGGCTGGGCCACGGCCAACATTCTCCTCGGCAAATCGAGCCCCGCTGGCCGTCTGCCTTTCACCTGGGCCAAGCACCTCACCGACTACGCTGCCAACGATCCCAAACACCCCGAGCGCTCCGCGAAGGGCGTCGACGGCAAGACCACTTTCAGCGAAGGCGTCAACGTCGGCTATCGCTGGTTTGACAAGGAAAAGATCGCACCCCTGTATCCCTTCGGCTTCGGCCTCAGCTACACCACCTTCGCCTACTCCGGCTTGAAATCCGAGCCGGCAGCCGAAGGCGGTATCGTCGTTGAATTCGATGTAAAAAACACCGGCCCCGTAGCCAGCGATGAAGTGCCTCAGGTCTATCTCGGCCGACCCGAGCACAAATTCCCCGGCGACTTTCCCGAACACGCTCTGGCCGCCTTCGACCGTATTCACCTGGAGCCCGGCGAGTCGAAGCGCGTCTCGATTACCGTGCCCCAGCGCAGCCTGCAGTTCTGGTCGACCGCTGACAGCAAGTGGACCACCGCAACCGGCCCCCGCGCCGTGCTGGTCGGCGGCTCCTCGCGCAGCCTCGATCTGGCTTCCAGCATCGTTGTCCCTTAACCTCAACCATCCGCTGCAAACAACATGCCCGCGCGAGAGCAATCTCCGCGGGCATTCGTTTCTAAACTTGTCATCCTGAGTGCAACGAAGGATCTGCTTTTGAATCCCCATCACTGCAACGGCATCTACGGCAGGTGAGAAATTCAGCTCACACCAGGAGCCTGAAGTGGAATTTCGCGACGACGAGTTGATTCACTTTGAAGCCGAAGGTCCGCCATCGTTGCCGGCGACAGAAGTTCAAGGCTATATCCAGAATAATGGAGCCCGCATCTGGTATGCAGCATATGGCTCAGGCCCGGCGGTCATCCTGCTTCACGGAGGCCTGGGCCACAGCGGCAACTGGGGTCATCAGGTTCCGGCGCTCGTCAAAAGCGGCCACCGCATCATCGTCATCGACAGCCGCGGCCACGGACGCAGCACCCGCGACGAGCAGCCCTACAGCTACGAACTCATAGCCTCCGACGTCCTCGCAGTCATGGATACGCTGCATCTGGACAAGGCGCATCTCGCCGGCTGGAGCGACGGCGCATGCACCGCTCTCATCCTGGCCCACAAAGCCCCGTCGCGTGCAGCAAGCGTCTTCTTCTTCGCCTGCAACATGGACCCCAGCGGCGCGAAGCCCTTCGAGCCAACAACAGCTCTTAACCGCTGTTTCAGCCGCCACACCAAAGACTACGCCGCGCTCTCAACTACGCCGGACCAGTTCCAGAACTTCGTCGAAGCCGTAGGTCTGATGCAGAGAACCCAACCGAATTACTCCGCACAAGACTTGGCTGAAGTCTCCGTGCCCGTCGCCATCGTCCACAGCGAGCACGACGAATTCATCAAGCGCGAGCACGCCGAATATCTAGCGCGCAGCATCCCAAACGCGGAGTTCATCTTTCTCGAAGGCGTAAGCCACTTCGCGCCATTGCAAAGGCCCGCGCAATTCAATAGCGCGTTGCTTACCTATTTGTTTAGTTCGTGAGAAGCCTACTCTTCGGGTGGTTCGCGGTCACTGGCCCGGCGAAAACCGTTCAGGAACACCTTCCCGCCAATCATGAATAAGATGACTGAAAACGCTCCCCACGGCCATGCATCTTCTGGTTTTTCAAACGCAATATCTACAGAGCACAGACCGATCAGAATAAAGGTGAGGCCAAAAATCCAAGCGCCTATCCGTTGAACGAGTGGCGCATTAGGATCACCCTTCCATAGAAACGCATCTACGCTTCGACCATTTCTGAGCGCATCAGGCCACAAGGTATTGCTCTGGCGTGCACGAACATCCTCGATCAGTGCGTCAGTCTCCGGGTCGACGGGTTTTTCGTTCATAGCTCACCAGGCGGTGCAGCGAGAGCATTGCTATTCGAGCCGGAATCTAAAACCCCATGATGTTGTAGCCGCAATCCACATAGATAGTCTCGCCGGTGATCGCCCCGGAAAGACCACTGGCCAGAAACGCCGCCGCGCCGCCAACCTCAAGCTGGTCGACATTGCGCCTAAGTGGAGCCTTGTCAGCATGGGCCTTCAACATGTCTCCCAGCGCGCCCACGCCGCGCGCCGCCAGCGTCTTGATCGGCCCGGCAGAAATCGCATTCACACGGATATTCTTAGGCCCCAGGCTCGATGCCAGGTAGCGCACCGTCGCCTCCAGCGAGGCCTTGGCCACGCCCATCACGTTGTAATGCGGAACCACCTTCTCCGCGCCAAAGTAGGTCAGCGTGATCACGCTGCCTCCATCGGACATCAGCGGCTCGGCCGCCCGCGTCACGGCAATCAGCGAGTACACGCTCACATCGTGCGCAATGCGGAAACCCTCGCGGCTGGTATTCACAAATTCGCCTTTCAAATCCTCGGCCGGAGCATACGCGACCGCGTGCACCAGCACGTCGAGCTTGCCGTAGCGCTCCTTCAAGACTCCGAATAAGGTCGCAATCTCAGCGTCGCTCGACACGTCGCACTGGAAACCCTCCGCGCCCGGCAACTCATCGATGAGCCCCTGCGCCTCGGCCTTCATGCGCTCGTTCTGGTAGCAGATGGCCAGCTTCGCGCCGCCCTCGTGCAGCTTTTGCGCGATGCCCCAGGCGATCGAACGCTTGTTCGCCAGTCCAAACACCACCGCTGTCTTGCCTTCGAGATTGATCAGTTCCGGCATCGAAATCCTCGCTTTCCTACGCACAGGTCCGGCCACAGCAGCCAGCCCGGTAAACGCCAATCAGAATAACAGTCGCTCGTAACTCGGCGTTTCAATCTAGATCAATCGCGTCCCACCTTCCGCGACGCGAAGTTAATCTGGCACGTCTACCCGCCTAGATCGACTAACTCAACCTTGCCCACCGGCAGTCCCAGAAACCGCGACCCCAGCCGCTCAAACTTCTCCACCGAATCAGTAGCAAAACACCGTATCGAAGGAGCCGCTTCACTCTTCACCAATGCGGGTGCCCCAGGTCTCGAACTTGAGACCTGGGCGATAGAAGCGGCAACCAGCCGCGCCGCCTCAGCCGCCGTAGCCTCAGCCGAATCCACCACCCGAATCCCCTCCGGCAGCGCCTTCTCAAAGACCTCACGCAGCAGCGGATAATGTGTGCACCCCAGCACCAGCGTGTCGGGGGATTGACCAGCCTGGCGAGCTTCCTCAAGCAGCTCGTTCAGGTAAATCCTGACCACTTCCGCCGTCACCGGATGATCGATCCAACCCTCCTCCACCAGCGGCACCAGCAGCGGACAGGCTTTTTCCACGCCGCGCAGCCCCTGCGCACGGCACGCCGCGGCATAGGCATGGCTGGCCACCGTGGCCTCGGTTGCGATCACCAAAACGTCCTTCGATTGAGAATTAGCCGCAGCGGCTGCAGCACCCGGCTCGATCACCCCCAGCACCGGCACGGGAACCGCCTCTTGAATGGCATCCAGCGCCAGCGCGCTCGCCGTGTTGCAGGCGATTACCAGAAACTCCGCGCCCTGCGCATCGACCAGAAACTGCGCGCTCTCCGCCGCATAGCGCGCAATCGTTCGCCGCGACTTGGAGCCATAGGGCAGCCGCGCCGTATCTCCCAGAAAGACGAACTGAGCTGCCGGTATCTGGCGCAGCAGCGCCTTCAGCACCGTCAAGCCGCCAAACCCCGAGTCGAATACCCCAATCACCGGACCACCCACGGAACCGGCTATCTCGCTGCTGTGCAATGCTTTACCCTCAATTCCCGGCGCTTCGTTCACTGGCTGCCCGCTGCAACCCCGCCATCTGGAGCCTGAGTTTCCGTCAGATACGTCCGCGTCAGGTCGGCGTGGCCAGCCAGCGTCGGCCGGGTTTTTCCATCGACAAGAAACCGAACCTCGGCTACCTGGGGCAGATTGGCGTGCAGCGTGCCGCAGATGGATTCCACGGTCAGCGTCTCGGCCAGAATTCCCGAGGGATGCCCATCGGCAAAAGCCCCCGCCAGGTCCACGACTGCCAGTTGCCCGCCTGCCTGTCCGCCATTCTGTCCATTCGGTTGTCCGCCCACCCGGCCATTCGCCTCAGCCCTCGGCAGCAGAAACACCTGCAGCACCGGCCGCGAAACACCCGCTACCGGATGCATCGCCCCCGGAGCGGCATAGATCTCCAGCAGCTTTTCCAGCAGAGCCCGCGCCCGCGCCTCCGCGTCCTTCGGCAGTGGCAGAGACTGCGCCTCGTTCACCAGCGTTCCGTCACTATCGTTGGCCACGACCAGCGTTGCCTGCTCTTCGGGGGCCACGGTCGGCGCAGCGGTGGGCGCCAGGTCTTCACCCCGCAGCAGCCGCTCATGGGCCCGTTCCCGCAGCCGGATCAGCAGCACGGCCATGGCGATCGAGAAGATCAGCAGCACCACCAGCACGATCTTTTGATAGCGCGGAATCATGGCAGCCGCCCTTCGGTCTCGCCGTCCGTCTTCCACTCCAGCAGCGCCGCCGCCAGGGCTTCGACCACCTGCTGCTGGTAGCCGGGGTCGGTCACTTCGGTCGCGACCCGGTGGTTGGCGTCGCGGATCGGAGCCATCTCGATGGCCACCGCCGGGCAGGTCATGCTATCCACCCCCGGCAGAGAAGCCCGGGCCAGTGTGGCCGGTATCGGCCCAGCGTTTCCATCTGCCGCCCCATTCAGCGAACTGTGCTCGAACGCGCTGTTCATCGTGCCAGCCAGCTTCAGGCTGCGGTTTACGTAGGCCGCCTGTGCCGTCTTCCAGGCCAGAAAACGCGTCGCGGGAGCCGCCCCCAGCGACGAAACGAAAATATGCACTCCCGCCCCGGCCTCGGATGCATGCAAACTGAGACAGGCCGAAGCACCGCTGGCGGACGCAACCGCATGGTTGGCGATCTGGGCCCGCCCGTCGCTGTCCACGTTGACGTTGCCTTCCCGGGTTGTCGTCACGGAAAATCCACGCGCCGTGAGCAGCGACCGCAGCCGCACGCTCAGCGCCAGGGTCACATTTTTTTCTGCTACAGAATCGGCCAGCTGGGCTCCGCTGTCATCCCCGCCGTGGGCCGCGTCCAGCACCACCACGAATCGGGCCACCTGGGTTCGCGGCGCGGGCGGTACTGTTCCCGCCGGCCCCTGCGCTGCCGCCCCAGCCGCGGCCGCCAGCAGAAGCGCGCCGATGCGCCGTGCGCCTGCCCTTCCAGCCCACTTGCGCCCTGGTCTTAGCCCTGCTATCTGCCTGAAAATGCGAGTCAAGATGCCGATGCTCCCAGCCTCCGCGCGCGGGCCGCAAGCGGATAGCAAAGCCGCTCGCAAAGTGGATATGTCCGGGCCATCTTCGCTGCCGTAGCTTTCATACAAGGGGTGGTCAACCTTCGCTCGATTGTATCCCAGGGCCTGAGTCGGCCGGCGCCCCCGGAAAGGAGAAGCAAGGCAATCCAAATCGCCGCCGGCGCGTTCCATTTAAGGAGCCGTAAAAGGCAGTTCCATGTCGCTAAAGGCGATGACAACTTCTTGACATCCAGACAGCTTCAATCGTGCTAACATCCTCAGCACAATCAAGGGCAGACGATGATCACCCTCCGTACGAACGATGCCTCACCAATCCGCAAAGCACCCCGCAACGTAAAACCCGCCGTATCCACCTGTCTCGCATGGGCAAATCCCACCATCCAGGCAAAGGTCACCGTCTGCTCCGTCCTTTTGACCGCGCTCCTGTGTTGCTCTGCCCCCGGAGCATTTGCGCAGGATGATCCCCTCAACAAGGTCCACGTTCCCGTGCCGCCCGCCGCTACCGCCCCCACCACCGGAGCTCCCGTTGGAGCCGAATCTCCCGCGCTGACCGGCAACGCAGCCATGAAAGTAGCCCCCGGCGCGCGTCTGGCCCTGAACGTCGACCTCGTTCTCGTCCCGGTCACCATCACCGATCCCATGAACCGCCTGGTCACCGGCCTCGAGCAGAACGACTTTTTTCTCTACGAAAACAACAGCCAGCAGAAGATCAAGACCTTCTCCTGCGAAGACGCGCCGGTCTCCATTGGCATCATCATGGACCTCTCCGGTTCCATGACCTCCAAGCTGATCCGTTCCCGCGATTCGATCCTCCAGTTCATGAAGACCGCTAACCCGCAGGATGAGTTTTTCGTCATCGGTTTCAATGATCGTCCCGAGCTCATCGAAGACTTCACCAGTTCTGTCGATGACATCGAAGCCCGCCTCCAGACCGTCCACGCCGGTCACCGCACCGCTCTGCTCGACGCCATCTATTACGGCATGGACAAGATGAAGACCGCGAAGAATGATCGCAAGGCCCTGCTCGTAGTCTCCGATGGCGGAGACAACCGCTCACGATACACCGAAGGCGAAGTCAAAGCTCAGGTGCGCGAATCCGACGTTGAAATCTACGCCATCGGTATCTTCGACCCCTACGCTCCCACCACCGAGGAGCGTATGGGCCCCGTCCTGCTCAATGACCTCAGTGAAGAAACGGGCGGCCGCATGTTCCGCGTCGACGACTTGGCCGACATGGGCGACATCGCCGTCAAAATCTCCACCGAGCTCCGCAACCAGTACGTATTGGGATACAACCCGGCCTCCATGCAGCGCGACGGTAAGTGGCGTAAAGTGAAGGTGAAGCTGGTGCCTCCGCAGGGCCTGCCTCCCCTAACCGTCCATGCCCGTACCGGTTACTATGCGCCTCTGCACTAATCCGAAATCCACCGCTGACAGAAACCCCCGCACGTCCGAATCGGCGCTCCCCTGCCTGAATCCCGGAATCGCGTGGGTAGACGCCATCGCGCGCGAGAGAGTGTGGGTGCCCCACATTCCGAGAATCAGGACAATGCGGGTGCCCCACATCTCGCTTCTGAGATGTGGGATAGCGATGATCGCACTTCTCCCCCTCTGCCCTGGCTACCTTCGCGCACAGACCGCGCCGCCCAAGCCGCCGCCGCTCACCGTCGACCGCGACCCCGTCCGCTCACCCGATCCCGAGACCTCCAAGGCTCCGGCCGGGGACATCACCAAGCAAGGTGGCGGATTCGTCGTCCATGCCGATGTCGAAGAAGTCTCCCTCAACGTCACCGTGCTCGACAACAAAGGCGCCATCGTCCAGGACCTCAAGCGCGACGACTTCAAAGTCTATGAGGACGGCATCCAGCAAAATCTCCTCAGCTTTCAGCACGCCGACATTCCGGTTTCCATCGGCCTGGTCATCGATAATTCGGGCTCGATGTACAAGAAGCGTCCCTCGGTCAATAAGTCCTCGCTCGACCTGATTCTCGCCTCCAACCCCAAAGACGAAGCCTTCGTCGTCAACTTTGCCGACGACGCCTACATCGACCAGGACCTGACCTCCGATCCCAACAAGCTCAAAGACGGCATGGCCCACATCGAGTCCCGCGGCGGCACCGCGCTCTACGACGCCGTCGTAGCCTCAGCCGACAAGCTGGCCGCCGATGCCCATCGTCCCAAGCAGGTCATCGTTATCATCACCGACGGCGAAGACAACGCCTCCACCCTCAATCTCGAACAGGCCATACGCCGCGTTCAGCAGCTTTCCGGCCCGGTCATCTACTCGATCGGCCTGCTCTTCGGCGACGAAATGTCCCGTGGTGAAGTCCGCCACGCCCGGCGCGCCCTTGAGATGCTCTCCGGCGAAACCGGCGGCATCGCCTTCTTCCCCAAATCCCTCGACCAGGTCGACCAGATCGCCGCCGAAGTAGCCCGCGACATCCGCAGCCAGTACACACTCGCCTATCACTCGGGCAAACCCTCCAGCGATCCCGGTTTCCGCAAAGTCACCGTAGTCGCCCAGGCCAAAAACGAAGGCAAGCTGAACGTCCGTACCCGCACCGGTTACTTCCCCAGCGTTAAAAACGCGCCAAAGTCCACGCCCGCCAAATAGCTCCGCGTGGCCGGTTTAAGCAAACTCCATCCCTCGCACTTAATAGGCAAGAGCGGCATTAGGCAGCGGTTTGTTCTCCCTCGACTTACCTCGGCCGCTTAACTATGCGGGAAATTAGCTTGTAACTCTCCCATTTCGGGAGTAATCTGCCATCGCATAAACAAAGACTCGCGGCCGAGTCTCCGTTCTCCTTCTTTGTCGAGCGCCAAATGGGTCACAAAACCCGAGGGAGCAGGTATGAATTCCTCCGCAGTACTGCGTTTCCCCGTTTTTCTGTCCTTGCCATTTGTTGTCGCAACCATCAGCTTTGCCCAGACACCCGCGCCTCCGCGTTCCACAGCCCCCAGTTCTTCGTATGGCAGCCTGCCGCTTCTCTTTGAAGCCAACCAGGGCCAGACTGACCCGTCAGTCCAGTTTCTCTCCCACGGCCAGGGCTACACCCTCTTCCTGCGCCAGGGCGAAGCCGTGCTTGCCCTGCACTCCGCCGCGCCGAAAAATAACCCCGGTACAAATTCGATTAGCCGGACCGGCACCCCCTCGCCTGAAACCTCAGTTGTCCAGATGCAGCTCGTCGGTTCCAATCCCCGTTCCGAGGTTGTTCAAGAAGACCCGCAGATCACCAGGACCAACTACTTTTATGGCAAAGACCCCAACCAGTGGCGCACCGGCATCCCAAATTACGGCCGTATCCGTTACCGCTCCATCTACGACGGCATCGACCAGGTCTACTACGGCAACCAGCGCCGGCTCGAACACGACTTCGTAGTTAGCCCCAATGCCGATCCCGGCAAGATTGTTCTCGCCCTCGAAGGCGCAAAAAACCTCCGCATCGACACCGCCACCGGCGACCTGATCGTAGACACTGGTCACGGAGATTTGCGTCTCCAGAAGCCCATCGCCTACCAGCAGGAGCCCAATCACCCCCGCAACACGATTCCCTCCAGCTACAAACTCCTCGCCGAAAACAGGATCGCCTTTACCCTCGGCAGCTATGACCGCAGCCGTCCGCTCATCATCGATCCCGTCCTCGTTTACTCCACCTACCTCGGCGGCAGCGGAAACAATGGAAATGGCGATCAGGGCAACGGCATCGCCGTCGACGCCTCCGGAGACGCCTATATTGTCGGCACCGCCTACTCCACCAACTTCCCCGTAAACGCCGGCGCTTATCAGACCCAGGACAACGCGGCCACCGGCAACAGCACGGTATTCGTCAGCGAACTCAACGCCGCAGGCACAGCCCTCATCTACTCCACGTATCTGGGAGGCTCAGGCGGCGACTTCGGCTACGGCATAGGGCTGGATGCGGCCAACAATGCCTATATCACCGGCGCCACCTATTCCACGGATTTCCCGGTGACCTGCGGCGCTCTTCAGTTAAACAATCCTTCTACAACTGCCGGAGCGCCGACAGCCTTTGTTGCCAGCCTCAAATCCGATGGCGCGGTCTTGCTCTATTCCACCTACCTGGGAGGCGAGGGCAACACATCTACTACAACCGCGCAGGGAGATGTAGCGCAGGCCATCGCCGTCAACCCCGCCGGTAACGCCTACGTTACCGGATACACGTTCTCTCCCAACTTTCCAGTTACGGATCAGGCCTTCCAACAGACCTTTGCCGGCAGCGCGGCTCTCTCCAATGCTTTTGTAACCGAGCTCAACCTGACCGGCACAGCTCTTGTCTATTCCACCTACCTGGGCGGCAGTGGAGCAGCCGGCGGAGGCGACTACGGAAACGGCATCGCACTCGATAGCTCCGGCGACGCCTTCATCGCGGGCAGCACCGGCTCTGCCAATTTCCCCGTGACGCCGGGAGCATTTCAAGCTACTCTGAACGGCCCTTCAAACGCCTTCGTTACCAAGCTCAATCCCGCCGGTTCGAGCCAGCTTTACTCTACGTATCTCGGCGGTGCGGGAGTTCCATACAGCTTCTACTACGAAGGCGCGCCGTTTAAAAGCGAATATACCGAGAGCAGCGGAGATTCCGCTCAGGCCATCGCCCTGGACGGCCAGGGCAATGCCTATGTTGCCGGCATCACAAGCTCGAATAATTTCCCGCTCACCACGGGAACTTTGGAGGGCACCGGTACGGGGCTGGACGCTTATGTTGGCCCGGCTCCCTATGCAGGACAGGACACCGACGCGGTTTATTCTTTTCCGCCTGTCGCCTTTGTCACCAAGCTCAATCAAGATGGCTCCGCGCTCGATTACTCCACCTTCCTGGAGGGGCAATCCACGGCGGTCAAAGGGCTCGCGGTAGATGGCACTGGCCATGCCTACATCGCTGGAAGCGCGCCAACGTTACTCTCGGGCGCTTTCGGAGGCTTTCAATCGACTCCCGATGCCCTTCCGGTGCCGGCTTCAACCGGAAGTTCGGCATTTCTGGTCAAGCTCGACCCGGCGGCTACGGTGCTGAACTATGCGACCCTGCTGGGCGGCAGCTCCAATGATGGAGCCAATGCGCTTGCCCTCGACAGCGCGGGCAATGTCTACCTGACCGGCTTTGCAACGTCGACCGATTTTCCGGCCACCGCCGGTGCTTTTCAAACCAAATTCGGCCAGCCCTCCAGCACCCCGATCCCGACCACTATGTCGCTTGTTTCACAGCAGTTCCTGTGCGATGTCCAGGTTCCCGGTTTCACCGTAGTCGCCAATCTGATGGTCAATTCCAATTCCAACGGCCCGGCTCCGACGGGGACCGTGGCTTTCACCGGAGCATTTGAAGTTGGAGAATACGCGGAGCCTGTAGCCCCCGGCGCTGGCGGCACTGCCGCCATACAGGTGATCGGCACCAGCTCGGCCGATGTTCAGCAATCAGCTTCATGGGAAGCGGACTACTCTGGAGACTCGGTTTATGCCCCATCCTCCCTTACGGGTACGGCTACAGGTCCGGGAAACTGCGACTCCCAACCTTATGTTGGGACCAGATCGCAAGCGAAGACAGCTGCCCCCCGTCCCAGTGCAGCTTCGCGGGCTGTGCGGACCAGAACCACGAGCCTTTCCAATACCGTCATGGCAAATGAGACGGTTCGCAGCGCCGATGCATCGGGAACCAGCAACGCGTTCGTAAGCAAGTTCGCCTTGGCCTCCGAATCCAATACAACCACCTATCCCGCTCTCGCGATTCCCGGGACTCCGATTCCTACCACCTTATCTGTAATCTCCAGCCAGGCCTCGTGGGCTGGCCTGGGCGACTGCGCAGATTTCGGCGCAACCTTCGTCCTCGGTTTAACCACTGGCGTCGACGGACCCCCTCCGACGGGAGACGTGCAGCTGTATGGCCCGTGGGAAGCTTATTACGATTACCCCATGACCGGCTCATGGGGGCCGATGAGCCAGGTTACGGTGGGCGGAGCTGGCCAATTTTTCGGTGGAGCAGGAGGTGGGGTCTCCGTCCAGGCTATCTATCTGGGCGACTCCATCTATCAGGGATCATCCGTCCTGGGCTACGCACCCTTGCCTTACTGCGACCCCGGTTCCCCTTACGACAGGGGTTCGTCAGGCAAGCCCCAAAAACCTCAAGGTCACATCCAGTTCCGGATACAGCCAGCCGGGACACCATCGGCGCAGGCCGCAGGTGGAGCTCCTGCCGGCAAACCAATATCGAATGTGGCATCGACTGTCCACGGGCCTAAATTCACCCCGCCTCCCGCCAACCCTCGCAAGATGTCCTCTATACGTCCTGCGGATAGTTCCGCAACCTGCCTTGCACCCGCCGTCGCCACGCCCGTTTTCTCGTTGGCGGCAGGCACCTACAACGGAACTCAAACCGTCAGCATCACAGACGCAACCGTGGGCGCAACTATCTACTACACCACCGACGGATCGAGACCCTCTGCGTCCTCCACTCCATATACAGTTCCGATCGCCGTTACCGCGACAGAAACCATCGAAGCTATAGCAGTGGCTCCGCTTGCCACCCAACTCGCCAACAGCCCGGTCGCAGTAGGTCTCTACACCATCGAATATCCGGCTGCTGCGCCAACATTTTCACCGGTCGCCGGTACTTACACCACTATCCAGACAGTCACGATCTCCGACACCACTCCCGCCGCAGCCATCTACTACACCACCGACGGATCGACGCCCTCTGCTTCCTCCACTCCGTACACGACACCCATCAGTGTCGCGGCCACTCAGACCATCCAGGCCATCGCCATCGCAACCGGCTACACCAACAGCACCGTTGCCTCGTCCGCCTACATCATCAATCTGCCCCTTGCCGCCACGCCCACCTTCTCACCCGCCGCCGGCACGTACACCACAGCCCAAAGCGTCAGCATCACCGACACCACGCCCGGCGCGACCATCTACTACACCACCAACGGAACAACACCCACAGCCGCATCAACGGTGTACTCAACCGCCATCCCAGTTTCCAGCACTGAAACCATCCAGGCCATCGCCATCGCAACTGGCTACACCAACAGCGCAGTCGCCTCCGCCACCTACAACATCACGCCTCCAGCAGCCACGCCCACCTTCTCGCCCGCCGGTGGGACATACGCAACCGCTCAGAGCGTCACCATCACCGACACCACGCCCGGCGCGGCCATCTACTACACCACCGACGGGACAGTGCCTTCGGCTTCCTCCACCCTGTACACTGCTCCGATCGAGGTGAATGTCTCGGAAACGATCGAGGCCGTCGCGATCGCTGCCGGGTACTCCAACAGTTATGCAGAGCGGGCGCTTTACACGATCAACTCAACGGTGGTCTTCAACCTGATTGCTCTTGGCGCCAGCACTACCACGACAGTGACGGCTATCATTCCGGTCAACACCACACTCGGCAGCATAGACGTTCTCACGCAGGGGGCTGCAAATCAGGACTTCACAAACGCTGGCGGAGGAACCTGTACGGTGGGAACAGCGTACTCAGCCAATACAACCTGCACAGTAAATGTGACCTTTACGCCGAAGTTTCCCGGAGTACGTTACGGCGCGTTGGTGCTCCGTGACACGAATGGAGCCGAGATCACTTCCGTTTATATTGAATCGTCTGCAGTCGGACCGCAGGCGGCCTTTCTTCCCGGCACAGAGACAACGATCACCAGCGGCCTCAATCAGCCAGGCGGGCTCGTTCTCGACGGAAGCGGCAATCTTTATATCGCTGAAACCACTACTGGCCGTGTATTGAAAGAGACCTGGTCGGCCGGAAGCTATTCCGAGAGCACTCTGTTCTCCGGCTTGAACGCGCCGGGCGGTTTGGCAGTGGATGGAAGAGGCAATCTGTATATCGCCGATACAGGCAACAATCGTGTACTCAAAGAGACTTTGCTGGGAGGCAGTTACACCCAAAGCACAGTTGCCGCAGATTTGAACAAACCCAGTGGCGTCGCTGTCGGTAACGACGGCAGTGTTTACATCGCCGATGCCTACAATGGCCGGGTGCTGAAGGAGACTCTGTCAGACGGCAATTACATCGAGTCCACTGTAGTGACATGCGGAACTGTCGGCATCCAGAGTTGCCCATCTTCGGTCGCGGTAGATTCCATCGGCTACTTGTATGTGACGAGTTATGACAGTACGCAGGTGTTGGAATTCGACGTCAATGGAGGCATCTACCAGGGAGGGATCATGATCGGCAGTGGCCTCAATCGGCCCTCCAGCATCGTGATCGATGGCAGAAACAATCTCTATATCGCCGACACACTCAACAACCGCATTGTGAAAGAAGCCGTGTTGCATGGTGTCTACGTCCAAAGCATTGTCTCCAGCAGCAGCTTGAATATGCCGGGAGCAGTCGCCGTAGATCCGGGCGGGAATGCCTACATCTCCGATTCGTCCAATAAGCGCGTGTTGAAGGAAGATATTGCCGATCCGCCGTCGCTAAGTTTCGCCAGCACCGGGTATGGTTCAACCAGCAGCGACAGCCCGCAGGCAGTTACGGTCTACAACAGTGGAAGTGCGGTCCTTGGCATAAGGGGCGTAGAGTATCCTGCGGATTTTCCCGAGGATAGCTCGGCCACCGGCGACTGCAAGGCAAACCTGTCTCTGAGCGAAGGAGATACCTGCACACTGACGATCGATTTCAAGCCGGTCAAGGCGTCGGGTGGCAGTGCAACGGCTCCGCTCGCTGAAGAAGTGAAGCTGGGGTCTAATACGCTCTTCGCATACGCTCTGCAGGACATTCCGGTAAACGGAACAGGAACCGCTCCTGCCGCCGCCGCGCCCGCATTCTCACCTGCGGCCGGTACTTACAATACTATCCAGACCGTCACCATCACCGACACCACGCCTGGCGCAACCATCCACTACACCACCGATGGATCGACGCCGTCCGCTTCCTCCACTCCATATACAGCCCCGATCAGCGTAGGGGTCACCGAAACCATTCAGGCCATCGCCATTGCCACCAACTACGTCAACAGCCCAGTTGCTTCCGCGGCTTACACCATCGACCTGTCCGCCGCTGCCACGCCCACCTTCTCACCCGCCGCCGGAACTTACACCTCGGCGCAAAGCGTCACCATCGCCGACACCACCCCCGGCGCAGTCATCCACTACACCACCGACGGAACAATCCCCACAGCCGCATCAACGGCGTATACAAGCGCCATCCCCGTCTCCAGCACCGAAACCGTCCACG
>DATAZR010000148.1:0-2242 GCA_036271955.1 Acidobacteriaceae bacterium
ACGCGGTCGGAGGTGACCTGGCTCGTGCTCTTTCCATTGAAGAGATTGCTGGCGTCCACGCCATTCAACAGAAAGCTGTTGCTGGTATCGCGCTGCCCATTCGCCCAGATGGGCGCATTGCCCAGTCCGGTGTTCGCTCCCGTACCGCCATTGAGCTCGGCATTCACCCCCGGAGAGAGAATCGCGAGTCCCGTGAAGCTGCCAGTGGGCAATGGAATGGAGTCGATCTGCGCTCGCTCCAGGATGTATCCGTTGGTGGTGTCTACGGCATTGAGCAGCGGCGTTTCCTGGACTTCAATGGTCGTGCTGGCGGCGCCGGGCTTCAATTGCACATTCAGGGTCGCGGTTCGCTGACCCTGCACCTGGATGTGCGGCAGCTTCTGGCTTTCAAATCCCTGGCCGGTGTAGGTCAGGACATAGTCGCCGATCGGCAGATTGGGAAAGAGATACTCACCGGAGGCACTCGTCCTGGCTTCGCGGCTCAAACCGGTGTGTTCTTCCACCAGCTTGATTGTCACGCCCGCGATCACCCCACCCGAACTATCGCTGACCGTTCCGGTGATGCCGCCGAGCGTCTGTTGCGCCACCAACAGCGGAGCGGACAATACAACGACTGTCACTAGACCGTACAGTCGAAGGAAGAGTGCGGAAACACGTCCACCGGAAGACATCTTCACCTGACCTCATCCATGAGAGATATGCCTGAGTCGCGGAGCAGAGATTTCGAAGGTCTTTGAGGATACGGCTATAAATGTTCAAGGGCAACGACGAGGTTGCCACGCCAGAGACAGCCCGCACTCCTGACAACAAAGCGCCTGTTGAGAACCCGCATACGGCTGGAATTGGTTGTAAGGATAATGCGGCTTTGCGAAAATTCAATCAGAAAGTGGAATATCGGGTTTTATAAATGCGCCTGGCACCGGCTTCGCGTTAAATCGCCTCGTCAGCCGTGCAATACGGGATAGCTTGCGGCCGAATAGGCAATCGCGGCTCGGTTTTGCTGTTTCGCATTCACGGCCATGTTCTAACTGTTTCCGCCAACGTAGCGCCTCCACCCAAAGCAAAGTACTTCGTCCGGCCAGGGGATGCCTGGATTGGTCGCATTATCCTTGGAACGAGACCGGCAGACGACGGCCTCCTTTGCCCAGAAATAAAAAGCCACCATAGCGGTGGCTTTTACTGTGCAATGGATCCGCCCAATAGGGTGCTAGTGGGCTGCGCCGGCTAACTGCGGCTCTCGCAGCCAGTCGTAGAGCGGAAAGCTGTCGGCCAGCTCGCGCACCTGGTTGCGAATGCGTGCCAGCGCCGCTTCGTCGCTACGTTTATCGAGCGCTTCGGTGATCCAGCGGGCGATGGTTCGCATCTCCGGGTTGCCCATGCCGCGCGTGGTAAGCGCAGGTGTCCCGATGCGGATGCCGCTGGGCTTCATCGGCGGGTTGGTATCGAAGGGGATGGCGTTCTTGTTTACCGTGATGCCGGCAGCGTGCAGCGCGGTTTCGGCCTCGCTTCCCAGCATGCCTTTGGCAAAGACATCGATGAGCATGACGTGGGTATCGGTGCCGCCGGAGATGACGCGGAAGCCCTGTTCCGCGAGCTCCTGAGCCAGCACCTTGGCGTTGCTGACGATCTGCGCGGCATAGTCCCGGAAGCTGGGCTCGAGCGCTTCGCCGAACGCGACGGCCTTAGCCGCCATGATGTGGACCAGAGGGCCGCCCTGCTGTCCGGGGAAGACGGATCTGTCGACTCCGGCGGCATACTGCTGCTGGCAGAGAATCATGCCGGCGCGCGGGCCGCGGAGCGTCTTGTGGGTGGTGGTGGTCACGAATTGCGCGTGGGGCACGGGCGACGGATGCACGCCACCAGCGACCAGGCCGGCGAAGTGCGCCATGTCGATCAGCAGCAGGGCGCCAACTTCATCGGCGATGGCACGCATGCGCGGGAAGTCGAAGGTGCGCGGATAGGCGCTGCCGCCGCCAATGATGAGCTTCGGCTTCTCGCGGCGTGCAATTTCGGCTAACTCGTCGTAGTCGATGACCTCGGTGTCCTTGCGCACGCCGTAGGAGGCGACGCGATAGAGCTTGCCGGAAAAGTTGAGCTTATGCCCGTGGGTGAGATGGCCGCCATGGGCCAGGTCCAGGCCAAGGATGGTGTCGCCGGGCTGCAGGACGGACATGTAAGCCGCCGCATTGGCCTGCGAGCCGGAGTGAGGCTGCACGTTGGCGTGCTCGGCGCCGAAGATCTG
>DATAZR010000149.1:0-12260 GCA_036271955.1 Acidobacteriaceae bacterium
AGTCCATGTCTCGCCCACGCTCGTCAAATACGCGCAGGCCAATCATTACGAGCAAAGCTCGCGTGCCGATCTGACCCAGGCCGCCGCCGAGCTTCTCGCCAGCCATCCGATTGCCGATGCGCCAGTAGTAGACCTTGTCGAGCGCACTGAGAGCCTCGAAGTCGAGCTGGCCGCAACCTTGATCTACTCCGCCAGCCACCATCCCTACCGCCAGATTCGCGACCTGGTCGCCGATATGTCGGAGGCTCGCATCGCCGAAATCATCGAACTCGGCCTGCGCCATCGCGGACGTCACGACGAACTGCTGCGAGCTTTCCACGCTGGCGCGCAGCTTCGCTTCGACATCCTCATGGACATCGGCGGCTTCCGCGATATGCACCGCCACCGCCGCTGCACCCAGATCATTCAGGAGTTCACCCATCTCCACGGCTACGACACGCCGGAGTCCGGCGACGCAGCCGGATTGGCCGAAGCCGGCATCGTCGGCGAATATCAGGCGGCCATCGAAGCCGCGTACGCCGCCAGCCGCACCATCGCTGCAATCAGCGCCTCCGAAGCAGCCCAGTCGGCGCTCTATCTGCTGCCGCTTGCCACCCGCGTCCGCTCCCTCTTCAAGATGGACTTCGCCGAAGCCGTCTACATCTCGGAGCTGCGCTCAGGCCCGGCCGGCCACTTCAGCTACCGCAACGTCGCCTGGGAAATGTATCTCGCCATGCAGCGCCAGCACCCATCGCTTGCTAAATACTTCCGCACCACCGACTTCACCGAGCCCATCGATATCTTCAAGCGTTGAGCCATCTTCAAACACTGAGCCGATAGCAAGCCGTATATCTTTAACTTTCTATCCGTGCGGCCTATGTATACTCTCGGCAAGGAACAGCCCAGCACGCCTGCAATCGAACAGGGCCGGTTCTATCCATCCAAGGAATCCCAATACCCATGAGAAGCAGACGAGAGTTTCTGCGTCTGGCTGCCACTGCAGCCGGCGCCGCCATGATGCCGGCCAGCATACGCAAGGCCCTCGCCATTCCCGCCAATCGCGCCACCGGCACGATAAAAGACGTGGAACACGTCGTCATCCTCATGCAGGAGAATCGCTCCTTCGATCACTACTTTGGCTCTCTGCGCGGAGTGCGCGGCTTCAACGACCCCCGTCCCGCGCTCCTGCCCAACGGAAAGCCAGTCTGGTATCAGCCCACGGCCACTGCGAAGACCCACCACTACAAGGACCGCGGCCTGCACCCCAGCGCCGAGCATGTACTGCCCTTTTATCTGAATCCCAAGCTGACCACCGAATTCCAGCCCGGCACCGACCACGGCTGGTCGAGCGGCCACCAGTCCTGGAATCACGGTCATCACAACCAATGGGTGACTCAGAAACAGGACGTCATCACTATGGGCTATCTCCATCGCGAAGACGTTGCCTTCCACTATGCCCTGGCAGACGCCTTCACCATCTGCGATGCCTATCACTGCTCCGTGCATGCCAACACGGCGCCCAATCGCATCTATCTCTGGTCCGGCACTATGGACGCTGCCAACAAGCTCAGCAAAAAGCCCAACGGCCCCGGCTTCGGAGAACGCGCCATCGTGAACGGCTTCACCTGGACGACCTATCCCGAGCGTCTCGAAAAAGCGGGCATCAGCTGGAAGCTTTATCAAGGCGGCACCGGCATCCCCGGCGATCCCACGGACAATTACACCGACAATTCCCTCGAATTCTTCGCCCAGTACCAGGTGGATGAAGGCGCCGATCCGCACGGCCCGCTGGTGCAAAAGGGCGTCACCGACCGCTCTCTTGCCGGTTTCCACGAAGATTGCGTAAGTGGCAAACTCGCCCAGGTCACCTGGGTCGTTGCTCCCTACAAATACTCCGAGCACCCCGAAGCCTCACCCCGCGATGGAGCCTTCTACGTCAACTCCGTCCTCGAAGCTCTCACCGCCAACCCCGAGATCTGGAGCAAGACCGTCTTCCTCATCAACTACGACGAAAACGACGGACTCTTCGATCACATCGTCCCGCCCATGCCGCCCCACTCCCAAAAGCAGAATGCCGGGGGTTTAGTCTCCGACGATCTGGTCGAGGCGCTGGCGGACGAGTTCATCGATATGGATAAGCACCCACACGAACGCCGTCCGCTGGTCCCCGGCACCGACCCCGGCGGCCTTCAGCCCATCGGACTCGGCCCACGCGTTCCGATGATCGTCGTCTCCCCATGGAGCACCGGAGGCTATGTCTGCTCCCAGACCTTCGACCACACATCGGTCCTGCAATTCCTCGAAGCCCGCTTCGATATTCCCGAGCCCAACGTCAACAAATGGCGCCGCGCTATCTGCGGAGATCTGACCTCAGCCTTCGACTTCGCGGGCACGGCCAACGTCTCAGTCGCGCCAATTCCAGTTCCCGCAGTCCTCAAATCCCTCAAGCAGCCCTACCAGGTGCCTGAAAAACAGTCCATGCCCAAGCAGGAGCCAGGCACTCGCCCCGCCCGCGCGCTGCCCTATGCCCTCACGACTCGTAGCAAAATCGACCCCGCGGGAGACAAAATCTGGATCGAATTCCGCAACGAAGGCAAGGCCGGAGCCGCTGTTTACGCGCGCAACAACCGCCTTCCTATGGAAGCTCCGCGCCGCTACTCCGTCTCCGCCCAGCAATCTCTCTCCGACTTCTGGCTCATCTCCGATACCGACTCTGATCTACGCCCCAAACAGGTTAGAACGGAGCCCGATTACGACATTACCTTCCATGGCCCTAACGGCTACCTGAGCCAGTTCCGCGGAGTCGTCGTCCCGCCTACCTCGGAAGACCCCGATGACAACAAGGGCGTCAAACCGCGGCCCAATCCTGAGCTGATCCTTCGCTACGATCACCAGGAGGGCGACGTCCATCTCACCGTGGCCAACCTCGGTGCAGCCCCCTGCACCCTCGTCGTTGCCAACGCCTACGCGAAATCGGAAGCCCCGCACAAATACCCGCTCAAACCCGGCGGGATCGCAGAAGATCACTGGGCTCTGGCTGCCAGCAACAGCTGGTTCGACATTTCGGTTACCACCGCAGAATCCCCGACTTTTCTGCGCCGCTTTGCAGGACATGTCGAAACCGGACGCCCCAGCACCAGCGATCCGGGCATATTTTCAGAAGATGTGTAAGTTCAGTAAGACGATAAGTTATCTCTACAATAAAAAATCGGGCGCGCTTCCACTGGGAAGTGCGCCCTTGATAGGTAAGTCAGATGTTACTCGCGAACCTTCTATACGTTCTGGGGGAGGTTGCGTCCTGGGGGAAGCTTGATTCTGGGTAACTTACTGCAGTGGAACTACTGAGAGCAGTGAGCTGTTCACGTGAATGCGATCCAGTCCGCTGTATTCGATAAATCCCATCTTGCGGAAGCGGTTCATGAAGAAGCTCACGCGCGAACGGGTTGTACCCACCATATCGGCCAGCGTAGCCTGGCTGATCTTGGGCAGAGGAGCCAGCGGCATATCTTCGCGGCCCGTCTGCGACAGCAGCAGCAGCGTGCGTGCAAGCCGCTTCTCGCTTGAGTTGAAAAGTTGATCGACCAGATCGGCCTGGATGCGCGTGTTGCGCGAGAGAAGATACTTGATGAAGAGCCGCGACATGATTGCCTGCTCGCTGATGGTGCGCACAAACTCCTGCCTGCGGATGCGCAGCAGCGTGCATGGTGTTAGCGCTTTTGACGAAGCAATGCGTGTCGGTTGATCCGACGTGATGCACTCTTCGCCGAGAAAATGGCCGGCGCCCAGAATGGCAATCGTAGCTTCCTTACCCGAGGGAGAAACTACCGTCAGCTTGACTTTGCCCTTCTGTACATAGAAGACCGTATCGCCCGGTTCTCCTTGCGAAAAAATCCCTTCGTTCTTTCTGACCTGGAGGATGGTTTTACCGAATCCACCTTTGGACAGATACTCATGGGGATCGAATACATCATTAGTAACAGCCATAACCACAACCTTTCCGGGAAACTCAAGGATTTGTAAAACCGAGCAATTTTGCGCTCGTGACAACTTGGACGGCAGTATGTAATGCCGGGTTGTATGTTCATCGAATAACTTCAAAGATAGTTGGTAAGCGCTTGAAGATAAAACAGAAACCCACTTAGGCGCAAGGCGGCGCTAAGTGGGAGGCCGGATAGAAACCAAGGCAAATAGGAAGGCAAATCCAGGGGAGTTGCAGTGTGTCGCTTTGAACAGCTTTATCTACCGCTGTGTGAGAAGATGCTTTGGTCCCGTGAAGGGTTGTCCCACTCGGCACAATTTGCCACTCAGGGCCTTCCACCGCGGTCTTCCTTCCTCTTCGTCCATTCACATTACCCTGCCTCCCGCGATGCGATAATCTCAGCAGAGACAACCATGTTCGTTATCCTCTGGCAGTTCGACATCGCTGAAGAAAAGGTCGCGGATTTTGAGGCCGCCTATGGCCGCGAGGGCTCCTGGGCGAAGCTCTTCTCGCTCTCTCCTGACTATCTCGGAACCGAGCTCCTCCGCGACGCCTACGTCCCCGGCCGCTACCTGACCATCGACCGCTGGAGCAGTGAAGACGCTTTCCGGGCCTTCCGCGCCGCCCATGACTCAGACTACGAAGCCCTCGATCGCGCTTGCGATTCCCTCACCGCCTCGGAAGCCCGCATCGGCGCCTTCGCAGCCTGATCTTGCGTACCGTGGCCGTCTCCGCATCGTCCTTCATGTAATCTGAAGAGCATTCCGACCTCACAAGCCACGAGGAAAGCCATGCCCTCCGTAAGCCCGTCGCCGATCTCCGATACTTTCCAGACAGAATTGCAAGCGATCGACCGCGCCTCGGTCCTGCACCCTTCCACCAACATCGCCGATTTTGCCGCAGGCAAGATGAACTCTACCATCGTGGATACCGCCAGTGGTGTCCGCATTCGCGACAATGAAGGCCGTGAATTGATAGATGGCTTTGCCGGTCTCTACTGCGTCAACATCGGCTACGGACGCACTGAAGTAGCCGACGCCATCGCCCGCCAGGCCCACAAGCTGGCCTACTTCCACACCTACGCCGGCCACTCGACCGAAGAGCTGATTCGCCTGAGCGATCGCCTCATCAAGATGGCTCCTGCCGCCTATGACGGCGGTAAATTTCAGCGCGTCTTTTATGGCACTTCGGGCTCCGACGCCAATGAAACCCAGGCCAAGCTTGTCTGGTACTACCACAACCTCATCGGCAAATCGAAGAAGAAGCGCATCCTCGCCCGCGAGCGCGCCTATCACGGCAACACGGTCATGGCCGGCTCCATGACCGGCCTGAATTTCTATCACAACTTCATGGACCTTCCCGTCGCGGCTATCGTCCGCACCGGCGCACCCCATCACTACTGGGGAGCCGAATCCGGCGAATCCGAAGAGCAGTTTTCCGCCCGTCGCGCCACCGAGCTCGAAGCCCTCATCCTCAGCGAAGATCCCGACACCATCGGCGCATTCATCGGCGAGCCCGTCCTCGGCACCGGCGGCCTCGTTCCGCCGCCCGCCGGCTACTGGCAGGCCATCCAGGCCGTTCTGCGCAAGTACGACATCCTGCTCATCGCCGACGAAGTCATCACCGGCTTTGGCCGCACCGGCCGCATGTTCGGCAGTGAACTCTACGGCATCGAACCAGACCTGATGACCCTCGCCAAGGGACTTACCTCGGCCTATGCGCCGTTAAGCGCAGTTCTGGTTGGCGAGCGCGTCTACCGCGCTATGGAAGCAGGTTCCGCCGAGGCAGGTGTCTTCCCCCACGGATACACTTACACCGGTCATCCCATTGGCGTAGCCGCAGCCAACGCCAACCTCGACATCCTCGAGCGCGAAGACCTCACCGCCAACGCCGCACAAGTAGGCGCCTACATGCTCGCCGCGCTTCACGATGCTTTCGACGGCCTGTCCATCACCGGCGAGGTTCGCGGCGCGGGCCTCATGCTGGCCGTTGAATTCGTCGCCGATCCGGCAACCAAGCGCCGTCTCGATCCAGCGCTCAAGGTCGCTTATCGCATCTCCGCGCTGGCTCGCGAAAAAGGCCTCATCGCCCGCGCCATGCCTCAGAGCGAAGCGTTAGGCTTCGCTCCGCCGCTCGTCCTCAGCCACGCCGAAGCCGATGAGATCGTCAGCATTGCCGCCGCTGCCACCCGTCAGGTCCTCGACGAACTCACCCGCGAAGGCGCACTCTTCTGAACTCTTCCACAACCGAGCGAGATTTCCCCATCAGCCTGAGAATCACGGCTGATTGTAGTATCCCCATCGCGTGTGTACCGTGAGCCCCGGCTTGTCCACCGTCACCTTTAGCGAGTGATACTCATCCGCATGTGCCGCAGGCACAGAATCGAACGACAGATAGTAGTAATTGTCGGCGTTGTTCACCATCTTGGCGATGTCTCCGGCCAGAAAGTCATGCCCAAAGCTCAGCGCCTCGCCGCCGCTCTGCCGCGCCAGCACCTGCAGGGATATATGCCCGGCCTCGGCTCGCCTCATCTTCACCACCGGCTTCAGATAGCTCTCGTAGCGATACCACTCGAGCGAGCTCTCTCCCGCTGTTCGAACCGGATCGATGCAGCTCAGCGTAATCCGAGACTGCCGCAGCGCCGCCGACATGGTTACTACAAAGTTGAACATCATTTTCGACATCCGGTCTGTAGTCACCGCATCCGTTTCTTCCAAAAGCGGCCAGCCCTGACTGATCCACAACAGCATCTTGCGGCCGGGCTGCGAGCCTTCTTCGGCAGTCAGAGAAATCAGCGTATTGAGCGACAGCTCTATCTTCTCCTCTGCTCCGTAGAAACCCTGCGAGCGCAGAATCGGATGCAGGTTCGGCGCAGCGTTCTTCAGCGCCTCCGCCAGAGCGTTCCCGTCCCGCGACGCAGGCGCAATCCGCACAGCCCCGCTCCCGTTGAAGATATAAATCGACACTGGATTGCTCAGCTGCCCGCCATTCTGCTTTAGGTACAACCCGATCTGAGCGCGCTCAATTCCCACGTCGACCACCGAAGCATTCACCGTGTCGATCAGGATCACCACTTCGGTTCCCAGATCCGGCCGCGCATTGGCCATCGCGACCGCCTCATTGGCAGCGTGGAAGCTTGTCAATTTCACCGGCCGGCCATTGTCGAGTATCGTAAAGTCCTCCGGCTTCAGTCCTGCCACCGATCTGCCATCGGCGCCCGTCACCACCATATCCAGGCCGATCTGCCGGCTGGCTTTCACTCGCGCTGCGCCCGACTGCCCGCTGCGTCCGGCGGCAATCAGCTGCTCCGCGCGATGCCGCAGCGCCTGGTTTGAACGCACCGCCGCCGGCATAGTATCCCCACCGTTGGCCACCGCCGCCAGCAGCTTCTGTGCCTGCCGGGAATCGCTTTGCGCCAGCACAAACAGTGCATGCTCTTTGAACCTCTCCGCCTGGTCTCCGGCCAAAATCTGCTGAATCTGCGGCAGCGCCTTCGATTCGTCCTGGTGCATCAGCGCATTCAGCGCCAACAGCTTCAGGCTCTCGTCCGGCTGTGACTGCGGTTCAACAGGCTGCCCGTTGCGGTTGCGAATCTCGATCTCCAGCGCACCGCAATCGTCGATCCACCGGCTCTTGGAGTAATTCTGCCGCAGCTCGCCGCAGGCCTTCAGAGCCGCATCGCTCTTGCCCTGCTTGCTCTCGGCAAAGGCCTTCCAATAAAGTGCCGCGTCCGCCCTGGCGCCACGCCGGCCCGCGATCTCGGCAAAGATTTTCTCCGCATCCGCCCAGCGGTTCTCCTGGATCGCCCGCGACCCCTCCGCATAGCGCGCATCCTCGCCGGCATCGGAGATCATCTCTCCCGTCATAGGCGCTTCGGTTATCGTCGCATCCGTCATCGTCGCAATCGTTCCCGGCTCCATCAGGGACTGCGCCTGCAGCGTAGAAGCCCGCGCCATCAGCAGCGCGCCGAGCGCCGCGAAGGCCATCCATCTGCTCCTTGTTCCGCTCCTCGTGCTTCTCTTCGCATCGGTTTTCATCTCAAACCGTCCCTTCCCGAGGCGCGGCATTGTTAGGCTCCTGCTGGTGTGCGCGTGACCGCAGCACGCGAATCTCAAACAGCAATCCGCCCGTATTCAACTCCTTGCGAAGCTGCACAATCTTGGTCCGGTCCAGATCGCCCGGCTGGTTGGCCAGCTCGATCAGCGCCGGCTCCAGGTCATCGAGTATCGTCTCCAGAGAGGCATCCTCCTCTTCCGCCCCGCCGCGATTCAGCCCCTTCTGATCCGGTCCAGTCCCGTCCATTCCAGTCCGGTCCAGCCGCGAGCTCTGCCGGTACAGCCGGTTCTCCGTCAGCAACTCTCGCGCCCTGGCCTGCAGCCCATGGTCGGCTGCTGCCTGGTCGGGATCGTTCAGCTCCGAAAGCAGCCGCTGCGAACGATCGAGGTGGTCGCTCACCACAAACAGGATGATCCGCTGCCCGTCGTGTTCATTGGCTGCAACTGTAATCCTGGGCGACCGCCTCTCTTCCCACAGCCGCCCTGAATAAAACGCCGCTCCGGCAATCGCCGCCAGCAGCACCGCCGCTCCGGCCAACACAAATCGCGATTGCAGCCAACGTGGCTGCAGGGAACGAGGCCATACCCAGCGTCCCGTATTGTTCGCTTTCGCCTTCTCTACTTTTGGGTAAGGGGTCAGCGAATCCTTCACCCTCGGCCACATCTTTTCGCCGTACTCCTGACCGCGCAATCCCTCGCTCTCATTGCTTCGCATCCGCGCCAGATCGGCAGCCAGCTCCCGCCCCGCAGCAGCGCACTCCGGGCACCCGGCAATGTGCTCCTGCATCGCCCGCCGATCCCAGCCTCCGCTGTTATCCGGGCCGTCTTCGCCGAAGTAGTACACGACCCACTCCTCTTCGCTCAAATGCCTCATCGCATCCCCCGATACGGCGCCAGCCTGCGCCGCAGTTTCTGTACCGCCCTGAAGATCGCCTGTTTCACCGCATTTGGGGCCATCTCCAATGCCTCCGCAATCTCGCTTGTTGACTGCTCTTCGACATGCCGCAGCAGAAAAGCCGTTCGCTCCAGCGCAGTCAGCGTCCGCATCGCCAGTTCCCGCTGTTCCGCCAGCTCCCGGCTTAGAAGCACGCGTTCCGGCCCAGCCGAGCCATCCGGAATCTGCTCCTGTACCCGCTCGGCATCGTCATCGGCCCCGTTGGGGCTCGCTTCCGGCCTGCGCCGCTGAGCCAGGTCAAACGCGCAGTTCACCGCGATGCGATAGATCCACGTTCCAAACCCGGCCTTGAACTGAAACGAAGGCAGCCGCTGATACCCCCGCAGCAGCGCCTCCTGCACCACCTCATCCGCATCCGCCTCGCTGCCCGTAATGCGAAAAGCCACGCGAAACAGCATCGGACTGTGCCGAATCACCAGCGCCCGGTAGGCCTCTCTGTCCCCGGCCAAAATTGCCCGGATCGCGCTGTGCTCGTTCCGCTCCATCCTGCGCATTAGACAGGATTTCGCTGAGGCCAGTTAGGAGAGATTTTCAGCCGGAGCATAAACTGGCTCAGAGAGTCATTCATGTCTACATCAGCCATCCACATCAGCGGCCCGCTCCTGATCGGTAACGATCTGCTCCTCGTCATCGACGTCCAGCGCGACTTCTGCCCTGGCGGCCGCCTCGCCGTTCCCGGCGGAGACGCAGTCGTTCCCGCCATCAACCGCCTCATCCCCCACTTCGAACACGTCATCCTCACCCAGGACTGGCATCCCTCCAATCACACTTCCTTCGCCTCCAGCCATCCCGGCAAGCAGCCCTTCGAACAAACCGCCGCCGAATACGGCCCGCAGACCCTCTGGCCCGACCACTGCGTCCAGGGCACCCCAGGCGCAGAGTTCCATCCCGATCTCGACATCACCCGCGCCGAACTCATCCTGCGTAAAGGCTTCCGCCCCGCCATCGACTCCTACTCCGCCTTCCTAGAAAACGACAAGCAGACCACCACCGGCCTCGCAGGCTATCTCCGCGAACGCGGCTTCCGCCGCATCTTCCTCGCCGGGCTCGCCTACGATTACTGCGTCCGCTACTCGGCCATCGACGCCGTTAGCGCCGGCTTTGAAGCCATCGTCATCACCGGCGCCTGCCGCGCCATCGGCCTCGTCACAGAAACCGAGCAGGCCTTCGCCCAATCCGGCGTCAAGTTGACGACAGTAGAAGCGATCATTCCGGCTCACGGCTAGCCCGGCCCATAGAATCCTTTTCGCTTGACAAGGGTCTAAAATAGAAGAAGGGTCTGAGTTTCAGGCGCACTGCCGCCAAGCCAGACCCGTAACACGGAGAACACCATGCCACTCATGAAGACTTCCAATCCCGCCCTTGGTGACAAGACCTTTCAGAATCTTGCGCGTACCCAGTACGGCGGCTACCAGGGCGATATCACCACCCGCATGACGCTCAACGGCACCGTGAACAAGACCGGCATCCTGCTCGTTTGCGCCATCGCTACCGCAGGCTGGACATGGCTCCAATTCATGCAGTCCGGAGACCCCGCTTCCGTTACGCCGTGGATGCTTGGCGGCATGATCGGCGGCCTGGTCATGGCCTTGGTCACCATCTTCAAAAAGGAGTGGTCGCCGGTCACCGCGCCCGCCTACGCCCTGCTTGAAGGCCTCGTTCTCGGCGGCATTTCCGCGGTCTTTGAGCTGCGCTACCCCGGCATCGCCATCCAGGCCGTCGGACTCACCTTCGGCACGCTTTTTGTGATGCTCTTTGTCTATCGCACCGGCCTCATCAAGGTCACGGACAAGCTCCGCATGGGCATAGTCGCTGCCACCGGAGGCATCGCGCTTTTCTATCTGCTGGAGATGGTCCTTAGCTTCTTCGGTATCAACTTCATGGGCGCGCACGGAGTTAACGGCTCTGGCATCATCGGCATTGGATTCAGCCTGCTGGTAGTCGGCATCGCCGCCCTCAACCTGGTCCTCGACTTCGACTTCATCGAAAAAGGCGTTCAGTACGGCGCACCCAAGTACATGGAGTGGTACGGAGCCTTCGGCATCATGGTCACGCTGGTCTGGCTCTATCTCGAAATGCTCCGCCTGCTCAGCAAGATCAACCGCCGTAACTAATACTTTCCCAATGCAAGCAGCACCGCAGAATTCCGGGGCCGTCAGGCCTCGGAATTTTTCTTGGAGGAGACACTCGCCCCCGACTGAGTCATGGACGGTGGCAGCTCATCGATACCCCATTTCTCATTCGGCGTCGGCCCCATCACAAACTCCAGCGTCCCCCCAGCCACGATTTCGCTATGCCTGATCCAAGCCCGCAAGAGCGGCTTGCCATTCAGCTCCGCGCTCTGTACGTAGATATTGGCCGCCGACTGATTCAGTGCCGTAATTGTGAAGCTCTGTTCCTTGTACCACTTCCGATCCAGCTGAAGCGTCACCTTTGAAAACAGCGGGCTACCCAAAACATAAGTATTGTCTCCGGGGCACACTGGATAGAACCCCATCGCGCTCAGCACGTACCACGCCGACATCTGTCCTACATCATCGTTGCCGACGATGCCGTCAACTTCGTTGCGATATGCCGCGGCCAGAATCCGCCTCACCCACTTCTGCGTCAGCCAGGGCGTGCCCGCATACGTAAACAGATACGCCACATGATGCACCGGCTCATTGGAGTGGTTGTAATACGAGTTCCATCCGAAGGAAGGCGGCGTCTTCTCAAAGAAAGCATCGAGCTGCTTCGAAAACTCCTTCGCACCGCCCATCAGCTCAATCAGCCCGGCAACATCATGCGGCACAAACCACGTCTGCTGCCCAGGATTGCTCTCCGTACATCCCTGCCCAAACGCCGTCTTACCCTCCCACGGAATCCACTCGCCTTTCTCATTTTTGGCCCGCATGCTTCCAACCTGCGGATCGTAGATCTTCTTGTAATTCGCCGCGCGCGCAGTGAATGTCTGCGCATCCTCCGTCTTACCCAGCGACGCGGCCAGATTCGCTACGCACCAGTCGTAATACACATTGTCCAGCGTCCACGAAACCAGCTTCGGAACATACCCATGCTCGAGATAAAATTCGTTCTCCGGACGATTCGTCTTGCTGCCCGTCCCCGCCGCTGTCTGACGGCAGGCGGCATACGCCTTTTCGATGTCATACCCGCGAATGCCCTTGTTATACGCATCCACAATCACCGCAATCGCCGGGTCGCCATCCATGCAGCCGCTATAGGCGTTCATGATCTCCCAGCGCTCCAGATATCCCTTGCCGCTCAGCTGCGCCAGCTCAAGCAGTGAATTGAT
>DATAZR010000150.1:0-10466 GCA_036271955.1 Acidobacteriaceae bacterium
CGGGATTGCCACTTTCGATCCGGAGTTCGAGGCGGCGCTGGAGGGAAGGAATCAACGCCGGCGGTTCTCTGCGCCGAGAGTTGTGGAGCGGCTGGCGATGCTGCGCGGAAGCGATGACGCAAAGAATGTGCGGCTTGCTGATGCGCTATATGCGATGACTTCCTTTGAGTATTTCGATGTGTTGGCCGATGCTGTTGGTGGTGAGGCTGAAGCAACTGAAGCGCTGGTGGCGCAGCTGAAGGCTTTGTTGCTGGGTTAACGCGTGCGGGCGAATTCGGGGCCCAGATCATTTCAGGATGCCGTTGACTGGAAGGGGCCAGCATCCAGATCCTGCACTGAACGCAGCACGGGGTTAGTGATAAGGTTTTCAATAAGGAGTTGGACGCAGCGATGACCGATTATCTTCAGCAACTTTTAGAGACTGCCCTCCAAAAACCCTTTTCTGGAGCTGAACGCGAAGCCCAAAGACGAAGCTTCGCGTATGGGAACACGCACATCGAGAACGAACGTGTGACACGCGAGATGGTTGACGAGCAAGCGGAAATACTCCGACAGGAATCGTTGACGCGGTAATGACGGACGAAACGAGACACAGCCGTGCGCTTGAAGCTACGATCATTAGTGATCCCGATTTACTCGCACGGCAGGAAGTTCTCAACGGACTAAAGCAGTTTGACGCTGTTTTACAGATGGTTGAATCGTTTCTCGATCCTCAGCGACAACCATTCAAGTTTCGTCCATCCCATCTGCTTCACCTGCACCGGATAGCCCTTTTGGGTATTTCTTCATACGCCGGAAACTGGCGTCCTTCTGACATTGAAATTGGCGGGAGCGGGCACACGCCGCCGGGTGCCTTTGAGGTTCCGGAGCGGATTGAAGAACTCTGCGACTACGTAAACGAGAAGTGGCACGAAAAGAGTGCACTTCATCTGGCGGCCTACGTCATGTGGAGACTGAACTGGATACACCCATTTACAGATGGAAATGGGCGAACATCTCGGGCAGCTTCCTATCTTATCCTTTGTGTCAAAATGGGCTACATTCTTCCAGGTAAGAGGACGATTCCAGACCAAATTGCTGAAGATAAAACGCAATATTACAAAGCGCTGGAAGCGGCGGACAGCGCGTGGCAGAGCGGCAAGATCGATTTGACCGCAATGAAACAACTCTTAAGTTCGATGCTGGCGCAACAACTAGTCGCGGTCTTGGGAGACTCACAATCCGGTGAAGAATAGCCGTTCCAGTTAACGCTAGATCCGTCATTCCTAATGCTAGATCTAGCGTGTGCGGGCGAATTCGGGGCCGAGGAAGTCTTCGGGATTAAAGGCGTGGATGGTCTCGGCGGCGGCTTCTTTAGTCTGCGGCTTGTGGCTCTCCAGATTCAGATGATTGTCGGTCAGGCCTTGCTTAAGCATGGCGAAGGCTTCTTCCGGAGTGTCGGCGAAGTGGAAGAGATCGACGTCGCCGGGGGAGATCGCTCCGGTGTCGACGAGCCAGTCGAAGTTGAAGACTTTCTTCCAGTATTCGGAGCCGTAGATGACGACGGTGATGTTCTTGGCCAGCTTGTGGGTCTGGACGAGGGTGAGGACTTCGAACATCTCGTCGATGGTGCCGAAGCCGCCGGGGAAGACGACCAGTGCCTTGGCGAGATAGGCGAACCACAGCTTGCGCATGAAGAAGTAGTGGAACTCGAAGTTGAGCGCCGGGGTGATGTAGGGGTTGGGGCGCTGTTCGAAGGGTAGGCGGATGTTGAGGCCGATGGTTTTGCCGCCGGCCTCATGAGCGCCGCGATTGGCTGCCTCCATGATGCCGGGGCCTCCGCCGGAGGTGATGACGAAGCGGTGGCGGGGTGAGGGTAGAGAACCTGCCCAGGTGGTGATCATATGGGCGAGGCGGCGGGCGTCTTCGTAATAGCGGGCCATTTCAACGGCGGCGACGGCGCGGCGGCGGCCGAGTTCGCTGGCGGTGCCTTCGGCGATCTCGGGAATGCTGGCCGGCTGTTCATGCTGGGGTGCGGGTGCTACGGAGCCGGTGTTGTCGAGAAGTTCGAGAGCCCGATCAGCCTCTTCACGGCCGTTGAAGCGGGCGGAGCCGAAGAAGACGACGGTGTCCTGAATACGCTCGCGGCGGAAGCGGGCTAGCGGCTCGGTGTATTCGGCGAGGATGCGGATCAGGCGGCCATCGGCACTGTTGAGGAAGGCTGGATTTTCGTAGGCCAGCGGGGCGCGGTCGAGCGGTGCCGGTTCGGAGATGGGTTGGGGAGGTACGGCTGGGGCTTCGTCGCTCATGGGTTTATCTCAAATGGAATCAGGCTCGTTGTGTTTCGATTGCTAACGAAAGCCTGGACATTGAGTGTAACCCTTTGGGCTGGGCGAGATATGTTCCTACAGAATCAAGAGCGCCGTGCGAGGCCAGTCTTACCTGGTATCGCCGTCTTTGGTGGTGCTCAGAGCGTCGCGGACTGCGATCCAGAGATTGAGGATGCCGAGGCCGGAGACGATTCCGCGAACTGCGCCGAGGGTGGCGAAGGCGGAGAGCCAGGGCGGAGAGGCGAAAAGAGGATTATTGTCCCAGGCGGGCGCATACCAGGGCGCGCAGCAAACCAGGAGGCCGAGATACATGCGGACGATGACGCGAAGGAATCGCTCAGCCTGCTGCAGCCAGTAAGGGATGCGCTGGGGAGCTTCATCCAGGCTCTCTTTGGGTTGTGAAATGGGGGTATCGGGAAGAGATTGCATTGAGTCAATCGGCTGGCGCACCGGCTGGGATTGCGCATCCACCTGCTGCACGGGCGCTGGAGTTATCGATTCGGTAGGCTCAGGCAATCTCTGGTCGGGCATTCCAAAATCGACGCCACTTGCGCAGCGCCGTAACTGAACGGTACCACAGTGGACCCTTTGAGAGACGTTAAGCAGAGTCTTTAGAACCGCATCAGATGTTGAGTCTCAGGAGTCTTGCATTCATCCGATGCTCTGCCATACGGCGCGCATGCGCCCTGTCCTGCGCTGCTTTCCATTGCTTTCTCGACAGAATCAATGGAAGGAAAGACAGGATTAACGAGAGGAAAATGGCTGCAAAAACGACTATAAATGTGGCCGCTCCCATGGGCAGTCTCCTACGAATAGTCTACGCCTCCCAAGGCGATCATTGTTCGGGGCACAAAGGACCTCTGACCGTTCGGAATGGCATAAGCAGTAGGGGCATGTCTTTTATTCAAAGACCGGAATGTAGACGGCGTAACCTCGCGGTGGCGCGGGGAATTCGGCGTTGCCGTCGGCGTCGGTGGTGCGCTCGTCGGGGTGGGCGGTGTCGTGGCCGTCCCAGGCGACGGGGCGGAACTTCTGGTTGGGCCACTGGGTTTTGACCGAGGTGCCGCTCCACTTGTCGCCGAGGTTGTTGAGCACGTAGATGAGGCCGGGCTGCTCGCATATATCGGATTTATAGCCGATGCGCTGCATGATGTAGAGGTCGGGATCGGCGTGGAGGATCTGCGAGTCTCCACCGGCGTTGTTGTGGTGGACGTCGATGAGCGCGTCGATGCCGTTAGGTGTGCCTCCGCGACCGAGGCCGTTGTTGAAGTAGTCGTACCAGAAGATGCAGGGGTAGCCCTCGTGGACGAGGATGAAGGAATAGGCCAGCATCTTGTCGTTGACGATGGCGTTTTCGCCCATGTCGTGGTTGTCGACGAAGGTGGCGGCGTGCATGGGCCGCTTCATGACCACGGAGCCATCGTAGGTGAGGTTGCGCAGGTCGTAGCTGGGGGAGTCGCAGACATCCTTGAGCTTGTAGCGGAGGGGAAAGTCGAAGGCCATGATCTGGTTGTCGGTGAGGCCGTTCACTTTTTCAATCCAGCCGTCGATGTCTTCTGCGCCGGACCACATCTCTCCGACTACGAACGGGGTGTATTCGTTGCCATCCTTGACGTAGCGGTACTTGGAGAGCAGGCCGATGATCCATGCGCCGAAGCCCTTGACGAAGTCGAAGCGGAAGCCGTCGAAGCCGAGCTCCTCGATGAGAAAGCGCGCATATTCAAACATGGCTTTGTAGACATGGGGATTGCGATGACAGAGATGCGGGAAGCCGGCGAAGTTTTCGCCCTCCATCATGACCTGCTCATAGCGAGAGGGATGAAAGCAGTTCCAGTCGCGGGGAAACTGGCCGCTCTTGGGATTGAACCTGGTCCATCGCTTCTGGCCGTCGAGCGGGTTGACCTCTTCTTCGTCGGCGCCAGAGTTGTGGTTGATGACCATGTCGGCGTAGAGGCCGATGTTGTGCTCGTGCGCTTTTTTGATGAGTGCTTCGAGCTCGGCGCGGTTGCCGTAGAGGGTCTTCGTGCCGCCCTTTTGGTCGTAGTCGCCGAGATCCCAGTAATCGTAGGGATCGTAGCCCATGGAGCGATGATCGGAGGCTTTCGAAACCGGCGGCAGCCAGAGGGCGTTGAAGCGGGATTTCGAGAGCCCTTCGACTTTATCGGCGATGACGTTCCACCAATTGCCTTCCTGCTGCTCGTGAATGGGCGCGTCCCAATAAAAAGCCTGCATCATGACTGCCATGAATGGTTCTCCCGAATGTGTGGAAAGCTGCATGAGCCTTGTCGCATGGGCGCAGGACGCCGCCGGCAAGGAATGAAAGAGTTCCGGATGGATAACAACAGAAGCTCAGATGCAGCGGGAGGCAAGGTGGCTGCCTGAGTCGCGAGGCGAACGGCAAGGCTGTCTGCGCGGGCATGGCAGCCGGGGCGAGAAGGCACAGTTAGACTGGGCTCAAAACGGGCCGCGACCAAATCGGGCTGCCGGCTATTTCAGCTTGAGCTCGAACTCAACCTGCTTGCGGGAGTCGTAGGAGCTGATGGTCTTGACGGCGCTCTTGAGCTTGCCTTTCTCGGCCCAGACTTCGTAGTCGTCGATCATGCCGACCTGGGCGAAGCGGTAGCTGCCGTCGGGAATGCTGGTGAAACTCTTGATGTTGCGAGACTTCAGGTTCTTGAGAAAGACGGTCGCGCCGCCGACCGGCGCGCCGGTATCGGCCTCGACCTTGCCGACGATAGTGCGCTGGCCGAAGTTCTGCGCCTGGGCGGCTGGTGGGGCGAGCAAGGCGAGATTTAGTCCGGCCGGCAAAAAGCCACAAGCTGCGGCAGCGAGAATGACGGAAGCAATTGCGACGGTCCTAAACCGAGAAACTGGCTTGAACCGGGAACAGGGTTTGCTGTGAAAACCGACATTACTGGTGTTACTAGGCATCAATCCTCTTCCTCTTCTTCGTCCATGAATTCGTCGTCTTCTTCATCGAGGTCGTCGCCATCGACGTGGGTCAGCTCGAGGGGCTCGGTTGCCACGACCTCAAATTCTGCTCCGCACTCATCGCAGGCGACAATATCGCCTTCTTCTACCTCATCCACTTCAAAATCCAGGGGGGATTCGCACTCTGGACAGTTCGGCATGACGCCTCCTCGTTTGCTTGCACCGCCTAAGCATTATGATGACAGCATTGCGCGGTGCGACTCCGCTAGTTTTAGGTAGAAAGCCGTTTGCGGTCAAGCGCGGAGTGGTGGTAGGACCGTCATAATCGACAGGATTCGAAGAGGGGTGGCATGGATTTTGCTGGATTTTTGCGTGTATCGAGTTTGAGGATTCCATTTTGGCCCTCCCTGGCCGGGCTGTCCCGGTTGCTGGCATTGGCTGCGATTTGCTCGCCGGCTGCGGGACTGGCGCAACCGGATTATCAGCTGCATGCGACGGCAGTAACTCCGGCTCCGGCCGATCCTGCGATAGCCGCAGCGCTCAAGGAGATCTCCGAGGCGCGCATTCATCAGACGATTGAGACGCTGGTTGGTTTTGGAACGCGCAACACGCTTTCCAGCATGGAGACGGATCTGCCAGCGGGCCAGGGCGTGACGGCGGCGGCGGACTGGATAGCCGGGCAGTTCGAGGCGATCTCGAAAGAGTGCGGCGGATGCCTTGAGGTGAAGCGTGACACCTTCACCAATCCAGCTGGAGAGCGTATTCCCAAGCCGACGACGATCACCAATGTTTACGCGATCCTGAAGGGAACGGGAGCGCAAGCCGGCAAGGGGTACGGGCGCATGTACCTGGTGACCGGGCACTACGACTCGCGCGACTCCAACACACTGGACGATCATGGCGGGGCTCCGGGAGCGAATGACGATGCCTCGGGAGTGGCTGTGTCATTGGAATGTGCCCGGGTACTGAGCAATGCTCGCGCAAAGGGGCTCAAGCTGGCGGGTTCGCTGGTGTTTGTAGCTGTGGCGGGCGAAGAGCAGGGGCTGAATGGCTCAGGTCATTTAGCCAAGCTGGCTAAGGACGAGGGCTGGCAGCTGGAAGGCGTGCTGAACAACGACATCGTCGGAGGTAATACAACTCCCGGCGACACGCTGCAGCGCAAGGATGTGGTGCGGGTGTTTTCGGAGGGGATTCCTGCGGGGGCTACACCGGAGCAGCTGCGGCGTATTCGCGCTGTCGGAGCCTTCGACGACGCGCCGAGCCGGCAGCTGGCGCGGACGATGACGGATGTCGCGCACACGTATTTTCCCAAAGGGGAGTTCGGACCGTTTCTGGTTTCGCGGCCGGACCGGTATCTGCGCGGCGGAGATCATACGAGCTTTAACCGCGAGGGCTTTGCCGCAGTGCGCATCACGGAGTGGCGTGAGGACTTCAATCACCAGCACCAGAACGTGCGCGTGGAGAACGGGATTCAATATGGCGATCTGCTGCAGTTTGTGGATTTCAACTACGTCGCAAAAGTGGCGAAGCTGAACGCGGCGACGCTGGCAACGCTAGCTGCATCGCCGGGGATTCCAGTAGAGCTGAAGATCGTTACGACGAGACTGGATAACGGAACCACGCTTACCTGGAAGGCTCCGGAAGGGGCTGGAGCTGGGCTGCATTATGAGCTCCTGTGGCGGGAGACAACGGCGCCGGACTGGCAGTATGTACAGCAGGTTCCCGCTGCGGGCGGCGATTCAGCGGTGACGGCGAGCGTGCCCGTTTCGAAGGACAATGTGATTTTTGGCCTTCGGGCGGTAGATGCCGCTGGGCACCGCGGGTTGATCGTTACTCCGTAGAGCTCGCTGGCGCGAAGGCTAGTTTCATTCCAAAAAGCGAACCTGCCATCAGCTTCGGTTACCGAAGTTGCAAAAGCGGGGAATAGATCGCGTCGCGCATATGACATGGAACATCCATAGGATGTAGGCTCAGAGCAAGGCGGCTATGGCTAGATTCGGTTCGGCACAATTCGCGTTTCCCGAGTTTTCGGGAGCGACCCGGCGGCTCATCCTGTGGAACCTGGGTGCGTTCTTTCTGCTGCTGCTGGCTAATGCTGCGCGACTCGATGCGCTGGTAAGTCTCTTCAATCACCTAGCTCTGCACCCGGAGCTGATCACTGCGGGTGAGATCTGGCAGCCGCTGACTTACAGCTTTGTGCATCCTTCGATCATCGGCACGCTTTTAGAGTTGCTGTCGCTCTGGTTTCTGGCTGGCTTTCTAGAGCCGATGCACGGCGGGCGCTGGGTGGATGGACTGTACGCCGTCTCCGTGCTGGGCGCGGCGATTACGGCGATTCTGATTTTCTTTATTGGCTATAAGACGGGCTATCCGCAGCCCATCGTCGCTCTCTATGGCTGCATGGGCGGCATCTTCGGGTTGCTGGTCGCAATTGGCGTGCTGCATGGCGATGTGCAGTTCCAGTTGATGTTCATCATCGGCATCAAGGCTAAGTACCTCGCGATCATCTATGCGCTGGTCGCCGTGGCGCAGGCTTTTGGTGAACAGCGCATCTACGCTTTTGCACAGCTGGGCGGGGCGCTGGCGGCGATTCTCTATGTGCGCAGCGCGCCCAAACGCGGCTTTGGCTTTGTGCTGAGCGAACGCTGGTATGGCCTGCGCAACAGCTATTACCGCTGGAAGCGGCGCAGGGCGGCGGGCAAGTTCCAGGTGTATATGAAGAAGCAGGGGCGCACGGTGCGCTTCGACGGGCAGGGACGGTTGCTGGATGAAGACCGCGAGGATCATGATGATCGCAAGCGGTGGAATTGAAGCTTATTCAAGCTCTTTCATACCGTGTAACTCCGGCAACATGCTCTGATGCAAGACACGTGAAACCAATATTCCGTTCGCAATTAGGACGTAATAGATTATGTGCTTACCGATTGGCATCCGCCGCAGCCCATCGCTAATTTCATTGCACGCTCTCCCCACTAGAGGGTTGATGGCAAGTTGCTCACACAGAGATTCGATCTGACTCAAATATCGAGCGGTTTGCGCAAGACCCCAAGTGCGCGTGGTGTACTCGCCGATGCCGAGAAGATCGGCTTCTGCCTGCAGAGAAAGTCGAAATGCTGGCAAAGCTTACCTCGCCTCAACGGCAACACCCAGCTTCTGCCGAAGGCGCGCAAAGACATCTCCTTCAGCTATGCCGCTAGCCATACCTTCTTCAATCGCGGCGCGCAGGGCGGTAAGCTTCGCTTCGTACTCACGCTCTTCCCGCTCCAGCAAGCGCAGGGAAGCGCGGACGACTTCGCTGGCGTTTTCATAGCGGCCATCTTTCACCTTGCTCAATACGAAGGAATCGAGTTCTTCTGTGAGGTTTACGTTGCGAGTAGGCATCCCAATCCTCCGGCCGATGGATTCAGGCTAAGTCTAGTCCGATTGGCAATCTTTGCCAAATCGCGAAAAAAGATTCCGGTATCTGTGCGACAGCGGCTTGCCGATGGCTCCAGTAGAATTCTTCTCTGTATGACTACGAAAAAGATTGCATTTCTCTTTCCCGGCCAGGGCTCGCAGACGGTGGGCATGGGCCGGTCTCTGGCGGAGCAGTTCCCTGTGGCCGCGGCCACTTTTGTCGAAGCGGACGAAGCGCTGGGCTTTCCGCTGAGCCGGATTTTTCTCGATGGGCCGGAAGATGTGCTTCGGCTGACCGAGAATACCCAACCGGCGATTTTGACTGTGAGCGTGGCGGTACACCGGGTGCTGGCCGAGCATGGGATTACGCCAGCGCTGGCCGCAGGGCATTCGCTGGGGGAGTGGTCGGCGCATGTGGCTGCCGGAACGCTGGGATTTGCCGATGCCGTGCGCGCGGTGAAGGCTCGCGGCAAGGCCATGCAGGAAGCGGTGCCGGCAGGCGAAGGCGCAATGGCCGCGGTACTGGCACTGGCCGCCGAGCATGTTTCCGAGGCCTGCGTGGAGGCTGCGGCTGAGACCGGGCTGGTAGTTTCGGCGGCAAATTTCAACTCGCCCGATCAGACGGTAATCTCCGGGGCAAAGGCAGCGGTCGAAAAGGCCGGGGAGCTGGCCAAGGCCAAAGGCGCGCGCAAGGTGGTGATGCTGCCGGTGAGCGCGCCTTTCCATTGCGCGCTGATGAAACCGGCGCAGGATGAGGTCGAGAAGGTGCTGTGCGGCCTGTCGATGGGCGAGCCGCTGATTCCCGTGGCAGCGAACGTGACCGGCTCGCTGATGACCAGCAGTGGAACGGTGCGCGATGCGCTGATCGAGCAGGTGACTGGAACGGTGAATTGGGTCGGCTGTATTCAGGCATTGCTGGCCAAGGAGCCGGAGGTCTTTATCGAGGTTGGGCCTGGCAGAGTGCTGACCGGGCTGTTGCGGCAGATCGACCGCAGCCTCAAATGCCTCAATGTCGAAGACCCGGCGAGCCTTGAGAAAACGCTCGCGGAGCTAGCTGCAGCTCAGTAGGGATTCAGGTTGAGCTCGAAGGGCGAGAAGCTCAGCGTGTGATCGTTCTTGTCGTAGGCCAGAAAGAGCGGCTTGCTCTTGCGGCCATTGAGCATGGCGCCGACGATAAGCGTGGTTCCGGCAAGCTTGCGGGCTACGATATGGTGGCTGCTGATGGTGCCGTATTCGTTGGCAGAACTGTCCGAGCCCCAATCCTGCTGAAAGCGTTCAAAGGGATAAGTTGCGTATTTAGCCTGATGATTGCGCCAATCGTAGTCGTTGCGCCAGATGCCGTAGGCGCGGTTGAGATCGTTATTCTCGACCGCCTGCAGGAACTGGTTGACGTCGCGCTCACCTGCCCAGTAGGTCCACCAGTTCCATGGGTAGTCGATGGGACGGCCGGTGAAGAACCACATGCCCACCAGGAAGACGAACAGGCCGGCAAGCGTGCCATAGAAGATTTGCGTGCGACGCTTGTCGCGGGCAGCATCGAACTTGGGCGCATCCATCAGGGTCATCGGCGGCAATACCTCAATCGTGCGTGTTCACAGTGGGATTCAGCGGCAGCGAAAGCGGTTGCCGAGCGAAGAAGAGCACTTCTACTAAAGACAACGGCGGGGCGAAAAGTGTTCCCTGCCATGCCGCGCATCCTTACCCTATTTTCCACCTTCACTTTGCGGCGTCGAAGCTGAAGCTGGTGCGGCTGCGCTCTTTGTGGCGCTCCTGGGCCAGCTCGATGAGGCGGGTGATCAGATCGGAGTAGCTCAAGCCTGTCGCCTGCCA
>DATAZR010000151.1:0-8078 GCA_036271955.1 Acidobacteriaceae bacterium
CGGCGCAGGCATGAATGGCTTCGGCGCAATCCTGCAGAGAGACCAGTACCTCTTTCAAGCGCCGCTGTCGTTTTACAACAAGCCCGCAACCTGGGGACCATCGCCGGGTTATGAATTCGTCGATCTGGGCTTCAACCGGCCCATTGAGCCCGGCTGCATCTTCTGCCACAGCGGCCGTCCGAATCCAATCGCAGGCAGCAACGGCCACTTCGAAGACCCTCCATTTTCGGAGCTCGCCATCGGCTGCGAAAAATGCCATGGCCCCGGCGCCGCTCACATCGCTGCGATGCATTCTGCAAGCGCACAGGTGAAAGCGAAAGCCTCTCCGTCGAAGACCTTCGACAACAAGATCGTCAATCCCGCTAACCTCACTCCCTACCTGGCCGACAACATCTGCATTGCCTGCCATCAGACCGGCGATGTACGCGTCCTCAAGCCGGGAAAAACATATCAGGATGTCCGCCCCGGCCAGCCGCTCGACGACACGCTGTCGATCCTCATGGTGCCGCCAACCCGCGATACGCCACCGGATGCAGACCACGTCCAGCACTACTACTCCATGACCTTGAGTAAGTGCTACCGCTCCAGCGCCGGACGCATGAGCTGCATCACCTGCCATGACCCGCATGAGCAGCCTACGGCCGCCGAAGCGCCTGCCTACTTCGCCGCCAAATGCTTGACCTGCCATACCAATCAGAGTTGCAAACTGCCGATGCCGGCGCGCATGAAGACTCAGCCCTCGGACAACTGCATCGGCTGCCACATGCCGAAGCGCGATATCCAGGTCATCTCGCACTCCAGCGCCACCAATCACCGCATCGTGGCCGCGCCCAACGAACCTTTTCCCGATGTCACCTTCCATCAGACAACCGCATCGCTGCCAGACCTGATCCACATCAATCCGGCAATCGATCCCGCTCTCCGTAAAGCTGCCGCACCACCTCCGCCTCTCACGCTGCTGCAGGCCTATGGGGAGTTAGCCGAGAACAAGCCAGAGTACGTCGCTGCTTATCTCAAGGTGCTGGGCGAACTCGAAAAAACGCAGCCCGATCAAGCTTTGGTACAGGCCGCGCTGGGCCGCCGCGATCTCAAGAGCGGCAACTATGCCAGCGCCGCGCAGCATCTGCAGCGCGCCAGCCAGCTTGATCCCAGTGTTGCCACGACCTACGTCGATCTGGCCGACGCCCTGTCTCACATGGCGCGGACTGACGACGCCCTGCCGCTCCTCGAAAAATCGATCGAGCTCGACCCATTCAACCCGCTCACACGCAAGATGCTGATTGTTCATCTGATCCAGGCGAAGCAATTTCCGCAAGCTCACGAGGCATTGCAGCACTACCTTGAAATTTTCCCTCAGGACGACTTCATGCGCCAGATGCTGGCTCGCGCTGAAGGCAAGAGCTCACAGCCTTAACCCGAAGCTCTGAAATCTAAGGTTTGCTGGAAGTATAGGGCTGCTTCTTGACGATTCCTTTGCCCTCTTGAATCGTCACCATCTGCTCTGCCGCAACCGCAGTAAAATTCTCCGTCTTGCCGTCGAGCCATCGCACAGACACAGTGGCCGCAGCAGCTTTTCCAATGCCAAAGTGCAGCCGGAAATCGTTCTGCGACATGTACGATCCTCCACTGCGAACCTCGTCCATCTGCGTCTGCCCATTGGCCGTGACTGTGACACGCGCGCCGATCGCATCACGATTGGAAGTCACTGCGCGAATGAGAATCGAATGGCCCAATGCAGGCGCCGCGTTCTTCAAAAGTGATGGAGCCTCGCCCATGTTGACGATCACAATCTCTTCCTTGCCATCATTGTCGAGGTCGCCCACCGCCAGCCCGCGCGAGGCATGTTCGTCCGCAATGCCGCTGCCCGCCTGCGCCGACAGGTCGAAGAACTGCCCGTCGCCGCGATTCCAGTAGAGTAGCCGCTTCTGTTTAAAGTGCTCGCCGGTATGCCCCGCTTCAACCTCTGGATACACATGCCCATTGGCCAGAATCAGATCCTTGAATCCATCGTTGTCGAGGTCGATCGCCGCCGTTCCCCATCCCAGGTATCGCGTGTTCACGGCAAGCCCGGAGTCTATCGTCGCATCGGTAAAGTTGTTCGCCCCATCGTTGCGATAGAAGGTATGCGTATCATCGGCAAAGTTGGTCTTGAAGATATCGAAACGCCCACGATGAAAGAAGTCGGCTGCCGCATCGCCCATGCCCGCCTGCTCGCGGCCCTCGTCATTGTAAGCCACGCCGGCCTGCACGCCCATCTCTTCGAATCGCTCGCCTTTCACGTTATGAAAATAGAGGCTCGCCGTCGAATCGCATGCGATAAAAATATCCGGCCATCCATCGTTGTCATAGTCCGCCGTCAGCGGCGAAAAGCAGTAGTAGTTCTTCGGCGTTGTGACGTGCATCCGATCCGAAACATCGGTGAAGTGCCCATGCCCGTCATTCTGATAGAGAGTCACCGTCTCGCCCGGCAGTCCGCGCGGGCCGCAGATCACAGGCAACCCCTTCCACTCGCACTGCGACTTCTCTCCAGGATGCGGCGTCTTCGCCGGATCGAATTCAATGTAGTGAACCACCATCAGGTCGAGCGCCCCATCGCGATTGAAATCCACAAAAGCGCAACCGGTGCTCCAGCGCGTCTTCGGCTCCCCAAGTCCACGCGCCTCCGTCTCATCGCGAAATGTGCCATTGCCCTGGTTGCGATAGAGAACGTTTTGCCCCCACTGCGTCAGGAAGAGATCCACATTGCCGTCGTTGTCGATGTCACCCGCACACGCGCCCTGCCCCCAGCCCGTATGCTTCAATCCTGCCTTGGCCGTGACATCTTCAAACTTCAGCCCGCCGAGATTGTGATACAGCATCGGAGTGGTTGGCACGCCACCTTGCTCGAAGTGATCGCCGTTGGCAAACAGAATGTCCGGCAGCCCATCGTTGTCATAGTCGAGGATCGCTACACCTGTCCCCGTGGTCTCCAGGATGTACTGCTTCTTCGCGGCATTGCCTGAGACGTTCAGGCCCGTCAGCCCGGCCTTCGCCGCGGCATCTTCGTAGCGCACCACGGGAGCCTTCACACCCGGCGGCAGCGGCTTGGCCGGCGTCGCCACGCCATTGCCTGTCGCGACACCCATCTGCGCGCGGCACTGCGGCAAAAAGCCAAAGCCCGCGGCTACTGCAATGAGAATCAGCAGCACAGCCGAAAAACTCCGCCTGGCGCTGCGAGGAAATTTCTCCATAGTCTCGCGAATTGTAGCATCAGCCATGTTGCCCCTTCTGCTATCCTTCCGCTCTCCGTGATCTATCCTGTTCATGCGCTGGAGCAGTCTAAACCAGAGGCATCCGTGGTGAGCCGCAAAGTGAATTCGATCAAAATATCGTGCCCTGTGCTAGTGTCCGCGCTCCTCTGCGCATATCCGTTGGCCGTGCACTCCCAGCAGGCGCCCGCTTGCAAAGGCCCTGCGAATCTTGAGCAATCGCTCTCCGCGCATCCATCTCCGGGGGCTTACGAAGCCCTTGGTTCGTGGTTCGCCCAGCAGCACAAACTCACCTGCGCCATCAATGCCTTTGAATCCGCCGTCCGTCTTGATCCAAATTCATGGCAGAGCCATTACGATCTCGGCATCGCACTCTTCACCAGCGGCAAACCGCAGCGTGCGGTGAAGGAACTGCAGGCCGCATCCAACTTCAAGCCGGGCTCCGCGCAGATCCTGCTCCCGCTCGGCGCTTCCCTGAGCGAATCCGATCATCAGGAAGAAGCCATTGAAGCCTTCAGGGCCGTGCTCAAGACCGACCCGCAATCCATCCAGGCCATCGACGGATTGACCAAGGCATTGATTGTTGAGAAGCGATACACCGACGCAATCGCCGAGTTGAAAAACGCGCCGCCTGACGATGTCCTGCAGCTCAACCTCGCTGACGCCTATTCCAAAAACGGCAATCTCGATGACGCGCTCAAAACTGTCTCAGCGCTCGTTCAGGCCCATCCGGATTACGCCAAGGCCCATCTCAACCTCGGTATCGTATACACCCAGTTGAATCGATTCAGCGAGGCTGCCCAGGCGTTTGGCGATGCTGTCCGCCTCGATCCCAGTGACGATGTCGCTCGCCTATCCTTTGTCAAGACGCTAGTGGTGCTGGCCCAGTTCGATGCAGCTGCGCCCGTCATTCGCGACTATGCCCAGCGCCATCCCCATGACATCGATGCGCTCTATCTTTCCGGTGTCGTTGCCAAGGGGTTGGGCAATAATGCTGAAGCCGAGCGCTTCCTGAAACAGGCCGTAGCCATCGATCCCAATCATTTCGAAGCTCTCTACAACCTCGGCTTCGTATTAGCGCGGCTCAAGCGTCCGGCCGAGGCGAAACCGCCACTCGAAGCCGCACTGAAACTGCAGCCTGACTCAAGCAAAGCGCGCTTTCAGCTTGCCTCCGTGCTGCGAGCGCTCGGTCAAACGGAGCAAGCCAACAAGGAACTCCAACGCTTCCAGCAGCAGAAGGAAACCGCAGTAAAGCAGGACATGGCCGGCGTAAAGGCGGACCAGGCCAATCAGGATCTACAGTCAGGGGATCCGCAGAAGGCAGTATCTCTCTATCGCGAGTCGCTCGTCGAGGACCCCAATAACGCTCGCACTTACTATAATCTCGCCCTGGCGCTCGATCGCATTCCCGACTATAACGCTGAGCATGAAGCACTGGAAAAGGCAGTCGCTCTTGACGCCAAGCTAGCTCCACCTCACAACCAGCTCGGCTTGCTTGAGCTTCGATCGAATCGAGCCGGCGAGGCGGAAAATCAGTTCAAAGCTGCGATCGCTCTCGACCTGCAGTATGCCGAAGCGCAAAACAATCTCGGCGTCCTCTACGGGCAACAGGGCAAAAACAGCGAGGCAGAACAACTCTTCCGTCAAGCCACAGAAAACAACCCTCAGTATGCGCAAGCCTTCGCGAATCTTGGCTTGATTCTGGCCAGTCAGGGCAAATATCCCGAGGCAGGCCAGACGCTGGCGAGTGCGGTTCAGCTTGACCCAAAGAACCCCGGCACACTCAGCGCCTACGGCATGGTTCTGGTCCGCTTAAATCGCGCCAGCGAAGCGCTTACTTACTTTCGCAAGGTCACAGAGCTTGATCCAAAATCGCCCGGCGCTCATCTCAACCTCGGCATCGCTTTAGCAGATCAGTTCGATTTGAATGGCGCGCTCGCTGAGTTCTCTACCGCTGTCGAGCTCGACAATTCCAGTGCCGTGGCCCACTACAACAAAGGCCGCGTGCTGCTCGACCTCCAGCGCAACGCCGAAGCCAGGCCAGAGCTGGAAGCGGCCACTAAACTCGACGCCGATTCTGGCGATTCCTGGTATCTCCTCGGCCTCATCGCGCGCCAGGCGGGAGACCCCGGGCAATCGATCGGCTATTTCGAAAAAGCGCTTGCCGCCAAGCCTGACAATGCCGAAGCCCTCTTCATGCTCGGCCAGGAATTGCAGCGCAAAGGTGACACCGCCGGAGCCATTGCACAGTGGAAGAAAGCCATCGAGATTCGCCCGCAATATAACGAGGCCTACTACAGCCTTTCGCGGCTGTTGGCGAAGTCGGACCCCGAGGAAGCCAAGCGCCTGCAGCAGCGATTTGAAGATCTGCAGGCCCAGCAGCACATCATGGATCGCGCACAGACGCTCGGCAACTTTGCCCTTGCATCGGCCGACGCGCACGACTGGCCTCAAGCCGTATCGCAGCTCAAAGAGGCCATCGAAGCATGTGGAAAATGCAGCGCGCTGCCACAGTTGCACAAGGATCTCGGCCTGATCTATTGCCATTCCGGCGACTATAAGAACGGTCGCGTCGAACTGCTCGAAGCGCAAAAACTATCGCCTGCGGACGAAGATATTCAAAAGGCCCTGCGCCTGCTTGACCCTGCAAAAAGCGGCCAGTGAGGATTCGCCAGCACAGACTGGCCAGCACAGACGGACCAGTCCGGCGTGGCCAATCAAAACCCGTCAGAGACTTCTCGCCTTTCGCTGCAATGGCATACTTCGCTTCTGCTCTTCGATTGAAGCTTTTCTGCTAACCGAAGGCACTGCAGCCAGCGGAGCTCTGCCTCCAATAGCGGCCGTAATTTCCGCAGCGGCGCTCTCCAGAGCTTGGATCACATCGGCTTCCGTGCGCAGTCCCTTGTGATGCTCGATGTATGGCACCGTCAGCGCCCCAAGCGGGGTTCCGCGGTCGTCGAAGATGGGAAAGCTGATGTTGATCACCCCTTTCACCAGGTAGCTCGCGCGCCTTTCATGCCCAAGCTGGCGCAGGCGATCGAGGTGCGAAGCTATATTGCCGGGCGGCTTCTTTCCGGTCTCGCGGCTCCAGTTGGCCAGCGTTCGCTGCCGCTGCTCGGCATCCTGGTAAGCGAGAATCACATACCCAGTCGAAGAGTCCATGATGTCCACTGTCGAACCCAGCTTGACGTAGAATCCCTGGTTTGAAGGCGCATTGACCTGCGCCAGAATCACCACATGATCCCCTTCGATCACGCCCATGTGGCACGACTGAAAAGTGTCATGCGCCAGCCTCTGCATGGTCGGCAGCGCATCGGCAATCAACCGCTCAGTCGGCGGATGCTCCTGCACCAGCTGGAACAACTTCAGCGTCAACGAATAGCGGTCTTCCTCTACCTGCGCGATGTATCCACGCCGCTCCAGGCACAGCAGCATCCGGAAAATCTCCGAGACCGTGCGGTTTAACTCACGCGCCAGCTCGCTCTTCGTTGCCCCGGCTGGGTCATGCGCCAGAAACTCCAAAATGTCCAGCCCCTTGTCGAGCGCTGGAGTCGCGTACTTCACCGGCATCTCTCCTGCTTTGTGTAGTGCTCGTTTGCCAGCCATGCTTTTCCATCTCTTCCCCGGCTCTCAAAATTAGCCGGATTTTCGTTTCCGCTGGTGAACAGATCGTTTCATATATAATTCTCGCGCCGCAGCTTTGCCAATAGGAGGCTCCTTTGAAAGTCGACCGCCGTACACTCGCCGCCACCCTTGCGATGCTTTCCGCATTTGCACTTCCATCGCTCGCCCAGGTTGAGGGCGAACATATCGCCGTCAGTGCAAGTCACCCGGTAGCCGCAATTCAGGACACAGAAACCGTTGCGCAGCGTAATGCGCGCATGGAGTGGTGGCGCGAGGCTCGCTTCGGCATGTTCATCCACTGGGGCCTCTACTCCATTCCCGCCGGCACATGGAACGGTAAAAAGATCCCCAGCATCGGCGAGTGGATCATGAACACCGGATCGATTCCAGTCGCCGACTACAAGGCGCTCGCCAAGCAGTTCAATCCCACCGCCTTCAGCGCGCACGACATTGTTGCACTCGCCAAGTCGGCCGGCATGAAATACATCGTGATTACTGCCAAGCATCATGACGGATTTGCGATGTTCGACTCCAAGGCCGACCCGTTCAACATCGTGCAGGCCACGCCCTTCCATCGCGATCCTCTTCGCGAGCTCGCCGAAGAGTGCCGCAAGCAGGGTGTGAAGCTCGGCTTCTACTACTCGCAGGACCAGGACTGGACCGCCCCCGGCGGCGCCGCCTACAAGACCGGTAATCACGATCGCCCCAATCACCACTGGGACACCGCGCAGGACGGGGACTTCGCCACCTATCTGCACACCAAGGCGATCCCGCAAATGAAAGAGCTGCTCACCAACTACGGCGACTTCCCTGTCGTCATCTGGTTCGATACACCCACCGATGACATGACTCCCGCGCTGGCCGGTGAAATCGTCGCTCTGCTCAACAAGCATCCCAATCTCATCTGGAACAATCGCCTGGGTGGCGGCTATAAAGGCGACACCGAAACACCCGAGCAGTTCATCCCCGCGAAAGGCTATCCCGGCCGCGACTGGGAGGCCTGCATGACTATGAATGACACATGGGGATACAAGTCTTACGACACCAACTTCAAGTCGACTGAGACATTAGTGCGCAACCTCATCGACATCGCCAGCAAGGGCGGCAACTATCTGCTCAACATCGGGCCAGACTCCAAGGGCAACGTGCCTCCGCCCGAGATCGAGCGTCTCCACCAGGTTGGCAAGTGGATCGCCGTCAACGGCG
>DATAZR010000152.1:0-2182 GCA_036271955.1 Acidobacteriaceae bacterium
GAGTGGGCAATGCGGCACCGGGATGGATCGGTGCAGCACAACAACGAGGATCCTCGCCTCTTTCAGACCTGCATGTTTTCCAGTTACATGGACGATTACGTTCCAGCCATCATGCGCGAGGTGAGCTCACTCTACGACGTCGACTGCTTCTATACGAACGGCTGGCCTCCGCTGGGCACTCTGCCGGACTGCCACTGCGCCATCTGCAGCAAGCTTCCCCCATCGAACACTCCGGCCTACTGGCGCGTCTTCACTAACCGCGTCCTCGAGCTATGGCGGAAATACGATGTCATCGCCAAAGAGAAAAAGCCCGACTGCTTCTTCTTCGCCAATTCGGGCGGAAACGTACGCGGCGGCCCGAATCTGAACGACCTCGGCAAAGTCTCAGTGTGGTTTCAGGCGGACAATCAGGGCCGCAGTTACGGCGATCCAATCATCTGGGGCTGCAGTCTGCAGGGACGCGTCTGCAACGCTGTGCTGGATGGCAAATTTGCCGCCAACGTCACCGCCGCCTACTCCACTGGCAATCCGGTATGGCGCAATGTCTCAAAGAACCCCGCAGAGACCCGGATGTGGCTCAGCGAAACGCTCGCTGGCGGCATGGTTCCGTATCTTCATTTCGTCGGCGCCGAGAATGGTTTCAGCGAAGACCGCCGTTGGCAGCAGGTCGGTGCAGATTATTTTCAGTGGACTGCTCAGCACGATGCCCACCTTACAGCACGGCGCTCCATCGCCAACATTGGAGTCGTGATCGGTCAGAGCACCCAGCTTCTCTATCCCGGACCAGCATCCAGCCGTTCACGCGCTTACATGCACGAAACAACCCAGGGCATCTATCAGGCGCTCCTCCAGGGACGCTTTGCCTTCGACTTCGTCCATGAAGATCGGCTGGATCCAGAGCACATCGCTCGCTATCGCGCGCTGCTTCTGCCCAATGTCGCTATGCTCAGCGATCGCCAATGCCAACAACTTCGCGACTATGTGCGCTCCGGCGGATCGCTGATGGCGAGCTTCGAAACCAGCCTCTATGACGAAAACCTGAAGCCGCGCGCGGATTTCGGTCTCGCCGAGTTGATGGGGGCAAGCAAGGCGGGCGATGTTGTCGGCACCAATGGCAATGCCTATTCAGTACGCATTGAATCTGTGGGCACGTCCCAGCCGCACGCGCTGCTGGATGGCTTCAACAACACCGCATGGCTCGCCGGCGCGCAGAATCGCATTCCGCTCAAGCCCATCGACAAACCGCTGCTCACCGTCGTTCCCGGCTTCGTGCACTACCCTCCGGAACTCGCCTACCCAACCCAGCCGCATACCACCGAGCCCGCTGTTGTTCCCCGCGAATCCGGATCAAGCCGAACAGTATGGTTCCCGGGAGACATCGAACGCACCTACTGGCTCTCCGGCCACGGAGACCTCCTGCGGCTGCTTCACAACGCCATCCGTTGGGTCAGTCACGATGAACGGATCGTTCACGTCGAGGGCCCAGGCTTCTTGGAGATGTTTTGTTGGGAGACTGGCCCCGGCTATGCGGTTCACCTGCTCAACTACACCAACCCCGCCGCTCAGCATGGCTGGCTGCGAGAAGTGGATGCGCTCGGGCCGCAGACGATAACCATGCGCGTTCCATCAGGAGTCATGATCAGGTCCGTCGAGCTGCTCAAGGCGAAGCAACGCCCGTCCTTCACCGTGCACGAGCAGTTGTTGCAGTTCACCGTTCCCGCTCTCGACGACTACGAAGTCGCCGCCATTACAGTTATGTAAGGTGGATTCTTCCGAGTGTCCACCATCCCGGGCGCCCGATAATTGTTTCGAGTCCTGCATGATTTCCCTCTCTCGCAAGGCAGCAACTCACCAGGCAAGATGAGCGTACTCTGGTCGCCGTCGACCCCTGCGTTGGTACGGGCGCGGCGCCCAACACCGATCGTGTGCGCCAGGGCTGATCTTCGGCGTGTACTGCACCCGTCCTCAGGTCGCTTGGGGTTCTGATTCCAGGCTTTCGACCTCGACCTTATCCTGCAGGTGATTCCATTCAAGATGAAGTAGATCGATTTCGTGACGGAGGATGCGGGCAATCTGCGGATCGTGTTCCCGCGCAACCCATCGGTCCAGATGGTGAATGCGCTTCTCGACCTGCTTCTGCTCTGCGGTCACGGCCAACAACTGGTGAGATCCCATAGCGTCC
>DATAZR010000153.1:0-5253 GCA_036271955.1 Acidobacteriaceae bacterium
AATTCTGATTTCAAGATTCCACTCGACCTAAATGAGTGTGAGCAGGAAAGTAGCGGACCATGTCGATTCATCCAGTAATGCAGCGCTTGGCGGATAAGCTGAAGCGTACCGATTTGCCGGCGTTCAAGGCTGGCGACCAGATTCGCGTGCAGGTCAAGATCAAGGAAGGCGACAAAGAGCGTCTTCAGGCTTTTGAAGGACTTGTGATCGCCATCAAGAACGGCCCGCAGGGCTCGTTTACCGTGCGCAAGATGAGCTTTGGCCAGGGCGTGGAGCGCATCTTCCCCTTCAACTCCAAGGTTGTGGACAAGGTGGAGAAGGTTCGCAGCTACCGGGTTCGCCGGGCGAAGCTGTTCTACATTCGCGGCCTGCGCGGCAAGGCTGCCCGCATGAAGGAAGTTGCGCGCGACAAGGCTTAAGGTCCTAGCCGGACGAGCGTACCTATTTCCAGGATTCGTATTTACCAGCAAGCCTCGGCATTCGCCGGGGCTTTTCTGCGTATGGGATCGTCTCGCTTTGTCCCGGGGAAGCTCTTTCGAAGCGGCCATGTTTCCCGCGTGACTTTTCCATTCGGTGACGGATAAAACGGAGGCAATATACCGGGGGGTGGGGGGTATTTATTTTCCAGTCAACAGGTCTTGGGGCGGATAACGAAGTATTGCTGGTAATGGTGGGGCTGGGATCGTTGGACATGTTCGTGCTCCTCGGTAGAGCTTGCGGTAAGTCGCCATATCCATTGTGCACTTTTGGGGATTAATTCAATGCAATTGAGCTCCCCGCTGGAAGTTGTTGCCGTGGCGGGAGTTACGTGGTGGTTGCATCTTGAAGGGCTTGACAAAACAGTGAGTGCAGTTCGATTCGTGAAGCGCCGGGCAGCCCTCTGAGCGATGCGCTTTATTTCACAGGTTGGTTTTCTATACTGACAAGCATGGCATCCCGTTCCAAACCCAAAGTTGAATCGGCCAAACCTGTTGCAGTGAAAAAGTCCGGCAAGGGGAAGACTGCTGGTAAGCGCAGCGGCGCGGCGCGGCTGGCGATGGTGTGTGAGGAAGAAGCTTTCGAGTGGGTTTGCGGCTGGGAGTTTGAGCTGGCGGCGCGGGCTTCTGGATCGATGTGGATTGCCGGGGTGGATGAGGTGGGGCGCGGGCCGTTGTTTGGGCCGGTGGTGGCTGCGGCGGTGATTCTGCCGGAGGGCGCTGAGCTTGACGGCTTACAACTGGATGGGCTGAATGACTCGAAGAAGCTGAGTGAAGAGGAGCGGGAGCTCTTTAACGAGCGGGTGCGGGAGATCGCTTTGGCCTATGCGGTGGCGGAGGTCGATGTGCGGACGATCGACCGGATCAATATTTTGCAGGCTTCGCGGCTGGCGATGCGGCTGGCGGTTGAGGCGCTTGGACAGCAGCCTGATCATCTGCTGATCGATGGGAACCAGAAGATCGATTATTGCCCTCCGGGGGCGGTTTGCAGGCAGACGACGATTGTGCAGGGGGATGCGCGGAGCCTGTCGATTGCGGCGGCTAGCGTGATTGCCAAGGTGCATCGGGACCGGCTGCTATGCGAGCTGGATGCGGTGTTTCCTGGGTATGGGCTGGCGCGGAACAAGGGGTATGGAACGCCGGAGCATAAGGAGGCTTTGCTGCGGCTGGGAATTACGGAGATGCATCGGCGGAGTTTTTCGCCGGTGGCGGAGTTGTTTGAGGTTGAGGTCGAGGGGATTGAGGTCGAGGTTGGGCTGTTTGAGGAGTGAGTAGGGGCTGTTGCGGGCGAACAGCAGATCCTCCGCTTCGCGAAGGATGACAGACAGAAAAGCAAAAGCAGATCCTTCGCTCCGCTCAGGATGACAATGCTTATTTTTATTCGAAAGTCTAAAGGTCAATTGGTTCGTCGACACAGTCTATATTCCGGATTGAAGGATGGTCGAATCTATGCAGTTGCGATGGTGGCGGGTTATTCCGGTCGTTGCGATTGCAGCGGCTGGGTTGGCTGCGGGCGCGCAGCAGACGGCGAAGAAGGGTGAGCCGCCGACGGGGACGGTTACAGGGAGTGTGGCTTGTGCGGATACGAATGCGCCGGCGCGGTTTGCTTTGGTAACGCTGCAGCGGGTGCCTGCGGAGACGGGTGCGGCGAGCGGCAAGGACAAGCAGGATGGGGGGATGAATGCTACGGCGACTACCGATCTCGATGGGCGGTTCGAGATGGATAAGGTCGCGGTGGGGCGGTATTACGTGCTGGCGAGTCAGGATGGATATCTGAGCCCGCTGGCGAAGTTCGATCCAGAGCAGCTGCATGCGATGACCGAGGAGACGCGGAAGGATCTGGCGAAGGCGGTTCCGATTGTGGATGTCGAGGCGGGCGAGTCGGCCACGGTGACGCTGCGGCTGGAGCATGCCGCGGAGGTGAGCGGGACGGTGCTATATGACGATGGTTCACCGGCGATTGGGATGCGGATTCAGCTGATGCGCAAGGACAAGAATGGGAATCTTGTGGAGGCACAGCCGGAGCTAGTCCCAGGTTTGAGCGTTTTTGGGTCGCATGGGTTTACGGACGATCGCGGCCGGTATGAGCTGATTGGAACTCCGGCGGGGGAGTATGCGGTGCGGGCTTCGCTGCCGGCGATACAGGTCGCGGTGGGCGGACTGTTGGGGAGCGGAGGGATTTCGGTGAATGCCAGTAATACGACTGGCGAGGAGCTGAACATTTACCTGGGGGACGTGTTTCGCAAGAGGGATGCGAAGACGGTGAAGGTGGGCGAGGGTGAGGTGGTAGGTGGCCAGGACATCACTGTTGCAATTGGAGGGCTGCACACGGTTCGCGGGACGGTGACAGCGAAGCGGGATGGGCATGCGCTGAATTCGGGCGAGGTGGCTTTACTGTATGCCGACGATCAGGAGATGGCGCGGAGTGTTCGCGTGGAAGACGATGGGAGCTTTGTGCTGCCGTATGTGCCGGAGGGAAAGTATCTTTTGCGGGCGACGGGCGGGGCGGATTCGGAGACTGTGGAGCTGCATCCCTCTCCGCAGATAACGATGAGGCAATCCAAGGATGTGCGGCGGTATGGGGATGTGGAGATGCCCCTGCAGGTGCAAGGGGATATGACGGGGCTGGAGCTGGCGGCTCCTGAGGCCGCGGCTGCTCCGGCTGTCGTTCAGCAATGAGTTTATAAAAACTATAAGAGGCTTAGAAAAAAGTATGCCATCTTCGGCACGCCTTTGTTGCTGTGCCTAAGGTGGGTCTAATTCGCGTGCACCACGAATCTGCCTTTGCCTTTCTTGCTGTCATTCCCGAAGGCGATCTGTTATTTGAGAAAACCGCACAACACTGTATCCAGCGCCTAAAGACTTTCCCGTCGCAACCGCTCCAGCGTCCGCCGGTCTTCCTCCGACAGCACCGCTCGCTCCAGCAGATCCGGTCGGTTCTTCAGTGTCTTCCGCAGCTGCTGCTCCCGCCGCCACTTCCGCACCGCCGCATGATCTCCGCCCATTAGCACCTCGGGCACAGCAACTCCTCGAAACTCCGCCGGCCGCGTGTAATGCGGATAATCCAGCAGCCCGCCCGCCCCATGCTGCGACCTCGGCACACCCTCGACATCCACATCGATCGCCGCATCGCCAGCCCCAAAGCTCTCAAACTCACTTGAAGCCTCATTGCCCAGCACACCCGGCACCAGACGCGCCACAGCATCCAGCACCACAGCAGCCGCCAGTTCCCCGCCGCTCAAAACATAATCCCCAATCGAAATCTCGTGGTCGCAGTACAACTCATTCACCCGCTCATCCACGCCCTCATACCGCCCACAAATCAGCACTACCCGCTCTAGCCCCGCGAACTCACGCGCCACAGCCTGCGTAAAAGGCCTCCCCTGCGCCGAAAGCAAAACCACGGACTGGCCGTCCTGGCGTCCTTCCGGCTCCTTCACAGCGATACCCAGCCCATCCAGCGCCTCAGCCAGCGGCTCAGCCTTCAGCACCATCCCCTCGCCCCCGCCAAAAGGACGATCATCCACCGTCCGATGCCGGTCATGCGTAAACTCCCGCAGATCGCGCACGCCAATCTCGATCAGCCCGGTCTTCTGCGCACGGCTCACCACCCCATGCTCAAAAAAACCGCGAAAGAACTCCGAAAAAATTGTAAGAATCTCAAATCGCATCAGAACGCTCGCCATGCCCGCCGCTCTTCTCCGAAACCTGCACCTCAACCAACCCCTCAGGCAGCGCCATCTCCACGCGCTTTCCATCCAAATCGATCTTACGCAGATAAGCCTTGGCAAAGGGAACGAGTATCTCCTCACCCTTCGCACCCTGGATCACCAGCAGCGCTACCGGCCCAGCATCCTTATCGACACCCTCGATCACACCAATCGTTCTCTCGGGAACGCCCGCTACATCCACCAGCAAGCAGCCGATCAGGTCGCCGACATAGACCTCATCCTCGCCCAGCGCCGCCCGCTCCCCCCGCGGAATCGCCACCACCAGCCCCCGCAGCGCCTCCGCCTCAGTAATCGAATTCACCCCGGCAAAGTGCAGCACAATCGCCGCCATCTCACCCTGCGCCCGGCCGCCCTTATGCAGCCAGTGCCCAACCAGCTCGACTTCACGCGCAGCTTCGCCCACAGCACCAGCCGCCGCCAGCAGCCAGACCCGCTTTCGCTCCGCAAATTTTTCAGGAAAATCGGTAAGAATGTCGGCGAGAACCTCGCCTTTGCGGCCCTGAGTCTTGCGAATCCGAGCCAGCCAAACCCAAGCCTGACCATCCGCCGGCACAACCGTCATCGCACTCCCAACCCAGCCTTAGTACCTGACCGCATCAGCCAGCCGCTGCAGAATGCCGCGCAGCAACCGACCGCATCACCACGGATAAGTCCGCCCGTGGGCCAGCACCCTGGACGGCTAGTCCTCTTCTTCCAAAATGTCGAGCGTGTAGCGGTGATGCACCTTCATGCTCACCGCACCCAGGATCGTCCGCACCGAGCGTGCGGTCCGGCCCTGTTTGCCGATCACTTTGCCCACGTCGTTGGGAGCCACGCGCAGGCGCAGCACCGTGTTCTCGTCGCGGCTCACGGTCTCGACTTCGACCGCATTCGGCTCATCCACCAGAGCCTTCGCTATTTCCCGTACCAGTTCGTCCACAGAGAGCATATCCAATTGGGTCATGCACGTACTCCATCCCCAAAGCTTCCGGATATTTGGGACGATTTTCCGCCCAAAAAATTACCGCAAGAAAAAACAGCTTTGTCGTTGGGCGGAATACTATCAG
>DATAZR010000154.1:0-68613 GCA_036271955.1 Acidobacteriaceae bacterium
AACGCGCTCGGCCTGCTCATCACCCAATCCGGCGAAACCGCTGACACCCTCGCCGCCCAGCGCGAGATGATCGCTCTCGGCTCCAAGACCGTAGCCATCTGCAACGTTGTCGGAGCCATGATCACCCGCGACGCCAACGGCACCATCTACACCCATGCAGGCCCTGAAATCGGCGTAGCATCCACCAAAGCATTTAGTTCGCAGATCACGGCGTTGTTCCTCTTCGCGCTGCATCTGGCACAGGTGCGCGGTCAGCTCACCGCTGCCGAATCCCTCAATCTCGTCGAAGAGCTCAGCCGCATTCCCGCCAAGATCCTAGACATGCTCAAGCGCATCTCCATCCAATGCGAAGAGCTCGCGCGCAGCTTCTCCACCGCCCGCGACTTCCTCTATCTAGGCCGCGGAATCCATTTCCCGATTGCCCTTGAAGGCGCGCTCAAGCTGAAAGAGATCAGCTACATTCACGCCGAGGGCTACCCGGCAGGTGAAATGAAGCACGGCCCAAACGCCCTCATCGACGAAACGCTTCCCGTTGTAGTTTTAGCCACCCAAGACCCAACAGATGCAGGCTCACGATTGCGCTATGAAAAGACGCTGTCGAACGTGCAGGAAGTCACCGCCCGCTCCGGCCGCGTCATAGCCATCGCCGTCGAAGGCCAGGAAGACATCGCCCAACTGGTCGAGCACGTCATCCGCGTACCCAAAGCGCCAGAGCTGCTGCTGCCGCTACTCGAAATTGTCCCGTTGCAACTGCTCGCCTACCACATCGCCGTGCGCCGCGGCTGCGACGTGGACCAGCCCCGCAACCTGGCAAAATCCGTCACCGTTGAATAGCGATCTCGACTTGCCGTTACTTATTGCCTGGCGTGTCGTTACTTATTACTTGACGGTAGCGTACTGATTCTTCGTCTGGCCTTTAACAGCACATCGGCAGCCTCAGGCCGGTCATCCCAGTAGTCCAGCCGCACGCGCCCATCCGGCAACTGGCTCACCGTCGCGGGAATCGCATTCGCAGTGCAGTACCAGCCCGAAGGCAGCACCACCGCATTGCGCGGCCGTCCTAAGCTGCGATCGAAGACCAGTTCGTCGCCATCCAGCATGTAGCTCACCGGTGCTGTGTAAGTCTCCGCAATCCGCAGCCGCAGCGTCTGCCCAGCCTGCACCGCAGGGAAGGGAATTACCACCACCCGCGCCTTCGCATCCACTTCTTCCCCGGCATTGATCTTCGAGGCAATCATCTCCGCGCCGCTCATCTCCTGCGCTTTGAGCTGCTCGCCTGTATCCAGAATGTAGGCCGAAGGTTTGCTCGCTACACTCCCCTCGCGAACCACATTCGCATAGCCATTGATGCCCTCGCGCGACTCCGTGTAGTCGTGATACAGGCTGAAGGCATGCGTCTCCGGCTGCTGCAGAAAATAGACAATATCCCGATCCTGATGCGCCCGTTCCGAAAGCCGCACCCGCTCGCTTTCGCCCTTGAACGGCGACTCCCAACTCACCTCCTTCGACGGAGCCTTGGGCATCGCCGCCACTCCCACCTGCGCATCCCTGACCGCCCTCAGCTCCAGCGGAGCCTCACCCGCACCGGCATGTAGAAAGCTGATCGCGATCCGCCCATCCTTCTCCGTCAAAATCTGCGAAGGCACCGTCAGCCCCACGACTTCATATCCCACAGGCAGCACAACCTTGTCGCGCTTAATCCCCAGCGGTCGCTTGAAGACGATCGCCTTTCCATCGACGTAGTAGCTCTTCGGATCTTTGTAGGTTTTCACGATCACCACGCGGCCCTGCCCATCTTTGGGCACCGGCCTCGCCAGCGTCACCTTGATGTAGTCGGTATCGAGATCCGTATCCGCCATCAGCGGGTCTTTACGAGCCTCTCTGCCGTTCACCACTTTGAACTCCAGCGGCTTGCCGCTCATCGCATCGAAAACGCTCTCGTCGCTGGCCACGCTGCCCTTGCGAATCGGGTTATAAAACACCGTCGCTCCCGCAGTCGTGGCCGTCACTTCGTAGTAGATTTTGAAGCTCGCCGTCTCCGGCTCCAGCAGTTCATAGCGCGTGTATTCGTCCGTCTCCGTTTGCTGGGTCGCCGCAGCGCCAAAATAGATAGCGTCTCTGTTCGACGGATCGGCCTGGGCATGCAGCGCAGGGCAGTTCGAAAGCATCACGCAGGACATAATTCCGCAGGAGACAGCGATTCTCGTAAACATGCCCTTGAGCATACGACACAATTCGAGCGTTTCGCGCACCTGTCCTGAATCTGCGAAGATGTTGCTCAGGAGAGCCCTCAACCCATGCAGCTCACCCCCACGGAAGCTCGCGTCCTCGGCGCGCTCGTCGAAAAAGAAATCACCACCCCCGAGTACTACCCGCTCTCGCTTAACGCCCTGATCAACGCCTGCAATCAGAAGAACAATCGCGAACCGGTCATGGCTCTCGATGAAGTCGAAGTGCGCCAGGCGCTGCATGGCCTGGAAGACGATCGCCTCGCCGGCGCAGTGCGTGGCGATGGCCGCGTGCCCAAGTACGAGCACCACATGCAGGAGGTCTTCAACTTCACCCGAGGCGAAATCGCCGTCATCTGCGTCCTTCTCCTGCGCGGCCCTCAGACTCCCGGAGAGCTGCGCGGACGCACCGAGCGCATGTACCGCTTCGACGAACTGAGCGACGTTCAGACCGTTCTGCAAAAGCTGATGACCCGCGAACCCGTCCTCGTCAAAGTCCTGCCGCGCCAGCCTGGAACCAAAGAGGCGCGCTACGCACATCTGCTCTCTGGCGATGTCGAATCCTTCGAGCCAGTGGGAGCCCCGTCTTATCCTGTCTCGTCTTATTCCGCCTCTCCGTCTGTATCCTCACAAGATAGCGAAGAATTGAACGAACGCATGGCCCAACTCGAAGCCGAAGTCGCCATCCTCACCCGCGAGCTGGGCGAGCTGTGCGAACAGGTCGAGCGTATCTCCAAACTCATCGAATAAGCTCATCGAGTAAACTCCTCGAATAAATGCCGTTTGCACCATGCAGGGGAATTTGAGACCATCCTCAGCAGCAGTTCGTCTTCTATCGATACGATCCGGAGCCTCGAGTGAAAACCCAGAAGTCCCTAAGGCGATTCTCGACCTTGTTTTCGGTCCTGTTCTTCCTCGTGTTGGCCGCTGGCTTCACGGGAACTACGGCTCACGCCTTCCAGCTCCAGCTTCCTTTCAAGATCAAGAAAAAGCCGCCCAAGCCAAAGCCGGGTGAGAACAAGCCGCCACCGGACAACATCCAGAAATATGAAGCGATGATCGATGCCGAAGCCATTCGCGGCCACGTCAAGTTCCTGGCCGACGACGATATGGAAGGCCGTTATCCCGGCCTGCGCGGCGGCAACCTTGCGGCCAAGTACATCGCCTCGCAGTTTCAGAACTTCGGCCTCAAGCCTGCTGGCGACGCCGGAACATATTTTCAGAACATCGACTTCGTAGGAATGAAAGCCAAGCCCGACGAAACCACCTTCACCCTGGTACCCGGCACAGGCGATCCCATTCAGCTCAAGTACGCCGATGACTACACCGTCGCCAATCAGACACTGACTCCCTCCGTGGACATTGACGCGCCCATCATCTTCGTCGGCTACGGCATCACTGCGCCCGAGTTCAAGTGGGACGACTACGCCGGCGTCGATGTCAAAGGCAAGGTCATCCTCTGCATCGTCGGCGACCCGCCCTCCGACGATCCCAACTTCTTCGCCGGCAAAGCCCTCACCTACTACGGCCGCTGGACCTACAAGTTTGAAGAAGCCGCCCGCAAAGGAGCCATTGGCGCGCTCATCATCCACAAGACCGACCTCGCCAGCTATGGCTGGGAAGTCGTAAAGAACTCCAACACCAGCGAAAAGACCTTCCTGAAAGACGATAAAAACCCACATCTGCAGGCTGCCAGCTGGATTCAGTACGACGTAGCAAAGAAGATCTTCGCCGCTACCGGCCTCGACTTTGAGCAGCTATTCGTCGCCGCCGGCAAACCGGGCTTCCAGCCGGTCGAGCTCAATGTCAAGCTGCAGGCGCATGTCTCCAGCACTGTGCGTCCCTTCCAGTCGCCCAACGTCGTCGGAATACTGAGTCCGGCAACCAAGCCAATCCCCGACCAGGCCGTTCTATACACGGCGCACTACGACCACCTCGGCATGGTTCCCGACATGAAGGGCGACAACATCTACAACGGCGCGGCGGACAACGCCACCGGTGTAGGCATGATCCTGGAGCTGGCCCATGTCTGGAGCCAGGTCAAGATGCCGCTGCCCCATTCCGTCATCTTCGCCGCCGTCACCGCCGAAGAGCAGGGCCTGCTCGGCTCCGAGTTCCTCGGCCAGAACCCGCCCATCCCGCCCGGCCAGATCGCGCTCGACCTCAACTACGACGAGATCCTGCCCCTCGGCGAGCCGCAGCAGGTCAGCGTCAACGGCGCCCAGCGCACCAGCTTCTATCAACAGGTACAGCAGACCGCCAAAGGATTCGATCTGACCATTGTTCCCGACGCCCATCCCGAAGCAGGCGGCTACTACCGCTCCGACCATTTCTCGCTTTCGCGAGTCGGCATTCCCGCGTTTTCCGTGGAAGAAGGGCCGCTCTTCAAAGGCCACGACCAGGCCTGGGGCGAAGCCAAGTTCAAGGACTTTGAAGACCACGACTACCACAACTTCTCCGATAACTACCACCCTGAGTGGGACTTCACCGGCAACGCCAAACTGGATAAATTCGGAATGGAATTAGGTTGGGACGTGATCAGCACCACCAAACCCATCGTCTGGAACAAAGGCGACGAATTCGAAGCCGCCCGCCTCGCCAGTCTCAAACCTTAGCCTGAAACCGTAACCGGAAATTGACCAATCCGATGCGTCCAGATTCCGCGCCGGGCATCTTATATACAGAGCGAATAGCAACGCAGAAAAGGAGCACAGCATGACAACATCGACTACCGAAAGCAACGAACTGCTCACTCCCACCGATCTTTCCCGCAAGGGCGCGGGCAAGGTGGCCGAGGAGCTTCGCCACCTGCTGGCCGACATCTTTGCCCTGTATATCAAGACCAAGAATTTCCACTGGCACATGAGCGGCCCGCATTTCCGCGACTATCACCTGCTGCTCGACGAGCAGGCCGATCAGATCTTCGCCACTTCAGACGACATCGCTGAGCGCGCCCGCAAGATCGGCGAAACCACGCTCCACTCCATCAGCGAAATCTCCAAGTATCAGCGCCTCAAGGACAACTCCGAGCCCTTCGTCTCACCCAAGCTGATGCTCGCCGAGCTGCACCACGACAACCTCGAACTGGTCGAGTACATGCGCAACACCCACCAGATCACCTCCGACGTAAACGACGTCGCCACCACCAGTCTGCTCGAAAACTGGATCGACGAAGCCGAGCGCCGCGGCTGGTTCCTCTTCGAAACCCTCCGCCACGCATAAGTCCTGCACAAAACACGGCCCAGCCTTCCGATCCCATTGGGATAGAAGCCTGGGCCGTTTTACTTTTTGGACGGTCTTATCGCCAAACTCACCTACTTGAGATCGAAGGAACCCATTGCCACTTCCGGCTCAACGCAATTCCAAATCTAGTGGCTAAGAGCGTCTAGAAGTTCTTTCCTTGCTGCCGGAGTGTCCTCGTGAACTCCACATCGGGTCAGTCCGATTAAGTCAGAATCCCCGTGGGGTTCTTCTTCGAGGTAGTAGGTGTAGGCGAGATAGTACTGTTTGCCTATGATCAGGTGCTCCGGAGCGAAGTTCTCTCCCTCGCCGCGTTTCCCGGGAAACGGATGAACGCGGAATACGAGCCCCGGTGTCCAACGGATCGGGCTCTTGACCACGCCGAGCAGTTTAACGGTGTCGAATTCGCCTTGCCCATAGCCCTCGTCGGCGTATGTTCCATCCGTCGATTGAGAAGATAAGACCTTCACGCGCAGGATATGAATAGCTCCGTGCTCAAGTTTGTCCGGAGCAGCCTGACATGTTTCAGGGCTGGCCGAATTTCGACGGACAAATTGTCCTTGTGCAGATCGGACAAAGGCTGAAAACAGGATCATGAGTGCTACGGCTAGAAGGCGCGCAATTTTCATTGCAATCCACTTTATCGTAAGCGGGGCGCTTACCCGCCGTTTCGCACCGCACAAGCTTGGGGTGCGTTATCCTTTCGCGCTTAGAAAATTATCCCGAAACTTACTCTTTACAAGACGCTCAGTGCATTTCCGAATTTCGATGACCGAGCTTATTGAGAACAATTCGCTAGCTAGCCTTGTCCTCGGGTAGCTGCTCCGTGTAATAGAACGCATGTATCGCCTTGATCTGTCCGTCTACGATGTGAATCCAGTCAAAAACGTGATCCACTCCATTCACTGTCTCCATGTCGAATACGGTTGCAACGTAATCGCCCTCGACGATGTGCTGCTTTAACTGAACTGCTTTGACCATTGGAACAATATGTGTCAAAAATCCAAGTACGGTCGGCCGCCCCGTCAGCTTTGGCATGCGCGGCCCTTCAAATGTTACGTCTTCAGAAAAAGGCACCTTGGACAAGTCTTTTGTTGCAAAGCAATCCAAATAGGCTTCGACCACAGCGATTTTCTGTTCTCGTGACATGGATTCTCCTGGTTTACATAGGATTTCAGACGCGGCTGCTGAGAGCCAATGAGCCCGGCTTTCGGGTAAAGGATATTATCGGAGAGCGTGCGGCGAAAAGGGCCCTTTTTGAGACGGTACGGGATCATGAATTACTCATGGGCTATAGTTGTTCATGCCCAACAATACATGTGAACACTGCGGCAGCTCACAACTCATCAGCGGTCTCACTGTTTCTGCCTCCGGTGGTGGTGGAGACGTACATCCCGGCCTCCTCTGCAAACCGAAAGAAGAAGGCTTTTTCAAATGGTCCGAAAAGGAGAAACGGGAGACCCTTTTTGCTGACCTATGCGCCTCTTGCGGCACTATAAAACGTTTCTACGTGAAAGACCCAAACCGTGATTGGGTCGTATAGCTTTCACGGTTTCAACCGAGACTGTCCCCGGCCCAATGGCGCAAAGGACCTATTGCGAGACAAGTGGGCAACTTCAGGTAAGGCGTTGGGCCACACCCTTCACTGAACTGCCGGTCACTCGCATAGCAGATTACATTGGGCTGAGTCCTGCCAAATCTCCTTGACGTCAAAGAGGCAGGAGACAGCTAAGATAGCTTATGGAAATGGTATCGCTGAATGCGATGCACCCGGATAGCGGGCGCATGTCTCTTCAGAACATAGCGTCGGTCGTGCTGCATGTTCTTGTTCTTGCGGCTCTCACGTACCAGCTTCACAGCGCTGCCACAATCCGTCCACGTCCGCACCGGACCGCTCTCGTGCTGGTCCCCTACGCGCCCGGCCATAAGGCTGTGGTGCATCCGCCGAAGCCCAAAGTCGTACCGCCTAAGGAAATACCGAAGCCCGCGGTCAAGCAGCCCGAGCCGCCCCCGCCCAGCAAAGGCGGCGATCCGTCGGGCGAAGCTGATGTGTCGGTCGCCACTGCGGACTTTTTCCCGGACCCCAAGCCTGATCTTTCGGTGCTTCCGCACGGCACAAAAGGCGATGTCCTCATCGATATCGTGATCGACGAAGGCGGCAAGGTCGTGGAGATGCAGGTCGATCAGGGGCTGGGCCACGGAGTGGACGAGGCGGTGCTGGCGGTGGTTCAGACCTGGACGTTCACGCCCGCGACCAAGGCCGGCAAGCCGGTGGCGAGCAAGCAGCAGCTTCTGTTTCACTTTGAACGCGCTTAAGGATCATCCGCGTCACCTTGCGTCCAAGACCTTTTCACAATCTGAGAGAGACCGTGGATCGCGTAGTTTACGTTGGTACAAAATCTCGTTCTCGTTGGAGAAGTCATGCGCATATTGCGTGTTGTGGCAGCGGTGTCGACGTTAGCGTTGTCGATGTCGTTCCTGGAGTTTGCGGCAGCTCAAGTTCCGGCGAGTCAGACTCCGGCAACCGAACCAGCAGCACCGGCGACAGCGAAACCGGCAACGGAGCCTGCGCCGATCGAGGACGAAGGTCCGGCTCCGGCTTCGCCATTTCCGGTGGGCCCTCCGAGCAAGTCCGGAGAGGAACTGAATGCCATCCATAAGGCAGACAGGGTCTGGCGGGAGCAGCAGCGAGGCTACCAGCGTCCTGGTTCGCAGGAGCGGGTGCAGCTGGCGGTGTTGCGCGCGGTCGATCCGGCGACGCAGCAGAAGACGCTCGATCATTTTGAGAGCGTGAAGGCACAGCTCGATAAGCTCTCCACGGACGGCATGAGCGAAGCGGAGAAGATGAACCTGGAGATCTACCGCTATCAAGTCGACACGCAGATCGCCGGGCAGAAGTTCAGGGAGTACGAAAAGCCAGTCAACTCGATCGAATCGTTCTGGATGGACGTGCAAGGCACAGGAGAGCGCGGCTTCCGGACCGAGCAAAGCTACGAGAATTTCCTGTTGTGGATGGCCGATATTCCGCGCTACTACACCGAGAATATCGCCAACATGCGTGCCGGCCTGGCGCGCGGATTTACGCCGCCGAAGATCACTCTGGCCGGACGCGACCAGACCATTGCGCCAATCGCGAATGCAACCAGCGCCGACCAAACGCCGTTCTGGAAGGCGTTCACGCATATGCCTGGGACGATTAACACCGCCGAACAGGCGAGACTCCGCGCCGAGGCCAAGAAAGTCATCGAGCAGCAGGTGATTCCGGAGTACAAGGTACTGCTGGCGTTCTGGAACGACGAGTACTATCCGCATGCGCAGACATCGATCGCCGCCGAGTCGTTGCCCGATGGCAAGGAATACTACAAGGCTCAGATCAAGCGCTACACGACGCTCGATATGAGTGCTGAGGAGATTCACACTTTTGGACTGGCTGAGGTCGCGAAGATCCACCAGGAGATGCTGGATACGATGGCGGAGGCAAAGTTCGATGGCGACTTCCCGGCATTCCTCAAGTTCCTCAGAACCGATCCGCAGTTCTACGCCAAGACCGGCGAAGAGCTAATCGATAAAGCCTCCTACATGATGAAGGAGTTTGACGACAAGGCCGACAAATATTTCGGTTACATGCCGCGTGGCCGCTTCGGCATCCATCCCATACCGGATGAAACTGCGCCCTACCAGCCTGCGGGATTCGGCGGGTCGGGCGGATTCCAGATCAACCTGTACGATCTGCCCTCGCGGCCGCTCTATGCGATGCCTGCGCTCACCCTGCACGAAGCCGCGCCCGGACACTCCTGGGCTGGCGCAATCGCACGAGAACATCAGAACCCGGATGGGTTCCGCGGGGGCGGCTCGGCGTTTGGCGAGGGCTGGGCGCTCTACTGCGAGCGGCTGGGCACAGAGATGGATATGTATCACACGCCGTATGAAAAGTTCGGGATGCTGAGCTTCCAGTCGTGGCGCGCGTCGCGTCTGGTGGTCGATACCGGCATGCATGCCATGGGCTGGACGCGGGAACAGGCACAGCAGTACCTGCGCGACAATACTGCGCTCAGCGAACAAGACGTCACAGAGGAGATTGACCGGTATATCTCGTGGCCCGGGCAGGCTCTGAGCTACTACCTCGGCATGACCGAGATCATGAAGGAGCGCACTCACGCCAAAGAGGTGCTGGGCAGGAAGTTCAATCTTCGCGCCTTCAACGATGCGGTTTTGGCGACGGGCGGCGTGCCGCTGCCGGTGCTCGATGAATATCTGGAGGCGTGGATCAAGGGCGGCGGTATCGGACCCTATCCGGATATGGAGAAGTAGCTCATCTGCCAGACAGAATGGGCGTGCATCTCTGCGCGCCCATTTCCCCTTCTACATACCTCGAAGCCGAAACCGTGTTCTGTACAGGGCCCCTCGGACTCGCCACACCGCTGAATTGACCGCATTGCAACCCACTCATCCTGCTCAAAATAGCGCCTGCTGGTAGAATGTAGAAATGCCGCACTGTGCGGCTGCTCTCCGCTCTTCCGTTTTCAATACGAATGCAGCTTGGGCAATGCAGTTGGAGTGCGCCGCGCTTGGCTTTTCGTGGCCGCCATCTGCCTGAGTGCAAAGAAAACTGAAGAGCCAGCCCGACGCGATCAAGATCAACATCGTCTCCGCGCCAAAGGCACTAGAAGCCAGGAATCAGATAAAAGCCCAAAAGGCTTGGAAACAAAGGAATCGTTACGCTCGTGAGCCAGACTATACGCAATATCGCCATCATCGCCCATGTCGATCATGGGAAGACCACCCTCGTCGACGCCATGCTGCGTCAGTCCGGCACCTTTCGCGACAACGAATCCGTCGCTGAGCGCGTCATGGACTCCAACGACCTGGAACGCGAGCGCGGCATCACCATTCTCGCCAAGAACACGGCCATCTTCTACGAGGGCGGCAAGATCAACATTATCGACACCCCCGGCCACGCCGATTTCGGCGGCGAAGTCGAGCGCGGACTCAAGATGGTCGATGGTGTCATGTTGCTCGTTGACGCAGCCGAGGGTCCGCTGCCCCAGACCCGCTACGTGCTCTCCAAGGCTCTCGAAGCCAAGCTCAAGCCCATGGTGGTCATCAACAAGATCGACCGCCCCGACGCGCGCGTGCAGGAAGTTCTGAACGAGATCTATGACCTCTTCATCGACCTCGACGCCGAAGAAGACCAGCTCGATTTTCCCGTCCTCTATTGCGTCGCCAAGCAGGGCACAGCGACCACCGACATGGCCGTCCCCGGCGAAGATCTGCAGCCGCTCTTCAAGGCAATTGTCGACACCATTCCGCCCGCCACCGGCGATCCGGACGCCTCGCTCCAGATCCTGGTCACCAATCTCGACTACTCCGAATACTTCGGCCGCATCGCCATCGCCCGCGTCTTCCAAGGGACATTGCATGCCGGCGATGAAGTCATGGTTTCGCGCCGCGACCTATCCCTGCAAAAGGTCAAGATCACCAAGCTCTTCACCTTCGCCGGCCTCAAGCGTACTGAGACCACCGAGACCGAGATTGGCGACATCGTAGCCATCGCCGGTGTCGAAGGCATCACCATCGGCGAGACCTTCACCAGCGTAGAAAACCCCATGCCGCTGCCGCTCATCGTCATCGACGAGCCCACCATCGCGATTCAGTTCAGCGTCAACAACTCGCCTTTCTGCGGCAAGGAAGGCAAATTCGTCACCAGCCGCAACCTGCGCGAGCGGCTCGACCGCGAGCTGCTCACCAACGTCTCCATTCGCGTCGAAGAGACCGGCTCGCCGGACAGCTTCAAGGTCCTTGGCCGCGGCGAAATGCAGCTTGGCGTGCTCATTGAAATGATGCGGCGCGAAGGCTTCGAAGTCATGGTAGGCCGCCCCGAGATCGTCACCAAGACCGTCGATGGCGTCAAGATGGAGCCCGTCGAGCACCTTACCATCGATGTTCCGGAAGAGTTCACCGGCGTGGTCATTGAAAAGCTCGGCCCCCGCAAGGGCGAAATGACCAAGATGCACAATCACGGTTCAGGCCGCGTGCGCATGGAGTTCCGCGTACCCAGCCGCGGCATCATCGGCCTGCGCTCTGAAATGCTGACGGAAACCCGCGGCACCATCGTCATGAACACCCTCTTCGACGGTTACATGCCCTATCAGGGAGAGATTCCGCAGCGTCTCTCCGGCGCCCTCATCAGCGACCGCACGGGTACCACGACCGTCTACGCGCTCTTCGGCATGCAGGATCGCGGTGTCCTTCTCGTCAGCAGCGGCGTTGAAGTCTACGAAGGCATGATCGTCGGCGAACACTCGCGCGACAACGATCTCGACGTCAACGTCGTTCGCGAAAAGAAGCTGACCAACATGCGCGCTTCGTCGTCAGACGAAGCCCTCCGCCTGGCTCCCGCCCGTCTTATGAACCTCGAACAAGCCATCGAGTTCATCGCCGAAGACGAGCTCGTCGAAGTCACCCCCAAGAGCCTGCGCCTGCGCAAAAAGGTTCTGCAGGCCAACCAGCGCCCCAAATCCCGCAAGGGCGGCAACGATTAATTCAAAGCAACTGCGGAATAAAAAGCCCCATGTCTCACTCTCGAGACATGGGGCTTTTGCATATCATTCAGAATTCGCCACTCATGGCCTCACCACCGTAAAACCCGCCGCTTCAGCCGCATCACTAAGTTTCTGATCCGAACAAATGAACGTACGCCCAGCAGGCTTCCGCGAACACCAGATCAGCGCTGCCGCGAGCTGCAGACTATCCGCAGCTCGCAAGATGTATTGATCCAGCAAGTGCCCCGCAAGCTCACGCACCTCAGAGTTCGGTGCAATTTCTGTCTCGGACTGACGCAATGAAGTCAGGCGGCCAAGCGCAATCCGGCGATTGACGTCGTCCAGCAACCCGGAGCGATGGCGGCGAGCTACCGCACTCCGAATCTCGACCAGGGTTCCCCACCAGACCACCCTTTCATGCTGCGCCGCAAGCAACTCTACAGCGGCCGTCGTCGGCTCCTGAACGCAAAGGGGAATCAGCGCACTTGCATCCCAAAAGGCAGCGCTCACCAGCCTTCTTCCCGTTCCTCGAGCAGCGCCCGCGTCACGCTATCGGTTCCCGCCGCATCTCTACTAAGTCGTGCGATCGGCAACTTATGGAACGCATCCCAGTCCATCGGTTTTTCAGGCAGCTTGATAATCCCCCTCGCCGCCAGTTCCAATTCTTCTTCGCTTGCTCCTTCAGCGACAAACGGAACCAGCCGCGCCACCGGCATATTCCGGTCGCGGATCACGACCGTCTCGCCAGCCTTCGCATAAGCAACATAGCTGCTCAGCTTGTTTTTTAACTCGGCAATTCCAACACTGCGCATCGAGGCACCCCTCATGGCCATTATAGCCATGAGCTAGCTTCCGGGCGAAATCCCTAAACCAGCACCGGCAGCTCCGCCGAGAAAATATTCATCGGCGTCAGGCCGCGCTGCCGCAGCGCCCGCAGGCTCAGCGCATCGTGCCGCTTGGCCAGCCGCTGCCCATTATGGTCGGCAATCAGAGTGCAGTGAAAGTACGCTGGCGGCACAAATCCCAGCGCCCGCAGCAGCAGAATCTGCCGCGCCGTCGACTTCAGCAGGTCCGCGCCGCGCACCACCTCGGTAATCGCCATGGCCGCGTCATCCACTGCGCATGCCAGCTGGTAACTGGGCGCATTGTCCCTGCGCCACACCAGAAAATCCCCAAAGTCGACACCCGTCACAAAGCGCTGCGGCCCAAGATGCTGATCGTAGAACTCCACCGCCGCGCCATCCGGCACACGAAACCGCCAGTTCGCCGTCTCCGGAGCAAACTTGCCCGCCGTCGGCCCCGGCAGCTGTGCGGTCTCCGCACTCAAATGCCGGCAGGTCCCGGGGTAGATAGGTTCGTCGTCAGGGTTAGCATTCGCACCCTCATGCGGAGCGGAAGTCAGCGAAGCCAGCTCCTTGCGCGAACATCGGCAGGGATATAAGAACCCGCGCCGCACCAACCCCCGCCAGGCATGCTCGTAGATGGTGTGCCGCTTGCTTTGCAGATAAGGGCCGTAGTCGCCGACGGCCGGCCTGTCTGGCCCGCTCGCGCCCGGCGGCCCCTCCTGCCAGCGAATCCCCAGCCAGCGCAGGTCTTCCAGCGCGGCCTCGGCGTATTCGCCACGGCTGCGCTCCGGGTCCAGATCGTCCATGCGCATCACCAGCGTGCCGCCCGAGTCCCGCGCCCGCTGATAAGCCGTCCAGAACGTCCGCGCATGGCCCACATGCAGCAGCCCTGTCGGCGAAGGCGCAAGCCGTCCGCGATAACTCCGCGTCCCAAACGCGGAGTTATCCGATCCCGTAACCGCCGGCGCCGGCAATGCTCGATTACTGGCCACGATGCCAGTCTACGCAGCCAAAAGAGCGCGCGGAATGGAGAATTAGGTTCCCATCCCACGCGCCCTTAATCTTGCCAACCGAATTCCGTCCGCTTTCAGTCGCCCTCGCTGCCAACCTGCTTGCCGTTGTCCGAGCCATCGTCGCTCTTCCCGTGATGATGCTTGAACTGGCCAATCTCGTCATCCAGATGCCGCGGGTCCACCGAAACCTGCACCAGATTCATATCCTTGTGATCCAGATTCACAATCAGCAATCCCATCCGATCGCCGCTCGGCTTGGCGTAGATCAGCGTTTGCTCGCCGCCTTCGCCTTCTTCAGACTTGCTCGTTTCGCGAATCATTCGCTGCCAGCCCTTGCCCACTCGCTGCTCCACCAGCGCATTCAGCTCCGCGCCGTCTACCGGCTCCGTGAAGTGTTCAATCTCCGCTACGTGCAGCCCATGCACCCCGCCATGCGTCGCGATGCCGGCCACTCCGCTGATCAGCCACATCATCGGAATCCGCGTCGCATGTGTGTGGTATCGCGACTCGATACCATGTACCACGGAATCGAAGCCACCCTCGCCGCCGCCCGCCGCCAGCACAATCATGGGAGCCATCACCGCCGCCACACCAACAAACACCAGCACCCCAAACCGTACCCCGCCAAGTCCAGCCTTTCCAAATCCAGATCGCTGCTTCATTTGCCGGCCTCCTTCGCTGCTTTCTTGAGAGACTTTGCTGCAGCCTTCGGTATCCCAAAGTTCCCGCCCAGATCGCTGAGTTTGTCGACATCGATCGGCCCCAGAATCAGCACCAGCGACAGTTCCCGCTCCTCTGCGTCCAGCACATAGAGCCCCTGCATCTTGCCGTCGATCAGCTTCACGTAAACATCGGTCGCTTCCGGCGATCCCTTGGTGCGCTCATGCACCATCGGCGACCAATCCGAGCCCTGCATGTACTTGCGCAGCCCTTCCAACTCCTCGCTTGTATACGAGTGATCCTTGTCGAACTCGTATTCGCGAACGTAAACGCCCCGCAGATTCTTCACCATCTCCTTGGTGCCTTCGTCTTCATCGTCCTTATCCATGAACTTTGAAGCAAACGCCAGCATGTTCTTGTCCAGCGTCACCTCGGTCACATGCTTGGCCCGATCCGCCAAAGTCTTCTCAATCGGCGACGGCGGAGGCAGCTGGTCAGACTGCCCCGCCTGCCCCAGCGCCCACGCGCCCCCCCCAACTGCAATTCCCAATGCCAGCACGCTGGCCCAAACTCCGCTCCGCTTCATCTCGTCCCGCTTTCTCCCCGTTCAGGGAACATCCCGCTCCGTTGAAAACCTCAATCGTCTCAGTGATCGGCCGTTGTCAGCCGCTCATTCACCCGGCCCAGAGTCTTGCTTGTGATGCGCATCGCAGTCATCACCTGTTCCCGCGCTTCCTCGCCTTTCTTCTGTTCCAGTGCCCGCTCCGCCATTTGCCGCTGAACCATAAACCCGCCAATCACCACTGCCAGCACAATCGGAGCCGCAATCCTTTGCACCAGGTGACGCTGCCACCATGGCCGCTGCTCCGCCCGCCGCCGTTCCCGAGCCCGGGCCAACACCCGCTGCTTCAAGCCCAGCGGAGCCTCCCGTCGCTGCATCGCTTCCCGCAGCATTTCCTCGAAATGGGCCATTTCCCGTCTCTCTGTTTCAGAGCTCGTTACTTCGTTGCTCTCGGCTTCGTTCCGGTCCATATCCTTACGCTCCACTTCCTCGGGCTTTACAGCCCTAGGCTCCACGGACAAACTCCTTCAATGTCTGCTCTGCCCTGGCTCGCAACAGCTTTAACCCTCGCTGCAGGTTGCTCTTCACCGTTGCTATCGGGGCTCGCATCATCACCGCAATCTCATCCGGCGTCATCTCCTCCTGGTAGCGAAGGACGATGGCCGCCCGCTGAATATCGGGCAATGCCGCCAGCAGTTGTTCCAGTCGCACGCTCAACGGGGATTCGCGATCCACGTCCATCATGCCGTGCCGTTCCTCAAGCTCCACCCAAACATCGGTGCCCAGACTGGCCGCCTTGGTCCGCCTGCGCCGCTTCGCGTCTGTCGAGCGGTGCAGCGTCACCTGGCGCAGCCAGTAGCGCGCATGATTGGCCGAGCCCAGGTGAGGCAGGTGCCGGTCCAGCTCGAGCAGAACATCCTGCGCGATCTCCTCCGCCAACCCGCGATCCCCCGTAATACGCCATGCCATCGAGAAGACCATCGACTGGTGCTCGTTTACGAGCCCCTCGAAATCCGGCTGCCAGCTCAACGTCTCTCCCATGCGCCTCTACTCTCTATTCCGCAGAAAATCCGTTTCCGGGATGCAATGCCTTACGCTTTTTTTCGCAAAGCGGTTCGCAGAAAGAAAATGTGGGTACCCCAGGTCTCGGCTTTGGGCAGCAACATCCCTGGCTCATCAGGGATTGAAAACACTGGAGTTGCTCTCGACCCGGTTCTTGGGGGTGGCGTATGATTAGGCCCATCCCAGAGGTGAGTATGGCGAACCGGGTTGACCTGGATGCGATGATCCCCAGAGAAGATTTCGCTATTGAACAACAACCAAACGACTTGGACTTGATGGGTGACTTTCCCATTAGACACCTCGAACAGGATGCACCGGTAAGGAAACTGCTGCGTAAACCTGATTTCCAGCGTGAGACAAATCACTGGAATCCAGAGCAGGTCGCCACTTTAATCGAGAGCTTTGTGGACAGCGAAGTTATCCCTTCCTTGATTCTCTGGAAGGCTCCGCAATATATTTTCGTGATCGACGGCGGTCATCGTTTAAGTGCTTTGCGTGCTTGGATGGAAAATGACTATGGCGATAAGACAATCTCACAAGCGTTCTACTCTTCAGAAATTTCAAAAGCGCAGAAGGATATTGCAGCAAGGACAAGACGCCTTGTTGAAACTAGGGTCGGTCGGTATGGCGATTTGATTAAGGCCATTGACTTGCCTACTTCATCCGAGAAAGACCGAAGACGAGCGCAAGTTTTGGCAACTCGGGCGTTGTCGTTGCAATGGATCAGGGGCGATGCGGGTGTGGCGGAATCATCATTTTTCAAGATCAACTCGCAGGGCACTCCCCTTGACGATACGGAAAAGCTACTGATAACTAACCGGCATAAGCCTCTTGCAATCAGTGCGCGCTCAATCTTACGAGCTGGGACAGGCCATAGGTATTGGTCGTCGTTCTCGCCGGACTTCATTGCAAGTGTTGAGAAGGTTACCCAAGAATTTCACGAAAGGATTTTCAAACCTGAAGCGACGGAGCCCCTGAAAACACTTGAGCTGCCGTTAGGGGGATCGGTGTCCCCGGTCGATGCGCTAGCTCTATTAATCGACTTTCTTACAGTTGCCGGTTCAAGAGAACCCGGGGGCAAGACGATAGAAAAATATGCTGACGACAATGATGGCGCAGCAACGGTCGTAGTTCTAAAAAACAGCTTAGAGGTCTTAAATCGAATGGCTGGGAACAGGCCTGCAAGCCTTGGATTGCATCCGGCAGTGTACTTCTACAACGAAAAAGGCAAGTACATCCGATTCCTCTTCCTCGGAATGGCAGCCGTTATTCAAGAAAGACTCCGCAACAATGACTCCGGGTTTTTCAAAAAATTCACGGCGGCCCGGAGTCGCCTTGAGCAATTCTTGGTAGAAAACAAGTCGCTCATCGGGATCATTTTGCAGAATTTAAGCAAGGGATCGCGTGTGTCAAAGATGAAGGATCTTTTCGAGTACCTGGTAGCGCAATTGCATGATCCTGGAAATACGGTCAAGGTGGAAGACGCAATATCGCATCTTGGACTGCGCGGGCGCATACTCGATGTAAATTCCTCTCAAACGACATCGCAGATTTCGGATGAAACGAAATCAATGGTCTATGTGAAGGAGGCTATCAGGAACGCAATTCGTTGCCCTATTTGCGGAGGAATCCTCGACCCCAGCAAATCTGTTTCATACGATCACATTGAACCAAAGCGAAAGGGAGGTAGCGGAGACCACTCTAATGTTCAGCTAGCGCATCCATATTGCAACACCGGATACAAAGAATCGGAAACGTCTGCCGCCGAAAAGGCAGCCATGCAATCTAAGGTAGTCGATGTAGAGTGGTAAGAGGTTGGCTGATGAGGCATTCGGCTGAATACGCGGCGTTCACCAAAGTGGTGGACGCCGTTTTGTCTGTATCCCGAGAAGAGATGAAGCTTAGAGAAGCTGCCTACTCTCTTAGAAAGCTTCCGGACTACGGAATCACTCTTGATGGGGCAAGTATATTTTTTGCCCGATTTTGAGACCTGGGATCGCAAATCCCTCGCAATCCAGCTCTTCCAAGCCTCACTTCTGAGACCCCCGATCCTCAAAATAGCTGTGTTATCAATCATTCACAACACTGTAACTATTTCCACACCCACCACAACATATAGTCGTTGACCCCAGCCCGGACTCACGATATAGTCGATTCTGCTTTCGGTGGTGAATCGCAAGACCTCACCTGAAAAGGGAATCCGGTCCAAATCCGGAACTGCCCCGCAGCGGTAAGCAGGAACGAACGCTCCAACTGAAGCACTGGTCCGATTCAGGTCCAGCCGTGGACAAAATCCGACTGGGAAGCCGGAGCAAGTAGGCAGCCTGTAAGTCCGAAGACCTGCCGAGAGCCATGCCCGAAGGGCATGGCAAGAACACACGCCTCCGAGGGGAGGGCCAGGGTGATCGGGAAGCCGTTTTTCTAAAACAGGCTCCCTGCTTTCCCGTTCCCAATCCTCCCCGGCGCACAAGTTTAGGTAAGAATTTCGATCAGGAAAGGACCATTCCCCGATGGCCACCACAGATACTCCAATGTCTACAACACTCTTCCAGAACGGCCTCCACCAGTCCTCCCTTTCCGACCTCGATCCCAACTTCCCCGCCGCCGAAGCCACCCCGCAGATGCAGGTGCGCAAGCGTTCGGGCGCGCTCGAGCCGGTCGACGTCAACAAGATTGTTCGCGCCGTCGAGCGCTGCTGCCACGGCCTGCCCCATGTCGACGCCATCCGCGTAGCCAGCAAGACCATCGGCGGCCTCTTCGACGGAGCCTCGACGCGCGAGCTCGACTCCATCTCCATTCAAACCGCCGCATCGCTCATCGCCGAGGAGCCCGAATACTCGCGCTTAGCCGCCCGTCTTCTGCTCGCGACCATCGCCAAAGAAGTCGCCGGCCAGAACATCTACTCCTTCTCGCAGTCGGTCGAGATCGGCAACCGCGAAGGCGTCGTCTCCAAAGAGGCGGCCGAGTTTGTAGCCGCCAACGCGCGCAAGCTCAACAACGCTATCGATGATCGCTTCTCCGACCGCTTCGAATACTTCGGCCTGCGCACCGTCTACGACCGCTACCTGCTGCGCCACCCCATTACCCGTCAGGTCACCGAGACCCCGCAATACTTCTTCATGCGCGTCGCCGCCGGCCTCTCCGACATCACCACCGGCCGCATCAGCGACACCATCGACTTCTACAAACTGCTCGCCTCGCACGACTATCTGCCCAGCTCGCCGACGCTCTTCAACAGCGGCACCAAGCACAGCCAGATGTCGAGCTGCTACCTGATTGATTCGCCCCTCGATTCCCTGGACTCGATTTACGACACCTACAAGAGCGTCGCCCTGCTCTCCAAGTTCTCCGGCGGCATCGGCCTCGCCTTCCACCGCATCCGGTCTGAAGGATCTCTGATCAGAGCTACGAACGGCCTGTCGAATGGAATTGTTCCCTGGCTCCGTACCCTCGATGCCTCAGTCGCTGCCGTCAATCAGGGCGGCAAGCGCAAGGGCGCAGCCTGCGTCTACCTTGAGCCGTGGCATGCCGATGTCGAATCGTTCCTCGAGATGCGCGACAACACCGGCGACCAGGCCCGCCGCACCTACAATCTCAACCTCTCCAACTGGATTCCCGATCTCTTCATGCGCCGCGCCGACGAGGACGGAATGTGGTCCCTCTTCGACCCCAAAGACGTCCCCACCCTCACCGATCTCTACGGCACAGCCTTTGAAAAGGCCTACACCGACGCCGAAGATCGCAAGCTATATAAGCGCCAGGTCAAAGCCCGCGATCTTTACGCGCGCATGATGCGCACCCTCGCCGAAACCGGCAACGGCTGGATGACCTTCAAGGATGCCTGCAACCTCAAGTGCAACCAGACCGGCGAGCCAGAGAACGTAGTCCATCTCTCCAACCTCTGCACCGAGATCACCGAAGTCACCTCCCACGGCGAAACCGCCGTCTGCAACCTCGGCTCAATCAACCTCGGCCGTCATCTCGTCTATGAGAATGGCGTTGCGGCAAGATTCGACTTTGAAAAACTCGCTGCCACCGTCCGTCACGCCGTCCCCATGCTCGACCGCGTCATCGACATCAACTACTATCCCATCCCGCAGGCCGCCGGCTCGAACTCCCGCTGGCGCCCCGTAGGCCTCGGCGCCATGGGTCTTCAGGATGTCTTCTTCCAGCTCCGCTGGGCCTTTGATTCCTCGGAAGCACGCGAGCTCTCCGCCAAAATCCAGGAAGAGATTTACTATCACGCCATCAGCACCAGCTGCGACCTCGCCGAGATCAACGGCCCTCACGCCGCCTTCAAAGAGACCCGCGCAGCCCGTGGCGAATTCCAGTTCGACCTTTGGGGCGTAACCCCCAAAGACGAAGCACGCTGGGAAGCCCTGCGCCTCCGCATGAAGACCGTAGGCCTACGCAATTCGCTCCTCATCGCCATCGCGCCAACAGCAACCATCGCGTCGATCGTCGGCTGCTACGAGTGCATCGAGCCTCAGATCTCCAACCTCTTCAAGCGCGAAACGCTCTCCGGCGAGTTCATGCAGATCAACAAGTACCTCGTCACCGAGCTCAAGGCTCTCGGCCTCTGGTCTGAAGAGATGCGCACTCGCATCAAGATGGCCGAAGGGTCGATCCAGAAGATCGAAGAAATCCCGGACGAGCTCAAAGTGATCTACCGCACCGTCTGGGAGATGCCCATGCGCTCGCTGATCGACATGGCCGCCGACCGTGGAGCCTTCATCGACCAGAGCCAGTCGCTCAACCTCTTCAGCGAGTCGCCCAACATCGGCCGCCTGAGCAGCATGTATATGTACGCATGGAAGAAGGGAATCAAGACCACCTACTACCTGCGCTCGCGCCCAGCCACCAAAATCGCGAAAACCACTGTCGCCGTAGCCAACCGGGTCGTCGCTGAAGCGCCACCCGTAACCTACGACTCTTCCAAAGCCATCGCCTGCTCTCTCGACAACCCCGAGTCCTGCGAAGCCTGCCAGTAGCCGCAAATGAATTGTCAGCACGCAGATTTGCATCACACTGATTTGTCATCCTGAGCGTAGCGAAGGGATCTGTTGTTGCTTTTCGCTTCGATTTCAAAAACGCTGTCATCCTGAACGAAGCGTAGCGAAGTCGAAGGACCTGCGGTTCGCTTGAAGGGGCAATTCGCCAGCTGGAAACGCCCGCCGGAACTTCAGTAAACTCCACGCGGAGCGTGGAACAATTCGCTCCATAACCGTTCGCTGCAACAAGGCATAAAACAGCATAATTCCCGGCAACTGGAAGCCGTTCAAAGCAAACGGCTTCCAACAAACCTCGCCAGGGCCCTAGCAGTTCGCTGAATTGTTCCACGTGGAACAATTTCAGCCGCTCCCGGGCGAGCCTAAAATCGGAGTCACCCATGTCCACCAAAGCCCCACTTTCCATCCTCGATCCAGGCCTCTCGCTCACCCTCAGGCCGATGCAATATCCCGTCTTCTTCGACATGTTCAAAGACGGCATCAAGAACACCTGGACCGTCGAAGAAGTCGACTTCTCGACCGATCTAGTCGACCTGCGCTCGCGCCTCACGCCCGCCGAGATTCACCTCATCCAGCGCTTGGTAGCCTTCTTCGCCACCGGCGATTCCATCGTCTCCAACAATCTGGTGCTCAACCTCTATAAGCACATCAACTCGCCCGAAGCGCGTCTCTATCTCTCTCGCCAGCTCTTCGAAGAAGCCGTGCATGTGCAGTTCTACCTGACTCTGCTCGACAACTACGTTCCCGATCCTGATGCCCGCGCTGCTGCTTTTGCCGCCGTCGAAAATATTCCGTCGATCAGCAAAAAAGCCGACTTCTGCATGAAGTGGATGGACTCAATCCAGAAGCTCGACGAACTGCGCACCTCCGACGAGCAGAAGCAATTCCTCTTGAATCTCGTCTGCTTCGCCGGCTGCATCGAAGGTCTGTTTTTCTTCGCCGCTTTCGCTTACGTCTACTTCCTGCGCAGCCGCGGTCTGCTCAATGGCCTCGCTGCCGGCACCAACTGGGTCTTCCGCGACGAGAGCTGCCATCTCGAGTTCGCTTTCGAAGTGGTCAACATCGTCCGCAGCCAGCACCCGGAGCTTTTCGACGCGCAGCTTGAAGCTGACATCGTCACCATGATGCGCGAAGCTGTCGACTGCGAACTGCAATTCGCGGAAGACCTGCTCTCCGGCGGCGTCGCTGGTCTGTCGGTGCGCGAGATGCGCCAGTATCTGGAATACGTCGCCGACTCCCGCGTAGTCCGCCTCGGTATGCCGAAAATTTTTGGAAGTAAGAACCCATTTGGATTCATGGAGTTACAGGACGTTCAAGAGCTCACAAACTTCTTCGAGCGCCGCGTCTCCGCTTACCAGGTAGCGGTAGCCGGCGAAGTCGGCTTCGAGCACGAGGATTTCTAAAGCCGCAGCAAAGTTTGTGTAAGGCGACAGGAAGCAAGGAGAGCGCGATTTGAGAAAACTCTTATTGCGGCATCGTTGCTTTCGCTCTGAACCTGAAAATCCACACTCCATTGAATGTCCCCTTTGCTCGCCAATTTTCGCTAAAGATCATGAAGTGCTGTCATAGGCAGTTAGTAAACACTTCACATCCGAAGGGAGACGCAATCATGATCGAGGCTGCGGATGGCGCCACTAAGCGCACCCGGGAGCTTTTGGACCTCGTCAAGGACGCTTCAACAGTTGCGCGCGACCTGCTGATCCTGCTCCTCATTCTCTTTCTTCTCTGTTGGCCCACAACTCTGAACAACATCCTCTACAAGGCGGGTGTTACTTCCATGAATCTGGGGGTCGTCGCCTGGAAACAGAAAGTGCAGGATTCCGCGGATCAGACCAAGGTTGCGGTCAACGCCAACAACGCGACTGCGTCCGCGTTGGACGACGTAAGAACCTCGTTGACGGCAATCGCCAGCCAAAGTAGCGATCCCAAGGTGAAACTGCAAGCTCAACAGGCGCTGCAAAGCTTGGACAACTCGCTCACCACGCTGGACTACGCGGGCACGACCTTGAAGAGCTCCTTGGCCACTCAGCAAACCATCCTGCAAGCCACCACCCCAGCGCAACAATCCTCCACCAAAGTCCAATCGCTTCAGGGAGGGGTCTACCTGGGCGAAGCCGACGCACAACAGCAGCATTGGATGATTCCCCCGCAACCCAAGATTTCTGCGTCCTCACCGGTTCCAAAAGTTGGCCAGACCCTCACGCTCACCGACGACCTTTATCTCCGAGCGGATAAAGCGGCGAATCAGACATTTAATCAGGCGACCATCATCGGCGTAGCTCACGTTGGCAGCGTGGCAAGAGTATTGGATGTGCAACCATCGCACGCGCTCAATGGTGGCGTCTTCCTGTGGGCCAAAATCGCTGTCACCGAAAACGTGACACCGTAGCGTATCTCACAGGCGATTGCTGATGCCTCTGGCGGAGTGATCGAAGAGATCCGGCACGGAGCGGAAGGCGATGCGGGTTGGCGCGGCTTTGAAGGCGGCCAGCATCGTCGCAGGAGCCAGCGTGCTCAGGCCATATTTGTTGTTGAGGGCGTCCATGGTTTCGGCCAGACGCATTCGGCCTTCACTGCCGTCCTGGGCGTCGAAGAGGGTCAACGTATGCAGCGTATCGGGCACCAGGCCGCCTAAAACCACGCTGAGAAAGAACGGCTGCTGGTGCTCCGGGCCCTGCGGCATTTCTTCCCATAGCCGCTTCAGCGCGCCGATCAGCGTGGCGTTGTCCTGGCACTCCAGCAGGCGAATCTCGGCGGACCAGCTTTCGGAACGGCTCGGCCCAAAGGGCGAGGAGCCCTTGATCTTGCCCTTGCCTTTGAAGGCGACGGAGAGTCCTATGCGGCTGGCCCAGAGCTTGTCTTTCCTCATGCGCATCGCGGCTTTGTGCAATAACTTATGCGCCACTGCCCAGGCACTCTCGGGATTGCGAAAGGCTGGGGCCAGCACATGCTGATGGCCCATCGACTTGGCGTGTTCGTTCTCTTCCTCGACGAGGTCATCGCCATGCAGCCAGTGCCACATGCGCTCGCCCCATACCGAGCCCCACAGATCGCCTGTTTTTTCGCGCCCGTGATCGTGATCCAGCACGGCCATCAGGTCGGTCATCGAATGGATGCCTTTTTCGTTCAGCTTCTTCTCCGTGCGTGCGCCGACGCCAGGCAGATCCTGTAGGTCAAGAGTCGCCAGGGCTTCTTTGAGGACGTCCTTAGTCAGCGCCACCAAGCCGTCGGGTTTTTCCATGTCAGTAGCGACCTTTGCCAGGTATTGATTGGGCGCGAGGCCGATCGAACAGCGCAGCGAACTGCCTACCTGCTCGCGAATGGCCTTCTTGATGCGCATCCCCAGGTCCATTGCAGTGAGTAAAGACCGCTCGCGGCCGATCAGCTGACAGACCATCTCGTCGATCGAGCGCACCGCCGTCACCGGTATGCAGGTCTCTACGGCCGCGACAATCTTGTCGTGATACTCGGTGTAAAGCTCGTGGCGTCCCTCGACCAGAATGATGTCGGGGCAGAGCTCCTTCGCTTCCTTGACCATGGTGCCGGTCTTTACGCCGCGCCATTTCGCCTCGTAGCTGGCGGCGATGCAGCAGGTCGTGTCGACCAGAGAAGGCACCACGGCGACGGGGCGGTTACGCAGCTCCGGGCGCACCTCCTGCTCCACCGAGGCGAAGTAGGAATTGAGATCGAGAAAAAGCCAGTTCACCTCAGGCGGGACGACTCGGCGCGGCAAGGTGGCCACGAGGGACGCGACGTTCGGAAACGGGCTGGCGGCTGCGGCCATGGGCTGGCTCCCAGTCCTATATTCGCTTTTCATTCGCCATAAGTCAAATGAAAATTTGATCTCGCGGCAAGATTACGAAGAGGTCAAAGCAACTACAACTTTCGTCTTTACGTCTCAGTATTCAGACGCGAAATCCGATGCTACACTTGACGCGTCAGCAACCAAATGACAAATTGTTCAGCGAAACGTCAGATATTCAGGTGCGTCCGCGGGAAAATTTGGACTGAATCGGGTTGGGGTTGCCGATACAGTAACTGCCGATAAAAAATCCAGTTCGGCCGATAAGGTTCAGAAGCATGCATTCTCTAATACACTCCTTGTTCTCGTTCGGCACGGTGTTCGCGGTGCTGATCACCGCCGGAGTCGGCGTCCTGATTTTCTGCTGCCTGAGCTGCTCGGACTGCGGCTGCAAGGAAAAAGACGAGCTTTTTCGGCGCAAGTCTGCCTGATTCTGCACTCGCTCGCTTCTAAGGACGAAAGCCCCAGAGTCTCCGCGACCTGGGGCGTACGTGTTTTTGGGCTTTTGTTTCTTGTTGGCGGGTGGTTTGAACCGCCTCAGGCCGGCCGATCCAATGCGGCCTCGTCGAGCGGATTGAGAGTCTCGAAATGCTCGATTTTGGCTGCTTCCAGCAGGCGGGGATCGGCGCTGACGAAGACGACCTCCATGCCCTGGAACATTTCCCGGGCAACGATGGCCGCTCCCAATTGAAGGGCCTCGGCCGAGCGCAGCTCATGGCGGTCGAGAACCTGCCGGGCGGCTTCGAGAACCGCGGGATTCAACGGCTGTTGCACCATGCGCGCGGCTTCCACGCGCAGGATGGTGCGTGCGGCCTCGCCGTCGGCTGGCGCGATGCCGCCGCAGCGCTCGCGCCGCTTGAGGGCCGCGTAAATCTCCAGCGGAGTTCCGGCGGAGAGCAGCTTGCGGTTATCCTCAGTGGCCTCCATCAACCGGATGACAGCGTCGGTTCCCGCCTCCTGCACGAACAGCTTGATAAAGGCGGTGGCATCGAGAAAGTAGCAGCTCACAGGTTCCCCCGGTCGTCGTCCAGGGCTGTGCTTACCAGTTCACCCTGGACTGCAACCGGACGGAAACGCTGCGCTTCTTCCGGCACTCCAGCCTCGGCGCGATTGAGCCGGATGGTGGTGGTGGGATAGGCGGGGGTCTTCGGATTGGGAATCTTGCTGGTGAGCACGACGCCGCGCAGGATGGCCTCGGCCAGGATCAACTGCCGGGACTCCGGGTTTTGATTCCAACTGAAGGCCTTGCGGGGCAGGAAAGAGTCGCGGAACCACTTCAGGGCGATGAACGCGTGACCTCCGCGCTCAGCTTCCGCCAAGGTTGCGCAGAGCTCCTTGATGCGGTCGTCGATGTCGGGCGGCAGCGAGCCGGTGTTCGCTTCGATGTTGCCGTCTTCATAGGCGGCGACAATGGGCCGGGCAGCGCGGCTGCGCGGCTGCGGCATCAGGCGGACTTCGGCACGATCGTCTTCGTCGTCGGACTCGCCATCGGCGCGCTCAAAATAGATACGGACTTCGTCTTCTTCGGGGCTCCAACTGGTGGCGCTGGCGTTGCGGCGTTTGCTGCGGCCATTTTCTCCGCACAGCTCGACGATGGCCTGGTATCCGGGAGGGGCCAGGAACCTTAGCGCCCGGCTGAGCCCGGGATCGGTGGAGAAGGACAGCTCCTCCAGAGCCTCTTCGATGATTTCTTCCGCTTCCGGAATGCTGAGATGGTCTATTTCTTCGGGCAAGGTACTATGCTGTATCGCTTTCATTTGTTCTCTCCGTTATCTCAAATAGCCGTCTGCCTCAGCCCCTCGAGATTTGCTCATATATGGAGCTTTTTGAATATCGAGGCTTGTTGTAAGAAATACCGGGCGGTTCCGGCAGCCAGCTTTTACTCTCTTTTTTCCAATGCACGCTTTCTACTGCCCACGGATTTGCCGTACAGGCAAGATCCGGAGGAGCCCTACATCAGTAAAAGCGCTAAATCCAAGCAACTTCCGTCATGGTTTTCACCGATTTGTGAACAATTTCTGCGAATCGGCACCGCTGATTTCGATTCGGGGCTTCAATGTATTTACCCCCGGTACCCCTGGGGCATTTTCAGTCACACTATAAGTACGCTTGCGGGAACGTTCGGATTGCGGCGTAAAAATGTTTTACTGGGGAATGATCTGCCGAGCCGTCCTACTGAGTCGCACTCTAATCGTAACCTGAACCCCGTCTCTTTAGTGAAGTTAGATAAGAAACCGTTTCGATATCTGTTCTAAATGAAACAGAATGGCGGCTGTTTTTGATTTGGCACAAATACCGCGATGCGAGGTAAATTCGCGACTTCGGGGCATTAGCCGTGTCTAAGCCTGAGATAAGAGATGCGGGGCCGGGTTGCTTATGCTGTACGGCGGCGATATATAAGCGGATATTGAATTCTCAGAACATTGAGTCCTCAGAACATTGAATCCTCAAACGGGGGTATCTGCGCGGAACATATGAAAATCCGCGCTCGCTATGCGAAAACCTGCGCGCCAACCTTTGCATCCGTACAATAGAATCATGCGCCGCTGCCTCTCTTTCCGGTTTCGGACATTGCTGACTGCTGTCCTGGTCCTTATTGCAGCCGCAAAAACTTCCCGCGCCGACGCGCCTCCCTTCGACCTGATCGGGCCCAAGGTCGATGTGCGGGTGCAGCGGAACGGCGTCACGCTGCCCATTGCCCAGGTTCCAAACCTGATGCCGGGCGACCGGCTGTGGGTGCATCCGGACCTACCGGAGAGCCAGTCGAATCATTACATTCTGATTGTCGTATTTCTGCGCGGGGCCACCAATTCGCCGCCGCCGGACTGGTATACACGGGTGGAGACCTGGAACCATCAGGTGCGGGAAGAAGGCGTCTTCGTGGTGGTGCCCAAGGAGGCGGAGCAGGCGCTGATTTTTCTGGCGCCGGAGACGGGCGGGGACTTCACCACGCTGCGCAAGGCGGTACATGACCGGCCGGGAGCGTTTGTCCGCGCTGGACAGGACCTGCAGCAGGCGAGCTGGGACCGGATGCGCCTCGACGACTATCTGGACCATGTGAAAAATCTGCCGCAGGGCGATCCAAAGATACTCAAGGAAAAGACTGAGCTGCTTGGGGCGACGCTGGGTATCCGCGTGGACCAGCAGTGTTTCGACAAGCCGACGGAGCAGCAGGCGCCTTGCCTGACGCAGCATCCGGAAGGGTTGGTGCTGGACGACTCCAATGCCCAGTCGATCGTGAACCAGATGGTGAACGGCTCGGCCGCGGACATGATGAACCAGCTCAGCTATGCGCCGCTGGCGGGGGCTGGTGTGCTGAGCCCGTATGTTGGTGCGGTCGTCGATATGGCGCGCATCCTGAGCACGCTGCATACCGCCAGATACCAGTACATTCCGGCGCTGGCGCTGCCGCAGAAAACGCAGCCGGATACGCTCAACCTGCGCCTCAATGTGCCGCCATCGTTCCGCGATCCCAAGTCGGTGATTGTGGTGGCGCTGCCGCCCGTCGGACCGCCGCATACTCCGCAGCTGCATCCGGAGGAGGAAGCCGGCGCGCAGGCTTCGGCTTCCAATGCCAGCCCAACTTATTGCGCGACCAAGCCGGACGTCGTATTTTCGGCCCAGGGCGCGCCGCTGGTGTATGCCACGGCGATGGCCCACGACATGGTGCTGCATATCGAGACCAAGGCGAAGCAGCCAACCCTGGCTGAGGATCATTCCGAAATCAAGCCTGAAATCAGACCCGAAAGCAAGCTTGAAAACAAGCCAGAGGCGAAAACCGGGATCAAAGCTGGGATCAAGGCCTGGATCAAGCCGGCCGGTAAAGAGGCTGGGTCTGAGCCTAAACCGGATACTGGAGCGGTGGCCGCGAGCAAGCCGGCGCAGGCGGGGAGCGGCATCGATATCCCGGTTCGTCCGCGGACTTCGCAGGGTGGATTCGTATTGGAGCAGCCGCTGCCCGAGCTGCCGGAGCGGGAGGTTGTGGCTGAACTGCGCGGCAAGTGGGGATTCGATGATTGGGAGGGGCCCAAATTTCATCTTCGCCAGCCTCACCCCGGCGGCTGGGTAGTGCCTGTTTCCGACCTGAACGCACTGATCACCGACCGCGACGACACGCTGCATATTCACGGCGAAAGCACGCTCTGCGTCGAAGATGTGGAGGCGATTCTGCCGGAGGCCCACTCGGGCGAGAGTGCGGCGATCAAGCTGGCCTGGAAGTCGCCTAAGCCGGAACTGCTCGATGTGACGGTTCCGCTGAAGGATGCGAGCCCTGGCACGGTGACCATAGCCATTCATCAGTACGGCATGGCCAAGCCGGAAAATCTCCCGCTTAAGGCCTATGCCGAGGCGGCGGCCATCGAGCACCTGAGCCTGAGCGCCGGAGACACGGTTGCCGTGCTCAAGGGCAGGCGGCTGGACGAAGTCGAATCCGCCGATCTGGCCGGCATCACCTTTGCGCCGGCTGTTCTCAACCGCGTGCAAAATTACGATCAGCTGCAGCTCTCGGCGACCGGCGTGACCTCAACGCTGCGGCCGGGTAGCGACTACTCCGCTAAAGTGACGCTTCGCGATGGACGCACGCTGCATGTCCCGGCGACGGTGGGCGCTCCGCGTCCGCAGGTGGAGCTGCTGAGTAAGGGCGTGCAGCAGGACGCGGCGGGGATCGATCCTGCGGCGCAGGCTCCGGTTCACCTGGGCAGCCCGGACGACCTGCCGCTGCAAAGGAAGCTGGTTTTCTTCCTGCGCTCGCGGATGCCGGCGGTGTTTCCCCGCAACGAGAAGATCGAACTGGCGGCGGTGGATGGCAGCTTTGGCACGACGCTTTCGCTGGCCGACAGCAGCCTGATGCTTGAGGATACGCATACCGCGGTCGCTGTGCTCGACCCGTATGCGCGCTTTGGAGCCTCGGCTTTTGGGCCGATCCAGCTGCGCGCGGTGACCGCAGATGGAGTAACCGGCGACTGGGTGCAGCTGGGCAAGCTGGTGCGGCTGCCGGGCTTCTCCGGCGCGCCCGGTTCGAAGGAGCTGCGCTGCCCGCGCAGTCCAAGCAAGCCCTGCCAGCTGACCGGGAACAATCTCTTTTTGATTACGCAGGTAGCGACTGATCCGGATATGAGCGACGCCGTCGATGTGCCGGAAGAGTTTACGGGCAGCGCGCTGACGGTGCCCAATATTCCACGGTCGGGAGTGAACGGCGGTACGGGAACTTTGTATATGCGGCTGCGCGACGATCCCGACACGGTCCAGACGCTGAACCTGCCCATCACAGCGGTGACTCCAGGGGCAATTCCGGCTGCGTCGGACTCTGCAAACGCACCGGCCCAACCTGCGAAACCAGAAGCTTCGACTCCGGTGTTGTCCTCGGACCCGCCGGGGAATGCGCCCAAATCCGCGGCGAAAACAGACACAGCTGCTGGGCCCGGCAGCGTGCAGACTCCCAACTAGCAGGGCTTTGCTTTACGGGCCCAGGCTTTAGTGATGTGAGTCTTTTTCCTTGCCGGAAAGCGAGGCCCACAGGATGCAGCCCAGGAACAATACGGCCATCAGCGGCACGACAAAGAACGGCGAAGTAATATCCATAACGAGCTTCCTCGATACCTAGCCTAGCATGCCCGGCTTAACTCGCTGGCCCTCCGGCGTTCGATTGAATGCAGGCTTGAGAAGTGATGTTTCGAAATTCCATCTCAGGGTCGGATTTCGACTGGCGTTCCAACCGGCACCATGGACCAGATTTCGTCGATCTCGGCGTCGGTGACCGCGATGCAGCCGAGGGTCCAGTCATAGAGCCGGTGGGCGGGGCCTATTGCGCCTCTGCCGTTGGGCAGGCCGTGAATCATGATCGCTCCGCCGGGCGCGACGCCCATCTTCGCGGCACGCTCGCGGTCAGCAGCATTCGGATAGGAGACGTGCAGGGCTTTGTAGTAGTGGCTCTGCGCGTTGCGGCTGTCGATGACGTAGTGCCCTTCCGGCGTGCGCGCATCGCCTTCCTTTTGCTTCGGCGCGAGGCCGCCGGTGCCCAACGCGACATGGTAGGTGCGGATCACTTTGCCCGCTGACAGCAGTTCCAGCAAATGATCTTTCTTGAGTACAAGTACCGAATCGGCTTTGACTGGAGCCGTTGTTCCCTGTGCGGGAGCGACGCTGGGCACTGCAAATAAAACTAGGGCTATAAGAATTCTCATAGCCATCGGCGTTGCTCGGCTCCATGTTCGGTTCCATGCTCGATTCGGTTTTTGGATGGAATTCACCATTGCCGCAACGTCGTCTAAGTTCTCGAATTATATCTTCGCGCTGGCCTGGGCGAGCTGTACTCGCCGGAGACCGCGCACTGCGTTGCATAGATAGACTGCATCGGCGGATGCGAGGTTCGACAGCGTCAAGACTCTCTCCGAGGCAGCGGAGTTGCTCTCGAGCAGATGTCGCCGATAGATGCCGGGCAGCAGGCCGCACTCGACCGGAGGCGTGTACCACTTGCCATCCTTTTCAATGAAGATGTTGCTGATAGCTCCTTCGGTGAGTTCGTTGCGTTCGTTGAGAAAGAGCACCTCGGAATAGCCATGCGAGTTGGCCTGCTGGAGTTCTCGTTCGTAAAGCTCACGGTGGGTTGTCTTGTGCCGCAGGAAGCGATCGCCGGATGCAACGCGCGTGGCGGAGAGGACAACTTTGCCAATGACCGCGGACTCCTCAATCGGCGTGTGTGTAATGCTTACCGCGCCAGAGCGATCCAGGAGAATTCGAACCTTCACGGCTGCGCCTGCGATGAACCGGGCTTCTTTCTCGATCAGAGCGGCAACGATGCCGGCGCGATCGAAGGCGAATCCGAAGTATCTGGCGGAAAGCTCCATGCGCTCCAGGTGGAGTGGAAGCCGCTGGTAACAATCCTTCCAGAGAAGGCTTTCGATCAGTTGGAAGCTCTCCTGACGGCGGGTTAGAAATTCGGCCTTCAGCAGCCATTCGCGATACTCTTCGTCTGCCTGCGAATCGATGACAATGCCGCTGCCCACGCCCATTACGCCGCGATCTTTTTCCAATATGACGGTGCGAATAGGAACATTGAAGGCCGCTTCTCCATGAGGAGAAAAGTAACCGATGGCGCCGGTGTAGACGCCGCGCGACTCGCTCTCCAGCTCATCGATGATTTGCATGGTGCGAAGCTTCGGCGCGCCGGTAATGGAACCGCATGGAAAGAGGCTGCTGAAGATGTCCGCGTAGCCCACTCCTGTGCGGAGTGTTCCTGAAATCCCGGATGTCATCTGGAAAAGGGTGTCGTATTTTTCAATGTCGAAAAGCTTGTCGACCTGCACGCTGCCGTATTCGCAAATGCGGCCGAGATCGTTGCGCATCAGGTCGACGATCATGACGTTTTCGCTACGATTCTTCAGGTCGTTTTGCAGCCAGTTCGATTGCAGTTCATCTTCTGCCAGATCGCGGCCGCGCGACGCAGTGCCCTTCATGGGCCGCGTCACGATGCGTTGGCCCTTGCGCTGAAAAAACAATTCAGGTGAGAACGAGAGAATCTGCTTATCGCCTAAATTGAGGAATGCGCTGTATGGCACGGGCTGGCTCTCGATGAGCGAGCTGAAGAGAGAAGCTGGCGAGCCAGAGAAATCGAAATGCAGCTTGCCGGTGAAGTTCACCTGATAGGTGTCGCCCGCTCGAATGTACTCCTGAATCGCAGCGACTTTGCAAGCAAATTCTTCCTGGTCAATATCCAAATGCGGGCTGCGAATTTCAAAGTGCGAATCCTTGGGACGGATCGCATTCTGCCTATCCAGCCAGGATTGTTCCGGAAGATATTCCTCCGGAGAGGGTCCACTGAACAGGCCGGTGCGATGGTCAAAGACAAATGCATGTGAGTAGACGCCGAACGATGCCAGAGGCTTGCCGGAACTCGCTTTGTCCGATCCACCACGAACCGGATGTTCCTGCCGAAACTCATACGCAAGGAAACCGGCAACGTAAGCTCCGCCTGCCAGAGCTTCTTCAATGTCATCGAATAAGCGCGAGCTTGCTGAGAGCGTCCGTTGGGGCTGGATGAAGAGGTAGGAGCACTCGCTTCCGGTGCTTGCGCCAGAGGTCTGAAGCAGGACGCTTCCGGGAGTTGATGCGATCAGAGAGTGATAACGCGAGGGTAGTTGTACGAAGGGGGTCAATGGCTGGCTTCCACAGCAGCGTCATCGATAGTTTATCGCGACTGCTTAGGACTTTTTGCGCAGGTGAGTCATGGTGCCGCGTGGGAAACCGGTCGATTCGCGCACGATCAGGTCGGTGGGAATATTGAACTCCCGTTTGCCTTGAAACTCTTCGGGCGATTCGACCTGGCCGCGCAGAGCGGCAAAGGCGGCCTTGGCGATTTCGAGGCGCGACATCTGCACCGTGGTCAGCGGAGGCATCATCACTTCGGCGATGTGAATGTCGTCGAAGCCGATCACGGATATGTCGTCGGGCACGCGGAGCCCGGTGCGATAGAGCTTGTGGAGCACACCGATGGCCGTCATGTCGTTGGAGCAGAGGATGGCGGTGGGTAAATCTTTTTGGGCCAGCAGCTTTTCCATCGCGATGCCGCCACCTTCGAGCGTGTGGTCGCCCTCGACGATCTGGCTCACATCCGGCGAGATGCCGCACTCCAGCATGGACTTGGAAAATGCGGCAAGGCGCGACTGCGCCGAATGCAGCCGCATGGGGCCGGAGACAAAGGCGATGTGGCGATGGCCGAGCGCGGCCAAATGCTGCACCGCCTTGCGGATGCCATGGTGATAGTCCACCTTGAGGACGCTGACGCCTGGGCGGTCTGGGCCGACATCGATGAAGACCAGCGGAACGTTGCGCTTGGCGAGCTGTTCGAGCAGCGGCTCCTCGAGGCCGAAGGTCATGATGGCTACGCCCTCGACCTTGCGCTCGAGCATGCGGCGGATGCAGTGCGACATGCGCTTGGGATCGTAGTTGGTGGAGCTGATCAGGATTTCATAGCCGTTCTCGACGGCGATATTCTCAAAGCCCTGAATGAGCTCGGGAAAGAAGGGATTGGTGATTTCAGAAACCAGCAGGCCAAAGAGCTTGCTGCGGCCTGAGACCAGCGCTCGCGCCTGCGTGTTGGGCACGAAATCGAGCTTTTCAATTACGTCCCAGACGCGCTTGGCCATCTTGGGGTTGACTGTGCTGACACGATTGATGGTGCGCGAGACGGTGGCGATGGAGACATTGGCGAGGCGCGCAATGGTGCGGATGTCCATGCGCTCAGGTTTTTCGTCGGTGGAGCTTTTTTTGCGTGCTGGACGATTGGTCACGATGGCCTCTGGAAACCGTTTTCCAAATTCCTATAAACTCCGACCCAAGTGTAGTCCATTTTGCGTGTACCGAACAGGCCATTTTTCCAGTACAGAGGCCACGAGAGGATCATCGGTTCTTTCGACGACTGTGACGGGATGCGTTTTCTCAAACTATCGATGGAGATACGAGACATCGAGCCGGCATTGCGCGTGTGGGTCATGCTGGTCTCGGGGTCTATCTCGATTCTAACTGCGAGGGCGAATCTGCCGTTGTAGATTTCATGCGAGGTAGCCTTTGGAGAGACTAGGAAAACTTGGTCGCCTTCCACAGGCTCCAGCCGCCGAGCAGCGCTGTCAGCACCAGCACCACGGCGAGAATACCAAGCCAAAGGGGATCGATAGCCAGCGACGGCACGCGCGCGTTGATGCCCAGATAGACAAAGGCTCCAATCGCGGCGGCGACGATGAGGTAGTCCCACCAGCCGCGTCCGCCCCGATCTTCACCTTCTGCTCCTCCGTAGGCGCGGAGAACGGTGTGGTAGTCGAGGTTGTAGCGGTCGCACTCGCGCACCAGAGCGGCGTTGGTGGAGGTGTGCTCGCGCGATGTAGCCACGGCAGTGCTGACGGCCAGCGCGCCGAGGATCATGACCACCGAACCGGCGACGACGAGCAGCTTGTGTGCGGAGTCGGCATGGGCAAGCTCGCCGAAGACCAGCGCTCCCCAGGCCACGCCCCAGATCTGGTTAGTGTTGGAAAGGGGAATGCCGCGGCCGATGCCCAGATACTTGGTTGCGAACTGCTGAAAGAGATCGCCGATGACCCAGACGAATCCGCCGAGGAAGAGCCAGAAAATCATGTGCTTGACTTCAGGCGAGTGGAAGACCGCGGCCTTCGTGCCTCCATCGAGCGCGAGCACCAGGGCGAACATGGTGCCCAGCTCGCCGATAGTGAAGGCGGTGACGAAGGAGAGTGGATTCATGCCGCTGATATAGGCCTTGCGATAGGGGATGTACATCGTGCCCCAGAGCAGGCTCGCACCCAGCGCGGCGAGGATGCCGCCGACTGCGCGGCTGGCGTGGGCCGCGTCTCCATGAATAGTGCTGAAGCCGAGCATGATGGCTGCGGCGATGATGGCCAGCGCGCCGAGCAGCACTTTGGCGATGTTCTTTGCGCCCGCGCCCTTGAGTTCGCCAAAGAGTAGCCGGCCCCAGAAGATGCCGACCAGCGAGTTAGTGTTCCACAGGGGGAAAGCAATGGTCAGTCCGACGTCGCGAATGGCGAAGACGGTAAGCGTGTTGGCCACGGCCCACAGCATGCCGGCGAGTATCGCAGTGACGAGTAGATGCTTGTTGGCTGCGAGATCGGCGAAGACATAGCGCGAGCCTTTGAGCAGCGTGGGCACCGTCCAGCGCGCGGTGAAGACGCCGGCCACCATGCACAGGGAAATCGCGAAGGGCGAGAGGCCGGAGTTGACCAGCTTGGTGGGCGCCTCGGCAGCGCCCAGCCATACGCCTGCAGCCAGGCCGCAGACGACGCCGAGCCCATGCCTTGAAGTAACTCCGGCGATGGATGTGGTCTTGGCGGTTGCGCTCATTCGGTCGTTTTCACGGGGCTGTGGTGTGGATGCATGTTGCGATATTCAAGGCGTGCCGCGGCTGGCAGAGTGCGAATCAGTGCAGTGCGATAAGCAGCGTCAGGCCGATGCAGAAGACGACGAGTGGAATGAGAAAGTGGCTGTCGGTGAGGATGCACTTGGCAGTTTCAATCAACGTCATCGGTATCCCATCGGCTTGTGTCACGGATTTGCTCTACGGATTGGCGCAAACATACAGAGCGAGCCTTAACGCTGTCAACGCGGGCCGATGCTGGCGGCGCCAGCCCGCGTTAGATTGCCACGAGGACACGGTTATTGCGGCGCGGGGCCGCGAACCACCTGCACCAGATCGCCCAAACGAAGCTGCCGGGCAAAGGCGGCCTTCACTTCGTCCGCGGTGAGATCGAAATACTTCTTCGCAGCGCGCGTGGGCTCATCGAGTGGAAGGCCAATTTCGGCGCGTCTTAGCAGCCCGCCGGCCACGGCGTCTTCGCTGGATTCGCCGAGGGGAATCTGCCGCAGCAGCAAAGCCTTGGCCTGATGCAGCTCGCCGGTGGAGACATTTTCAGTGCGCATCTGATCCAGGTCGCGCTCGATTAGCTTGCGAGCTTTCGATACATTCTCAGGGTTGCAGCCATAGGTGACGGAGTAGCTGGCGCGGGTTTTGGACGCGTCCATGCCCACGTCAACGTTGTAGACATAACCGGAGGTCTGGCGCAGGTCATGATAGAGGCGCGTGGCATAGAAGCCGCCGCCGAGCACATGGTTGCCGAGCTGCATGGGATAGTAGTCGGGATCGAAGCGGTTGAGGTTGAGCTGCTCGGCAAGCGTAACGCTGTCCTGGACCTGTTCCTGGTCGGGCACGGTTACCGACGATGCCTTGTTGGGCGGCACCGCGGGCAGGGTGATTTCAGGCTTCGGCCCGGTGGCCTTCCAGTCGCCAAACCACTTGGCGATGACGGTCTTCGCTTCGTCCGCGGTGACATCGCCGATGACCACGATGGTGGTGAGATCGGGGCGGATGGTGGATGCATGCAGCTGCTTTACCTGATCGAGTGTCACCTTGGCGAGGGTAGCTGGAGTAGCTTCGCGCAGCTCAGGGTCGTTGGGCGGCAGCAGCGCGAGGTCGAGCGCGCGCGATGTGCGGTAGCCGGGGCTTACGAGATTACCGGCGACGAATTCCTCCGACTGCTTCTGCACGACGGCAAAGGCTTCAGCGGGCAGAGCGGGATGCAACTCGTTGTCGGCCAGCAGCTGCACGCCGCGGGAGAAGTGTTCCTTCAACACGTTGAGCGAAAAGCCATAGCCGGCGCTCTCATTGGCTGCGATGTCGTCCAGCTCTTTTTGAAAAGCCAGCCGGTCGAGGGATTGCGAGCCGTAGGAGAAGAGTCCTTCGAGGAGATCGGAGACGCCTTCCTGGCCGGACGGAGTCTGCAGCTCGGCATTATGCTTCACCGAGCCAAACACGGAAACGGTTGGGCTGGTCTTGTCCGTCTTGACGATCAGGCGGATGCCGTTGGGCAGTGTGGTGTCGGTAGCGGTGAGCGTTTCCGCAGGCACCTTGAGCTCGGCCAGCGAAGCTGCAGCCCATGCCGGCAGCTCAACCGGTTTGGTGGGAGCACTGGTCAGTTTCTCGCCGCCTCCGAACCCCTTATCCGCCACCGGCTGTCCGTTCGGCCTGGGCTTCAAGATGGCGGAGATGGAGTTCGATTCGACGAGATACTGTTTGGCGACGCGATTCACATCGGCGACCGTCACCTTCCGGATCGCTTCCACATCTTCGTCGGGCGACGTGCGGCCTTCACTGGCCAGAGCCTCGGACCAGAGCGTGGCAAGGCCGGGAATGGAGTTGCGCTGGAACTCGGCGGACGCGATCTCACTACGTTTGGCGGCGGCCACGAGTTCTTCGGGCAGGCCCTTCTCCGCGTAGGCTGCGATGATCTTGCGCATCTCCGCTGTCGCGCCCGTGACGTCGGTACCGGCGGGTACGGCTACGAGTCCAAAGCCCACGCTGGCCTTGGGATAGCCTTCGGCCAGGCCGAACTCCGCGGCCAGGGCTTTGCCCGCTGGCACCATCGCGTACAGGTCCCCGCGCTGGCTGGCCATGACGTCGGAGAGAATCTGCGTTGCTGCGTAGTCGGCCGAGCTGGTGCCTGGAAGACGATAGGCGACGAAGGAGAGGACGTAGGGCAGGTTGCTATCGAGCGTAAAGCTTTCCGACTTCACAGGCTTGAGCTCAAAGGCCGTGCGCTCAGGAAGCGGATGGCTGGGAATGCCGCTGTACATCTTTTCGACCTTGGCCAAAGTCGTTGCCGGATCGACATCGCCAACGATTACCAGAATGGCGTTTCCCGGCGTGTACCACTTTGTATAGAAATCGCGAAGCATCTGGCCGGTGGTGGCGTCGAAGGAGTCCTTGGTGCCCAGCGCGTCGTGCGCATACGGCGTGCCTGCGAACATATCTTCGTTGAGGCGGCTGACAAATTTGTAAGTCGGGTTGGAGAGATCACGCGCGACTTCCTGCTCGATGGCGCCGCGCTCCTGGTTCCACTCCGCGTCGCTGTCATCAACACCGCGCAGGCAGGTGGCCTGGGCCTGGAGGGCGATGTCGAGATCTCCGGCGGGCACGGTCGCGTAGTACTGGGTAATGGTCTGCTCGGTGTCGGCGTTGTTTTCGCCGCCCAGCTGCGCATAGATGGCGGCCGTCTGGTCGGCGCTCATGCCGGTGCATCCGCGAAAGGCCATGTGCTCTTCGGCATGGGCCATGCCTGGGAAGCCGGCGGGTGTTTCATTGCCGCCAACGAGGAAATTGGTCTCAACGGTGACGACCGGAGCCAGCGTGTTGTGGAGAATGACCACGCGCATTCCGTTGGGCAGCGTGCTCCGCGTTACCGAGTTCGGAGCCGGCTGGGAGAGCGCTCGTGTAGCAGAGGTCGCGGCAAACGATAAAAGAAACAAAGACAAAAGCAATTTCGTTTTCAATTCGTTATCTCCAGATACATCCGGCGGCTCAGAGAGGTGCTCGCAATTTCAGGTTTTGCGGATACTTCCCAATCTCAAGTTTGGCACGCCGCGGTTAGCCTTGGCCATCGGCTACAGCCTGCCGTGGCGTTCGACGGTCACAAAAACGGCAATTGGAAGCGGTCATCGGGGACGGTCGTCAGCTCCTGCTTTATCCTTGCTTTGGTAAAAGGAATAGGGGATTTTCGATTTGGAAAGACGCAGCGCAGATGTCGCGGTCGTTGGTGCAGGAATTCTTGGGCTGGCTCATGCCTATCTCGCCGCGAAGGCTGGCAAGTCGGTCGTAGTCTTCGAGAAAAATCCTCGCGCCTCGGGAGCGTCGGTGCGCAACTTCGGCATGATCTGGCCTATCGGTCAGCCTGCGGGAGAGATGCTGAAGCTTTCCCTGCGCAGCCGGGAATTATGGCTGGAAATCCTGGCGCAGGCCGGCTTGCCCTGCCGCGAGACCGGATCATTGCATCTCGCCTATCGCAAAGACGAAGCCGATGTGGCGCGCGAATTCGCCTCACTCGGCCCGGAACTGGGCTATGGATGCTCCTGGCTGACTGCTGACGAAGTTTTGTCGAAGTCTCACGCCGCGAATCCCGATCAGCTTCTCGGCGGTCTCTGGAGCAGCACCGAATTTACCGTCGATCCGCGCCAGATTCTCGCAGCTCTGCCAGCGTTTCTGGAGGAGCGATTGGGCGTGCAGTTTGTCTTTGGCGCGCTGGTTACCGGCATCGACGCGCCGGTGATAGAAACCACCTCCGGGCGCTGGCATTCGGAGACGGTGATCGTCTGCAGCGGCGACGATTTTCAAACTCTCTATCCGGAGCACTTCGCCGCCAGCGGCCTCGTGCGCTGCAAGCTGCAGATGATGCGGACCGCCGCGCAGCCTGCAGGATGGGAGTTGGGACCATCCCTCGCCGCCGGACTCACTCTTCGTTTCTATCCTGCCTTTCAGATATGCTCCACGCTGCCCGCTTTAAGCCGGCGTATCGCCGAGGAGACGCCGGAATACGATCGCTGGGGAATTCACGCGCTGGTATCGCAGACTTCCGATGGAGCTCTCACGCTGGGGGATTCGCATGAATATGGGCTTCATGTGGATGTCTTCAACAAACAGGAGATCGACGACCTCATTCTGAGCTATACCCGCGGCTTCCTGCGCGCTCCTGACCTTACAATTGCGGAGCGATGGTATGGCGTCTATGCGAAGCATCCTGAGAAGCCGCTGGTCACGATGATGCCGCAGGATGGCGTGCGTATCGTGGCTTCGCCGGGCGGTTCAGGCATGACACTGTCGTTTGGAGTCGCGGAACAATCTATGGTTGCGTTGGGAGTCGTTGCTCATGTCTAAATCCGTCATTCCAGCCGTCTTTCTCGATTGGGCCGGCACGGTCGTCGATCATGGCAGCGTCGCTCCGATGCAGGCGCTCGAAGACATCTTTGCTGAGTTCGGAGTAACCGTCTCTCGTGCGCTGGTGCGGCGCTATATGGGCCTTGCGAAGAAGGACCATATCCGCAAGCTGCTCGAAGAGCCGGATGTCGTAGAACAGTGGCTGGCCGCACATCGCGCCAATCCCGGGGAGAGCGATGTGGATCTCCTGTATCGAAAATTCGAGCCGCAGATGATGGCGCTCCTGGCCGGCTATGCGACGGTGATCACAGGCGCGGTGGAAACGGCGGAAGCCCTTCGCGCGCGTGGGATCAAAATCGCAGGCACCACCGGGTACACGCGGCCGATGCTGGAACAGCTGCAAAGCCTTGCGGCAGAGCAAGGCTACCGCACCGATGCTTCGCTGACGCCGGAGGATGTCGGCGCCGGACGGCCCTTTCCGTGGATGTGTTATCAACTGGCCATTCAACTGAGCGTCTACCCACTCTCGGCCTGCGTAAAAATTGGCGACACGGAGTCGGATATTCAGGAAGGCCGCAATGCCGGTATGTGGACCATTGGTCTCACGCGCAGCGGTAACTCGGTCGGCTTGACCGAGCAGGAATGGAGCAGCCTCGAAAGCCATGAGAGGGCTGAGCTTATCGCTCGCGCGGATACAGAATTGCGGCAGGCAGGAGCGCATTACACAGCGGAAAGCATCACTCATGTGCTTCCCATTCTGGACGAAATCGAGGGCCGCATTGGAAAAGGCGAAGGCCCGCCCGCAAGGCAATCGCTCTGAAGCGGTTTGCAGAACTTTGCGTGACGCAATCAAAACAAGGAAGGATGTCTCCTCATCCCAAAGATAGAGGACAGATGGTATCCTGCCCTGTACGCTGGGGTCCCGTACGAGGAGTCTGTGATTCGCTACCCTTTGCTGAATTCGAAATTGGCCATACCCGCACCTTCGAGTCAAAGCTCCCGGAGAAAATTGAGAGCTTCATTGATCTTTTGCGAACGATACTTCGTTCTCATAATTCTGGCGCTCGCTGCGTCTTTGAGTTGGTCGCAGAGCACCCCTCCCCCAGCGTCTCCAGCCCAGCAGCCTGCACCGGCGAGCACGATTCAGGCGCCTGTGCGTGGCGGTTCCGCTACCGCTGGAGTCTTTGCGCCGGTGCTCGACTCCGAAAAGCGGCCCATCACCGCTGGCGGCTTCGTCAAAGACGGACCGGTCATCTTCAAAGACATCGCCCAGCAGGCCGGACTTACCACGTGGCACCACACCATGGGCACGCTCGAGAAAAAGTACATCCTCGAAACCACGGGCTCTGGCGTAGGGCTGCTGGATTATGACAACGACGGCTGGCTCGACATCTACATGGTCAACGGCTCAACCTACGAGGCCGAGGGCGGCAAAGGCGATGCTCCCCATGCTGCTCTGTTCCACAACAATCACAACGGAACCTTTACCGATGTAACCGCCAAGGCCGGCGTGGCCAACGACCGCTGGGGTTTTGGCGTGGCCATCGGAGACTACGACAACGACGGCTGGCCGGATATCTTCGTGGCCAACTACGGCAAGAATCGCCTCTACCACAACAACCACGACGGCACCTTTACCGACATGGCCGAGAAGGCCGGCGTGACGCTGGGAAACTGGTCCACAGGCGCGACATTTGGCGACTACGATGGCGATGGCAGGCTTGATCTTTTTGTGCCGGGTTACGTCCACTTCGATATGAATCATCTGCCGGTGCCCGGCTCGGAGACGGTTGGTTATGCGAACTGTTCTTTTCGCGGAGCCAACACCATGTGCGGCCCGCGCGGACTCGAAGGTGAGCCCGATCATCTGTTTCACAACAATGGCGACGGCACGTTTACCGACGTCAGCGTGAAAGCAGGTGTCAGCGATAAGGAGCATTATTACGGCTTCACCGGAACCTTCGTCGACATCAATAACGATGGCAAGGTCGATCTCATCGTCACCAACGACTCCTCGCCAAACTACCTCTACATCAACAATGGCGACGGCACCTTTGAAGATCAAAGCTTCTACTCCGGTTTCGCGCTGAACCAGAACGGTCTCGAACAAGCGGGCATGGGCCTGGCCATCGGCGATTACATGAACAACGGCCTGCTCGATCTCTACACCGGCACGTTCTCCGATGACTACAAGCCGCTCTTCCGCAACAAGGGTGACGCGGCCTTTACCGAGATTAGCCCGCGCATCGGAATCGCCGCGCCTACGTACCCTTTCCTGACCTGGGCAACCGAATTCATCGACTACGACAACGATGGATGGAAGGACATCTTCCTGGTCAATGGGCATGTCTATCCGCAGGTGGATCAGCACGACTGGGGCACCTCGTATGCGCAGCGTCCCATCCTCTTTCACAACGTAGATAAGGGACAGAAGTTCGAGGAGATGCCGGCGGTGCTGGGCACTGGCCTTGCTGAGGTGATTCCCGGCCGGGGCGCGGCGTTTGGCGATCTCTTCAACGACGGCAAGATCGACGTGGTCATCAACTGCATGGATCATGTGCCGGTGTTGATGCGCAACGTCAATCCGGATCATCACCACTGGGTCGGAATCAAGCTCATCGGCGGCCCCAAGAGCCCGCGGGACGCGGTTGGAGCTACAATCTATCTAACCTCCGGCGGCCAGAAACAGCGAATGGATGTGTTGAGCGGCGGAAGCTATGAGTCGTCCAATGATCAGCGCGCTCACTTCGGCCTGGGCGATGCGACCACGGTTGATTCGGTAGAGATTCGCTGGCCCAGCGGCCGCATCGAGCCGGTGACATTGCCTTCCGTCGACCGGTTCTTTGTCGTTGAAGAGGGGAAGGGAATTGTTCCCGGTGTATATGACGAACCCGCGAAGACGGGCGCTGCTTCGGTGGTGAAGTCACCGAAAGCAGGGAAGTAGCACAGATGTAATCTTTGAGGACAGTACGTCATGGCGCGAGAGCTGCGGCGAAGGCTATACGACAGGTTTTTGAATCCGGCTGTGAGAAAGGTTTCGAGACTGCCCGGCAGCAGCGGAGGCATAGTCCTCGCGTCGCTGGCAGCGCTCTTCACCGTCGGCCCGCTATTCGTATTCCTTCCGGCGATTCAAGCTTTCTCCGATCAACACACCACTTACAGCACCGACAAGGCCGCGTTTGAAGCGCAGCGCAGGCAGTACGAAGAGAAGATAAGCGCCGGTTACAACTTCGCCTTCGGCAAGGGCAGGATCTCGGTGCCAGGCAACGCAGCTGTCGAAGGAAACACCTTCCTGCAGCCTGAAGCGTTTCCCAACGCAAGCTACTGCGGGCATTGCCACCAGGAGGCCTATCACCAGTGGCAGCAGTCGCTGCATCGCAACTCCTTCCGCACGCCCTTTTATCGCACCAGCGTCAACATCGTGATGAACACCAAGGGCATTGAGTTCGCTCGCCACTGCGACAGCTGCCACAATCCGATTGCTGTGCTCGCTGGCGGCCTTACGCAGAGCTCCGAAGTCGATCGCAAGTTCGACCAGGATGGCCTCACCTGCATGACCTGCCACTCGATCCAGAAGGTGCAGTCCACGCTGGGCAATGGTGGATTTGTGATGGGAGTGCCAGCCGTTCTTGTGGATGAAAAAGGCAATCGCCTGCCCGGCATTCCGCCCGACTCCGAGATACTTGCGCATCTGGATCGTCACTCGAAAGCAGTGATGCAGCCCTTGCTGCATCAGCCTGAATTCTGTGCCGCATGCCACAAAGCCAACCTGCCCAAGACACTCAATGACTACAAGGAGATTCGCGCCTTCACCACTTATGACGAGTGGCAGAACTCCAAGTTCTCACAGCGCAATCCGCTGACGTTTTACCAGGCGGATTTCACTTCCTGCCAGGGCTGCCACATGAAGCGTGCTCCCAACCTGCTGCCTGAGCCCGGCGCAAAAGACGGCACCTTCGTGTCGCATCGCTGGCCGGCCGGTAACTCTGCTGTTCCCTTTTATTATGGCTTTAACGAGCAGCTTGAGAAGACCATCGAGTTCCTGCGCTCGGGCAACTATCTCAACGTCGACATTTTCGCCATCCGCAAAGGCAACGATGGCGCGATGATCGCGCCGCTTGGGACGCAGCCCTTCACGCTCGCGCCCGGCGAAGTGGTGCAGGCGATGGTGGTCATTCAGAACAAGAACATTGGCCACTCACTCGTGCCTGAGGTTCGCGACCTGTACGAGGCATGGGTTGAGTTCGAGGCTGCCGATGCCGATGGCAAAGTGATCTATCACAGCGGCTTCATCAAGCCCGATGGCTCGCTCGATGAGCGCGCCCACAGCTTTACCAACCGGCCTGTGAACAATGGCGGAATCTTCGTCGACAACCACAAGGTCTGGACCATCCATTCGGTCGCCTACGACAACACCGTGCAGGCCGGCCGCTCGACGCTGGTGCGCTATGAATTCCAACTGCCGGTGAATGTCAAAGGCGCGGTGACCATCACAGCGCGTGTGAATTATCGGCACCTGCGCCAGAGCTACTTGAACAACGTCTTAGGCAAGGATCACCCGGCGTATCCGATCGTGCAGCTTGCCGCGCGCACGCGCATGTTGCACATCGGAGAGAACCCCGCCGAAGCACCCGAACCCGGCGACAATCCGGACTGGATGCGCTGGAACAATCTCGGCATCGCCTACCTTGATGAGGCGCAGTACGCCGAGTCCATCCATGCCTTCAATGAAGTTGTGAAGCTGCGCCCAGATTATCCCGATGCCTATACGAATATAGGACTGACCAATATATCGTGGGAAAAGTTCGGCTCCGCGCGCTCCGCGATTGAAGCGGCATTGAAGATCAGCCCGGACAATGCCCGCGCGCTCTATTACCACGCGCAGGTTGAGCGCCGCGATGGCCAATACGATGCGGAGATCGCGGATCTCAAACGAGTGGTGGCGCAGTTTCCGCAGTCTCGCGATGCGCGGCGCGAGCTTGGCGTCAGCTACTATCGGCAGGACATGCCGCACGAAGCCATGGAGCAGTTTGAAGCTCTGCAGGCCATCGATCCTGATGATCTCGCGGCGCATTACAACCTGTCGCTGCTCTACCGCCGCATGGGCATGAAAGACAAAGCCAAGGAGCAGCTGACTTTGTTCACGCTCAAGAAGGTCGATCCCGGTGCTCCCACGTACTCTCTGGATTTTCTGCGCCAGCATCCGGAGATCTCCAACGAGAGCAAGCTCTGGCACGTGCATTCCGATATGGAGCATGGCGGCATCTCCGGTACGCCGCCTCAGGACGGCGGTTCGCATTGAGGCAGCACGCCAAAGTCCAGGAGCGATTTTTGTGATGAAACAAAGAGTGTGGCTTGCGGCCTCGGTATTGGCGATTGCAGCGATTCTGTCTGCGCCTGCGCGCTGCCGTGCTCAGACAAGATGCACATGGCTCAACGCCGCTACCGCCGCAGGCGTGCTGGGCGGCGCTGTGCAGATGACGGTTGCCGTGACTCCGGATTCAGAGAAGGATGCCGATCAGGATGCGTACTCGGCACCGGAGCAGCGGTTTGGACGGCCCGACGCTGTGTGTGAGTTCACGCGCAATGTCGACTCGAAGGTGTATTCGCTGCGCATCGATGTGAAATCGATGACCGATCCAGCAAAGCAATTCCCAGCATTCCTGACGCTCTGCAAAGGAACCACCGTCGCCCTCAAAGGCATCGGCAACGAGGCAGTGCAATGCGTGATCAAGAGCGATGCCGGCATGAGCAGCGAACAGGTGCTTGGACGAGTCCGCGAACGCGCTTTTGTGCTGACCATCGTCCGCGCCGCAGCGCCTGCGTCCAACGGCGATGGGCTGCGCAACGATACGAGGAACATGGCAGAACAGGTCGCCGGCAGTCTCTTCTAAAAAGTATTGGGATCAGTGCTCGCCAAGCGCAGGAGGGAAATGGCGGAAGCGGAGGGATTCGAACCCCCGATACCCTTTCAGGTACGCCAGTTTTCAAGACTGGAGCCATCAACCACTCGGCCACACTTCCGTGCTCTCATTTTACAACGAGACGTTTTTGAGTGCGCATAGATCTTCGGCTTCGTCGCAACTATCCGAATTAAGGATTCTTTCGCACGAAGAATTCGGGACAGCCCATCGGTGGAAGATGCTACAAAGTGTGCATGACCAAGCGCAAAGGATCGGGCCCGCTCCCCGGCCAGACCATCAGTCTGCGAACGTTGGGGGAGTATCTAAACCTATCGCCGGCGACCATTTCGCTGGTGCTCAATAATGCTGCCGGTGTGCGATCCATTCCGCAGGAGACGCGGGAGCGTGTGCGCGAAGCTGCCCGCCTCTTCGACTATCGCCCCAGCTTCTTTGCCCGCTCGCTGCGCAAGGGTCAGACCTTTTCGGTTGGCGTGCTGGTGCCCGATCTATGCGATGGCTACGCGGCTCAGGTGCTCGAAGGCATGGAGGACGTGCTGGTCGAAGAGGGCTATTTCTACTTCATCGCCAGCCATCGCCGCCGCGCCGATCTGCTCGAGGAGTATCCAAGGCTGCTTCTCTCTCGCTCGGTCGAGGGCTTCATCGGCATCGACACGCTGCTGACGCATGAGCTTCCCGTTCCCGTAGTCGCCGTGGCAGGCCACCGCAAGATTCCCGGCGTGACTAACGTTGTACTGGATCAGGTACGTGCGGCCGAGCTGATCCTCAAACACCTGTATCAGCTTGGCCATCGCAAGATCGCCTTCATGCGCGGCGGCAGCCACAGCTCCGATGCCGATGAGCGCTGGGAGTGCCTGATGCACGTCGCGAAAGAGATGAAGCTCGCGGTGCGTCCAGAGTGGCTGGTGCAGCTCGAGCTGCGCGTCTCCACACCAGAGCTGGGCTATGTGCCGACCGTTGAATTGCTCAATCGACGCGCCAGTCTGCCGGCCACTCCCGACAGCGATTTCACCGCACTGGTCTGCTACAACGACATCGCGGCAATCGGGGCCGTTCGCGCTCTGCGCGAGCATCGCCTGCGCGTGCCGGAGGATGTATCGGTCGTGGGCTTCGACGACATCCAGGCTGCAGCGTTTCAAAACCCCAGCCTCACCACCATCCGCCAGCCACTGCGCAGTATGGGAGCGACCGCCGCGCGCATTCTGTTACGCAGAATCCGCGCCCAGGGCAGCGATCCGGACACGGTGCCGGTCATGCCAGAGCTGGTCATTCGCGAGTCAACCCAGCCGCCCAGGCAGACAAAGCCGAAGAAGGCAAAGCCTGAGAGCCGCTAGCTTCTAACCACTGACACTGATCACTAGCTTTCACTTCTTGCCTTCTAATTCGTCGGCCAGCGCGGTCGCGCCGTACAGCTTGCGCAGCGCTTCCATCATGCCGCCGGTATGCACTGCGACCGCGCGATTGCGCTCGCCTTCGTAAACGAAGTCCCCGGCCAGCGACTCGATATCGCCGTCGAAGACCAAGCCGACCAGATCGCCATTGCGGTCCACCACCGGCGAACCCGAGTTGCCGCCGATGATATCGCCGGTCGAGACGAAGTCCAGCGGAGTGCTCAGGTTCAGCTTGCTCTGCGCGCCGACGAAGTGCTTGGCCAGATCGAACGGCGCCTTGTTGCCGAAGCTCGCCGAACGGTCATACAGTCCATAGAAGGTCGTAAACGGCGGCGCGATGGTGCCGTTCATGGGATAGCCCTTGACCGTGCCGTAGCTGAGGCGCAGGGTAAAGGTCGCGTCGGGATAAGCGTCTTTGCCATAGGCCGCAAAGCGCGCCTTGCCCAGCTTTTCTTCGGCGGGATCGAGCACGCTGTCGATCTCATCGCGAGCGATGCGCCGGCGCTCGCGCACAATCGGGTCCAGCCGCCGCGCCACCACGATCATCGGATCGGTAGACGCTGCAACGGCAGCCTCGCCGCCATCCAGCAGCGCCTTACGCACCGCCGGGTCGCCGAGCTTCGTTCCGTCGACAAGCGTGTTGGTCACTGTCGCAGGATCGCCGCCCTGCAGGATCGCGTTCACATAGGCATCGTTCTTGCCCAGCTTCTCTTCACCCTGGGTGAGCGCGCTGGTCATGTAGAGCTTCTCGGTCGCCTTCTCAATCGGCGCTGGAGACAGCAGTTGCTGCATCAGCGACTCAAGCCCGGCCTCGTGATAAGCCGCCAGACGGTCGCCATCCGGCTTCTTTACCTCGGCCACGTATTGCACGATATGCAGCGCCAGACCCATCAGATCGCTGTCGGTGCGGCGATAGATGTTGCCGGGAATCATCGCCTGCTCTTTTTTCACAGCCGCCGCGATGGTCTCCCACGCGCTGCCGTACTCGCGCTTCCACTCCGCGTTGGCATCGATCCTGCCGTGAAAATCGCTCTCTTCCCCCTGCTTCTTGGCGACCACGGCCTTGTCGTTCAGAGCTTCAGCGCGTCCCACGTAGACCTTCAGGCTGTTTTGCAGGCCAAAGATCAGCGTGCCCACCTGCCGCGCCTGCTCCGGCCCCTGGGCTGCGTACTTCTGGGCTGTATCGAGGCGATGTTGCAGATAAGCGATCGCCGCCGGCCCAAGCGTCTCGCGCTCCATGTTGAGCTGAGCCATGGTGTCCTGGCGCTGTGTCGAGCCGGGGTTGCCGGGGATGAAGATCAGGTCGCCATCTGCCGCGCCCTTCACATTCCACTTCAGAAAATTGTCCGAGTGGATCGGCTTGCCATTTTCATAGACTCGAAAGATCGCCATATCCAGGTCGTAGCGGGGATAGGTGAAGTTATCCGGATCGCCGCCGAAGAACGCTGCCTGCTGCTCCGGAGCAAAGACCAGCCGCACGTCGGTGTACTTCTTGTAGCGGTAGAGCCAGTACTCGCCGCCGTTGTAGAGCGCCACCACGTCGGAGCGCAGGCCGGTCTTGTCTTTGCTCTCTTTTTCGATTGCAGCAATTGCCGCATCGCGCGCCTTCAGAGCAGCTTTGTCATCGGCGATGCCCTTGGCTGAGGCATCGACCTTGGCCGTCACGTTCTCCATCGACTCCAGCACGTCCACTTCGAGATCGGGAGACTTCATCTCCTGAGCCGCGTTCTCCGCGTAGAAGCCATTGGCCAGGTAATCGTGTTCCGCTGTGGAGTTCTTCTGCAGCTGCCCGCGCGCTACATGATGATTGGTCAGCAGCAGACCGTCCGCACTCACGAACGATCCCGAGCCGCCGTCATTGAGGCGCACGCTGGCCAGGCGCAGATGGTCGAGCCACTCCTGCGTAGGAACGAAGTTGTACTTCTCCTTCAGCTGCTTCAGGGGCAGGTTGTCGAAGGTCCACATGCCTTCCTCGGCATGCAGCAGCGGAGATGCGGCAAGCACGGCTGTCAGCGCGATGGCACAGAACGACGGCGTCGTGCGCCGCAGAGCAGAACGAAGATTCATTAGCATTCCCAAGCACCTCAAAGACGGCCCATGCAGGATAGTGAAAGAGCGAATCCGATTGTGACAGTTATCTCAACGGCGATCCGGAATTGCCGCGATCCGGAATTATAGCCGGATCGCGTACATGCTTACCGCCGCCCGGCCTATCGTCTGCCCTGAATCGTGTTGCCGCCCGTTTTCTTAGCCGCGCGCTTAGCCGCCAGCGCCGCCAGTTCCTTGCCCAGCCGGGATTGGTTGATGCCCACCTGCAATCCCAGGTTGAGCAGGTTTCCGGTCACCCAGTAGAGTGCCAGTCCGGAGCCGTAGTTCCACATCGAAAATCCGAAGATCGCCGGCATCATAAAGGCCATCATGCGCCGCTGCTGCGGGTCCATACCCGGCGAAGGCGTAATGAACTGCACCAGGAACATGCTGGCGATAATCACGATAGGAAGAATGTGCAGCGGGTCGGCAACCGCCAGGTTTGGCAGCCAACCCCAGTGCGCTCCACGCAGCTCGATCACGTTTGCGATGACGCGGTAGTACGCAAAGAAGAGCGGCATCTGCACCAGCAGCGGAAGGCAGCTGCCGTACATGTTGATGTTCTCGTCCTTGTAGAGCTGCATCGTCTCCGCATTCATGTCGGCGCGCTTTGGGTCGGTGGCCTTCAGATGCGCGTACTTCTTCTTGATCGCGTCCATCTTCGGCTGCACCCGCGCCATGCGCAGCGACTGCTTCATCATCATGAAGCGCGTCGGCATCATCAGCAGGTTGAAGAAAAGCGTGACCAGGATGATCGCCCAGCCCCAGCTGCCGATAAAGCTGTAGACGAAGCGCAGTAGCAGGAACAGCGGCTCGGCAATGACCTTGAGAAAGCCGAACTGGATCAGCGGCTTCAGGTCTTCGCCCGTCGTAAGTCCATCCGGGCTGGTCGAGTGAATCGAGCTCAGCACATCGAACTGCAGCGGGCCGGCAAAGAGCCGCGTCTCCGTTACTCCGCTGGAGTCACCTACTGCTACGCCCAATACCGTCGAGGGAAACTTCTGCGCATTGGGCTCGTTGACATCCTTGGGCGCTTGAATCGAATGGCTCAGCGTCACCACCGAAGTACGCGGCGGAGCGGAAGGCAAAAACACCGCGCCAAAGTAGAGATCGATGGCCGCGGCGTAGTCGTAAGACTGCTCCAGCGTCGCGTTGCCGCTCACCTTGTTCGCATTGGTCGTGTCCCGCTTGCCGTCGATGGAGAACGCAAACTTGGTCGGCGCGTACTGCGCTACTTCCTGCTGGTCGCCGAGGCCGCTGGGCCACGCCACCAGCGCGCGCACCGGCGAGCCCGAGCGCATCACCGAAACCTTGGCATCGATGACATAGCTCTCGTTGAAGGTGAAAGTCTTGGTCACCGTCAGCGGGCCTTTGGCGTATTTGAAGATAATGCCCGCCGGCGCAGCGACCACACCCGTTGCCGAGGGCTGGTAGAGCGCGCTGTTCAGCTCTGTCGTGAGCCCCTGCTCATAGGTGTAGAGCGACAGCGGATAGCCAAAGTTCGCAGCAGCCTGCTGGTTGACCATGTCCAGGTTCCACTGCTTGCCCTGCGCGTCTTTGCAGTTCTTGTCGAGCACGCGGCCCTGCGCATCGGCGCAGTAGTGCTTCAGCACCCAGCTCTTGACCTGTCCACCCTTGTTGGTGAATGTGATGCGATAAAGCTCGTTCTCGACAACCGTCTGTGTTTCAGAGTTCGCCGTGATCGTTGCCGCAGTTCCACTCGCACTTACACCCGGAGCGGCTGACGTAGCAGGCGTGCCTGCCGCCGAAGCAGCCTGGCTTGTTTCATTGCTGGGTGAACTGGGTGAGCTGGCAGTGGTCTGCTGTTGCGGCGGCGGCGCGGGTGTAGGGGGCTTGAAGTATTGAAAAGCAAGAAGTGCGACGCCGGCCAGCACCATAAAAGCGAGCATGGAGCGCATATCGCCACCACCGCCGCCTCCGCCCGGGCCCTGCGTGGAAGCATTTGGATTACGAATTTCAGCCAATGGGTCAATCCTGTCTTTAAAAACTGCAGTCTGAATCTGTATGCGCACTGAATCTAGCGCGCTGCCGCTGCTTCTCTATGGTAATTGGCTAGTGCAGCGAGCGCGCCGGACGCGCACTCAAGCTATTCGCCTCTGGAGTATGAGGACATTCAATCGGCAGGGGCACAGGATCGAAGCCGCTGCGAGCCAGGGGATGGCAGCGCAACAGCCGCCGCATCGCCATCAGGCTGCCGCGCGCGGTTCCGTGCAGGCTTACTGCTTCGATCGCATACTCCGAACACGTAGGCCGGTATCGGCATCCCCACGGCGAAAGCACATGGATCGCAGGCGAAAGCCAGCGCTGGTAGAAGCCGAGAAATGCGAGCAATATCTGCCTGATCATGCGCCCGGCCGCCCGGAGCTTCGTTCCTGCGTGCCGCGAGTTTGCGCAGCCGCCTGACGGAAGATACGCAAAACCTCGGCTTCCAGTTTCCCGAAATCCATCGTCATCACCGATCGCTTGGGATGCAGTATCAAATCCACGCCGTCAGGAAGGGCGAGGATATGCTTGCGCACCGCTTCGCGCATGCGCCGCTTGATGCGATTGCGCTCATGCGCTTTGCCCAGCACCTTGCCGGCGGTAAGCCCTACGCGGGGCGATGTGGGGGATTCCTGAGCACTGGATGGTTCCGGATCCGATTCAACCCGAGGGGCGAGAAACCAGGTCATCGACGGCGAAAACTGCTTACGCGTTGCCTTGTACACCCGCTGATAATCGGCATGCTTGCGCAGCCTGGTCTCGCGGGGCTTGGTCTCGCTCAACCCGGTCTCACGCAGCCCGGTATCGCGAGTGGCTGCTTCCGCGCGAGCAGAACCATCGACGGGCTGCGCGGAAAGGAGCTTGCTGAGCGGGGATTGCGAGGGTGAGATCATGATCGGTCATTGCAGGCTTCTACAGCTGTCACGCCGCAACCTGATCGAATGTTACCCGCGGCTTCCGTGAAAAAGATTGAAGCTGCAGGGGCCGGGTTTCCTCAGGCGAGGAACCCAGCCACACAGGGAAACTAGTCGCGGAATCCGGCGCTGACGGCAACGCGCTTGCGGCCTTGTGCGCGGCGGCGGCTGAGCACGGCGGCTCCGCTCTTGGTCTTCATGCGGGCCCGAAAGCCGTGGGTCTTGACGCGCTTGCGGCGGTTGGGCTGAAATGTGCGCTTGGGCATGGAAATGCTCCTGAATCTTCTGTGGAAATCTGCGCCTTGACGGCAAGTCTCAAGTATACCCCAGAGTCAGTTTGGAATCCAGCCCCGCCGCTATGATTCTCCAATCCAAAGCGGGAAGCATTCTGTACCATCCGGCACTTTTCCTGAGCTCCCGGCGGGTGTAGAATCCGAATTCGAACGCAGGAATTGCTCTCTCTGCTCAGGCCTCAGGGCGTGTGAAAAGGAAGGTGGGAATCATGCAAGCAAAGCACTCGCAGACTGGTTCCCATGGGCATTCCCGCTGGTTTCACCATGGCTGGTGCAATTCCCCGTGTTGTGTGAATGAGACGTTGCAGAACACGGAAATTGTGCTAGTATCGGACCCGTTCACCAAGATTCCGAACACACCGCTGAACTGATTTTTTTGTCTACGAAGTCGATGCAAATGTCGGGCGCTTCAGCCTGACAAGTCTCTCGGCAGATAGGGCTCCCAACACGACGCGCAGTTTCATCATGCGCGCCTGGGGCGAAGCATTGTTTTTAACTTTGTAGCGAATCGGAACAGCGCGCGAATATTCGGTAAGTAAAGAGTGCACGTAAGGAATTCATGATGTCATTTGCAACTACGCCAGCAACGGCGATTAACCCCTGGATACAGATTCTGGCGGCACTGGAAAAGAAGATTAACCGCCAGTCCTTCGATACCTGGCTCAAACCCACCCGATACAGCCACATCGCCGGCCGCACGCTCTATGTGCGCATCCCGACCGAAGAGTTCCAGCACATCGGCGACAAGTACAGCGACCTCATTCAGGAAGCAATCGATCTGCTCAAGCTCGAGCTTGACGACGCAGCGTTTGTCACCATCGAGCAGGATCCATCGCAGCCCCCTGTACGCAAAGACGGAGGCTTCGGCCCGCTGTCTACTCATGCAGCGACCGCGCCGCAGCACAATCATGCAGCCAGCCAGCCGGCGCATCCCAATCGCCGCGCGTCGTATCCGCCCGAGCAGCAGAGCCGCTTCGACTGGTCCTCGGCCGCGCAGCTCAACCCGCGCTACACCTTCGACAACTTCGTCATCGGCAATGGCAATCAGTTCGCCCGCGCGGCCTCGCTGGCCGTCGCCGAGCGCCCCTCCAAGGCCTACAACCCGCTCTTCCTCTACGGCGGCGTCGGCATGGGCAAGACCCACCTGATGCATGCCATCGGGCATGAAGTAAAGCGCCGCCAGCCCATCGCCAGCATCTGCTACGTCTCGGCGGAAAAGTTCACCAACGAGATGATCAACTCGCTGCGCAACGACCGCATGACCAGTTTCCGCGATCGCTTCCGCTCGGTCGACGTGCTGCTCATCGACGACATCCAGTTCATCGCACAAAAAGAGCGCACACAGGAAGAGTTCTTCCACACCTTCAACGCTCTTCACGAGAGCATGAAGCAGATCGTCATCGCCTCCGACCGTCCTCCCAAGGAACTCGCGGAGATCGAAGACCGGCTGCGTTCGCGCTTCGAGTGGGGCTTGATCGCCGACATTCAGCCGCCCGACCTCGAGACCAAAGTCGCCATCCTGCAGAAGAAGGCAGAGAGCGAGCAGGCCAGCCTGCCTACCGATGTTGCTATGTTTATCGCCTCCAACGTTCGCACCAACGTGCGCGAGCTAGAGGGTGCGCTGGTGCGCCTCATCGCCTGGTGCAATATGAACAGCATGGAGATCACGCTGCAATCCACGCAGCAGTGCCTCAAGCAGTTCATCGACACCCAGGTGCGCAAGATCACCATCGACGCCATTCAGAAGGCCGTCGCCGAAAACTTCGCCATGCGCGTCAGCGAGCTCAAGCAGAAGAACAACTCGCGCGCCGTCGTCGTTCCTCGCCAGATCGCCATGTACCTGGCCAAGAACCTCACCGAGGCCAGCCTGCCTGAGATCGGCCGTCAGTTCGGTGGCAAGCATCACACCACCGTGATGCACTCCATCGGCAAGATCGACGAGTTGCGCCGCACCGACAAAGACCTCAACCGCACCATCAACAAGCTGCAGGAGCTGCTCAACGGTTAGTGCAGACAGGTTCTAAGTTCCATGTCCAAACTGCGCGTGCATTCTTTTGGCGTTTCCATCGACGGCTTTGGCGCTGGTCCCCATCAAGACCTCGAGAATCCACTCGGAGTCGGAGGACCGGCCCTCTTCCAGTGGTTCTTTCCTACGCGTACGTTTCAAGCAATGCAAGGCGGGGAAGGCGGCACTACCGGCCTTGATGACGACTTCGCTGTGCGCGGCTTCGATAACATTGGCGCATGGATACTCGGGCGCAACATGTTCGGCCCTATTCGCGGTCCATGGCCCGACGATTCCTGGAAAGGCTGGTGGGGCGACGAGCCGCCCTATCACACGCCTGTCTTCGTCCTCACCCATCACCCGCGCGAGCCTCTGGTCATGGCAGGCGGAACAACCTTCCACTTCATCACCGGCGGCATACACGACGCTCTTGACGAGGCCCGCGAAGCCGCAGGTAGTAAGGACATTCGAGTCGGCGGCGGAGCCTCAACCATCCGCCAATATCTTCAGGCCTCACTGATCGACGAGATGCACCTGGCCTGCTCGCCTGTGCTGCTTGGCTCCGGCGAAAGCCTCTTTGCAGGCCTCAACCTTCCCGCACTCGGATACGAAGTCACATCGCACACGGCAAGCACGAATGCTACGCATGTGACGATCGCAAAGCTGGCTTAGCAAGTCCGCCTTTGCTCTTCTTGCCTGTCATTCCCGAAGGAAATCTGCTTTTCTGGCAAGCCTGTGCGCACTCTTATTCAAGCGTGTACCTACAGTCTTGAAGGGTACGGGCTTCAGCCCGTACATAAGCTAGAGGATAGAAAGGGGGCTTTAGGCCCCCGAGGGAAATTCCAGCCCCAATCTACTTCTTCGTCTCCATCTCAATCAGCTCAAATGAGTATCCAGGAATCGTGTGCTTCACCGTCGTCCCTGTAAAAGGAATCGTGCTCTCCACCGGAACGATGTGCTTCGGATCGTCGATGGTATTGGTATCGACCGGCGACAGCGCATGCAGCCGCGTCAGCTTCGCCGGGCCTGCAATCGCACTCACCCCGCTCAGCTTAATCTCCACTTCCTGCGGCGTCGGAACGCCATTGACGATCTTTAGATAGACCTTCCCGGCCTTCGTCGTCACTGAATACGCCACCCGCGATCCCACCCCGGTCAGCGAAGATTCCGGAACCTCGTCGCCGACGTGCCCCGCAAACAGCGACAGCACATAGTAGCTAGGCGAGCCATAGCTGCTCAGCCCGTTATAGCCGATCAGGTCGGGATGCCACTGCATGCCGCCGTTATGCACATTCACCAGCAGCGGAGCGTAGCTCGACATCACCACCACATCGCTGTTGCGCTCTACGCCTGTCAGCCAAGCCGCATCACCCAGCGCAGCGCCAAAGTCACCCGTCGGCGAGCCCTCCATCGTCGCGTATTCGCCCATGAAGATCTTCGGCCCGTTGCGGTCGAACTTGTCGTAGTGGTGAATGTCGTCGAAGTACTTCTCCGCACTTAGGTAAAAGTGATCGTCCAGCACATCCGGCTTCACACTCGTCACCGGCGCAGTCGCAATCAGCTTCTGGTCGGGATACTTCGCCTTGATCGCATCGTGGAATTGCTTGAAGCGCCCGTCATAGCTGTTCGACTTATCGAACCAGTCCTCGTTGCCGATCTCCACATACGCCAGCTTGAAAGGCGCAGGATGCCCATCCTTCACGCGCTCTGCTCCCCACTTCGTCTCTGGACCTCCGGTCGCATATTCGATCTCATCCAGCGCGTCCTGCACGTAAGGCTCGAGGTCCTTGCCCGGCTCTACATGCTCCTGCCGCATGGAGTAGCCGCCGTAGACCGCAAGCACATTCTGCATGTGCAGGTCCTCGCACCACTCCAGAAACTCCAGCAGTCCAAGGCCATCCGAAGAGTGATAATTCCACGGGCTGGGATGCGTCGGCCGGTCGACCAGCGGCCCAATGGTCTTCTTCCACTGGTAGCGTTCGTTGATGTGGTCGCCTTCGAGGTAATTGCCGCCAGGGAAGCGAAGAAACGCCGGATGCATCCCACCCAGCATCTCCATCAGGTCCACGCGATTGCCGTTGGCGCGATTCTTGTAAGTCGGCGGAAACACCGAAACCAGATCCATCCACACCGTGCCCGGCTTGCTCAGTGTAATTTCCAGGTGATTGGCCTCGGAGGGCGCGATCTGTCCGGTGTGCAGGGTAACCGTATACTGCTTCCACTCGCTGCCAATCGACGGCACATCCGCCGCAGCCACACTCTTGCCCGTCTTGTTATTCACCAGGCTGATATGCAGCGGCCCCAGCCCCGCCGTCTCTGCCTTGGCATAGAGCGAAGCCTTATACGTCACATTTGGCTTTAACGGGTAGCCCCAGTAGCCCTGATTGCGCAGCCCTGCCGGCTCAGCAGCCGAAGCTGCAGTTACAGTAAGCTTGATGCTGTCATTCAGCGCCTCCGAGGGGCCGGTGGTCTTGTCTTTCTCGAACGAAGCGCCCGCGCTCGCATTCTGCACGATCAACCAGTCCTGCTGATTCCAGTTCGGGTCGCGCAGCGTCCGGTTGCGCACCATCTCGGCATACAATCCGCCGTCATAGGAGTAGTTGATCTCCTCGGTCATCAGCCCATAAAGCATCGGGCTCACTTCATGCAGGCTCTTGTCCACCTGGATGTCGAGCACTGCAGCCTTGGCGCTGACGCTCTGTCCAAAGGCAGCGCCGCAAGATGAAACAACCAAAGCAACGCCCGCAAAAAGAGAGACCACGGGCAGGCAAAATCTTGGGGCCAATTTCGGAAGCGCAGAGAAGCACCACATTTTCAGAGACCTCACCAGAAAAGGTTTACTAGAAAAGCGAGTTTAGATGCTCCAACCACGATTGGCAAGCTTCTTATCTTGTATTTGCCGTGAAGTACGCCCGATTCTCACCGCACTCCGTTGCGCCGCATCTGGAATCGCAGGATAATCCTCGTATGGCAACCCAGCCCATCGCCGAGCCGCTCATCTCTGTCGAAGAGTATCTCAACACGGACTACCAGCCGGATTGCGAATACAACCATGGCGTGATTGAGGAGCGAAACTTGGGAGAGTTTGAACACGCGTTTCTGCAAGCGATGCTGGTCACGCTTTTTACCAATCAGATCGTTGGCTGGGGAGTTTTTGCGCTTCCGGAGCAGCGCGTTCAGTTGAGCGCGCATCGCTTCCTCGTGCCCGATGTGACGGTCCTGCGCGTGGGCACTCCCCGCGAACCCATTCTCACTCGTCCGCCGCTCATCACCATTGAAATCATGTCTCCCAAAGACACGCTTCGGCGCGCCCAAGAAAAAGCCGCCGAATACCGCAGCTTCGGTGTCGAAAACATCTGGGTCATCGATCCCCGCAAACGAGTAGCCCACGCCGACACCGGCGCCGGTTTCACCCTCGTTTCTTCAGGCGAATTGACCGTCGTCGGCACACCGGTCCTGGTCAACATTGCGGAGCTTTTCGAGAAGCTCGACCGGTTCTAGGAAAATTCTTTTTAAGCCCGGCTCCGGCCTGCTGCACTTCCATGTATCCTCAAAATCGCTGAGTCGTTGTAGAGTGGCAGCGGAGGGAAGATATGAGGATTCGTGGACTGATATGGGCTTTGTTCTTGGCTATGCTGGCCAGCTGTGTTGCAAACAATGCTCTGGCCCAGGCCGGAGGCAAGCAGACTGACGAAGCCGCAATCAAAGCCGTGATAACGGCATCTGTTGCCGCCTGGAACCGCGGCGACGTGCTGGATTTCATGACCAGCTACGAGAACTCCCCGAAGACCACGTTTGTGGGCGCAGCCTCGATCAACAAAGGCTTCGAGCCGATCCTAGCCCGGTACAAGCAGAACTATGCCACCAAGGAACAGATGGGCGAGCTCACCTTCAAGGACCTCGATGTGCGCCTGCTGCCCACCGCCTCGGGCGTGACCGAGTATGCTGTCGTCACCGGGCGCTTTCATCTCGAACGCAATACCAAAGGCGCAGCCACCAAGGACGACGGCATCTTCAGCCTGGTCTGGCACAAAGGTCCCGGTGGCTGGAAAATCCTGCTCGACCACACGGCCTAAAATCTCGCCCGCAAGCCAACCTGAATCTCCCTAGGGCGATAGAAGTTCGTCGCGTTCACATCCAGCGGCTTGCCGAACTCAGGTGTTGTGCTCGGAGCACCCTTGCTGGTCAGCCCGGTGAGAAAGTTGAGCGTCGGCAGGTCGCCTGAGGTGCTGCCGCGATCAAGAATGTAGCCGGTCGTCTCCAGCAGCGTCGTGTTCTGGTGATTGAAGAGATTGAAGCTCTCGGCCAGCAGTTCCAGCTCTCGTCCATGCGCAAGATAAAATCGCTTGCCCACACGCGAATCCGCAGTCCACGTCGCGGGATAGCGATAGGTGTTGCGGCCAATGCCGTAGATACGATTATCGCCGCCCGAGCCGTTGATGCCCGGCCCGATGCCTTCCAGCAGATGGCCGGTCGACGGATAGTAGCCGGGAATATAGCCGCCCGTGCGCATCGTGAAAGGCAATCCACTGCGGTACTGCCCCACCGCCGCAACGCTCCAGCCGCTGGCCACAACGCCCGCCCAGCTGCGCAGCTTCCACGGAGTCTCATACACCACCGTCGCGCCAGCCGAGTGCCGGATATCAAGATTTGAAGTCCCGTATTCCTGCCGGAAATCCTGCGGATCGAGCACATCGTCTACCGCGACCTGGCCGGTTTCGTTCGGGTTCCAGTCGGTGGCATGGGCGTAAAGATAGTGCGCATGCAGGTTGAACCCATGGCCTCCAGAACGCGTGATCTTGATCAGCGCCGCGTCATAAGTCGAGTTAGCTCGGCTCTCGATGGAGTCCAGCTGCTGATAATTCTTGTCCGGCGCAGTCGCGAAGCGCGCGGTATAGAAGGGAACAGTAATCTTCGGCGTCTTGATCGGCCCCTCGCCGCTGGCGTCGACCACCGCATAGGTAATCGTCTGCGGAGCGTTAGTAGCATCGATATTCGTATCGATGGATACCGGTAGCCGCCGTCCGAAACTGGCCATCGCATTGGCCTCGATAAGCCAGTGGCCAGGCAACCCCTGTTCCACACCAAACACCGCCTGCTCCACTTCCTGAGTTTTGAAGTTGCTCGCGAAGAAGACCGCTCCCGGCCTCACCACCGTCGCCGGGACCCCCGAAAATACATACGGAAACGCCGGCGCGCCAACATCGGTTGGCCGGAAGAAGAAATTCAGGTCGCCATTGAGAGAGCCCGTCTGCGTCAGCGCCGCCAGCACCGCCGAGTTGTCCACTCGCCCGTAGTACAGCCCCGCGCCGACGCGCAGCACGGTTCTCTTCCACGGCAAATAAGCCAGCCCCACCCGCGGAGCCCAGTTCAGCCCGAGAGTGGGCAGTTTGCCCGCCTCCGGCAGATCAGAGTTCTCCGTCGCCTCGATTCGAGGAGGCAGCTGCTCGGCCTCGCCGCGCACTCCTGCGGACAAGGTGAGGTTGTGCGCCGGCTGCCACTGCTCCGTAGCAAACGCAGCCAGGTCGTTGGTGCTCACATGCCAGTTCGCCGGGCCGATGCGCTGCGAATACCACGCGTAGCAGGGCAGATCGCCACGACCGCCCAGCGTGCCATCGGCGAGCCGGTACACGCGCCCGGTAGCATCGCAGGTGTGGTCGGCCGTCGGGTCGCCCACGCCGTTGATGCCGTACTGCCGGAAGGCGGCAGCATCGGAGATGAAATTCAGCACGCTCGGGTAGGAGTAGGTTCCAGTCTGGTTGAACAACGCCCCGACCGCATCCGAAACATGATCGAAGCTCGCCCCTACCTTGAGCAGATGCGGCCCGCGAACCCAGCTCAGCGTCTCTCGCGCAATCACTCCGTGCTCGTCAGGATAGCTAGACGTGGACAGCCGCGCCGGCTTGCCAAAGATGAAGCCATCGCGCGAATCGGCGACGATCTCCGGCAGCTGCCCCCAGCTGTTGTAGAGAAACGGCTTCTCAAAGTCCGACGGCGCCTGCGGAGTCTCGCTCTGGATGTTGCGCCGGTAAAGCGCCGTCACATCGTTGAGCAGGTTCGGCGTGACAAAGCTCGACAGTTTGGCCAGCGCCCATGCGTCTGTGCTCTGGCGGTCGCCAAAGCTGTGGCTGCCGTAGGTCTCCGAGCTGCGTCCAATCGCCCCTCCAGGCGCGGCAACATGCGCGCCATCGGCTTCCACGCTGAGATGCTCGCGCTCGTTCTCCCAATCGAGCCGCGCAAAGCCCTGCCACTGCCGCGAACTGCGCGCCACTCGCCCCAGCAACCCATCCATCTGCCCCAGCCAATCGGAATAGCACGCCGCCGCCTGCTCCAGCACCGCGCCGCCAGCCAGCGACCCCGGAGCGCATGCCGGCGCGCTCTGCAGCGAAGCGGGTCCGATCCGCGCCGCCAGCATTGTCAGGTCATCCAGCGTCGGCTGGGCAAAGAAATCCTCCGCATGCCGCACCGTCGCCACCGCCGGGTCGTTGCCCAGCGCGCCATCCAGAGCGGCGAACCAGAAGAGCTTGTCCCGCTTGAGCTTGCTGCCGATGCCGAAGCCGAATGTCTGGCGGCTGTTCGGCGGCGTGTATGGTTCGGCGGTGAACTGCGCCGTATCCACACCGCTTGCCGGAGCCGTCCGCTGCACCCATTGCGTAAAAGGGTTCTGCGCTCCCCAAAGGCTTTGCCGGTTCAGATAAAACAGCTGGCCGTGCAGGTGGTTGCCGCCATGACTGGTCGCCAGGTCGATCGACGCTCCAGTAGAGCCCGGCGTCTGCGCGCGGTCCGCCGGAGCGTCGCCGGAACGGGCTTCCATCGACTGCACAGCCGACTGCCCCAGCGAGCGTATGCCGCGCGTCTGGCCAGAATTTTCCGTGCGGAACGAGGGTGCGTTTTCGATGCCGTCGATGCTGGTTTCGATGTCGCCCGCCGCATCTCCACCCGTATCTCGCCCCCTATCTTCCCCCGTTTCCTCCAATGCCCCGCTGGGCGAGCCGCCGATCTGGCCTCCGCGCCCTCCTCCGCCTTGTCCTGAAGGATTGGCAGCCGGAGTAATTGCAGCGAACTCCATCCAGTTGCGCGCAGCGACCGGCAGCGCATTCAGCTCCTCGCCGGGGATTACCGAAGTGACGGCAGCCGCCACCGGGTCCAGGTCGCGAATGCCTGCATCCACCGGCAAAGTCGGCGTTGGCAGCTCCATCACCAGCGCCGCCTGCACCCGCGTCGCATGGCCGGCGGAGACCAAAATTCCCTCGACCGCCCCTTTGCCCAGTTCGGGCAGTTCTGCTTCCAGCCGATATTCGCCGGGATCAAGGCCACTGAAGCGATAGCTGCCATTCTTTCCTGTGACTCCGTGCGTGACCGCGCCCGTAGCCAGATTGCGCAGAACCACATCCGCCTGCACCAGAGGAACACTGTGCCAGTCGGTAAGCCGCCCATTCAGCGTCCCCGTGGCGTCGCTTTCCGGAGATTTGGCATCGGCATCGGTTCCCCCCACAAGGAAGACCGCCAGCCCGAGACAGCAGGCGAGCGCAATCGCCGCTCCCAGTCCGCGAACTTCGCCGCCGATCCCCATCCCGCAGCACCCGGAAAGGCCCATTCGCGCCGCCGCGAAGGCCAGAGTGGATGCAAATCCGGGAAGAGAGTGTTTCAGGAATGCGGGCCCGTAAAAATAAGGGCTGGAATCGACCTGCGCGAGAAGTTCGAACGAGATTTCAGGCAGGTTCTATGGAGTCACGAGCGAGTATATGCGTATTCCGATAAACTGAATAGATAGGAAGTTGGATTTTCACGCATGTTCATTGATGAAGTACGAATTCTGGTCAAAGCCGGCAACGGCGGCAACGGGTGCGTCGCCTTCCGGCGCGAAAAGTTTGTCCCTCGCGGCGGCCCCTCGGGCGGCGATGGAGGCCGCGGCGGCGATGTCGTCATGCGCGCCAGCCAGCAGCACAACACCCTGATTCATTTCCGCTACAACCCCGAGCACAAAGCCGGCCGAGGACGCCATGGCGAGGGCTCCAACTGCACCGGCAGCGATGGCGATTCGATCATCCTGAAGGTCCCGGTTGGGACAACCGTCTACGACGCCGAAACTGGCGAGCTGGTACATGACTTTGCCCTGCCCGAGGACACCTTTGTCGTCGCTAAAGGCGGCCGTGGCGGACGCGGCAACCAGCACTTTGCCACGCCGACGCACCAGGCTCCGCGTGAGTCCGAACCCGGCCGTCTCGGCGAAGAGCGCACTTACCGCCTCGAGCTCAAACTGCTGGCGGATGTAGGCCTCGTCGGCTATCCGAATGCCGGCAAGTCCACGCTGATCTCGCGCATCTCGGCAGCCAAGCCCAAGATCGCCGATTACCCCTTCACCACGCTGGAGCCCAATCTGGGCGTGGTCACCGTCGGCGAGGCTCCCAATGAAGAGAGCTTTGTCGTCGCCGACATGCCAGGGCTCATCGAGGGCGCGCATCTCGGCACCGGCCTCGGAGTCCAGTTCCTGCGCCACATCGAGCGCACGCGGGTTCTTGTCCATCTCGTCGATGTTTCCGATGATTCAGGCCGTCCCGACCCCATCGAGGATTTCAAAGTCATCTGCGGCGAGTTGGAGAACTTCGGCCACGGCCTCATGGAGAAGCCGATGATCGTCGTCGCCTCCAAGATCGACTCAGCCAACCCGGAAAAGCTCAAGAAGCTCACCGCCTCGGCCAAACGCCGCAAGCTGGAGTTCCACGCCATCTCCGCCGTCACCGGGCAGGGAATCGAAGAGCTGAAGTGGGCTTTGGCCAAGCACGTTCGCGAGGCCCGCGAAGTGGAAGTGCCCGAGCCCGTCTTCTAGTCCAGCCTGGCTCCGATCAGCACCTCAAAATGCCGCCGGGAAGCTAGCGGTAAGCGTCACGGCGATTCTTCACGCTCAGGACAACAATCGATTCTCCTGCATCGTGGAAGCGGAGCCGATAGTCTCCGATACGCAGGCGAAACTCGGGAGGATCGATGTCCTGCAGGCGTTTCACATCGCCTTCGCCTATTTGGACAAGACGGGCGAGTGCGTGAAGAATGCGAAGGGCCAAGGTTCGATCGACGGCGCGCAGGTCGGCTCGCGCCTGAGCGGTCCATTCGATCTTCTTCGACATGACTATCGGTTTGCTGTGTCCGATTGAAGGGGAGCTCGGCCCATTTCCTCGAAGTCTTCGGGAGCGAGACCGAACTCAGCCAGTAGCTCTTCGTTCGAGGTATTCTTCCGGCCAAATGAAGCGCGAGAAGCGGCAACCTCGCGTGCTTCCTCTTCGGAAACCGGTTCGTCGTCGAGAGGCGCATTCGCGAGCGCGCGTGCAAGAGGATCGATCAAGCCCTCCAGCATGTTTTTGACAACAGAAACCTTTTCATCCGGAAGGACATCGAGCAGCAGGTGTGCGTGCCGCCGTTCGGATTGGATATCGCTGACCGGCATATCGCCTCCCGTCAGACTAAGTGTAATCCAACTTGAGCAGCCCTACTTCAGTTCCTGCTTCTTGTACCCCTCGGGTATCTCGACGTGGAACTGATCGTCCGTCAGCGGAGTGTTGGCGTTCAGGCTCACCACCGTCATGCTCAGCTGATACTCCTCTTCCGGCCGCTTGAGTGTGATGGTGCTGGGATACTTCGTTCCGTTGAAGTCCTTATATATCCCGTAGATGACCTGCGTGGCAAGTCTTCCTTTTTCGTCGTAGAGGTCCTGCTCATAGGGCAGCAGGTCTTCGCGATGAATATGGATGACACGCACCGGATACAGCTCCTGGCTGTTCGGCTTCAGCCGCTGGATGTTTAGTACGTACTCCGGCTCTGCAATCAGGCGCTTGTTGACGGTGTCTTCCATGGTCACCGTCTGCTCGGTCACAGAGTACAGGTCGTCCTTGTCCAATCCGCGCACCACCATGGCATCAAAGAGCGGTCCCGGTCGCAGATTCTCGTACCAGTTCGGCGAAGTGCCTTTGCGGGCGTTGAGATCCTGGTAGTACTCGCTCTTGGGATAGATCACCAAAGTGAACTTGATGCCGTCGCTGGCCAGGTCGAACATCTTGGTCTGCAGCACCGGAAGGTGTCCAAGCACTCGCAGCATGTTCGGCTTGCGCAGCAGCACGTTGGCGTGGAAGGTTGGGTAATCGGTGGCCTCACCCTCCTTGGCCTTGAGATGACTGGCCTTGATGTCCACCGTCGCCGTCATGCTCTGAAACTTCTCCCACTGCCGGTTGATGCCCGCCGCCAGCTCATCGGCCGAGTTCGAGAGCACAATGCCAGGCGCAATCGGTACCGGCAGTTTGCGTTTGGAGATAAACCAGCTGGAGCAGCCGGTCAGCGAAAGAACCGCAGGCAAAGCCGCCGCCAAAAGGGCGAGCGCCCCCCATCGACGTGTGGAGTTTCGGATTGAACAGCCGGCCATCAATGCCCACCTGCCTGTTTGACGGCCTGCCGGTAGCTCGCGACATTTTTATTGTGCTCGTCGAGCGTCGCGGCAAAGCGCGACTTGCCCTGCGGATCGGCTCCCGCAGCCACAAAATACAGGTAATCCGTCGCCGCCGGATCGGCTGCGGCCCGCAGCGAAGGCAGCCCCGGATTGGCGATCGGCCCCGGCGGCAGCCCGGCATGGCGATAGGTGTTGTACGGCGTGTCGCGTTTCAGATCCGATTCATAAATCGCCCCGCGCCACTGCCCCTCGACTTCCAGCCCATAAATCAAAGCCGGATCAGTCATCAGCGGCATCTTTGCCGCTAGGCGATTCAGCAATACGCTCGCCACCAGCGGCCGCTCGGAGTTCACCGCACTCTCGCGCTCCACCAGCGAAGCCAGCGTCACCACGTCATGCACGCTCCTGCCCGAGGCTAGGTGGGCAAGGCCGATTTCCGAAGCCTCGGTTTTGAAGCGGCGGACCATGGCTGAGATGATCTGGCTCGATGTCACCCGGCGCGGAAACCGGTACGTGTCCGGGAAGAGATATCCTTCGAGATTGCGCGCCTGAGGGTCCAGATCGGCGATCAGCGAAGTGTCCGAGACCGTAGCTGCCAAAAAATCCTCCTTGGCAATATTGAGGTAGCCCGCCTGCGCCACCCGCGCCGCAATGTCGAACCGCGTCGCGCCCTCGGGAATTGTCACCGGCAGCGTATAGACGTCGCCGCGAGCGATACGAGCATAAACCTCGGTCACCGCAGCGGCGTGATCAAAACGGTATTCACCGGCTTTGAGAATTCCCCGCTTCCAAAGCCGCACCGCATCGAAGCCATACTGGCTGCGAACCACACCCGCATGCTCCAGCTGCGCTGCGATCCGGCTGCTGCCGCTTCCAGGAGCGATCTCAATGAAGGTTGCTTCCGCCGGTCCCGCGGGTAAAAAGATAAACCAGCCAACCGCCGCGCCGCCGCCAGCCAGCAGCAACAGGAAAAAAACCGAAAGCAGTGCGCCGGAACCCTTCTTGTTTCTCGAACTTCGCCGACGAACCATCAACTCCCGCTCTCAACCCGGCTATCGAACCCGGTATTCAGCCTCTGCATTGGATGCCGCCGCCCAGCTGTCGATGCACGCAGTTTCCAATCCTTCGATTGTAATTTGGCTTCTCCAGCGCGCTGCCTCGCAAAAGCCGTAATCTGAACGCAGGAACCCACCATTTGGTTCCCGAGGAGTTGATTCACTGGAAGCCGTTTTGCCAATTCGTGAAGTTCCCCGCTACCTCGGTCTGGACATCGGCTCCAAACGCATCGGCGTCGCCGTCTCCGATGAACTTGGCCTGCTCGCCCAGCCTGTGATGACCCTCACCCGCAAGCGCAATCCTCGCGAAGACATGCGTTCCCTAGCCCGCGTCTGCCGCAAATTCGGCTGCTTCGGCATCGTAGCCGGCGATCCGCTGCATATGTCCGAGACTCGCTCCGGCGAAGTCAGCGCCCAGGCCGTGAAGACCCGTGCCTTCGCTGAAGAGCTGGGCAAGCTGGCCGCCCTTCCCGTCCACCTCGTCGACGAACGCCTCACCAGCCGCGCCGCGCATGAGATTCTCTACGCCGCCGGCAAGAGCCGCCAGGAGCACAAGCCTTTGGTCGACCAGGTAGCCGCGGTCCTCATTCTCCAGACATTTCTCGACGCCCGGCGCGAGGCCGCACTACGATCTGGCCTGCAAGCCGAAACTCCCGAAGCCCCGCCAAACGGATAGCTGCGTCGTATAATCGAAGTTTCAGGGCTTTACCCGCCTGGCGAACTCCGACGCGGGGTCGGAAACCGGCGGACCTCATAGATCGCGGCGGATCTTACGGACAAAAGATCACACGGACAAAACAGGATGCTCAAGCTGGTGGGACCTAGCCGATTGGCGCCGCCAGAATTCCTGAGTCTTTTGAATTCGCGAGACTACCAGCCGCAATGGAATAGGAATGACTGAACACATCAAGAAGCAGCTCCTCGAAGAGATCGCCAAGCTGGAGCATGAGCTCGCCCACGAGCTGCCTGTCGAAATCAAAAAAGCAGCCTCGCTCGGCGACCTCTCCGAAAACGCCGAATACCACATGGCCAAGCAGCGCCAGGTATTCGTCAACGCGCGCCTTGGCCAGGTCAAGAAGCGCATGGCCGAGCTCTCGCTGGTCAACCTGGCGAACATTCCCAGGGACAAGAGCGCTTTCGGCTCCACGGTCACTGTCTTCGATACCACCAAAGACGAAGAGATCGTCTACAAACTCGTCACCAGCGAAGAATCCGACGTCTCCAAGGGCCTCATCTCCACTACCTCGCCAATTGGCCGCGGCCTCATCGGCAAAAAGGTCGGCGATATCGCCATCGTAATCACTCCCAACGGCAAGCGGGAGCTCGAAATTCTCAAGCTCATCACCATCCACGACGAAGTAGCGCAGGCTGAAGCCGGCAACGAGAAGACTGGGAGCTAGCGGTGGCAACGACCTGGACTGGCGCCTTCGGGCGCGCCTGCGGATGGCTGCTGGACAAGATCGTCTACGGCTTGTCCCTCACGCGCATCTCGCCCAATGTTCTGACCTTCATCGGCCTGGTCATCAACATCGGAGCCGCTGTCTTCTTCGGCCGCGCCAACGCCACCAATGCCGGACGCATGTTCATGTATGCCGGCCTGGTCATCATCGGCGCAGGCATCTTCGATATGGTCGATGGACGCGTCGCCCGCCGCACCAACAAGGTCACCGTTTTCGGCGCCTTCTTCGACTCGGTAATCGACCGCTACTCCGACGTGGTGCTCTTCTTCGGACTCATCGTCTACTACGCCCGCGCCAATCACTTCTGGTATGTCTGGCTCGGCGCTTACGTCATGTCGATGTCGCTCATGGTCAGCTACACCCGCGCCCGCGCCGAGTCGCTCATCGGCTCCTGCAAAGTAGGCTTCATGGAGCGCCCGGAGCGCATCGTACTAATCATCCTCGGCGCGCTCTTCAACCACTGGGGAGTGATGGCCCCGGTGCTCTGGGTCTTGGCCCTGCTCTCGACCATCACCGTAATCAACCGCATCACCTACACCTACACCAACACCAAGCAGATGGCCCCGCTGAGCTAGCCGACCCTCACGAATTCAAAGTCAGGAAATAGGCGGGTGCCCCATGTCTCGAGTTTGAGACATGGGCCAAATTCGTGCGTAGCACGAAGCCGCCCTTGTTTTTCTCGCTTGTCATCCTGAGCACAGCGAAGGATCTGCTTCACTCAGTCTTTGTATTCGAGAACATCCCCAGGCTGGCATGCGAGAGCCTTGCAGATGGCATCCAGCGTCGATAGCCGGATCGCCTTTGCCTTGCCATTTTTCAGCACGGAGATGTTGGCCATCGTGATGCCGACTCTCTCAGCCA